>JAKBZN010000001.1 GCA_021842465.1 Pseudomonadota bacterium
AGGGTTGCCCCCGTGCTGCCGTTCGACTTGCATGTGTAAAGCATGCCGCCAGCGTTCAATCTGAGCCAGGATCAAACTCTTCAGTTCAAATCCTTAGCAAACATACTTACGTACGTCCGCTTTCTATGCTCGCGGAATTGATCGTTACTTCAATCCGTGAGCTACTCTTTGAGTTGAGACAATCCGCCAACGAACCCGAAACCGGGACCGTCGTGCGGTTGCGCCTACCCATCAAGCGCCCACGCTTATCGGTTGTTTCTCTTGTTAAAGAACACCGCCACCGGCCAGGCAAGTACCAGGGGCACTTGCGTTTTGCAGCGCGAGCAGCAGAGAAACGAGATTATGGGGATGAGAAAGAGTCCTGTCAAATTCAAAAAACCCCCTCTCTGAGAGCGATCGCAACCGATTGATATAAAAGGCTAAAAAATCGGCATTTTGCGTGACGCGGCAGGCCCTCGTGGCGGAAGAAGGAGGCGGCCCTAGGCGATCAGCCCCTCGATCTCGGCCGCCGACATCGGCCGGGCGAACAGGTTTCCCTGGGCATAGGCGCACCCTTGGGCATGGAGATAGCCGGCCTGTTCCTCCCGCTCCACCCCCTCGGCCACCACGGCGAGGCGGAAATGGCGCGCAACGGCAAGCAACGCATGCACGATGGCGCAGCCGTCCGGGTCGTGCGGCAGGCCCTCCACGAACATCCGATCGATCTTGATCGCCCGGATGGGCAGGCGGCGGAGATAGCCGAGGGTCGAATAGCCGGTCCCGAAGTCGTCCAGCACCAGGCCGACGCCCAGCGCCCGCAACTCCCCAATGACGTCGTTGTCGGCCTCGCCGTCGCGGATGACCGTGCGTTCGGTGACCTCCAGGTTGATCATTCGGGGATCGACGTTGAAGCGCGCCAAGGCGGAGCGCACCAACGCGGGCAAGGCATTGGAGCCGAACTCCCGCCCGGCGACATTGACCGAGATCGGGATGTCGAACTGAGGGTGGGCCTGGCGCCACCGTACGATCTGGGCGCAGGCCTCCTGCACGACCCAGAACGTGATCCGCTCGGACAGCCTGCCGGTTTCGGCCGCGTCGATGAACCGATCTGGCATCAAGACCCCCCGAACCGGGTGGCGCCAGCGGACCAGCGCCTCCAGGCCGACGACCCGGCGCGTGGTCATGTCGACCTGCGGCTGATACTCGAGGAATAGCTGGGGCGAGTCCGCCTGCACCGCGCGCGCCAACTCCACGCCGAGACGCAACTCCTGCGCCTCGCGCTCGTAGCGGATGGGATTGAAGAAGTGCACCTGATTTCCGCCGTCGCGCTTGGCCTGATACATGGCGGCATCGGCGTACTTGAGCAGAGTTCCGATTTCCCGTCCGTGCTCGGGGTACAAGGCCACGCCGATCGAAGCCGACACCTGCGCCATGACGTTCGGAACGAAATCACTGCGATGAAGGGCCCCGGCAACCTGAGCGGCAAGGTGGGCCACCTCCTGGCGGTGGGAAAAACCGTCATAGACCACGACAAACTCGTCCCCACCCAGGCGCGCCACCCCTTCTCCGCCGACAACCTGGCGCAGCGTGTCCGCAACCGACTTGATCAGGGAGTCGCCGACCAGATGACCGAGCGTGTCATTGACGTCCTTGAACCGATCGAGGTCGATGAGCAGCACGCCGACCCGGGTCTTGCTTTCGGCGGCCGACGACAAGGCGTCGCGCAACGACTCCCGGAGCAGGTTGCGGTTCGGCAATCCGGTCAACGCGTCATACCAAGCCAGTTGTTCGACCCGGCCCTCGACTTCGGCACGCTGGGCAGCCGCCAGGGTCAGCGAGACCATGAGCCCCGCGCTCGCGATGAAACCCACCTCCTCGTCGGTCCAGCGCCGCGGCACCGTATCGGCCGCGGCGATGACCCCGGCCGGTTCGCCCTCGATCAGGACGGGCGCGGACAGGAATG
The DNA here is from genome assembly GCA_021842465.1 of Pseudomonadota bacterium. Classification (GTDB taxonomy): domain Bacteria; phylum Pseudomonadota; class Gammaproteobacteria; order Burkholderiales; family Burkholderiaceae_F; genus GJ-E10. The sequence continues at coordinate 1,943 of JAKBZN010000001.1, forward strand.
CGCGGATCCCGCGCCATCGCGCCCCCCTCCGGCCCGCGTCGTCGCGCCCGAGGTCTCCAAGAGCGAGGGGCGCGCGATCGTGCAGGCGCGCCATCGGTTCGACGACGCCGTTCTCCGGAAACGGCATTCCGACCCAGTCGCGCAGCAATCGTTGCTCCGGCCGCGAGTACACCGCCTCGCACACCAGCTTTCCGGACGCCCGATCCGTCCGCCAGAACCCGACGATCGACGTCCGCAGGGCATCCGCGCTCGATTGCAGGACCCCCGCGAGCGACTGCAGGAAATCCGCGTGGGACTGAACCGTCATCTGCATGAGGCGGTCCCCCAGGCGGTTCGCCGGCGCCTGCGCGCCGCCCTCGTCCCCCGCGTCGCGCACCTGCACGAGGATCCCGTCAACTCCCACAACCCCGACGAAATTCGTCACCGTCAGCGCGATGCGCCGCGCCGCCGCACCCTCGGCAATATTGCGCACCATTCCCGAAAGGGTGACCTCGGTACGGATCGGGCGCGACGGCAGTCCATCGACCGCGAGGAGGAACTCCCGCGCCGTCGCCTCGTCCAGCAGGTATTCGAACGGGACGCCTTGGGCCTCCGCGGCGCGTACGCCCAGAAACCCGCTGATCCGCCCTGCCGCCGTCAAGACTCGCCGATCCGGAGCCAACAACACCGTCGCCGCCACCGCCGGGTCGGCGTAGGCAGCCGCCTGCGCCGACCCCAAGCGCACCGCGGCATCCATGCCCGACTCGCGAATCAGCAAAATGGCGATCAACTCGCCGTCGCTGCGCGGCATGGATGCGGAGATATGAAGCGTCAGCCGCTTCCCGCGCAGCGCCCCCCCGCGGACACGCAGGGTCATCGATCTGCGCTCCAGCAAGCGGATCCAGAACCGGGACCAGCGCCGCGGGAACGCCCGCGGGCGCGCCACGACCGGCAATTCGGCGAGATTGCTGCCGACGAGACCACCCTCGGCGGCTCCGACCATCCGGGCGAAGGCGCGGTTGGCGGCGAGAATCTGCGCCGCAGCGTTCAGACAGACGCAGGCCAGAGGAAGATGTTCGAACGCTTCCTGCTGAAGCGTCGATTCCAGCGCGGACTGACGAAGTGGGATAACGGCAAAACCCAACGCGCCTCCGATCTGGCCCGATCCCCGGAGCACCCCTGGGAACCGCGTTCCGGCTCGGACCGGAGAAGGATTCTGCCATGTCCTGGGCAAAAAAATCCAGTATTTTTCAATAGTTCCGTAATATTGCTGCCATGACTACGCATTACACAATCCGCCCCGTCGATCTCGGTAGCCACACGTTCCACGTCACCGTCCAAATCGATGATCCGGACCCGCAAGGACAGCGGTTTTTCCTCCCGGCCTGGATCCCCGGCAGTTACATGATCCGCGACTTCGCACGCCACGTCCTGCGCGTGCGCGCGCGCGATGGGCGGGGACGGCCGGTGCCGATCGAGAAGGTAGACAAACACACTTGGCGCTGCGCGCCGACCGCGGCGGGGGCCCGCCGCCGGACCCCCGCACGCCCGGCATCCATCACCCTCGCATACGAGGTCTATGCCCACGATCTTTCGGTGCGCGGGGCCCACCTCGACACCACGCACGGCTTTTTCAATGGCTCGAGCGTGTTCCTGCTCCCTCTGGGCCGAGAATGGGACGCGTGCGAGGTGGAGATTCTCGCCCCCGAGGATTCGGCGGCCCACGACTGGCGTCTGACCACCGCGCTCGAGCCCTGCGCAGGAACCGCACGGGGCGGATTCGGCCGCTATCGCGCCCAAGACTACGACGAACTGATCGATGCGCCGGTGGAAATGGGCCGCTTCGCTTCGCTGCGCTTCGAAGTCCACGGCGTGCCGCATGAAATCGCCGTCACGGGCGCCGGCCCCCACCTCGATTCTGCGCGATTGGCATCGGATCTTGCGCAGGTCTGCGCCACGCACGCGCGCATGTTCGAGCCGCGCTCCCGCGTGCCGCCATTCGCGCGCTACGCCTTCCTGACCTTTGCCGTCGACGACGGCTACGGTGGCCTGGAACACCGCGCCAGCACGGCGCTGCTATGCCGACGCGACGATCTTCCCTATGCCGGGATGCAGGCCAGCACCGAGGGATATCGCCGCTTCCTCGGCCTTGCGAGCCACGAATACTTTCACGCCTGGCACGTCAAGCGGATCCGCCCCGCCGCCTTCATTCCCTACGACCTCGCGCGCGAGAACCACACCACGCTGCTCTGGGTGTTCGAAGGGTTCACGTCCTATTACGACGACCTCGCCTTGGTGCGCTGCGGCCTGCTCCGCCCGGAGCAGTATCTCGACGTCCTCGCGCGGACGATGGCAACCGTCCTGCAACACAGCGGACGGCGCAAACAAAGTCTCGCCGAAAGCTCGTTCGACGCCTGGATCAAGTACTACAAGCCCGACGAGAACACCCCGAACGCCGTCGTGAGCTACTACCAGAAGGGCGCCCTGGTCGCGCTCGCCCTGGACCTGTCGATCCGTCGCGAAACGGCGGGGCGGCGATCGCTCGATGACGTAATGCGCCATCTTTGGCGACGCTACAAGCAAGCCGGAGCGGACTACGCCGGCGTTGCGGAGGACGAAATCGCCGCGATCGTCCAGGAGGCAACCGGGGTCGATGCCAGCCGATCGATCACCGCCTGGACTCGAGAAACCGCCGATCCCGACCTGGCGGAGCAACTGCTCGATTTCGGGGTGCGGGTCGAGGCCGGACCAACCCTCGATCCCCCGCATTTCGCCCGCCTGGGGTGCCGGGTCGATCCGGCGGACGGCCGGATCCGTCTTGCCTTCGATGGCGGACCGGCCCAACGCGCGGGATTGTCGGCAGGCGACCAGATCGTTGCCGTCGAGGGATGGCGCGCAGGCAACAACCGACTGGATGCCCTGCTCGCGCGGATCCCGCCCGGCAGAACCGTCGAAATCCTGGCATTCCGTCGGGACGAACTGCTGCGCTTTCCGGTGCGGATCGCAACGCAGCCTCCGGTTTCCTGGAAGTTGTCCCTCGACCCGCGACCGACCTCGTCCATCCGGCGACTGCGGACGGGGTGGATCGGGTCATGACTGCGGGCCACGACGGGAACGATCATGCCCCTTGGCCCCTCGCACGGCCCCTGCTCTCGGCACAATCCCGTCCCGCGTTGCCCCGTCGGGCGAGGCCTGCGCGCCCCGCAGGGACGCCCCCGCGCTCCGGGGCCCAAGAATCCAGTTCCAATGCGGTCGAATTGCCGAAAAATTAGCCACTAGCAGATACGCTGGCGCGGCCAGGCAAACCACGAGCAAGGCTGCTCGGACCGCATATCCAACAAATCTCGTCCCCGCCTGCATTGCACGTTTCACCGACTGGACTCCACCCGGTGGCGCCGAATCTCGCCCCATCGGTCTCTCGACAACTGAAAGGTTCCAATCATCCGCTCGATCGCCACCAATTGCCGAAAGCCGACGAACTCAAGCGATCCCCAAAATGCCACCTTGAGCGTATCGCGCAACCGCATGTATCGATGGACGACAAGGTTATCGATCAGAACACCGGCTGCGTTCAGCCACATTCCCCATAAAACCGCGAAGAGGAAAAACAAGGTCGCAAACGGCACGTTGACCCAACCCAGAAGCGCGAACAGGGCAAACCCTATGTACCCCAGGAACTCCACCAATGGGCCCAACAATTCAAAAAAGAAAAAATATGGAAAGCCGATGAGCCCAACCTTGCCATAGCGCGGATTCATAAACATATCGCGGTTGTGCCATAGGCAATCCACCAAGCCGCGCTGCCAACGGTTTCTTTGCTGAAGCAGGGAGCGGATGTCCGAAGGCACTTGCGTCCAACATACCGGCTCCGGGACAAAGCCGACGTCATAGGCGATCCCGTGATCTACGCAATGCCGATGTAAACGGATAACGACATCCATGTCCTCCCCGACCGTCTTTCGGTAACCACCCACCGCAGTCATCAAGTCCTTGCGAAATACGCCGAACGCGCCGGAAATGATCAACAGACTATCGACTCGATGCCAACCCATCCGCCCCACAAAAAAACCGCGCATGTATTCGGCTGCCTGCATACATTCGATCAGACGCGCTGGCGCGCGGACTTCCCGGACTTGGGCATTTTCTACCCGGCATCCGTTCAGAACCCGCACCGCCCCTCCTACGGCAACCAACCGCTTGTTGAGGAGAAACTTCTGCCCCAAACGCAACAGCGAATCCTCTTCCAGGATTGAATCGGCATCGATCGTGCAAACCAATGGAAAGCGCGCGTATTCCATGCCGGCGTTGAGCGCATCGGCCTTTCCGCCATTTTCCTTGGCGAGAATCCAAAGATTTGGGTGGACGCTGGACAGATAGAGCTGCTTGATCGGCTGGTGCGGGAAAACTTTCCGAACGGGCCGCTCAACCGGATATGCCTTATAGGCGTCCAGTAAGGTCGCCAGGGTTTCATCGAGGGATCCGTCGTCGACAACGACGACTTCGTGCTCCGGATACTCGGCATTTAGGATCGACGTGACCGTAGACGTAATGGTTGCGTGCTCGTTGAACGCCGGGACTATTACCGAGATCGGCCGTACATTGGCATCCCGCATTCTCCTGCGCAGGGCATCCAGATCGCCGACCGCCGATGCACCCGCCTCGACCTCTCGGAATGCATACGACGTCACCATCGTATATCCAATATTTAGCACCAGAAAATAGACGAATACCGCAATCTGGAATGCCAACAAAAGAACGGCGACCGCTTCAAGCATAGGCGGGCTGCGGCATGTGCAATGCATACCGACTGATGTCGCGGGCGAATCGGTCCGGGTACTCCAAAGCCCGCTCCAGGGCCTCGCGCCCCGCCTCGCCAAGGGCCGCAAGTGTTACCGCGGCGTTGAACCGCACATAGAACGCTGGCGCAGTCAGGCAATCGGAGAGCGCAGCGACCACGTCGGGGGCCGTGCCGCGCAAGTATTTCGCGCCGACCGCGCGAATTTCCCATTCCGGGTCACTCAAGGCTCGCAGCAATACAGCATGCGTCGGCTGAATCAGTCCGACCGCACGCACGCACGCAATGCGGGCACCCTTCGGCGCATGTTCCCACCCATAACGCGCTGCCAATTCGGGAACCAGTGGGCTTAGCCCCGCCTTGCCGACCGCCGAGATAAAATCGAGTGTCAATGGATCCTGCAATGAGGTACCTGCGAAAAGCTCGCGAACCGCATCAACGGCCGCATCGGCGCCTCGGCGCTCTGTCAATGCAACGATCGCCGTCCGAAACAGCCATTCGTTGTAACTTCCTGACAGCGCCGGCCGCTCCTGCAGTCGGTCCCACAGGAATCGCAGTTCCGATGACTGATCGACAAATTGCGCCAAGCAACCCAAACCTGCCGCATATACTTCCGGATGGGCCTCATGGCACACGATGTCATCGACCATCGGGCGCTGCTCAATCGCTCCGAGCTTGCCGAGCAGTTCCAGTGCGACAACCCGGCTGCCCCACTTTCCTCGCGTGACTGATGATCCGAGGTGCCGGACCGCATCTCCATACCACGGCGCGGATCGCAAGCGTCCCAAAAGAGGGGGGGCGTCGTCGGCATCCAGCGCCCTCGCCAAGGCCTTCCGGTCCACACGACGTCGCAAGTCAACGGTCACGTCATCCGGCCAGACGTCGCTGGATATCGCCTTCCGGTAGAGATTGGTCGCGCGGTTGATCGCACGGGTCCGACGCTCCAGCACCAACTTCTGGACCACAAGAAAGGTAACCAATGCCGACAAGGAAATGCCGATGGCCAAGACGACAGCCTCCAGGACAACAAGCGACACAAGCGAGTTGACCAAACCAACGAGAGGAGGGGCCGTCATCCGCGCAACACCCGAATTGCCATCACATGTACCAAGAACCGCCGTCCATCGGGAACATCCGAAATCGTCAGCACGCGACGACGCCTCCCCGCGGCGCATCATTACAATGCCGGGGTTCCATTTCAGGATCGTCCCATGAGTTCTCCGAAGACAATGCCTTGAAAAACGACACTTCCTTATCCGGTCGGTGCATCACCAATGTTGATTTTATTTGCCAGCCGGGATCTTTCTGAAATTCCGCAGCGCATCTTTTGGGGCGAAAGCCGGTTCTGGCCTGAGACGCGCGCCAAAAAAGTGCGACATTTCGAATGCTTTTTGGCCCAACCGAGGCGCCGGTGGCGACGCACAATGGCCGATCGACTGTCGTTCTTGCCCCGGGGCGGGGAAACCCGAATGCGCCATTTCCTGAGGGATAGATGCGCCCATATGTGGTAGCGGTGTACCGTATCGTAGCGTTGTTTTGCACCGGAATCGCCGTTGCCTGGTCTGCGCCAGCACTTGGCGGTCCGATAGGGTTCGACCAACAATTCCAGGAAGCTCGCGATCTCGCGCTCCATGGGCACCGGAAAGCGGCGATCGCCGCGTACACCAGGCTACTCGAACGCTCCCCAAACAACTCGGATGTGCTGCTTGGTCGGGGCCGCGTTTATTCCTGGATGGGAAACTGGCCGGCCGCGGAAACAGACCTCCAGGCCGCGATCAAGGCCTCGCCCCATTATGCAGATGCATGGTCGGCGCTGGGAGACATGTATCTGTGGTCAGATCGCCCGAAATTGGCGGCAAAGGCGTACGGCCGCTGGGCGGCCCTTGCCCCCGACGACCCGAGGCCGCTGCTACAGCGCGGACGGGCCGAGCGCAACGCCGGCGACAGGAAATCGGCACGAGCCGACTTCCTGCAGGCATCGAAACTAGGCGCGCCCCCCGCGGAAGTCAGCGCATATCTCGCCTCGCTCCAGCCTATCCTGGGCATCAGCACTCGGCCGCCCGATGCCGTAAGCCGCAACGGATTTCCGTGGTCCGCCAGCTTTGGGGTCGACTACACCGCGTTCCCGTCCGGCGGACTGCACTGGTTCGACACGACCACCACGATCCGTCGCCACTTCGCGTCGGGATCGCTGGGCTTTGAAGAACTTACCGCACATGCATTTCACGTCAACGATCGCGCGTGGGCAATCGACGACTACACCGACCTCTGGCACCGTGCGTACATCAACCTGCGCTACCAGCAGGGTACTGACATTCTGTTCCCCCGCACCCGCTACCGGGCCGAACTGTTTCAAGGCGTCGGACACGGATGGGAATTTTCCGGTAGCTACGACCGTCTAAATTTCCCGACGCCGATCGAACTGATCGGCATCAGTGCGGCAAAATATCTCGGAGACTGGTACATTCGGTGGCGACATCTCTACGTTCCAGGAACACCCGGAAATCCCTCATACAGCAATAGCGACCAAGTAATGGTGCGCGATTACTATCGCGGCGATGCGGACAACTACATTCAAGTGACCGCATCGTATGGGCTGATCGAGGAACCAACAGGGTTCATCCTGGGGCCCGCGTATGCCCAGCACAGTTGGGCAGCCAGCGCATCCATCGTACGATTTGTAACCCCCCACGTCGGGTTCGGATTCGGATTGGATGGCGGGTACGGCGTCGAAGACGAGCCGTATAGCAGCATTGGTGCCTTCACGACCCTGTATTACCGATGGTAAGCGTCAAGGCCGACGATCCGGCCCCAGCCACCTCACAGGGAAAACGTTCCTGGATCGTCCTTCCAGCACGGCGCTTTCTTGCAGCCCTCCCGGCGCTCATAGTGGGATTCGCAGTGCTTCGACTGGGGGGGCTGACCGAAGGTTGGCCGCCCGGCGGCAGCGGCCATGGCGTGTCACTGGTCGCGGGCGCGTTTGCGGATGATCTACTGGCGCTTGGCCGGTATCTTCCTGCGCTGTTTCTGGTCTCCTGGCCGATCCTCGCGCTGCCCTCGAAACGCGCCCGGCTCATGGCCATCGGCAGCCTATGGTCGGTGCTCACCATGGCGCAATTCGGATTGACAGGCTATTTTCTGATCACCCGCGTTCCACTGGGAGCGGACCTTTTCCGATACTCCTGGAGCGAGATCAAAACCTCCGCAGCCGGCGGATACCACCCAGAGCCCGTACTCGTCTTGACGGAGGTAGTCGCTTTAGCCTTGATTTGGCTTGTGCTGAGATGGCGCATCGGCCATAGAGAACACCTGCCATCCAGTCGCGCGACGGCAGCAACCCTCACGCTGAGCGTCGCCTTGTTTTTTCTTGCCCCTCACGAACTCCCGCTGGCAGCGGAAACAGAGTACGTCCATGACTTGCGGCTGTCAAAACTCGCGGCGTTCCTCGACAGCAACCGCGGCGCTCTCGCTGCGGATCTCTTCTCCGGCCCGCCCACCGGCAACTCGGGCAAGGGCATAGGCCGTGGCGGCCCGATACTGGGTTTTCGTTACCTGGATCCCCACTATCCGTTCCTCCATGCAGAGCAGACGCCCGATGTGCTCGGCGCGGAGTTCGCCGGCAGTAGGAATGTGCCGCCAAACTTTGTTTTCCTGATCGTGGAAGGGTTGGGCCGCTCTTTCTCTGGCACCGGCGCAACTTTGGGCAGTTTCACGCCATTCCTGGACAGCCTTGCCGCCCACAGCCTCTATTTCGAGAATTTCCTGTCCGGACAAGGGCGAACCTTTGCAGTACTGCCAACGATATTCGGATCGTTGCCATATGGGAAGGAAGGGTTCTCCGCCTTGGGGAACAGGATGCCCGATCAGCCCACTTTGCTGAGCATCCTGAAAGAGCAGGGGTATCGGACAAGATTTTTTTGCGGATGGGACCCGAACTTCGACAACGAGACCGGGTTTCTGCAACGACAACTCGTCGATGAGATATATGGCGTGCACGACTTCGGCCGCAATCCTCCCCCCCAAAGTTATTGGGGTTTCGAGGATAACGATCTCGTGTCGTTTGTACTTGCCCACGAAGCCCATGCGATTTCCAAGCCGTTCGTGGACATCATTCAAACGATCACGATGCACACACCCTACTGGTTCCAGGGCCAGAAACATTACTATCCGCAACTGGAACGGAGACTGGACGAACTTGGCATTCCGGCAGACCAACGGAGCCGCTATCGCAACCAGCGCGCAATCTACACTTCGATTCTGTACACCGACGACGCCCTGCGACGCTACTTCCATGAAGCAGCGAAACAACCCTGGTTCCGGAACACGATATTCCTCATCACCGGCGATCACCGTCTCCCGGAAATTCCGGAGGGGGAGTGGATCGACCGCTATCATGTTCCTCTGATTGTCTACTCGCCCATGCTAACGAAGCCGCGGCGCGTCAAAGCCATTTCATCCCAATTCGACATCGCGCCCAGCGTCCTGGCGTTTTTGTCCAAAAACTACGGCCTGAACAGTCCGCCGCGCGTCACCTGGGTCGGATCGGGACTCGATCTCGGAATGACCTTTCGCGATGTCCATGAGATTCCGCTCATGCAGACCAAGGCGACCTTCAACTCCTTTGTGCATGGCCTCTGGGCAGTAAGCCGGAACGCGCTATATCGGCTTCATGACGGGATGGACGCCGAACCGGCGCAGAATCCCGCAATGCTGACGGAAGTGGAGGCGCGATTCCGCGCGTTCCGCGCGGCAAACGACGAATTTTTGCGCACTGACCGATTAATGCCGCGAAGCGCGGCCACCCAGTTGGCTTCCTATGCGGAGGTAAAACGCGCGTCGGTCGTCTCGGTGAAGGCCAAGGCGGGGCCGACCTTGGCAATCAGCGAAGTTCGGATCGCGACGAGCCGCCGGAGGCAACTCGCTGTTGACATGACGGCCACGAACTCAGGCCAACGGGATAGTCCGGCACTGGTGCCGATCGCCGTGATCGAGACGGATCGCGGGAAGGAACTGCTGGAGTCTTATGGGATACCTCTACCCATTCCGCGCCACGGAAAAATGCACCAGCGTATCGCGCTCAATACCGAACACGTACCAGCGGGCCATTACTACCTAGCCGTGATCCTTGCCGACCCGAACAAGGGTGGTCGCGTCGGCGACGGGCGATTCCACATCCCCATCACCATCGCGCCATGACGACCGCCAGGCAGGCTGCCGCTTTGCTGGTCTGGATGGCGCTGATGATATCTCCCGCCATGGCTGCCGACCGCGCCACCTGGATCTGGGAGGCGGATGCACTCCACCTTATCGAGCATCCATCGGATGAGCGGCAAGCGCTATCGCTGCTGCGGCGCCGGCACATCACCACACTTTACCTTTACGCCGACGCGGTTCACGACCGTGGCCTGCTAGTCCGTCGAGCGGCCGATTACCGGTACTTCGTCAAGCGCGCTCATGAGGCGGGCCTGCGCGTCTTCGCTCTCCTCGGCCCCGACTGGCGGACCAGGGCCACGACGATGTTCCAGCGGGTTTTGGACTACAACCGTTCATCCTCCCCATCTGGGCGATTCGATGGGGTGAACCTGGACATCGAACCATACAACATCAACGGGTGGAGACGAAACGAACGTGAACTGCTCCGTCAATACCTGGATTTGGGCAGCGCTCTTATGGATTTGAAGCGCGCTTCACGCCAAACAATCCTGGTCGGACCTGCGATTCCGTTCTGGTTTGCGGATATCTCGGTACGATGGCGTGGCGTTTCCGGCAGCGTCACCCGACACGTACTCGCAATGTTCGACTATGCGGTCGTGATGGATTACCGCAACCAAGCGGCAGGGGGGGATGGAATTATCGAGCATGCCGCTGCATCCCTGGCAATTGCCCGGCACCAAGGCAAACCAGTCTTGCTCGGCATCGACGTGGAGCCGGGCGGGCTGGGAAAGACCTCGTTCTGGGGACGGACAGAAGGCGACATGCATTACGCGCTCTCCGAAACAAAACGAGCCTTCCAAGCCAACCCAGCCTTCACCGGCTTTTCGATTGAAGACTTTGGTGCGTATCGCGCCTGGCTGACTCGCCAAGCGCGCGGGATCGGCGGCAAATAAGAATCACCACGCCACCGGCGTTCGCCCCATCGCGACCAGGAACTGGTTCGCCTTGGAGAAATGCCCGCAGCCCAGGAATGGCACCGGGGGCCGCCGCGCGGACAGCGGCGAAGGATGATTGGCGGCCAGGACGCAGTGTCGCCCTTCGGCCACGGCGTCGATCCGGCCGCGGCGCGCCTGGGCGTGCCCTCCCCAGAGCAGGAAGACCTTGGGAGCGGGATCGCGCGCCACGGCGTCGAGTACGGCGTCCGTGATCGCCTCCCACCCCTTCCCGGCGTGGCTGTTGGCCCGGCCGTCCTCCACCGTCAGGACCGCGTTCCACAGCAGGACTCCCTGGCGCGCCCAGGAAGCGAGATTGCCCGTGGACGGAATCTGCGCGCAGAACCCTTCGCGCTGGAGTTCGCAGAAAATGTTGCGCAGGCTGGGCGGTAGCCGCACGCCCTCGGGAACGGAAAACGCCAGTCCGTGGGCCTGGCCGGGGCCATGATACGGATCCTGCCCGAGGATCACGACGCGAACGTTGCCGGGATCGCACCCCTCCAGCGCGGCGAAGGGATTGGACGGATAGACTCGCGCTCCCGCTGCGATCCGCGCATCGAGAAAGGCGGTCAGCCGGCGAACCGCCGCACCGTCGAGGGCTTCCTGGAGCGGCGCGCGCCAGCCTGCGGGGATGGCGTCGAACTGCGCTTGTACCGGAGCATGGAGACCTGGATTGGAATTCATAGGCGTAAGGGAAAGCACAGCGGGATCCCCCCTACCCGACTAGGGGATGGTTTCTCCAGAATGGGGGGATCCAGAATCGTCGGGAGAGTCCCTCCGGCGCGTCCCGCCGTCCACAACACAACGAAACCCAAGGGAGACGATACCCGATGAGTTCCTCCAAGCTCAGCATTCTGGTCGTCAGCGGCAGCATCGAGCGCCTGCAGATGGCCGCGATGGTCGCATCGGTCGGCGCGGTGAGCGGAACGGCCGTCACCGTCCTGCTTTCGATGAATTCGCTGCAGTATTTCCTGCGCGACAATCCATCGCACCCGGTTCCGGAGGGAAGCTTCGGTCAGATCATGGCCGGCAAGAAGATTCCGCCATTCAAGGAACTGTTTGAAAATGCCATCGATCTCGGCGACGCGAAAGTGCATCCCTGCTCGATGGCGATGGACGTCCTCGGCGTCAAGGCCGCGGATCTCGACGGATTTCTTGCATCTCCCCTGGGCCTGACGAAGTTCTTGACCGACAGCACGGGCGGGCAGATGCTTACGTTTTGAATCCGAGAACAAGAAGAAGGAGAGGCGCGATGGCGAAGCGACATACGATCGACGCGCGGGGAACGTTCTGCCCCGGGCCGCTGATGGAACTGATCGCCGGAATCAAATTGGCGGACGTCGGCGACGAACTCGAGGTGCTCTCGTCGGACGAGGGATCCTCGGCGGACATCCCGGAATGGATCCGCAAGGTCGGCCACGAAATGGTTTCCACATCCCAGGAGTCGGGGGTGTGGCACGTCGTGGTCCGCAAGATGAAGTAATCCGGACGACAAGGGAGGAGACGAAAAATGAAAATTTTGATCGTAGGCGGCGGGATGGGCGGCACGATCCTGGCCAACAACCTGGCCCGGCGGCTGTCGCATGAGATGAAGACCAAGAAGGTACGCCTGACGATGCTCTCCGCATCGGACCGGCACATGTATCAACCCGGGCTGCTGTACGTCGCGCTGGGGCGCGCCTCCACCGATGAACTCTATCGGGATCAGGCGAGCCTGCTCGAGCCGGGAATCGAGTTCCACGTCGACCCCGTGGAGGAGTTCGATCTCGACAAGAACCGGGTGAAGACCAAAAGCGGCCGCAGCTTCGATTACGACCTCATCGCCATCGCCACGGGTTCGCGCGCAGTGCCGGAAGAGATCCCCGGGTTGGCGGAGCATTCAATCAACGTCTACACCGAGGAAGCGGCGCTGAAGTTCTGGAAGACGATCAATGCGTTCCGCGGCGGGCGCATCGTGATCTCGGCGGGCGTGCCGCACAAGTGTCCGATGATCCCGCCCGAACTCACCTTCACGCTCTACGATTTCTTCCGCGATCGCGGCCTGGCCGACAAGGTCTCGATCCACTACACCTACCCGATCGGCCGCCTGCACAGTCTGGAGCCGGTCGGAAAATGGATGCAGGGTGAGTTCGACCAGCGCGGCATCACCAGCGAAACGCTGTTCAACATGAAGGAAGTGGACGGCGAGAAGAAGGTGATCCGCAGCATCGAAGGGGCGGAGACACCGTTCGATCTCCTGGTGGCGGTTCCCGGCCACAAAGGGATGGAAGTCATCGAGAAGAACAACCTCGGCAAGGGCGGCTGGATCCCGGTAAACCGCAACCGACTCAACATCGAGGGCCGTGAAAATGCGTTCGCCCTCGGCGACACCACCAACCTGCCGATCAGCAAGGCGGGGTCGACCGCCCACTTCGAGGCCGAAGCGCTGGCGGAGAACCTCGCGGCGATCGTGAAGATCGGTTCCCCCGTGCGGGACTACGACGGCAAGGTGTTCTGCTTCATCGAGGCGGGCAAAGACAAGGCCACCTACGCGATGTTCAACTACACCACACCCCCGGACCCGAAGCCGCCGACCAAGTCCATCCACTGGTTCAAGATGGCCTACAACCAGTTGTACTGGGCCAGCGCCCGCGGACTTTTGTAGGGAGCCGCCATGAGCCAGGGACAAACGGACCCGGCCGCCGCAAACGCGGTGGTGGCGGGAGAATTGGAGCGCCTGCTTGCAGGAGCTCGCGATGCGCTGACGGACGACACCGTCACGCGCCTTTCGGCGACGGTCGGCAACGGGCTCGATGCACTGGACCGGGCCAACCGCAGCGGCGTATGGGACGCGCTTCCGACCGTTTCGGCGCTGGTCCAGAGCGGCGATCTGCAACGGGTTGCCGACCTCGCCCGCCTGATCGGCGCCGCCGAGGACAGCCTGTCGGACGACATCGTCGGCCGCCTGTCGGGCGCCGCGGCGGGCGGCCTCGACCTGCTCGACCGGATCAACCGCAGCGGCATCATGCAGGCCCTGCCGACGATCACCCGGATGGTCGAAAGCGGCGATCTGGATCGCCTTGCGGGTCTGGCCCGGCTGGTGGGCTCAATGGAAGACTCGCTGTCGGACGACATCGTCAACCGACTCGCACTCGTCGCCACCCAACTTGCGGCGCTCGTCGACAAGCTGGCGCGCAACGACGGGTTCCTGCGCCTGATCGACGTGCTGGGACGCGAGGAAGTGCAGAACGGACTGATCGATCTTGCCGATGCCGCCTGCGCGGCGAAGGCTGCGGTAGCCCGGGAACCGGCGCCTTCGGGCGGGCTGTTCGGACTGCTGCACGTCGCCGGGAACCCCGACACGCTGCGTGCATTGCGGTTTGTCGCGCTGACGTCGGCGAATCTGCAAAAGGGAACCAAGGGCTGATTGCCTCGCCCCCGCCCCCTCTCGCCTCGGCGGGAGGGGGCGCACGGGCGGCACCATGCCGCCGCCGAGAAAAACCTACGCCACCCGCAACGAAAAATCGATCGCGCGCACGTCCTTGGTAAGGCCCCCGATCGAAATCCGGTCCACGCCCGTCGCCGCGATCGCGCGCACGGTGTCCAGCCGTACCCCACCCGAAGCCTCCAGCGCCGCCGGCTCGGTCCCGGCATCCCGGGCAAAGGCGCGTGCCAGCGCCACCGCCTCCCGCATGGTCTCCGGCACGAAGTTGTCGAGCAGAATCGACCGCGCACCGGCCGCCAGCGCTTCCTGCAACTGCGCAAGCGTCTCGACTTCGATCTGTACCGGCACGCCCCGTCCCGCAGCCGCCCGCAGCGCGGGGGCGACGCCCCCCGCCGCGGCGATGTGGTTCTCCTTGATCAGGATCGCATCGTAGAGTCCCATGCGATGATTGACGCCCCCGCCGACCCGCACGGCGTACTTCTGCGCCACACGCAGGCCGGGAATCGTCTTGCGCGTATCGAGGATGCGCGCTCGGCTCCCCGGCACCTCGGCAACCGCATCGACGTAGCGGCGCGTCGCGGTAGCGACCGCCGACAGGGTTTGCAGAAAGTCGATCGCCGCGCGTTCACCGGTCAGGATGGCGCGCACCGGACCGTGCAGCCGGCAGACCACCGAATCCGCGGCCATCTGCGCGCCCTCGTCGTATGCCCATTCGATCGTGACCCGGGGATCGAGCCGACCGAACACCGCCTCCGCCCAGGGGATACCGCACAAGACCGCCGGCTCGCGAACCAGCAGACGGGCCTCGACCATGGCCGAAGCCGGTAACAGTTCCGCCGTGCAATCGCCGGGCCCGACATCCTCGGCCAAGGCGGCCGCCACATTGGCCGCCACGGCCGCCTCGACCACCGGGATCTGCCCCGGATCGGCAAATCGCCAGCGCGCAGACGTCACGCAGGCCCCATGCCTTGGGAGCCCGCCTGAAGAAATGGTGCCGGCGCCGAGGTTCCCGCGGCCTTGCGCGCCGCGGCAAACGCCAACATGCGCTCGATCGGAACCAGTGCGCGGGCCGCCAACTGCCGATCGACATCGATTTCCTGGGAACGATCGCCCCGCACGGCGGCATCCAGCGTGTCCGCCAGACGATCGACTTCGTTCATCGCCATCCAGGGGCAATGTGCACAGCTCTTGCAGGTTGCGCCGCGGCCCGCGGTCGGCGCCTCGAAAAACACCTTGTCGGGCTGGGCCTGCCGCATCTTGTGCAGGATGCCGTTGTCCGTTGCGACGATGTATTCCGGCGCCCCCAGGGCCTCGGCGGCGCGCAGCAACTGGGTGGTGGAGCCGACGACGTCGGCCTGGGCAACGACGGCGGCCGGGGATTCCGGGTGGACGAGCACCTTGGCCCGGGGATGCTCCTTGCGCATCGCCTCCAGTTCCGCCGCCTTGAACTCGTCATGGACGATGCAGCTGGCATTCCACAACAGCATGTCCGCGCCGGTCTGTTCCTGCAGGTATTGGCCGAGATGGATGTCCGGCGCCCAGAGAATCTTCTTTCCCTGCGCGTGCAGGTGGCGCACGATGTCGAGGCCCGTGCTCGACGTCGCCACCCAGTCGGCACGCGCCTTGACCGCAGCGCTCGTGTTGGCATAGACGACGACCACCCGGTCGGGATGTTGGTTGCAGAACGCGTCGAACCGATCGATCGGGCACCCCAGGTCGAGGGAGCAGGTCGCCTCGACGGCCGGCATCAGGACCCGTTTGTCGGGGCTCAGGATCTTTGCCGTCTCGCCCATGAAGCGCACCCCCGCGACGACCAGCGTGCGGGCGGGATGGTCGCGCCCGAACCGGGCCATTTCCAGCGAATCCCCCACGCAACCGCCGGTCGCATCGGCAAGGTCCTGCACCGCGCCGTCGACGTAGTAATGCGCGACGAGCACGGCGTCGAGCGCGCGCAACGCTTCGCGGATGCGCGCGGTCAGGGCCGCCGAAAGCGGCGGCGGGGAATCGGGTCGAAGATCGTCCATAGGAAGATGGTTAATTATAATGACCCCTCTTCCTTTTCCCTTGCCGGCGCGCAAAGCGCCGCCGCCCCAGGCAAACCACGAGCGAACATGTCCGTGCCAGCCCACTCCATTCCACCCGCACCGACCCGCCGGGATCGGCGGGACCGTGTCGCCCACCCGGAAACGGTGGCCGTGGTCGGGACCGGGGTCGTAGGGCTGGCCGTTGCCCTGGGCTGCGCACAGCGCGGCCTGCACGTCCGCCTGATCGGCCCGACGCCGCGCCTTTTCGAGGCCGGAATGGAGGCTCCCGCCGCGATCGGCGGTGGCCAGCCGGCCCGATTCGATCCCCGCGTCTATGCGATCTCGGAAGGGTCGCGCCGGTTGCTCGCAGATTGCAAGGTCTGGGGCCAGATCGACTCGACGCGCGTCTGCCCGGTATCCCGCATGCAGGTGGCCGGAGATGCGGGCGGAACTCTGCGGTTCGACGCCTACGCGTCGTGCGCCGAGCGCCTCGCGACGATCGGCGAGGAAAGCGCCCTGTTGCGCGCCCTATGGCTCGGCTGCGCGATGACGCCGGGGATCGAACACATTCCGCTGCAGTTCCACGCCGCGACGTTCGATGACGGGGGGGCGCCCCGCATCCACCTCACGGACGGAACGGGCGGCAACGGCACGCGGATGGATTGCGACTTGCTGATCGGCGCGGACGGGAAGAATTCCTCGGTCCGGGCCGCGGCCGGCATCGGCGCCCAAGTGAAGCCGTATGGCCACATTGCATTCGTGGCCAATTTCTCCTGCGAACACCCGCATGACGGCGTCGCCTATCAGTGGTTCACACCCGACGAAGGCATCGTTGCGCTGTTGCCGCTGCCCGGCAACCACGTATCGCTGGTCTGGTCGGCACCGGACGCGCTGGCGCCGCAACTGGAATCGCTGCCGCTGCCGGAATTCCAGCAACGGGTTACCGAGCGCAGCGGCGGCGTCCTCGGCGCACTGAAAATCCTTGGCGACCGGCACGCCTTCCCGCTGCGCCGGCTCGTCGTCGACCGACTGGTGCGGCCCGGGCTGGCGCTGATGGGCGACGCCGCCCATGTCGTGCACCCGCTTGCAGGACAAGGCCTGAACCTCGGCCTGCAAGACGTCGCCGACCTGCTGCTCCGCCTCGACATGCGCGAATCCTGGCGCGACATCGGCGACCTCGTGCTGCTGCGTCGATACGAACGGGCGCGCGCGGAGCCGATCGCCCTCATGCGCGGCACGGTCGGCGCGCTGGCCACGCTCTTCTCGGCGCCGGACACGGCAACCCGCCGGCTGCGCAACGCCGGCATGTCGCTGATCGACGCGCTGCCGCCGGTCAAGAATGCGCTGGTGCGCCACGCCATGGGATGACGGTCCCTTGGCGCGCACCCCCGTCCCATCGAAATCGTCTTCTTCCTGCTGGAGCTGATCGTGATTCGTCGTCAATGGATTTCGACTGTCGTCAGCGCGCTTGCGCTGTTCCTGGCCGGCTGCAGCACCGCCACGCTGGCGGCGGCATCGCCCCCGATGCTCTCCTCCTGCCCGCAAACGGTGGCGGGGCGGGCGGTCGCGCCGGTTCCGGCCGCAATCGCGGGATCGATCCGCGCCCGCGTCGAGCAGCGGATCGGCGGCACCGTTCATTCGGTGTGCCGGATGCCGTTCGGACTGTACGAGGTCGTCGATGACATGGACGTCGTCTACGTCGACGCCCGCGTCGACTACCTGCTCGTCGGGCGGGCGTTCGACCTCCGGGGACAGGAGGCGCGGGACCTCACGACGCCGCGCGAGGAGGCGGTCCGCCGCGTCGACATCCGGGCACTGCCGCTGGCAGACGCCATCAAGACCGTGCGCGGCAACGGATCGCGGCTGCTGGTCGAATTCGAGGACCCCAACTGCCCCTACTGCAAGCACTTCGAGCGCGAGATCGCCGGCCTGAAAGACGTCACGATCTACACCTTCCTGTATCCGATCCTTTCGCGCGATCGGAACGACCCGGCGGATTCCTACGCCAAGGCGCGGGCGGTATGGTGTTCGGCGGACCGCGCGCGGGCATGGGATGCCATCATGGTGCAAGGCGAACGCCTGCCGCCGGCCCCGGCCTCCTGCAATGCGCCCCTCGAGCGGAATCTGGCGCTCGGGCACAAACTGAAGATCGAGGGGACGCCGACGATCCTGTTCGCCGACGGGCGGCGCGCGCCCGGAATGGTTCCCCTCGCAACGGTCGAACGTTTGATGCGGGAGGCCGGGCAGGGCCGCTGATTCCGCCGCGCGGGAACGGGGATGGGCACGTCGAATCCCCTACAATCGCAGGTTTCCAGTCATTCGCACTTCCGAGAGGTTGTTCCCCATGAGCGCTCCGTTCCGTATCGCCCCGTCCATCCTGTCTGCCGATTTCTCCCGCCTGGGAGAAGAGGTGCGTGCCGTCGTCGATGCGGGCGCGGAATGGATCCATTTCGACGTCATGGACAACCACTACGTCCCCAACCTGACCATCGGACCCCTGGTCTGCGAAGCGATCCGCCCGCACATCCAGGCCCCCATCGACGTGCATCTGATGGTCGAACCGGTCGATTCCCTGGTGCCGATGTTCGCGAAAGCGGGCGCCAACATCATCACGTTCCACCCGGAAGCCTCCCGCCACGTCGACCGTACCCTGGCGATGATCCGTGACCACGGCTGCCAGGCCGGACTGGTCTTCAATCCGGCGACGCCCCTCGACTACATGGCGCACGTGATGGACAAGCTCGACGTGGTGCTGCTCATGTCGGTCAACCCCGGATTCGGCGGCCAGAGCTTCATCCCCGAGACGCTCAACAAGCTCAAGGCCGCGCGTGCCCGGATCGACGCGTGGAAGGAACAGACCGGCAAAACCATCCTGCTGGAAATCGACGGCGGCGTGAAGGTCGACAACATCGGCGCGATCGCGGCGGCCGGCGCGGACACGTTCGTGGCCGGTTCGGCGATTTTCGGGTCGAAGGACTACAAGGGCACGATCGCCGCGATGAAGCGGGCAGTGGAAGCGGCGCAGGCCAAACGCGGATAAGCGACGACCCCGGACATGAACACGGCCCCTCCCCACGGCGCGCTCCGCGCCGCGCTGATCGACCTCGACGGCACGCTGATGGACACCGCGCCGGACATTGCCGCGGCGACGAATCGTCTGCGCGAAGACTTCGGCATGGCGACCTTGCCGGAAGCGCGCATCGCCCAGTTCGTCGGCAAAGGGGTCGACGTGCTGATCCATCGCGCGCTCACCGACGACATCGACGGCCAGGTCGACGCGGAGCGTTTTGCGCAGGCACGGGAATCCTTCCGCCGGCATTATTCCGCGATCAACGGCAGCCTCGCGGTGGTTTTCGACCCTGTGCCGATCGGGCTTGCAAAGTTGCGGGAAGCCGGACTGCGCGTCGGCTGCGTGACCAACAAGCACAGCGAGTTCACCACGCCGCTGCTCGCGCGCGCCGGATTGCGGGATCTGCTCGACGTCGTCGTGACCGCGGATGAAGTGGCACACGGCAAGCCGCACCCGGACGTGATCTTCGAGGCGTGCCGCCGGCTCGGCGTCACCACGCAGGAAACGGTCCTCATCGGCGATTCGGCCAATGACGTCCAGGCCGCGCATGCCGCCGGCAGCCGCTGCGTGCTGGTGGAAACCGGCTACAACGAGGGCGAACCGGTACACACCCTGCTGGAAGGGGAAGGCGGCGCCGACGCGCTGTTCCCGGACTTCGCGGGCGCGGCGCAATGGGCGCTGCAGGCCGCACGGACCGGTATGACATGACATTCGGGGGCCGGGCGCCGCCCGGCCCCCGCACGCGCCTTGCGCCGTTTCCCGGACGGACGGCCCAGGGGCAAGGAAACGGGAACGGTGTGCAAATGACGGAAAGTGAATTCCAGGCTCTGGCGACGCAGGGATACAACCGGGTCGCGCTGATCGCCGAAACCCTCTCCGACCTCGACACCCCGCTGTCGCTGTACCTGAAGCTGGTGCGGAGCCAGCCCAACCCCGCGAACTCCTACCTGCTCGAATCGGTGGTCGGCGGGGAGCGTTTCGGGCGCTACTCGGTCATCGGCCTGCCCGCGCGCACGGCAATCCGCAGTTTCATCGGCACCAACGATCGACATCGTACGGAAGTGCTCACCGACGGCGCCGTGACGGCGACGGACGAAGGCGATCCCCTGCGCTTCGTCGAAAACTTCCTGGCGCGCTTCCGGGTAGCCCTGCGGCCGGGCATGCCGCGTTTCTGCGGCGGACTGGCCGGCTATTTCGGCTACGACACCGTGCGGCTCATCGAGCGGAAACTTCGCCGCACGCCGCCGGACGACCTCGGCCTGCCGGACATCCATCTGCTGCTGACGGAGGAACTCGCCGTCGTCGACAATCTGAGCGGACGGGTCTATCTGATCGTCTATGCCGATCCCCGGGACCCCGACGGCTACGCCCGCGGGCGCGCGCGCCTGCGCGAACTGAAATCCCGGCTGCATCGATCGGTCGAGGCCCCGCATGCCCACGCGACCCCCCGCCACCCCGAGCACCGCGAGTTCCCGAAGGACGCCTACCTCGCCGCCGTGGCGCGCGCCAAGGAGTACATCACCGCGGGCGACATTTTCCAGGTGCAGATCGGGCAGCGGATCCGCAAACCCTATACTGCCCCGCCGCTGTCGCTCTACCGCGCGCTGCGCACGCTCAACCCCTCTCCGTACATGTATTACTACGACTTCGGGGAAACGCAGGTGGTGGGCGCCTCGCCGGAGATCCTGGTGCGTTCTGAGGCGCGCGACGGGGAACGCTCGGTGGCGATCCGTCCGCTGGCGGGAACCCGCCCGCGGGGCGCGACGCCGGAACAGGATGCGACCCTCGCCGCGGAACTGCTCGCCGACCCCAAGGAGCGGGCCGAACACCTGATGCTGATCGATCTCGCGCGCAACGATATCGGCCGTATCGCGAAAATCGGCAGCGTCCATGTGACGGAACAGATGGTCATCGAGCGCTACTCGCACGTGATGCACCTGGTAAGCCACGTCGAGGGCATCCTGAAGTCGGACCTCACCAATTTCGACGTGCTGCGGGCAACCTTTCCGGCGGGGACGCTGTCGGGGACACCCAAGGTCCGCGCCATGGAAATCATCGATGAGTTGGAGCCCGTCAAACGCGGCATCTACGGCGGCGCGGTAGGGTATCTCAGCTTCGCGGGCGACATGGACCTCGCGATCGCGATCCGCACCGGCATCATCAAGGACCGCACGCTGTATGCGCAGGCGGCCGCCGGCATCGTCGCCGACTCGGTTCCCGAGTCCGAGTGGAAGGAAACGGAAGCCAAGGCGCGCGCCGTGCTGCGCGCGGCGGAACAGGTCGAAGACGGGTTCGACCTCGAGACGGATTGACGGCGGCGGAACTCCGAAATCGCCTGCGGGGTACCCATCCCGCCCTCGGACCGGGGCCCAACTTGCTCCTTGCGGTGCAAACGCGCAAAATCCACGAATCATGACCCACTGCATCGACGTGGACATTGGCTCCGTTCTGTCGCCGGAGGCCCGGGATCCGGAATCGGATCGTGCGCGCATGATCGACGACGAGGTCCACGCGCGCGTCGAGCAGGAGCGGCAGATGCTCGCCAACGAAGTCCACGACTCGGTTGCGCAGAGCATCACCTCGGTGCGGATGCGCATGACGATGCTGCGCGACGCCATCGCCCGCGGCGACACGGCGCGGGCCGGTGCGCTCGCAACCGACATCGACACCGCCATCGCGGGCGTGCAGTCGGGGTTACGCGAAATCATCACGCACTTCCGCAGTGCAATGGCGGCGCCGGATCTCGTCTCCGCGCTGGAGATCGCCATCGACGAACTGCGTGTCGTGAGCGAGGTCGAAATCGACTTCACCAATCTGCTCGGCGACGCCAAGCTGTCGGCATACGAAGAGCACCAGATGTTCTACGTCGCCCGCGAGGCGATCACCAATGCGCTGAAGTATGCGCATGCGAATTGCGTCGGCGTGCTGCTGATCCAGGAGCAGGGCCACATCGAACTGATGGTCACGGACAACGGCATCGGCCTGGAGCAGGCGAACGTCCGGCAACAAGGACATTTCGGGTTGCGGATCATGCAGGAACGGGCGCGGCGACTCGGCGGCACGCTTGCGGTCGAACCCTGTCCCTGCGGCGGGACGCGCGTCCGACTCGTGATCCCGTGCTGCCCGCCCATTTGCGGAGAAGACGCATGATCCCCAACACGATCGACGTCGCCTTGGTCGACGACCACCGGTTGTGCCAAAGCGGCCTGGCGGAACTGCTCGAACACAGCGGGGGGTTCCGCGTGGTCGGCAAGGCGGGAACGCCCGCCCAGGCGCGCGTCATCATCCAGGACGCCAACCCTGCGCTGGTCATCATGGACCTGCGCATGCCGCAGATGGACGGCGTCAGCCTGTTGCGGGAACTGCGCATGGAAGGGATCGACGTTCCCACCGTGATCCTGACCATGAGCGACTCGAAGGACGATCTCGCCAACGCATTGAGCGCCGGCGCCCGCGGCTATCTGCTCAAGGACATGGAGCCGACCGACATCGTCGAGTCGGTGCGGCGCGCGGCGCGCGGCGAATTGGTGGTGGCGCCGGCGATGGCGAGCAAGCTCGCCCACCTGCTGCAGACCGGAACGGCCGGTCAACGCACGGAAAAGGCGGTGAAACTCACCGAACGGGAGCGGGAAATCCTCAATCACGTCGCGGCGGGAAAGAGCAACAAGGCCATCGCCAAAGCGCTCAACATCAGCCACGACACGGTCAAGCTGCACGTGCGGCACATCCTGGCCAAGCTCAAGCTCACGTCGCGGGTCGAAGCGGCCGTCTTCGCCGTCGAACACCGACACAGCGGCTCTTCCCATTCGGTGCTATAGCGATCCTGCGCGGAACGGCGCACAATCGCGGCACCATGCTGCTACGCCCGAACGCCCGCGAACCCGGAATCGCAGCCGTCGCGCACCTTGCGGCCGCAGTGCAGGACAACTGCGACGTCGCCGACGCCCAGCACGCCCGCGAGCTGGGCATGTGCGTCTACCTGCTCGGAATGCGCGAGTACTTCCGCTGGATGAGCGACTATCCACTCGGCATTGCCCCGCCCAGCGAACGCGTGCGGGAGTGGATCACCTGCCAGGAATCGCGATGGGACAACGTGTTCGAGGGGATGGACGCCTTCGCCGGCATTCCGTTTCCCGACGGAGACCCCGTCGATGCCTTCGATGAGGCAGAGGTCAACCGCCGGATCGGCGCGATGGGACTGCCGGAGCGGATTTTGTATGGCGCCGGCCTCGGTCGATTCGGTGTCCCGATATTTTTCCTCGCCGAAACCGTGCGGGAGGAGGTCCGCGACGGAATCCGGGTCACGATCGTGGATCGCGAATGGGCGCGGGGTTTCTCGGCGCCCCCGGCCACCAGTCGGAATGGAGCCATCCAGATCCGCCGCGACGCCTTCCGGCGCTGGCTGTGGACCCGCGCGGAGCAGCACGGCCTGCGCCCGGGTGCCGTTCCGCGTCCCGGACCGAGCCAGGGAGGAAAGGTCGGATCGGCGGCCGCCTGCACGGAGCAGATCGAACACATCGTGGAGCGGGAAACCGAAACGCTGATCCTCCACGAACTCGGCGAGGTTCGCGCGGGTGCCGTCCTGGGATCGGACTGGGAACGGATGCTGGTACAGATCGACGACCGGAGAACCGAGGTGATTCTGCGCGCCGTGCGCGATCTCCTCGCCGACTGCCTGGTCACCCTGCCGGAACTCGTCGCGCGGGGCGCGAGCGAATCGCTGGCATTCTGGCGCTCGAACTTCGACGGAATGCGGAAAACCCTTGCGCCGGACCTGGCGACCATCGGCGGGGCGGATGATATCCGGCTCGATGCGATCCGTGCGACGGCCGCCGCCGGCGCCGGTCGATGGGAAGCCTGTGCGCGGACCTTGCTGACGTGCTGGCGCGACCTGGGCCGCGATGGGGTGATCGGCGCCGCACAAGCACTCGTGCTGAACTGATCTCCCCGCTGGCGACAACGCTTCTCGCCGCCATGGCATGACGTGCGTCCCCGAAAGCGGAAGCGTCGGCCCTCATGGCAAGGGCCCGCAACCCGCCAGCCTCGTCATGGCAAGGGCCAGCACCTCGTCGTCGCGAGGCCCGCAACCTCGTCGTCGCGAGGCCCGCAGGGCCGTGGCGATCCAGAAAACCGCTGGATTGCTTCGGGCGTTGCCCTCGCAATGACGATGGTTCTTCGTCAACTTCGGCTTTGTCCTCGCGCTGACGATCGTTCCCCGTCAACTTCGGCTTCGTCCTCGCGCTGACGATCGTTCCCCGTTAACGGGGAACCGCTCCCGCCAGCGCATGCTCGGCCGGCTCATTCCCGATTTCATCCAAGCCCCGGATCGCACAGCCTGCGACCTCTCCCACGAGGACGACTGTCGGCGCCTTGATGCCTTCCTCCGCCGCACGATCCGCGAGCGTCTGCAGCGTCGCGACGAGCACGCGCTGTCCCGGTTGTGTCGCCTGCTGCACGATGGCCGCGGGCGTATCGGGCGCACGGCCGTGGCCGATCAGTTGCGCGCAGAGCGCGGCAAGACCATGCAGGCCCATGTAGATGACCAGCGTCTGGCGCGGTCGGGCCAGCGCCGGCCAGTCGAGATCGATGCTGCCATCCTGCAGGTGGCCGGTGACGAAGGTGACGGCCTGTGCGTGCCCGCGGTGGGTCAGCGGGATCGCGGCGGCGGCCGATGCGCCGATCGCGGCGGTGATGCCCGGCACGACTTCGCAGGGGATCCCCGCGGCCGTCAGGGCTTCCAACTCTTCCCCGCCCCGGCCGAAGATGAACGGATCACCGGACTTCAGCCGCAGCACGCGGCGGCCGGCGCGCGCCAGCGACACCATCAGCGCGTTGATCTCCTCCTGGCGCATGGCATGCTGGTTGCGGCGCTTGCCGACGTAGATCCGCTCGGCACGCTCGGGCAGCAGATCCAGGATTGCCGGGGAAACCAGGTTGTCGTAGAGCACGACGTCGGCGCGTTCGATCCGACGCAACGCGCGCACGGTCAACAGTTCCGGATCGCCGGGGCCGGCGCCGACCAGCGCCACGCAGCCCCCGTCCGGGGCCGCCGTCGACTCCGGCGCCAGGGTGCGGGAGGAGTGCATCTCCATGATTTCACGCGGCATGGACAGGCTCCGCCGCGCGCTCCGGGCACGCTGCGGTCGTGTGGACCACGAAGTCGACGAACTGCCTCGCCCACTCCGCTCCGGCAATGCTGCGCAGGTGGCTGTACGAGGCGACGAGATTGCCGATCACGATGCCGTCGTTCTCGCCGTCCACGCCATAGCCGCGCCGAACGCGGTAGGCATAGCGCGTGTCGGGCGGCAGGCCGGCGATCGCGGAATAGTGGAACTCGTGCGCGCGGAACACCGCTCCGCCAACCCGGCCCGGGCCGTGCGGCGCGTGCCCGGTCCCCTCCAGTTCGACATAGCCGGAGCCGACCGGACGCCGCTGCATGTGGACGTCGCCGGGGATCGCGCCGACCATTTCGTGACGGCGACCGTCCACGATCAGGCTGCGCGCCAGATACATCAGGCCGCCGCACTCCGCATATGCCGGCAGGCCGCGCGCCACGGCTGCCGCAATCTGCGTCCGCAGGCTGGCGTTCGCGGCGAGCTCGGCGGCGCAGCTCTCCGGGAAACCGCCGCCGATGAACAGGGCGTCGACCTCGGGCAGATCGCGGTCGCGCAGCGTGTCGAACGGCACGATTTCCGCGCCGGCCCGGCGAAGTTCCTCCAAGTCGTCGGCGTAATAGAACCCGAACGCCCGGTCCATCGCAACGCCGATCCGTGCACGGGAAGATCCCGTCCCGCCCAACGGACCCGCTTCCGGCACGTCGGCGCCCACCGGCCGAGCGCCGCCGCGCAGGTCGGCGGACCGGGCGACTGCGAGAACCCGATCGAGATCCACCTGTTCCGCGACCTGCGCGCCGATCCGGTCGATCTGCTCCCGGGCCGACGCCGCTTCATTGGTCGGCACCAGGCCGAGGTGACGCTCGGTCATCCCCACCGCGGGCTCGTCGCGCACCGCGCCCAACACCGGAATGTCGGTGTAATGCTCGATCACCGCGCGCAGCTTCGCCTCGTGCCGGGCGCTGCCCACGCGATTGAGCACCACCCCACCGATCCGCACCGTGCGGTCGAACGCCTGATATCCGAGCAGGATCGGGGCAACGCCGCGGTTCATGCCGCGCGCATCGATTACCAGCACGACCGGCATGCCGAGCATCGCAGCCAACGCCGCACTGCTATTGGAGCCATCGAGCGCAACGCCGTCGAACAGGCCTTGATTGCCTTCCACCAGCGCCACGTCGGCATCGGCCGCCTTGGCGGCGAACATCGCGCCGATTGCGTCTCCGGTCATGAGATACGGATCGAGGTTGTAGCAACCGCGGCCCGCCGCACGACCGAGCCACATCGGATCGATGTAGTCCGGTCCCTTCTTGAAGGGTTGCACCGCCAATCCGCGCGCTCGTAAAGCGGCCGCCAGGCCAAGCGTGATCGTCGTCTTCCCGGAGGAGCGATGCGCTCCGGAGATCAGGATGCGGGGCACCGCGCAGACCCCCGCCGTCGCGGCGGCGGTCACCGCGGACTCCCGGAACATGCGGTCGGCGTCGGCCATGGCGTCACTCGTCGCGGGCCATGCCGTCGTGCGGCAGGAAGTCCAGGACCCGGACACCGATGACGGTCAGCGTATAGGCGACGCCGATCCCGCCGATCGCCAGGCCGATCTCCGGCAGGCTGGGCGTGTAGCGGGCCACCTGTCCGTCCCAGAAGGTGCTTTGCGCGACGAAACCGGGAAAGATGTCGAGGGGGAAGGCTTGCCCCCCGATGATGAACACGTAGAGTTCGGCCAGCGCCCCCCCCAGGACCAGCAACGCCGCGGCGATGGCGATGCAGGGCGTCGCCGTTGCCGGGCGGAACACCATCAGCAAGGGCAGAAAGCTGCCGAGGAACACGAACCCGACCCAGAACAGCATGGCGTACGGCGACCCGTAGACGAGGATGAATCGCTCGAAACCGGTCTGGCGCGCGTAGTACAGGTTCGTCAGGTGATAGACGAGCATGAAATACAGCACGCCGACGAGGAAGATGCCGAGCAGCCGCGTCATGCGCCGCTGCATGTCTTCCGGAACCTTTCTGCCGTTCCACGAAAACATCGTCTGCTGCACCACCAGAAACGCCGCCAACCCCCAGGCGAAGGACATGACGATGAACATGGGGGCGATGACCGCCGACTGATAGGCCTGCCGCGCCACCAGGAAGCCGAATATCGACCCGGTTCCGGTCGTCAGCACGAACCGCCACACGAACGTGACCATGCCGACCGCGTGCGAAAGCGGATTCATCCGCCGCTCCATCAGGGTCCAGAGGTATACCGCCACCACCGCGAACAAGCCCGAATACAGGAACACGTTCCACGCGAATACCGAGCGGAAGTTGAAATGGGTGATCGCAACCATCAGGCGATCCGGCCGGCCGAGATCGAGCACCAGCACGCTCAATCCGCCGGCAAGCATCGCAATCGACAGCAGGCCGGCAAGGCGGGCGCGCTCCTTGTATTCGTGGCGTCCGAACACGGAGCCGATCGACGCGACATTGAGCACCCCCGACGCCGCCACGATCAGGAAGATCGCGAAAACGTGCGGCAAGCCCCAGACCACCTGGTTGCTCATGCCGGTGATCACATGGCCGTAGCGTTCGAGCTGCATCGCCGAGTAGAGACCGATCGCGACCGCCACCAGGCCGACTCCGAGCAGCGCCGCAAACACGCGGCCTTCGCGCTGGCGATCGCCGCCGAACGGGAGCCTTGCGAACGGGGCGAGGACGGCGATGGGTTCGGGAACGGCGGCCATGTCAAATCCCCTGATACCGTACACCGGGATCCAGATCGAGGTCGGCACGCACCGCCTGCGTCGGGGTTTCCCGGATCCGGCGGGCGATCGCGCTCGTCGGATCGTTGAGGTCGCCGAACAGCATTGCCCCCTGCCCCTCGTGGGTGCAGGCCTCCACGCAGGCAGGCTGCTCCCCGCGGTCGATGCGCTGGACGCACATCGTGCAGCTCTCCACGCAGCCCTTGCCGCGCGGCACGCCGGGCTTCTGGTCGTGTATCGGCTCGTGGACGAAGGAACGGGCCTTGTATGGACACGCCATCATGCAATAGCGGCAGCCGATGCATCGGTGCCGGTCGACGAGCACCAGCCCATCGGCGCGCTGGAATGACGCCCCGGTCGGACACACGTCGACGCAGGGGGGCTCGGCGCAATGCTGGCACATCATCGGCAGGGACACCTTCCGCCCGGTTCCGATCTCCTTCAGATCGACCTTGCGGATCCATTGCGGGCGCTGTGCGAGGTCGATCCCGGAGGTGAACCCGTTCTCGCGTGCGCAGGCATCGACGCAGGCGTTGCAATTGGATGCGCAGCGCGTCGTGTCGATGAGCAGACCCCAGCGGTTTTTCGACGATGCAGGTTCTCCCGCGGCCCGGGCCTGCGCCAGGGAAATCAGGCGCAGGCCGGGCGCAAGAGTCATCGCGCCCAATGCCGCCGCGCCCATCCCCAGCGCATCCCGGCGCGCCGGACTTTTCGGCGGCGCCGAATCGCCGCGGTCCGCGCCTTCGCGGTCCATCGTCTGGTGCGGTTCCACGCGACTCATGGCATCCTCGCAGGCTTGGCACTCGCCGTCGAGAGGTGGATGTTCTGCGCGCCGGGGGGCGCGTCCCCCGTGCGCGGATTGTGGCATTCGAAACAGTCGATGCGCACGGCGACGAACGCGTGGCAGGCCTGGCAGAAATTGCGGTCGCTGCCCAGGACCGAATGGGTTTCCCGGCTTGCGTGGCATGCGATGCACTCGCGCAGTTGCACGCGGGCTCCCCGCACCCCCTGCCGCACCGTGATCTCGCGCTGGTGCAGCAGCAGTGCAAAATGGTTGCGGCGCATGTACTCCGTGGGTGCGATGCAGTGGCCGGGATGGGCGATCACGATATCGGGCCGCGGAACGCGGTCATCCGCGCGGGCCGGCGTCACCAGTCCGGCCAATCCCAGGCCGGCGAGCGTGAACCATCCCGCGACGATGCAGACGACGGCGGACCGCGCCGCAGCCCGAAACACGATCATTCTCCCAGGCCCATCTGGATGTACCCCGTCGGACACACGTCGTGGCAGATATGGCACCCGATACAGCGGGTGTAGTCGGTTCCGACATACCGCCCCAGCGTCGACTCTTTCTTGGCCACCCGATACACCGCATGCTGAGGGCAGTAGACGACGCAGTTGTCACACTCGAAGCACATGCCGCAACTCATGCAGCGCTTGGCTTCGGCAACCGCCTCGGCCTCGGATAGCCCCTCCAGGCGTTCCTGGAAATTCCCGAGCGCCGAATCCCGACTCAGCGTCGTGACCTTGCGCCGGTTGCGGTCGACGTACTGGAAATGCCCCAGGAACATCTCGGTCGCCGGGATTACATAACGATTGGCGCGGTTTTCGAAGTTGTGGATTCCGACATGCGTGTCGCTGCCGCGCAGCGGCTCCTCGGCAGGATTGACCTGCAAGCCGGCCTCGATCATCTTGCGCGAAAGATCGAAGGCGTGCACGTCGATCTTCGGCCGCTTTTCGAGTTCGATGCCGCGCAGGACCGCATCGATCCCGTCCGCCGCGATCGCACCGTGGCCGATCGCCGTCGTGAGCAGGTGCGGGCGGATGACGTCGCCGCCGGCAAACACGTTCTCCGTGCCCGTCACGCGGTAGTTCTTGTCGGCGTTGACCGCCCCGCGACCGTTGTCAAACTCCTCGATTCCGGTGAAATCCACCGCCTGCCCGATGGCCGAGACGATCAGATCGGCCGGGATGTCCTCCTCGCTGCCCTCGACCTTCTGAATGTCGAGTTTTCCGCCGGCCACCTTCGCGGTGCACTGCGCCACGCGCAAGGCCGTCGCCCGGCCGTCGGCGCCGCGGACGATCCCGATCGGCACATATCCGCCGCGGATGGCGATCCCTTCGGCCCGGGCCTGCTCAACTTCATGCTTGCTGGCCTGCATCTTGTCGACCGGGAAGACCGAAGTCAGCGTCACCTCGCAGCCTTGCCGCGCGGAGACGGCCGCCGCGTCGTGGGCGAGACGCCCCGCAATCGCGGATTCGATGTCGGTCGGCCGGGCGTTCTGGATATGCCCCAGGCGGCGGGCAACCGTCGCGACGTCGATGGAGGTGTCACCACCGCCGACGACCACCACGCGCTTGCCGACGTGCTGCAAGCGACCGTCGTTGAACGCCCGCAGGAACGCCGTCGCCGTGACGACGTTGGGCGCCTCGCAATCGGCGAGCGGAAGCGCCCGGCCGGATTGCGCACCCATCGCGAGGAATACCGCGTCGTACCCGGCACGGATCTCGTCCATGGTGACGTCGCGGCCGATCCGGCAATTCAGGCGCGCCTCGACCCCAAGATCGAGGATGCGCTGGATTTCGGCGTCCAGCAGATCACGCGGGGTCCGAAATCCGGGAATGCCATAGCGCATCATTCCGCCCAGGTGCTCATGCTCGTCGAAGATCGTGACGCCATGCCCTTTGCGGGCGAGCTGGAAAGCGCAGGAAAGGCCCGCGGGCCCGCCGCCGATGACCGCCACCTTCTTGCCGGTTTGCTCCGCCGGCGCATCGAACGACAGCCCTTCCCGAATGGCGAAGTCGCCGAGAAAGTGTTCGACCGAGTTGATGCCGACGTGGTCCTCGACATCGTTGCGGTTGCACCCCGACTCGCACGGCGCCGGACAGACCCGGCCCATCACTGCCGGGAAGGGGTTCGCATTGGCAAGCTTGCGCCAGGCATATTCCTGCCAACGCATGCCCTTCGGCGGCTTTTCCGTTCCGCGCACCACCGCAAGATAGCCGCGGATGTCTTCGCCAGCCGGGCAGCTGCCCTGGCAAGGCGGCGTGGACTGCACGTAGGTCGGGCACTTGTGCGTATGATCGCCATCGAAGATCCACTCGCGCCAGGATTCCTGCTCGTGGTCCCCGTCGCGGTATCGCCGGAACGTGAGCGCGGTCTCCTTCCCTGCTGAAACTTGCTCCAGATCTGCCGACATCGAATGTCTCCCCTGCCTTGGTCCTATTTCAATCGGATCGCCGTGCTGACGAGCTGGTGCACACCGCCCACCATGCTCATCTTGAACTTGTAGTACGGCAGCACCTTCGTGAACTGCGCCTTGCAAATCGCGCAGATGGTCGCCATGAAATTGACGCCGTGCTCGTCGACCACCTGCTGCAGCGCCTCCATGCGCGGCAGCGCACCCTTGACGCGTACGTCGAGGAGATCGTCGGTGAGAATGCCGCCGCCGCCGCCGCAACAGAACGTGCGCTCGTAGATCGTCTCCGGCGCCATGTCGTAGAAATGATTGGCGACCGAACGGATGATGTTGCGCGGAATCTCGAACTGCCCGTACGGCGTATCCCCCATTCCCGAACCGCGTGCGACGTTGCACGAATCGTGAAACGTGATGATGCGATGGTCATTTGCCTCCTTGTCGAACCGGAGGGCGCCGCGCTGGATCAGATCCCAGGTGTATTCGCAGATGTGGGTCGGCTGCTTCACTTTGGGGTCCAGCATCTTCTGGAACTCCACCGCGTACGGATCGGTCGCGCCCGCGCCGATTCCGACCAAGGTATTCCAGAAACTGTACGCGACCCGCCAAGCGTGGCCGCACTCCCCGACGATGATCCGCTTGACGCCGAGTTCCAGCGCCGTCTCGCGGATCCGCAGCGCGATCTTCCGCAGCTGCTCGTAGCTACCGATGAACATGCCGAAATTCGCCGCCTCGGAGGCGAACGACGCAAGCGTCCACGAAACGCCGGCGGCATGAAACACCTTGCCGTATCCGATCAGACTTTCCACGTGCGGTTCGGCGAAGAAGTCGGCCGACGGGGTGATCAGCAAGACCTCCGCTCCCTTTTGGTTCAACGGATAGCGAACCGGAACGCCGGTGTCGGCCAGTACGTCCTCTTCCAGCCCCTGCAGGGTGTCGGCCAGCGCCGCTTCCGGCAGGCCGAGGTTGTTCCCGATCCGGTGAACTTTGCCGATGATCTCGTTGGTGTACTTCTGCCCGTAGCCCACGGCATCGAGAATTTCCCGTCCCGCCATCGTGATTTCGGCGGTATCGATGCCGTATGGGCAGAACACCGAGCAACGGCGGCACTCCGAACACTGGTAGTAATACGAATACCACTGGTCGAGCGTCTCCCGCGTCAAGTCGCGCGCGCCGACCAGCTTCGGAAACACGCGCCCTGCCACCGTGAAATAGCGCCGATAGACGCTGCGCATCAGGTCCTGGCGCGCGACCGGCATATTGAGCGGATCGTGGGTGCCGAGGAAATAGTGGCACTTGTCGGTGCATGCGCCGCAGTGCACGCACGAATCGAGGAACACCTGCAGCGAACGCTGCTTCCCCAGAAGCTCGCGCATCTTGTCGAGCGCGACATCCTTCCAGTTCTCCACCAGGGTGCCGGGAAAGCCGAGATCGTTCTGGATTTTCTCGTTGGCCAGAAACGACTTGGTTCCCGCCATCGCGCCGGGCTCGAGCGCCGGCACGATCGGAATGGTGCGATATGGCGGGGCGGTGACTTCGACGTGGGCCATGATCAGCGATCCACTTCCATGCGCGCCGCCCATGGTGCCAGGTGTCGGTGCTCCCGCGGGTTGTCCCGCTGGTTGCGCGTCGGCGAGAAGAACACGCCGGGCGCGTGGAGCAGCTTGCTGAACGGGAAGACGATCATCAGCATTGCAACCAGGAATAGATGGGCATAGAGCAGCGGGTCGGAGGGCAGCGGCTGCGGATCGAAGCGCTCGAGCCCAAGGATGAAAATCTTCACCGAAACGATGTCGGTATGAATGCCGAATTTCATTCCAAGCCCGGTTCCGGCGATCGCGATCAGCAAGGCGAGCATCAGATGATCGGACGCGGTCGAGATGTAGCGCACCCGCTCGACCAGGATGCGACGCGCCCACAGCGCAGCGAGCGCAACGGGCATGGCCAACCCGGCGAGGATTCCGAACGGCTGGATCGGCACCACCCAGATCCACACGGGCTGCGTGAAATAGCGCAGATGGCGCAACAGCACCAGCGCCAGTGCGGCGTGAAACGGCCAGCCGAACAGCCAGGTCCAGAGGTTGGAACGAAACAGGCTCTCGAACAGCGTCACCTCGCGCGCCATTCGCAATACGACCCCCGGGAGCGTCTTGGGCGCGGGCGTGGTCGGGATTTTCAGCGGCGCCGGTGTCCGCGCATACAAGGCGATCCGGCGGACCACCCCGACCACGAACACCAAGGTGGCGAAATAAAGCAATCCGGCGAAGAAAATGCTGGCGGCATCCATGAGCGGGGACAGCAAAGTAACCTGTTCAGACCCTCACCCCAACCCTCTCCCGCAAGCGAGAGAGGGGCTTTCCCACATTCGCGCGAATCAGACGCAACCGGTCGGCTTGGGCAACCCGGCGATCTTGCAGGCCTGCTTCGCCGGACCATACGGAAACAGTTCGTAGAGATACTGGCTGTTCCCCTTCTCCGGCCCCAGGGCCTTGCCGATCGCCTTGGTGAGGACTCGCACCGCCGGGGCGATCTGGTATTCCTCGTAATACTTGCGAAGGAAGTTGATCACCTCCCAATGGTTGTCGCTCAGATCGATGCCCTCGGCCTCCGAAATGTTCCTGGCGACGTCCTCATTCCAGTCGGCGAGGTTGACCAGATAGCCTTCCTCGTCAGTCTCGAAGGATTTGTCGCCGATCGTGATCGTCCCCATTTCATGGCTCCTTATCTCGTAGTTATGTCATCCCGTTCCCGACGGAACGAGGATTCTCAGAATCGAATGTGCGTGGACGCGTTCAGGTTCGCCCGTGCGCCGCGCCAATCGTCGATCAGGTACTTGGTGAACGGCAGGCCGGTGCGCTCGAAGAATCGCGGCCAGCCGATGCGGTCGATCCAGTCGGCAAGGCGCTCCCAGGGGCGTGCGTCGGCCTTGTAGGTGTAGAGGATCTTCTTGACGATCTCCGACACCTCCGGCCAACGCGGCGGATTGTTCGGGATGCCAGACGCCACCATCTTCATGAACGTCGGCTTGCCACGCGCATTGGAGTTCTTGCCGCCAACCCAGATCGCGAACTTCGAGTACTCCGGGTCGTTGATCTGCATCGGCGGGCACGGCGGATAGCAGGCTCCGCAGCAGACGCACTTCTTCTCATCGACCTCGAGCGACGGCTTGCCGTTGACCAGTGCCGGACGGATCGCGGCAACCGGACACCGCGCAACCACCGCCGGACGTTCGCAGACGTTGGCCACCAGATCGTGGTTGATCTTGGGCGGCTTGGTGTGCTGGATGATGATGGCAATGTCCGCCTGGCCGCCACAATTGATCTCGCAGCAACTCGTCGACAGGTGGACGCGGTTTGGCATCTCTTCGCGGCGGAACTCCTCGTACAACTCGTCCATCAACGCCTTGACGGCGCCGGATGCATCGGTTCCCGGAATGTCGCAATGCAGCCATCCCTGGGTATGCGCGATCATCGACACGGAATTTCCGGTACCACCAACCGGGAACCCCTCGGCCTCCAGCTTCGCGACGAGCGGTGCGACCTTCTCGGGCTTCGACACCATGAATTCGATGTTCGAGCGGATGGTGAACCGCACGTGCCCCTCGGCATACTGGTCGGCGATGTCGCACAGTTTGCGGATGGTGTAGACGTCCATCTGCCGCTGCGTGCCGGCGCGCACCGACCACACCTCGTCGCCGCTGCGCGCGACGTGGTGCAGGACCCCGGGGCGCGGACGGTCGTGATATTTCCAGGCGCCGTAATTTTTCTTCAGCAGCGGGTGCAAGTATTGCTGGTTGTCCGGAACGCCGCTTTCGATCGCGCGGCGGGGCTTGGCCGGCGGCGCCGCGACTGTTTGTACTTGCGTCATCTTTTCGTGTCTCCTGTCGTGGCCTCGCCGACCCGCCGCCTTACGCGGCCTGCTTCTTCGCTTCGAGGCGTGCGACTTCCTCGTCCCAACCGTCGGTACGGACATACGGGTTCGTACGGGGCGCCGAAACCATGTTCGGATCCGCGTCGATTCCCATCGCATCGAGGAAGTTCATCAGCCCGATGCGCTCGATCATTTCCCCCGTCCGCTCGTGCTCGAGCGCGTTCTCGGCAAAGAAGTCGATGATCTTCTGCGCCATTTCGACCAACTTCTCGCGGTCCTCGTCGGTGTCGAGCTTCATGAACGGGACGATCACCGTCCCCATCAGGTCGCCGATCTTGAGTGCCCGCTTGCCCCCCACGAGGATCGCCGCGCCACGATCCTTCCCCGGAGCCAATCCACCGGTGATGACGTTGATGCAATGCATGCACCGGACGCAGTCGCTGTTTTCGATCTGGATCGCGTGCTTGTCGTCGACCTTCACGCTGCTGATCGTCGGGCCCTGCTTGACCGCGTCGGCATCGACGACCTGGATCGCCCTGCTCGGGCAGCGCGCGACCACGTCGTTCACCAGCGCGCTCATGCCGTGCTGCGCGAAATAGCGGCGGGCGAGGGTCTCGTCGGTCTGGATGTTGTCCCGCCAGATCCCGATCACCGCCATATCGGCGCGCTGAATCGAGTTCATGCAATCGTTCGGGCACCCCGAGAACTTGAACTTGAACTTGTACGGCAGCGACGGGCGATGGATGTCATCGAGGAAATTGTTGATGATCGCCCGGTGCGCGCGCGCCTCGTCGAAGCACGACTGCTCGCAGCGCGCCGCGCCGACGCACGACATGGAGGTGCGCACCGCAGGGCCGGCGCCCCCGAGATCGAAGCCCAGTTCGTTGATCTCGTCGAACGCCTTCTGCACGTTCTCGGTCGTCGCGCCCTGGAACATGATGTCGCCGGACTGGCCGTGGAAGGCGATGAGACCCGTTCCGTGTTTTTCCCAGACGTCACAGAGCTTGCGCAGAATGTCGGTCGTGTAATGCATGCCCGGAGGCGGCATGACACGCAGCGTATGGAACTCGGCCGCGTCCTTGTATACCGGCTTGTCGTTGTCGTCCTTGAGTTCGGTGAAACGGGGGATCACTCCGCCGCCGTAGCCGAACACGCCGACCGTACCGCCCTTCCAGTACCCCTTGCGGGTGCGATACGAGGTCTCGAGCTGACCCAGGACGTCGACGACGTAATCCTTGTCCTGCGCCAAGCGCTTCAATCCGGTTACGAAGCTTGGCCACGGTCCACTCTCGAGTTCGTCGAGCATCGGCGTGGGGTGCAACGGTTTCGCCATGATCGGGTCTCCTTTTCCCGGTTGCGTGCGGGTGGTGTGCGCATTTGCGTGTTTTCGGCCGCACGGCCGATCCGCGGTGCCTCCCATCTGACGGCCCGCAGCCATGTTGTGATAACGACCATCCTAGTGGGCGACTTCCGCCGGCGCCATTGCTCCGGGTGATAAGTCGCACACTTCCCTTCCGGGATCCCCCGAACTACCCGTAGGGAGTAGGCGTGGCGCCTCGCAACGGCTATAGACATCCACCGGCTCCCCGCGACGACAATACGCTCCGTCATTACGCCTTCTAGCGTAAGGGATTACGAGGATTCGACAACCGCGCCGCGTCAAACGGTTGCACGGAAGAGGATGCGATGGACTCGGCCACGACGCTGTTCCGCTGCACGGTCCCTTGGGGCCGGCAGGAAATCGAACTCCAGGAGCTGCGCTTCGATGCGGGCGGCGCGCCCCTGCTGCGCCTGCGGATCCGGGAAGCGAAGCGTTTTACGATTTTCGACATCGATGCCGCAACCGCCGCGCGCTGGGGCGAGGCGATGGCCGAATGGGGACGCGGCCAGCTGGCCGATGGCCATGGCCACGCTGGGGCGCCGGCAGAGGCGCCGCACCCGGAGGAGAGCGGCCATGCGGGTGCGTAGCCATTGGTTCCGGGATGACCATGCGCGCGGTACCGGGGAGGTCGCCGGAGCTGTCGCATTCAACGTCTGGCGCATCGCGCAACAGATTCTCCGCGACATGCGTCGCGCCGATTTCGAGATTGCGCCCGGGCCGCGCTATTTCGACTTCCTTTCCGAATGGCTGATGTTCCTGATTCACGTTGCCGATCGCAACGCATATGAACGGTTGGGTGACGCCCGCACCGAGTTCACCACCGCGCTCGCCAATCGCACAGGGGAAATCCTCGCCGACAACCAGGTCGAGTTGCTGGGGGAAGGAACGGCGGCGGAGCACAAGGCCCGGTTCATCGAATTGCTCAACCTTCATCTTCCCGAATATTCGGATTTTCCGGAACTGGATGCGGACTGCCGTCGCTATCTCGCGGCCCGGATCTCGGTCGCGCTCGGGCCCCGCGATCAAGTGTGGGTTCACGACCAAGTGATGGAGATCGAAGCGCCGCAGGCGATCGAGACCGTCGGACGGGTGTTCGAAAACCTGTTCCGGCTGGCGCCGCCCGACGACGCGGCAAACCGCGGGCGCGCAAGCCGCCGGGAGGGACGGCCGCCGGCGATGACGGGGGAGTAATGGCGATGCACCCGCCGGCAGCCGACCCATTCGACCTCCTCGACGACCGCGCCTACACGGCATGGCGGGGGGAAAAACTGCGCAATGCGCCGGCGTCGGTCGACGACTTGATCGTCGACGTCGGGGACGTCGCAGACCTGCGCCCGCAGGAGCGCGCAGCGATCGCGGACCGGCTGCGCCGCGGCAACGTGGCGGTGTACCGCTGCGCCGCACCGGTCGATCGCGAGGCGCTACGGGCTCTGGGCCAACAGTTCGGCCTGGTTCGCCTCGATCGCAACGAGTTGGCCGACGACGACGGCATCAGCAGCATCCAGGTCGGACCCGACGCCCTACACCGCGAGTTCATCCCCTATACCGACCGCCCGATCCGGTGGCACACCGACGGCTACTACAACCCACCGGCCCGGCGCATTCACGCGATGATCCTGCATTGCGTCCGGAACGCGGCTTCGGGCGGCGCCAACACCCTCTTCGATCACGAGCTGGCATACATTGCGCTGCGTGACCGGGACCCCCGCCACATCGAAGCGCTGAGTCGTCCCGACGCGATGACCATCCCGGCCCGGTCCGACGAATCGGGGGTGGCGCGCGGCGTGCAGGCGGGCCCGGTGTTCGAGGTTGACGCCGGCCGGCTCTTCATGCGCTACACCGCGCGCACCACCAGCATCGGGTGGCGCGAGGACGCCATGACGCGGGCGGCCGTGCAAGCCCTGGAATCGGTGCTTGCCGCGCCGGAGGCACGGCAGTTCACGCTGACCCTCCTCCCTGGCATGGGGATCCTGTCCGCCAACGTGCTGCACAGCCGCTCCGGATTTTTCAACGACCCGCAACGCCCGCGGCTACTGCTGCGGGCGCGGTATCACGAACCGATCACGCTGTGATCGCACAACAACGCAAGGAGATGCTTCATGAATTTCGACAAGGAACTTGACGCACGCGGACTCGCCTGCCCGATGCCGATCGTCAAGACAAAAAAGACGCTCGCGTCGATGGAGTCCGGCCAGATCCTCAAGGTCGTTTCGACCGACCCGGGGTCGGTCGCGGACATGAAGGCGTTTGCCGAAGCCACCGGGCATGACCTGCTGTCCCAGGAGGCGCAGGGAAGCGAATACTGCTTCTACCTGAAGAACTGAAGGGGTCGTCATGGGAAACATGGAGTTGCCGGCTGGGCTCGACCCGGCCTTGGCGCAGCGCATCGAGGAACTCATCGACCGCAAGGTCGAGGAGCGCATGGCCGCGCTGCTGCCAAAAAAGAAGCCGCCGTCGATGACGATCATCGCCACGAAAGGCACGCTCGACTGGGCCTACCCGCCCTTCATTCTCGCCTCGACGGCAGCCTCGCTCGGCTGGGACGTGACGATCTTCTTCACGTTCTACGGCCTCAACCTCCTGCGCAAGGATCTTTCCACGCTCAAGGTGAGCCCGCTGGGCAACCCCGGCATGCCGATGAAGATGCCGTTCGGGCCGAAATGGTTCCGCGCCATCAACTGGAACATCCCCAACGCGGTGCAGGCGGTCATTCCGGGATTCGAATCCCTGGCGACGAGCCTGATGAAGCAGACGATCAAGAACAACGGGGTTGCCGACATCGCCGACCTGCGCCAGGTCTGCATCGAGACCGACGTCAAGATGGTGGGCTGCCAGATGACGGTGGACCTGTTCGGCTTCACGCACGACGATTTCATTCCGGAGATCGCCGAGTACTGCGGTGCGACGAGTTTCCTGCCGACGGCGCAGAAGGCCGACGTCAGCCTGTTCATTTGACCGCCTTTCCCAAGAAAGGCAGGAGGATGCGAATCACCCGATGCACCGCCGGGAGCATAAGCGGCGCAGAAACACACGAAATGCCTTCGCGTCACAAAAATCGAAGTTGGTAGCACCCGGGACCTTGCCCGGGGCATCACCGGCAGCACAAGGAGAGCCGCAAAGTGAAGAGTCAGCGTTGTGATGTTTCGGTTCGCGCGCGCCGCGCGCGTTCCTCCGTACTTGCCCTGGGCGTCGCAGGCTTGCTTGCGCCGCTCACCGCGCAAGCCACAGACGGGTATTTCTCCCACGGCTACGGGATGAAATCCCTGGGCATGGGCGGCGCGAGCGTCGCCCGCACCGACGACACCTTCGGCGGAGCGAACAACCCGGCACAAATGGTCTGGGTCGGGAACCGCATGGACGTCGGGGTCAGCTTCTTCGGCCCGGACCGGTCGGCGCAGCGGACCGGCGGATCGAATCCCGGCATGAACGGGACGACCAGCAGCAACAGCGACAGCTTCTACATCCCGGAGTTCGGATTCAACCATCTGTATCGTCCCGACCTGTCCTTCGGCGTCTCGGTCTATGGCAACGGCGGCATGAACACCAATTATCCGCAGGGCAATTTCAACTGCGGCCGGGGGCCCTCGAACATCCTGTGCGGTTCCGGCGGCGTCGGCGTCGACCTGCAACAGTTGATCGTCGCGCCCACGATTTCCTGGAAAATCACGCCCAGCCAAAGCATCGGCATCTCGCCGCTACTGGCCGAGCAGCGGTTCAAGGCATGGGGACTCGACGCCTTCAGCCAGATGAGCACCAACCCCGCGGCATTGACCGGCACCGGCTACAACTATTCCTTCGGCGTCGGCGTGCGGGTCGGCTACCTCTGGGAGGTTTCCCCGATGTTCGCCGTCGGGGCGACCTACGCGTCCAAGATCAGCGCGGTCAGTTTCCACAACTACTCGGGGCTGTTCGCGGGCGCGGGCTCGTTCGACATTCCGGCCAACTACAGCATCGGAATCCGCGTCACCCCGGTTCGGCAGTGGAGCATCCTCGCGGACGCCGAGCGGATCCAGTACGCCGACGTCGCGTCGATCGCCAACCCCAGCGCCAACATCCTGCAATGCGCCGGAGGCAACGCGTCGTACTGCCTCGGCGGCCCGAACGGCGCAGGATTCGGATGGAACAACATCACCGTCCTGAAGATCGGCGTCGAATTCACCGCCACACCGAACCTCATCCTGCGCGCGGGCTACAACCACAGCCAGAACCCGATCAGCCCGTCAGACGTGACGTTCAACATCCTCGCTCCCGGCGTCGTGCAGAATCAGTACACCATCGGTGCGACGTACGACGTCGACAAGTCGAACGAGATCACGTTCGCGGCGGCCTATATGCCCCGCAACACCGTGACCGGACCATCCCTGTTCAACTCGTTCGGATACAC
Source organism: Pseudomonadota bacterium (assembly GCA_021842465.1). Taxonomy (GTDB): domain Bacteria; phylum Pseudomonadota; class Gammaproteobacteria; order Burkholderiales; family Burkholderiaceae_F; genus GJ-E10. Next base: position 43,067 of record JAKBZN010000001.1, read on the forward strand.
CTCGGGAGCCAACGAAACCATCGGCCTCTCCGAGAAGGTATTCGGCGTCGCCTGGGGGAAGAAGTTCTAACAAGGTCTCGAACCATGCTTGGCATCCGCCCCGCCCCCCTGCCCAGATCCCTACCGGGAGCGGGGCGCGCCAAGTACTTTCCCCCGCTCGTCGGGGACATGGAGTCTCCCTGCTTCCCCGCGGGAAAACGGGGCCGGGGCGACGGAGACGCCGTCACCACCACTTTCTCTTGAGCACACCAACCATGCAGATCGGCATCCTCATCAACGCCGGCCCGTATACGTACCAGGCCAATGACAGTGCCTATCAGTTCGCCAAGGCGGCACTGGCAAAAGGACACACCATCCAGCGCGTGTTCTTCTACCACGACGGCGTAAACACGGCCAACCGGCTTACCGAGCCGCCACAGGACGAACGCAACGTCGCGACCCGGTGGGCGAAACTCGCCGAAGAACACAAGATCGATCTCGTCGTCTGCGTGGCCGCGGCGCTGCGCCGCGGCATCAAGGCCGACATCCTGGCACCCGGGTTCCGCATCTCGGGCCTGGGACAACTGGTGGAGTCGGGCATGAAGTCCGACCGTCTCGTGGTATTCGGCGACTGAGGAAAGGAAACCTGCGATGAGCGCACCCAAGAAATTCATGCTGGTGAACCGCAAGGCGCCACACGGAACCATCTACGCCCTCGAAGCCCTGGAAGTCGTCCTGATCACGGCGACGTTCGACCAGGACGTCAGCCTGGTTTTCGCCGACGACGGCGTGTATCCCCTCATGAAGGGCCAGCAGACCGGCGGCATCGAACTGAAGAACTTCTCGAACACCTTCCGGGCGCTCGAGGACTACGACATCACCAAGCTCTATGTCGAGGCCGAGTCGCTGCAAGCGCGCGGACTGAGCGCCGACGACCTGATCGTCCCGGTCGAAATCCTCGACGCGGCCCGCATCGGCGAAATGATGGCGCAACAGGACGTCGTCCTGAGCTTCTGATTCCAAGGAAACCGACATGCTTCACATCGTCAATCGCTCGCCGTTCGAACGCAACAGCCTGGAAACGTGTCTGCGCATGGTGCAGACCGGGTCGGCGATCCTGCTGATCGAAGACGGCGTCATCGCCGCGACGAAGGGAACGCCGTTCGCCGACCGCCTGGCGGGACTCCACGACCGCGTGGCGGTCTACGCGCTCGGCCCCGACCTCGACGCGCGGGGGCTGCGCGAGCGCACCGCCGCCGGAATCCGCATCGTCGATTACGGCGGGTTCGTCGATCTGGTGACCGAGAACAGCACGGTCCAGTCCTGGCTTTGACCCGGACTCCCCGGCATTCGACCAGCCAGGTGTTCCCTCCCCGTCGGCGACCGTTCCCTGCCCGGGGAGTTCGCGGCCGGGCCGCTCCTGCGGCTCCGGCCGTTTTTCCATAGTCCGTGCGCAGCCCGGCAAATCGGGTACAGTTTCTCCAGGATCGCAACCTGCGAGGGGAAGCATGAGCATTGCATCGGAGTTCAAGGAATTCGCCATGCGAGGCAACGTCATCGACCTCGCGGTCGGTGTCGTGGTCGGCGGCGCATTTGGGAAAATCGTCTCGTCGCTGGTGGGCGATCTGATCATGCCGGTGGTCGGCGTGCTGACCGGAGGCGTGAACTTCGCCGACTTCGCGCTGCGCATCGGCACCGATCCCAAGGGAGCGCCAGTATTGTTGAAATACGGCGACTTCGTGCAGACGATCCTCGACTTCCTCATCATCGCGCTGGCGATCTTCCTGGCCGTACGCACCATCAACAAGCTCAAGCGACCGGTTCCCGCGGCGGCGCCCGCGGAGCCCCCGCCGCCGCCGCGCAGCGAGGTGCTGCTGGAAGAGATCCGCGACCTGCTGTCCAAGCGCGGCGACTGACGGATCCTGCCGACTCGAGTCGCGGTCTCGTGCGGGACGGCGTTACGACGCGCCGCGACCTGCACGGAGCGATTGCGGCGCAAACGAAATGAAGCAGTAAACTAGCGGATTCGGGCTGGGCCCGGGGACGTTCGACGCCGGTCGGCATTCGCCCACGCGGCCCTCCGTTCCCGGAACCGCCTGGATCGTGCGCGGGGCGAACTGCTCCTGCGTACGGGCTTGTCAAGGAATCCCGCATGCTGCTGATGATCGACAACTACGACAGCTTCACCTACAACCTCGTGCAGTACTTCGGGGAACTCGGCGAAGACGTGCGCGTATATCGCAACGACGAAATTGCGCTCGACCAGATCGCGGCGCTCGCCCCGGATCGCATCTGCCTTTCCCCCGGCCCCTGCACGCCCAACGAAGCGGGAGTCACGCTAGGGGTGATCGAGCGGTTCGGTGGACGCATTCCGCTGCTCGGCGTCTGCCTGGGGCATCAGGCGATCGGCCAGGCCTACGGCGGCAAGGTGGTCCGCGCGAAGGAACTCATGCACGGCAAGACCTCGCCCATCGACCACATCGACGGCGGCGTCTTTGCCGGACTGCCCCAGCATCTCATCGCCACCCGGTATCACTCCCTCGCAGTGCAGCGGGAGAGCCTGCCGGAGTGCCTGGAGATCACCGCCTGGACGGCCGACGGCGAGATCATGGGGCTGCGGCACAAGACCCTGGCGGTCGAAGGCGTGCAGTTCCACCCCGAATCGATCGCGACGGAACATGGACATGAAATGCTGCGCAATTTCCTGACCCAGCATTGACGGGAAGGCGCACCGTGCCCATCACCCCCAGCGAAGCGATCGCCCGCTGCATCGAACACCGGGAAATCTTCCACGACGAGATGCTGTCGCTGTGGCGGCGACTGATGCGCGGCGAACTCACGCCGGTGCAGATCGCCGCGCTGCTCATCGGCCTGCGTGTGAAGAAGGAGACCGTCGGGGAGATTGCCGCGGCGGCCCAGATCATGCGCGAGTTCGCGACCCCGGTCCCGGTCGCCGACCGCACCCGCCTCGTCGACATCGTGGGAACCGGTGGCGATGGAGCGCACACCTTCAACATTTCCACCGCCGCGATGTTCGTCGCCGCGGCAGCCGGCGCGCGCGTCGCAAAGCATGGCAACCGCAGCGTGTCCTCGCGTTCGGGCAGCGCCGACGTGCTCGAATCGCTGGGCGCCCGGATCACGCTTGCGCCGGACCAGGTCGCGACCTGCCTGGACCGCACCGGCATCGGGTTCATGTTCGCCCCCGGCCACCACGCCGCCATGCGCCATGCCGCGCCGGTGCGCAAGGAACTGGGCGTGCGCACGATCTTCAACATCCTGGGGCCGCTCACCAACCCGGCCGGCGCGGAAAACCAGGTGATGGGCGTGTTCCACCCGGACCTGGTCGGAATCCAGGTTCGCGTCCTGCAGCGATTGGGGAGCCGGCACGTGCTCGTCGTGCATGGCCGGGACGGCATGGACGAGGTGTCCCTGGGTGCGGCGACGATGGTCGGCGAACTCCGGGACGGAGAAGTGCGCGAATACGACATCCACCCGGAAGACTTCGGCATTCCGATGGCGTCGAGCCGCCGGTTGCGGGTCGCGGATGCCGACGAGTCGCGCGCAATGCTGCTCGAGGCGATCAGCGGCGTGCCGGGGCCGGCGGCGGACATCGTCGTTCTCAACGCCGGCGTGGCGCTGTATGCCTCGGATACGGCAGCCTCGATCGCCGAAGGAATCGATCTGGCGCGCGCCGCGGTGGCGAGCGGGGCGGCGCGCAGAAAGCTCGATGAGTTCGTTGCCGTGACGCAGGAATTCGCGAGTCCCTAGCAACCACCCTCGCCCCGCCCTCTCCCACAAGCGGGGGGAAGGGGAAAAGCATATGTCCGACATCCTGCAAAGAATCCTTGCCGTGAAGGGAGAAGAAATCGCCACGGCGCGCGCGGCCGAACCGCTGTCGGCGTTGCGCGCTCGCGCCGAGGCGCGGCGCGACGTGCGCGATTTCGCCGGCGCGATCGAACGTCGCATCGCCACCGGGGGTGCCGGCGTGATCGCGGAAATCAAGAAAGCGTCGCCGTCCAAGGGCGTGCTGCGCGATCCGTTCGATCCGCCCGCCATCGCCCGAAGCTACGCACGACACGGCGCGGCCTGCCTTTCCGTGCTGACCGACGTGCAGTTTTTCCAGGGCGCTCTGGACTATGTCGACGCCGTGCGCAACGTCGTTGATCTGCCGGTGCTGCGCAAGGATTTCCTGGTGGACGAGTATCAGGTCTACGAAGCGCGGGCCGCCGGCGCGGACTGCATCCTGCTGATCGCCGCGGCCCTCGACGACGCCCGCATGCAAGCGCTGGAGGACTGCGCGACGGAACTGGGGATGGCGGTCCTGGTCGAGGTGCACGACGCCCGGGAATGCGACCGCGCACAGCGGCTGCGCACCCCCTTGCTGGGGGTCAACAACCGGAATCTGCGCAGTTTCACGGTGTCGCTGCAAACCACGATCGACCTGCTGCCCAGAATCGACGCGGGTCGGCGCGTGGTCACCGAAAGCGGAATCCTTGCGCCCGACGACGTGCGCCGCATGCGCGAGGTCGGCGTGGATGCATTCCTGGTCGGCGAAGCCTTCATGCGAGCGCCCGATCCGGGGGCGGAATTGGCGCGCCTGTTCGCCGCCGGCTCGCCGCAATAGCGGCCGCCGGCCGACGCGATCACCACATCCCGCGGGGGGACTGGGGGATCGCCGGGGAGGCGGGTCCGCGCCGTGATGCGCGGGGGGCGAGGACGGTCGGCGCGGGATTCCCCGCCGTCTGCGGAAAATCCCGGGAATAGTGCAAGCCCCGGCTCTCCCGCCGGGCCAGCGCGCTGGCCACGATGAGCGCGGCGACGTCGACGAGATTGCGCAGTTCGAGCAGGTCTCGCGTCACATGGAACTGGGCGTAGTAGTCATGGATCTCCTCGCGCAGCATGCCGATGCGGCGCTGGGCCCGCTCCAGTCGCTTGGTACTGCGCACGATCCCGACGTAGTTCCACATGCAGCGGCGCAACTCGTCCCAGTTGTGCGAGATCACCACCTCTTCGTCGCTGTCGCGCACCCGCGTGTCGTCCCATTCCGGCACCGCGACCACCGCCGGCGGGGCCTGCGTCAGGATGTCGGCGGCAAGCGCGCGGCCGACCACGACGCATTCGAGCAGGGAATTGGAAGCCAACCGGTTGGCGCCGTGCAAACCCGTGCAGGCGACCTCGCCCACCGCATAAAGGCCGGGGACGTCGGTATGCCCGGAGACGTCCGTGACCACGCCCCCGCAGGTGTAGTGCGCCGCAGGAACGACCGGGATCGGCTCCCGGGCGATGTCGATGCCCAGTTCCAGGCAGCGGGCATGGATCATCGGAAAATGCTCCAGGAGGAAATCTCCCCCCAGGTGCGTGACGTCCAGGTGCACGTAGTCGATGCCCAAGCGCTTCATCTCGTAGTCGATGCTGCGCGCGACGATGTCGCGCGGCGCGAGTTCCGCCCGCGCATCGTGGTCCGGCATGAAGCGCCGCCCCGCCTCCTCGCCGGCCGAAGGCGGCAACCGGAGGATTCCGCCCTCCCCTCGGACCGCCTCGCTGATCAGGAAGGATTTGGCGTACGGGTGATACAGGCAGGTTGGATGGAACTGGATGAACTCCATGTTGGCAATCCGGCAGCCCGCGCGCCAGGCCATGGCGATCCCGTCGCCGGTTGCGCAATCCGGATTGGTCGTATACAGGTAGACCTTGCCCGCCCCCCCGTTCGCCAGGACGACGAAGCGGGCGGCCAGCGCGCGTACCATCCCGGCGGGGACCTCCTGCACGTACACGCCGACGCAGCGGCCGTCGCGGACGATCAGATCGACCGCCATCTGCCGCTCCCACACGACGATATTGGGGTGAGCGCGCACTTTCGCGATAAGCGTCGACTGAACTGTGTGCCCGGTCGAATCTGCCACGTGGAAAATGCGCCGGCAGCTATGTCCGCCCTCGCGCCCCAGGTGATACTCATGACCGTGCGCGCGATCGGCGGTGAACGGCACCCCCTGCGCGATCAACCACCGGACCGCTTCACCGCCCCGTTCGAGGATGAACCGGGTCGCCACCTCGTCGCAGAGTCCGGCGCCGGCGATCAGCGTGTCGCGAACGTGGGACTCCACGCCCTGCGGATCAAGCGACGCGGCAATCCCGCCTTGCGCCTTGTCGCTCGCTCCGGCTCCCAACTCCTGCTTGTCGAGCAGCAGCACGCGACGGTGGTCGGCCAGTTCCAACGCCGTCGTCAGGCCGGCCAACCCCGTCCCGATGACGATGACGTCGACGTCGACGTCCGGCAGGCACACGGCATCGGTACCCGGGGGTTCCGTAGGGGGGTTCATGCTCACCGATTGTATCGGGTGCCCGGAAACGATGCCCGTATTTTCCGGCTGAGATATAATATTGGGCTTCGCTCGTCACCGGTCCCCCGGATGGAACGCGACGACGGTGGCAGTACAGAGGTAAGGCCAAGTAGCTCAGTTGGTAGAGCAGAGGACTGACAACCTGGCCGTAGGACAGGTTGCGGCGAGGCTAACCTCGCGCAGCGAGGTTAAGCGGGCGGCGAACGCCGACCGCGGCCGGAGCCAAAATCCGTTTTGGCAACGGTGGCAGTACAGAGGTAAGGCCAAGTAGCTCAGTTGGTAGAGCAGAGGACTGAAAATCCTTGTGTCGGTGGTTCGATTCCGCCCTTGGCCACCATCCCCCCATCCCGCCGGAACCAGAGATCCGGAACCCACTCGAACCGCAAGGCGCGTCCTCGGGACGCCGAATCGGGGATACCCGACGCACCGGCCATCCGGAAACGCCGCGAAGGATGCCATCGGGATTCCTTGGGACGACACGGAGGCCGCATGACGATGCAACCCAACAGCGCGAACCCCAAACCCTGCAGCACCGATGCTGCCGACCTGCTCGATGCCGTGATGTTTGCCGCGGATCGCCACCGGAACCAGCGCCGCAAGGATGCCGAGGCATCACCGTACATCAACCATCCCCTCGCGCTCGCCCACCTGCTGGCGACGACCGGCGGCGTCACGGACATGGACGTGCTCCGGGCCGCGATTCTCCACGACACGATCGAGGACACCGAGACCACGGAAGCCGAATTGCGCAACCGCTTCGGGGATGCCGTCGCGTCGATGGTCATGGAAGTCACGGACGACAAAACCCTCCCCAAGCAGCGTCGCAAGGAGCTGCAGATCGAGCAAGCACCCCACGTCAGCAGCGGCGCCGCGCTCGTGAAGCTTGCCGACAAGACCTGCAATCTCCGGGACGTCGCGAATGCGCCGCCGGTCGGTTGGCCTCTGGCGCGCCGGCAGGAGTACTTCGAATGGGCCAAGCGCGTCGTTGACCGCCTTCCCCCGGTCAACGAGGCCCTGCTCGGCGCATTCGCGGATGCCTACGCCGACAAACCGGGCGACGAGGAATCCCGCGACGAAGCCTGAGTCCATGGGCGACATCGCATCGGGCTCCGCATGGGGCCGGATCGCTGGGCTCCCGATGCGCCTGCGCTACGATATGAACCTTGGCCGATCGCAGCGCCTTTGTCTTTCCTTTCTGTGAGACTGACCCGATGAATTCCGGAAAAACCCGCGGCGCCGAGCCGTATGTCGGCTTCCACCAAGACAAGCACGGACTGACGCAACTGGGGCGGGTCGTGCTCGACGCCTGGATCTTCGGATTCCTCCCGGAAGACGAGGACTGCCGGGACTGGGATCTCGGCCGCATGCAGGCGCTGATGGATCGAGTCGACACGGAGTGGGACCGCTACGGCAACCTGCCGAGCCGGCTTCCCGAGGCGCTGCGCAGCCGGCACGCGGAAATCTACGACAAGGCTCGTGCGGAAGCACGCGCCAAGGGGTGGGACCCGGAACTCGGCGACGACGACTGAGCCGGAGCGAAGCCCGTCAGTACGTCGCCCCCCCTTTGCGCGGGGGGAAATCGAGGACCCGCGCCGGGTGATCCCCGGCCGGCGCCTTGGCGGCCAGGGCGGTCAGCGCCGAGGCGAACTCGGCCTGCAACCGCCGCATCAACGTTGGCCCGTCCTCCCGGTAATAGATCGCCTGATACGGCACCGCGGCATCGAGCGCGCTGCGCTGGCCGGGCCGGAAATCGCGCCACGCGACGGCCGCCCAATTTTTCCGGAGATGATCGACGAATACGATTTCCTCGGTATCGACGATCGCGAGAAACTGCATGCTGCGGATCGGCACGAACACGGCGCCTGGCGCCTTCCGGAGCAAGGTTCGCATCCGGTTGTAGGTTGCCGCAGGGAGTTGACGCGACTCGCTCATCCAGGGCGCATCGCGTTCGACACGGATCTCCATCGCAGTTTCCTCGAAAGGTCGGTGCCGGTCCGCCGACGACGTCGCAGGCATGACTGCCGCCCACAACCACCGCCGCAACCGCGGACCCAGACAATACTTTACGCCGGAATCGACCTCGGCGCGGCAACCATGACGGTCCGCCCGGCTACGACACCCTCCGTCATCCGTTTGCCACGATCATGGCGGCAATCGCACTGCACACCACCACCACAACCGGCGGCGCCTTCCAGACCGTCAGCAGCACGAACCCGGCAAGCGCAATGGCGAAATCGCCCGGACCGCGGATGGACGTCGTCCAGATCGGGTCGTAGAGCGCGGCCGCAAGCAGGCCGACCACCGCCGCGTTGATCCCACGCATCGCCGCCTGTGCGGCGATGCGTTCCCGCAGGCGGCCCCAGAACGGCAATGCGCCGACCAGCACCAGGACGCCGGGGAGGAAAATCCCCAGCAGGCCGAGGGCAGCCCCGGACAGACGATGCTGCGGACTGACGAGAAATCCCAAATAGGCGGCGAAGGTGAACAGCGGCCCGGGGACCGCCTGCGCCGCGCCATACCCGGCGAGAAACGCCCGATCATCCACCCAACCCCGCGATACGAACGCGCCGTGGAGCAGCGGCAGCACCACGTGGCCGCCGCCGAACACCAGTGCCCCCGCGCGATAGAACGCCTCGAAATGCGCGAGCCCCGATCCGTCCGCCAGGCTCCGCCAAACCGGAACGCCGGCCAGGATGCCGAAGAACGCCGCCAACGCCACCGCGCCGGCGGTGCGCGAAACCGGGAATGCAAGCGTGGATGGCGCGGGCCGCGGGGCGGCGCCGCGGACGAACAACAACCCCGCCACCGCACCCAGCAGGATCGCGGCAATCTGCGCGGCGGACGACGACGCCGACACGACGATCAGCGCAGCGGCCAAGCCGATCGACGCCCGGACGCGGTCGGGACACAAACTGCGGGCCATGCCGAGAACGGCTTGCGCGACGACGGCCACGGCAACCAGCTTCAGTCCATGCAGCAGCGCCGCGCCGCTGGGGCCGGCAAACGCCCCCAGCGTGCCGGCAAACAGGACCAGCGCGACCGCCGACGGCAGCGTGAAGCCGCACCACGCCGCGATGCCGCCGCAATACCCAGCCCGGAGCAGGCCGATCGCAAACCCGATCTGGCTGCTCGCGGGGCCGGGCAGGAACTGGCAGAGTCCAACCAGGTCCGCAAAGCCATGTTCGTCGATCCAGCGCCGCCGCACGACGAATTCGTCGCGGAAATAACCGATGTGCGCAACCGGGCCGCCAAAACAACGCAGGCCCAGCACCAGAAAGACACGCAGGACCTCCCAGGACGAACCGGCGGAATTGATCGAACGGGCCATATCGCGCAGTATCATCTCACGCCGCATCGGCGTCCCGGCTTGCGCCGGCATGCCCATCCGGCATCAAAAGGATTCCGCGATGCCCATGGCCTTCCTCGTTCTGCTCGGATTTCAACTGCTCGGTGAAATCATCCGCAGCGCGACCCATATCCCGCTTCCGGGTCCGGTCATCGGCATGTTCCTGCTGACGGTCGCACTCGTCTTCCGCGGGCAGGACGACCGGGGGGAAACCCTGCAAGCCCAGTTGTCGAACGCTGCCGACGGACTGATCCGCAATATGGGCTTGCTCTTCGTGCCGGCCGGCGTGGGAATCATGGCCGAGGCGTCCATGCTGCACCGGGAGTGGGCACCGATCCTGGCCGGCGTGGTCGGCTCGACGATCCTGGGCGTCATCGCGACGGGAACCGTGATGCACCGCGCGACCCGGACGACCGCAAATGGCGCGGCGTTCGCGGAGCCCGGATCGGAACCGCAGCCGTCCCCGGCCGCCGGCGAGGACGCGTGATGCGCGATCTCGTCGCAGCCGTGTGGACGCCGCTGCAGCCCAGTCCCCTGCTCTGGTTGACGCTGACGATCGGCGCATACGTGCTCGGACTGCGGATCCAGCGCCGCTGCAACGACTCGCCGTTGGCCAATCCGGTGCTGATCGCGATCCTCGTAATCATCCCGATCCTGCGCCTGACGCACACGACGTACGCAAACTACTTTTCCGGCGCACGCTTCATCCATATGCTGCTCGGTCCGGCAACCGTGGCGCTCGCCGTTCCGCTGGCGCGGCACCTGCCGCAGGTGCGCCGCATTCCGATGGGGGTCGCGCTGTCCCTGCTTGCGGGATCGCTGACGTCGATCGTCAGCGGCATCGCCATCGTCCGGCTTTTCGGCGGCACGCGGGACGTGATGCTCTCGATTGCCCCCAAGGCGGCGACCACGCCGATCGCGATGCCGATTGCGGGCGAAATCGGCGGCATCCCGGCGCTGACGGCGACGATGGCGATCGCCGGCGGCATCGTCGCCGCAATCTGCGTCCAGGCGACCCTGCGGCGCCTGCGCATCGACGACTGGCGTATCCAGGGGTTCGCGGCCGGCGTCTCCGGCAGCGGCCTGGCGGCGGCGCGGGTCGCCCCCCTCCACAGTCTTGCCGCGGCGTTCGCGGCACTGGGGATCGGCTTGAACGGCCTGCTAACGGCGATGATCGTGCCGCTCGTCGTGCGCATCTGGGCCTGAGACGCCAAGATCGGGTCATCCATCGCATGAACCTTCCTTTGGCGGTGCTGGGAACCTCGGCCGGACTTCTGGCGTTCCTGTTGGGACAACTGCGCAAGCGGAACCGCGAACTCCTCCGGACCTCGACCCTGCTCACCCGCACGGGAGACCTTCAGGCATTCGTGGCACACGTCAACCAAGCGGCCGCCCTGCTCGACGACGAAGCGGCCTTTCTGGACACGGCATGCACGCTCGCGATCCGGGAAGGCAAGCTCGCGCTCGCGATCATCGGCCGGCCGAGCGATCCCGACGGGCGTTTCGTCTTTCCCGCCGCGGCAGGGGAAACCCGGTATCTCGAAGGCCTGGAGATTTCCGCCCGACCCGACGTTCCCGAAGGACAAGGCACGGCCGGTCGGGCATGGCGCGAGGACCAGGCCTTCTTCAACACCGACTTCCAGGTCGACTTCCTGGCACCCTGGCGCGCCCGCGCAGTGGCCTTGGGGCTGATGGCCAGCGCCACGCTGCCGATCCATCGCGGCGGGAAAACCTGGGCGATCCTGCTGCTCTACCGGGGCGACGACATCGCATTCGACCCGCCGATGCAGCGCCTGTTGCGTCAAGTGGCCGACGACATCGGGCACGGACTCGACCACATCGCCCGCAATCGGCAGTTGAAAAATGCCCAAGGGGTGTATCAGGCGCTGGTTGCGGCCGGGGACTCCCTGCTGCAAAGCACCACCGAGGCGGCGATGATCGCGCGGCTATGTCAAAGCCTGATCGACGGCACCGAATTCTCGGCCGTCTGGCTGGCGCGCCCCGACGACCGCGGGGTGTTCCGCGCGCTGGGACGGTCCGGCGAACGCATGGCGGACCGGGAATTCATCGACGGGTTGTGCATCACGACCGAGAACCCTGACATGGCAGTTGCCGCCGCATGGCGTACGCAAGCCGTGGCGATCGGCGAGATCGACGCCCCGGCACGGAGCGAGTCCGACGGCACTGCGCCGGCGCCGCGGCAATCCGCGGCGATCCTTGCCGCCCCGGTCCGGCGGGCCGGAACCATCTGGGGTGTGCTGGCATTGATCGGGAAGCGGGCAGAGTTGTTCGATGCGGTCACCCGCAGCGCCTGCGAGCGCGTCGCGGCGCTGCTCGGACACGGCCTGGACGAACTGGACCGCAAAGCCGACCTGCAAACCCTGCAGGACACCGAAAGCCGGCGCGCGCGCACCGATCCGCTCACCGATCTGCCCAACCGCCTGGCGCTCGGGGAGTACCTCCCGACCGCCCTGGCGCGCGCCGAGCGACGGCAGACGATCGTCGCCGTCGGCATGCTCGACATCGACGACTTCAAGCCGGTCAACGACCACTTCGGCCACGCCGCTGGAGACGTCCTACTGCAAAAACTCGCCCAGGCGCTGCGCGCGCGCGTACGGCAAACCAGCTTCCTGGCGCGGCTGGGGGGCGACGAGTTCGTCATCGTGTTCGAAGACCTGGAGCCCGACCAGGTTCTCGGCCAACTGGAAACGGCATTGAACCGCCTGCATGCCGCGGTGGAAGCACCGTTCGACCTCGGCAATGGCCACAGTGCACAGGTCGGAATGACCATGGGCGTGGCCCTGTATCCGCACGACGCGGCCGAAGCGGACACCTTGCTGCGCATGGCCGATGCGGCGATGTACGCGTGCAAGGTCCGCAAGCTCGATCGCATCCGCTGGTGGTGCCTGGATACGGCGGGAACCAGCAGCACCCAGGAACGCAGCCGCGAACTCATCCTCGACGTGTTCGGCCGCGAATCCTCGGTCCTCCTCGCATCGCTGGATGCCGAGGTCTTCGACCCCGTCGCCCGGGGATTTGCCGCGGCATTCTACGAGGAACTGAGCCAGGACCCCGATCAGGCACCCATCCTGCGATGCCTCACCGAAGAAGAACTTCAACGTCTGAAACGAGCGCAGGCGGAACATCTGCTCTTTCTGCTCCAGCCCGATACGACGCGCCAGGCGATCGAAGACAAGGCCCGGGGCCTGGGCCGGATCCATGCCCTGGTGGGGGTTGCGAGCGCCAGCATGGAGCGGGCCTTCGCGCAATACGAGGCGTTGCTGCGCGGGCAACTCGAGGCAAGCCTGATTTCTTCGCGGGAACGCTACCTCATCATGCGCGTGGCCACGGCGCGATTGCGGTTGGACGTCCAGATCCAGTTGCTTGCCATGGACCAGACCCTTGCCCACTATTTCGCGATCCTGAAGGATCCGATCAAGGCCAATGCGCGATGGGTCGATGCCCTGCCGATCACGCTCGACACCCTCAGCGATCTACCGGGCATCCGGCATGCGATGGTGTTTCGACCGGACGAAACCGGAACCTTGCGCATCGAGACGGGCACGGGAGCCGATTTCCCCCTGCTCTGGGATGCGCTCCATGATCCGGACCTGTCCCCGGATCTCAACGTCGGTCTCGGGCTCGAACGGGGCCCCATGTCCATGGCATGGTTCACGCGGGAAGTGCAGGTGGTCGACGCCTGCCTCCTCGATCCCCGCCTGGCGAACTGGCATGCCATGGCGCGCCGATTCCACTGGCGCAGCGCGGCGACCATCCCCATCGCGGGCACCAACGACACCGACAGCGTGCTCGTGCTGTTCGGCGAATACACGCACCAGTTTTCCTCGGGTTGGGCGCGATCCTGGCTCGAATTGCTGCGCAACCGGCTTGCCACCCTGTTCTCGACGACGGCCCGCGGCCACCGCCCGATCGATCGCCAACGCGTTCGTGCGCTGCGCGACCTGCTGTACGGACGGGGCCTGAACATGTGGGTACAGCCCATCGTCGACCTGCAGACGGGGGCAGTCCCCCGGGTCGAGGCCCTGGCGCGATTGCACGACCCGAACGGCGGCGTGTTCTCGCCCGAGAAGTTCCTTCCCGCCTTTGGCGAACAGGAAATTCACGCCCTGTTCCGCCACGGCATGCACCAGGCGCTCGACCTGGCGCATGGATGGCGCGAGGCGGGGCTGGAGGTGGATATTTCGGTCAACCTGCCGCCGGTGACCCTGAGCCACCCCGACTGCGTGTTCTGGGTCGCGGAAGCGCTGCGCAGCGCCCAGATCGCCCCCCGTCACCTCACGTTGGAAATCCTGGAGAGCGCCGAACTGGATCATGCGCGCAGCGGCGAAGCGATGCAGGCCATCGATGCGCTCGGCGTGCGCCTGGCACTCGACGACCTCGGCTCAGGCTACAACAGCCTGGCGCGCCTGGCTTCGCTCCCGATCGACACCGTGAAGATCGATCAGGCCCTGATCCGTGAACTGCCGCGAGATCCGATCAAAACCGTCCGCCTGCTGGCGACCCTGATTCACGTCGGCCGGGAGTTCGTCCGCAAGACCGTGGTCGAGGGGCTCGAAGACGAGGGGTTCGTCGAGGTGGCGCGCCTGCTCGGCGCCCGCCACGGTCAGGGGTTCGCGCTCGCGCGGCCGATGCCCGCCGAGGAATTCCCCGCCTGGATCCGGTCCCACTCAGCGACGGCAGGCGGCACCGCGCTGCGCACCTGGCCTGGCGCTCTGGCGTATCACTGGGTCGCCGGACACGATCGCGTCCGCGCCCAACAAACACGGAAGGACTTCGCCACCTGCCCCCTCTCGGAATTCCTGCGCACGCAAGGCGTCGAAACCCCCGAGGTCCTGCACTGGCACGAAACGGCGCACATCGGCGCCACCAGTCCGGAGCGCAAGGAGGCGTCCGAAGCCTTGCTTCGGTGGTTGGGGCAACAGGTGAGCCTGGCGTACGTACCGCAGACGCCCTCGGCGCCCCGCGGCGAGCGGGACGGGCGTCAGTAGCCTTCGCCGCCGTATCCCGGCGGTGGCGGGGGCGGCGGGGGAAGGTTGCCCTGCGACTGGGGGGGTGGAGGCGGCGGGAGATTGCGCATGCGATAACTGGGCACCGCCATCCCGGGGACGATGTTTCCCTTCGCGTACATGCATTGCATGTACGCGATGTTGTACTGCCGCTGCAGGGTGTAACTGCTGCTCGAGCCTTGGCCGGCACCCATCGCCGTGCCGGCGATCAAGCCGACGCCGGCCCCCGCGGCGGCGGACTCGCTGTTGTTTCCCAGCAGCGCGCCCGCCACGGCGCCCAGCGCGGTCGCCGCGACCGTGCCAGCCACCTGCGAACCAGCAGTCGCGGATTTGCCGCCCTCGATCGCCTGCGACGCGTAGGCCTTGCAGACCTGATCTTCGCCTGCGAATACGTCGAAGGGCTTCCCGGGCGCCGGCATGACCTGCACGGTCGGGCCGGTCGGCATGGTCTGACAACCGGTCAACCCCAGGATGCCGACACCGGCGACAACTCCGAGTCCCCAGGAAAAAGGACGCATGACAAATCTCCCCGCAAAGAATTCCGGATGGCCGGCGAATGCCGCAATGCGGAAACCCCGCAATGGCAAGCCGGACAATTGTAGATCGGTCGGGCGAGCACGCTCCCGGACCAACGCCAGAAGAGCGTAACAGTTCATGTCCCGGAACCGCCTTCCGAGGGCGCCACGCCGCGCCAGCGAGGCGCGAGTTGGTGCTCCACAGCGATCAGATCGAGCACGCGCGCGAGCGTCTGGTCGACGATCTCCTCGATTGAGCTGGGGCGGTGATAGAACGCGGGCACGGGCGGAAAGACGATGCCGCCCATCTGGGTCACTTCCTGCATGTTGCGCAGATGCGCCGCATGCAGGGGCGCCTCGCGAACGAGCAGAACCAGGCGCCGCCGCTCCTTGAGCGTGACGTCGGCAGCGCGGGCGATCAGGTTGTCGGCGAAACCGCAGGAAATCGCAGCCAGCGTCTTCCCGGAGCACGGCGCGATCACCATCGATTCCCAAGCGAACGACCCGGAGGCAATGGCCGCGCCGATATCCGAGACGCCGTGGGCAACATCGGCCAGCGCCTCAATGCCGGCACGCTTGATCCCGAGTTCCTGGCTCGCGGTCAACGCACCGGCATGCGAGACCACGACGTGGGTCTCCACCCCGCCCGCCGCGCGCAGGTGCTGAAGCAGCCGCACGCCGTAGACGGCACCCGATGCACCGGTGACGGCGACGATGACACGCCGCGGCATCACTGCGTGGCGTTGAGCAGGTTCTGCAACTCCCCGCTTTCGTACATTTCCGACATGATGTCGGAGCCGCCGACGAACTGCCCGTTTACGTAGAGCTGCGGGATCGTCGGCCAACTGGCGTAGTCCTTGATCGCCTGGCGGATGACGTCGTCCTGGAGCACGTCGACGATGACGATGTTCTTGACGCCGCAAGCCTTGAGAATCTGCACGGCGCGACCCGAAAACCCGCAACGCGGGAATTGCGCTGTGCCCTTCATGAACAGGACAACGGGATTTTCGGAGACGGTCTTCCGGATGAACTCTTGCGCTTCCATGATGGGATTCCAGGAAAGAAACGGAACTCGAGTGAGATCCTACACGGATGAGACGGCGGATGCCGCCGGAAATTCCCCGTCCGGCACGTGGGGAAGGACGCGGCCAGGCGTGCGCTCACTGCCAGCGCGCCAGGCAAACGCGGTCCCGGCCCTCGAGATCCAGCAGGGTCTCGACCGCATGGAATCCCTGCTCCCGCGCGAGCGCATGGACCTGCGGCCCTTGGTCGTAGCCATGTTCGAGCAGCAGGATGCCGCCGGGGCGCAGGTGCTCCCCGGCGCTCGCGATGATGGCGCGCAGCGCGCTCAAGCCATCGGCGCCATCGGTAAGCGCGTGCCGGGGTTCATGGGTCAGGCTGGACAGGTGGGGGTCGCCCTCCGCCACGTAGGGAGGATTGGAGACGATCAGATCGAACCGCGCGCCGCCCAGCGGCGCGAACCAGTCTGCGGCAACCAGCCCGACGCGCGCCTGCAACCGACGGCTGTTCCGGCGCGCGACCGCCAGCGCCTGCAGGCAGCGGTCGGTCGCGACGACCTGCCAGTACGGTTGCGCCAGCGCCAGGGTGATCGCGATGCAACCCGAGCCGGTCCCGAGTTCCAGCACGGAAACATCCGGCCGGGGCGGAAGGAGGCGGACTGCGGTATCGACCAGAAGCTCGGTTTCGGGCCGTGGAATGAGCACAGCGGGCGTGACCTCGAGGGCGTGGCCGTAGAACTCCTGGAATCCGGTCAGGTAGGCCATCGGTGTGCCGCCGCGCCGCCGCACGACCAAATCGGAGAACCGCCCTTGCGCGGCCGGATGCACGGCGATTTCCGGATGCGCGACCAGGTGCTCCGGCGATACCTCCAGCGATAGGGCGAGCAGCGCCCGCGCCTCCCGAAACGGAAGCCGGGATTGCCGCAGAAGGACGCTCGCATTGACGTTCGGATCGGTCATCGCGCAATCCGGCTCGAAATGGAAGGAGAGACTTCCCGGGGAGTACAAAGTTCCGCGCCCTTCATCCAAAGGATGACATTGCGCACGGCGCCCACTCCGGACGGACCGCGGTGCGCGCACCGGAAGCGCGCTACTCCGACTCGGCCAGCGCCGCAAGCTGATCGGCCTGATACTCTGCGGTGAGGGCATTGCTCAGTTCGTCGAGGTCGCCATCCATGATCTGGTCGATCTTGTACAACGTCAAGTTGATGCGGTGGTCGGTCACGCGCCCCTGCGGGAAGTTGTAGGTGCGGATCCGCTCTGAGCGATCCCCGGTGCCAACCAGCGAGCGCCGGGCCGACGCCTGGCTTTGCTGCTGCGCACGGACCTGCGCGTCCTTGACCCGCGCCGCAAGAATCTTCAGCGCGCGATCCTTGTTCTTGTGCTGTGACCGGTCGTCCTGGCACTCCGCGACCAGGCCGGTCGGCAGATGGGTGACCCGTACGGCCGATTCGGTCTTGTTGACATGCTGCCCCCCGGCGCCGGAGGCGCGGAAGACATCGATCCGCAACTCGCTCGGATCGAACTTTACGTCCTCGACCTCGTCCGCCTCGGGAAGCACGGCAACCGTGCACGCCGAGGTGTGGATGCGGCCCTGCGCCTCGGTTTCCGGAACCCGCTGCACGCGATGCACCCCGGACTCGAATTTGAGCCGGCTGTACGCCCCCAAACCGGCGATGCGGACGATTACCTCGCGATATCCGCCAAGATCCGAAGGACTCTCCGAAAGAAGTTCGGTCTGCCAGCGGCGGCGTTCGGCATACCGCATATACATGCGTAGCAGTGCCGCGGCAAACAACGCCGACTCCTCCCCTCCGGTGCCGGCCCGGATCTCCAGGAAAATGTTGCGCTCGTCGTTCGGGTCGGTGGGCAGCAGCAGCCGTTGCAACTCGTCCTCCAGCGCACCGATCCGTGTCCGGGCGAGGCCCTCCTCCTCCTGACCGAGCGCCCGCAACGCCGGCTCGGCAATCATTTGCTGGGCGGTCTCCAGGTCCTGTTCGGCCGCCAGAAACTCGCGGAAGCGCGCGACCACCGGTTCGATCTCCGCGCGTTCCCGCGACAGGCGGCGGAACTGGTCGAGATCACGCGCCGCGTCCTCGCTCGCGAGCGCGCCATCGATTTCCGCAAGGCGATGCACCAACTGGGCCAGTTTGGCCCGCATGGATTCTTTCATGGGAACAGGCATCCGCCCTGGGCGGGCGCTAAGGACGTCGTGAAAAATGGATGACCGGCGCAGACGGATCCGCACCTTCGGATCGCGATGCCGGCAAGCGCGACACGTGCGATGTCATTACTGATGGTTGGCCGGCTTGCGGTAGAACTGCGAGAGCATCCCGATCTGCCGCACCCGTTCATCGTCGGAAGCGCCTGCCGCCTCGTTGAGTACCGCGATCGGCGCATGCAGGAACTTGTTGGTAAGCGCCCGCGAAAAACGCTCCAGCACCACCTCGACCGGTTCGCCGCGGGCAATCTGCCGCCGCGCGCGCTCGATTTCGTACATGCGCAGGCACTCCGCGCGCGCACGCATGTCGCGGATGACCGGAACGGTCTCGCGGCCGGCAAGCCAGCTCTCGAAATCGCGCACGCGGGTTTCGATGATCACCTCGGCCTGCGCGACCGCCGCTTGGCGGGCCTCCTGTCCGGTCTGCACCACCTGACCGAGATCATCGACGGTATAGACGAATACGTCATCGAGGCGGGAAACCTCGGGTTCGACGTCGCGGGGCACCGCAAGATCGACGACCAGCATCGGCCGATGGCGGCGGCTGCGGATCGCGCGCTCGACCATGCCCAGCCCAAGGATCGGCAGCGAACTCGCCGTGCAGGAAATCACGATGTCGAAGTGCGCCAGGGCGTCGGGAATGTCGGAAAGCGGAATCGCGCGGCCGTGCAAATGCGATGCCAGGTTGTGCGCGCGTTCGAGCGTCCGGTTGGCAACGGTGATCGTCTTGGGCCGCCGCGCGGCGAAATGCGTCGCCGTCAGTTCGATCATCTCGCCCGCGCCGATGAACAGGACATGGCAATCGGCGATGTCGCCAAAGATCCGTTCAGCCATCTTTACCGCCGCTGCGGCCATCGACACCGACCGGGACCCGATCTCGGTCGAACTGCGCACCTCCTTCGCAACCGCGAAGGTACGCTGGAACAGGTGGTTCAGCAGCAGACCGAGCCCGCCCGCCTCGCGCGCCAGCCGCTCCGCCTGCTTCATCTGCCCGAGGATCTGCGGTTCCCCCAGGACCATCGAGTCGAGACCGCTCGCAACCCGGAATGCGTGGCGGACCGCGTCGGCCGCAGGCAGCGTATACGAGGAGCGCACGAAATCGCTGGCGACGACGCCCTTTTCTTCGGCAACGAATTCCGACAGGGCCGCCCCCGCCGGTTCCGGATCGTCCACCGCGCAATAGAACTCCGTACGATTGCAGGTCGAGACGATCGCCGCTTCGGTCACGGTTCCTCGCGTCACACTCGCGAAGCGCTGCCGCAACCGCGCGATCGTTCCCTCGATTTCCTGCGGCAGAAACGCGACCCGCTCCCGCAAGGCGAGCGGCGCCGTTTGGTGATTCAATCCCAGGGTCAGCAGTTGCATCGTCTTCCGTCGGAACGCTCCGACATTTTCTCTGCGGGAATCCATCCCTACCGCAAGCAGCCGCAGATTATGACGGGAAAATGATGCATTTGAGAAGCAGGTCTGGTGCTTCGCGCCGTCTGCGGCGCCTTCACGGACCTGCACGCCCGATCAAGCCCTCTTGCCAATCGAAATGAGAATCATTACCATCTAGACGCTACCATCGGCAGCCAAGGGAAACGGCTCGCCCTATCCTTAACAAGTCTTCACAAAAGAGAGGGAATTTCATGAAGAAGCCATACACGGCCTCGTCATCGCCAAGCCACCACGAATGCGGAGAGACCGCGCGATGAAGCCCATGACCACCAGAGGTGGCGTGCCCCTCCGCTTGGATCGAGACCACGGATGGGTCCGGATCGCGGTAGCCTGCCTTTGTGCGCTCGCCGTCTGCCGTCCCGCGGAAGCCGACCCCGACGACTACGTTCAGGATCTCGACATTTCCGCCGGCCAAAAGGAAATCGCCGTCATCGCGGGCGCTGCGACGGCGACGCCCAACGGCGCTCCCGCACTGGAAGCGACGGCGGTGCAATATGAAGTGGGGATCACCGACCACATCCTGTCGGAAACCTACCTCCAGTTCGCAAACTCGACCCCGGGGTCGAGCGGGGGCGGCGTGGATGGATTCACCGAGGAGGGCGTATTCCGGTTCACCGATCCTGGCAAGCACTGGGCGGATTTCGGCGCGATGATCGAGGTCGAGCACCCGCGCGTCTGGTCGCAAGGCTGGTACCTGACCCTGTCGCCAATGCTGCAGACCGACCTCGGTGCCCTCCAGGTGAACCTCGACCCGATGGTCACGAAAATCGTGGGCGGCCCCGCGTACGGTGCCGCCACCCAACTCGGATTCCAGTACCAGTTCAAGTACCGGACTTCCGGCCCTCTGGACTATGGCATCCAGGGGTTCGGGTATGGCAAAAGCTGGGCGGCCGAAAACATCGTATTCAACCGCTGGAACAATGTCGGGCCGGCCATCTTCGGCAGCATCCCGCTCCGCTCGGGGCGATCGATCGACTTCGATGCCGGGCTGCTGTTCGGCACGACGAACGACGCCCCGAGCCGCACCGTGCGTGCGGAAGTGGTCTATGCGTTCTATTGAGCGATCAATATGATGCGACGTTGCTGCCGTTGCCGTTCAGTGCCACGAACCCATCGCCGCTGCTCTTCAATGCGACCGGGTTGGCGATTCCGGCATAGCCGGTCGACGTCCAGTTCGTGCCCACGCCGGTCTCGTTCGCATAGGCGATGCCGGCGGAGTCGAGGGCAAGAAAGCGCGTCGTATAGCCGATTCCGACGATGGATGCGCCGCCGGTCACCGGGATCGAACCGAAGGCCCACGACGAGTTGGACCCGGCGCCCGAAAGAGAGGCCGTGTTTCCCTGCGCATCGACCACCACCCACGTCTGGATGGTTTCGTTCGTGGTGTTGATCCCGACCTCGGTCGGGTTGGACGAATAGGTGTAGCC
The DNA here is from genome assembly GCA_021842465.1 of Pseudomonadota bacterium. Classification (GTDB taxonomy): domain Bacteria; phylum Pseudomonadota; class Gammaproteobacteria; order Burkholderiales; family Burkholderiaceae_F; genus GJ-E10. Next base: position 64,382 of record JAKBZN010000001.1, read on the forward strand.
CAACGGCGAAAAGCCGCCGTAGAAAGAACTCAGCGCCGCGGCGTTGGTGGGTGTGCCGGCCCCCAACTGCAGCGTAATGGCATCGGAATTGGCGTCGTCGTTGCCATATGCGACGGCAATCCAGTTGTTGGTCTTGCTGGTGGTCTCGGGGACCTGCCCCCAGCCAGTAAAGGGCGATGCCGTCGACATCAGGATCGCTCCGCCGTCTCCGACGGCGACGCAGGTGTTGCTGGGCGTATCGCAATGGACCGCCCGCAGGTTGCTGGTGGTGCCGCTCGACTGGATCCCCCAATGGATGCCGTCCGTACTGGTGAGGATGGTTCCTTGATCGCCGACGACAACGAACACCGGTGTGGCAGTGTCAACGTCATACACCGAGACGCCACGCAAATTGGCGGTGACGCCGGACTGGACCTGGGTCCAGTTGACGCCGTCGGAACTTTGCAGGATGGCGCCGCCGGCGCCCACGGCGACGACGGAGTATCCCGGCGTGGCGGTATTCGCGCCGCTGGAGTTGCCCCCCGCCGCATAGAGGTCGGCCTGGAACCCCGGAGGCAGGTTGGCCGGCGTCCAGGAAAGCGGCATGTTGCCTTGGTCCGCGGTAAGAGGACCGGCGACGTCGGGCTGCAGCAGCGCCGTGTAGAGCATGCCGCCCGAACCGACCGCAACGAACAGGCCTGCCGGAGGGAAGCCGCCCGCGCCCGTGGAACCGCAGGTGGTGACGGGGACGTAGCCGAGCCCGTCCAGAGTGCCGTTGGTCACGCCAATCCCACCACCGGGCGTCCAGGGCGCCCCACTCCCCGGATACGGCCCACCGGCGGGGCGCGCGACTGCGCTCACCACCGGGCTCCCGGAACCGCCCGGCGCCGTGCCGGTACGGCCGTCCATCGTGAAATACATCGCCGGGAACTGGGTCGTGGGATTCGGATTGTTGACCTGATTGCAGAGCAGCCAGGGAGAACTGGGGTTGAGCGCGATCCCCGCGTTGAGGAGCCCGTTCACCCAGTTGCTGGTGCTCAGCGTCGGATCCTGCGCGTAGAACATCCAGTAGCTGGTCGCCGCCGAACCGCTCCAGGTCACGCTGATCATCGCGTCGCCGCCATACGCCCGAACCGAGGTCGGCGGGCTCTGCGGGCTGCCGGAGTTGCCGAGACATCCGCAAAGAGCAAGCGTGGCGAGCAGCACGGGCAGGGCGGTACGAAGCTTCACGACGGTTTCCAGGAACGGAGCAAACTTTAGACTTTAGCAGATGGCGGGCGGCGATACGCCCGCCATCTGCCGGGGCCATCCGGACGGAACGGGGTCGACAAAAAAATGCAACCCTCGCGGCGCCGGATCGGCGACGATACCCGCCAATACCCAACCGAGCCGCAACATGTCGGAACCCCACGCCGCTCCCGCCCTCCGCCAACCCGCGCTATATATCCCGCATGGGGGCGGGCCTTGCTTCTTCATGGATCCGATGCCCGGGATGCCCCCCGACCTTTGGGACGGGATGGCCGCCTACCTGCGGGGAATCCCGGCCTCGCTGCCAGGCGTGCCGCAGGCGATCGTCGTGGTCTCCGCGCACTGGGAAGCACCGAGACCGACCATCGGCGTCGCGCCCTCGCACGCGCTCCTGTATGACTACTACGGGTTTCCCGAGCATACCTACCGACTCCAGTACCCGGCCCGCGGCGCGCCTGCGCTGGGCGCGCGACTGCAGGCGCTGCTCGCGCAAGCGGGCGTGGAAGCCGACACCGACGATCGTCGTGGTCTGGATCACGGCGTGTTCGTCCCGCTGAAGGTCATGCTTCCCGACGCAGCGCTGCCGATCGTCCCGCTATCGCTGCAACGCAACCTCGACCCCCGGTTCCATTTCTCGGTCGGAGCCGCCTTGGCTCCGTTGCGGGACGAGGGGGTATTGATCGTTGCCAGCGGAATGAGCTATCACAATCTGCGTGAGTTCTTCCAGCCCGGCCGCGGCGACGACGCGGCCCAGGCCTTCGATGACTGGCTGGCGCGGACGATCGCCGATCCGGACCCGCAGGCGCGCAACCGCGCCCTTCTCGACTGGGCGCATGCGCCGGGAGCGCGAGCATGCCACCCCCGACCAGAACACTGGATTCCCATCTTTGTCGCAGCGGGAGCCGGGGCCGCGGATCCGGCCAGCCGGCCTTACGTCGATCGACTGCTGAAAAAGCCGGTCTGTGCCGTTCGTTTCGGTTGACCGAGGGGGAACAGGAGCCCGAATTCCCGTATACAATGGCCGCGCATTTCGTTTCAGCCTCGTTTGCCATTGGTCCTCCGAGCCGGTCGCGCGAGATCGCGCTCCTGCGGTAGCCCCAGCTTGCGGTGCCTGATCGTTTGCACACCGTGTGCGTGTTTCGACGCACGGGGATTTTTCCAATTTGTTTTCAGGAGTTGTTTATGGCGACCGGAACCGTCAAATGGTTCAACGATGCAAAAGGGTACGGGTTCATCACCCCCGACGACGGCGGGAAAGATCTCTTTGCCCACTTTTCGGAAATCCAGGGCTCGGGCTTCAAGTCCCTGCAGGAAAACCAGCGCGTTGAATTCACCGTCGCGCAAGGCAACAAGGGCCCGCAGGCCACCCAGATCCGCGTGATCTGACGACCTGACCGGGTACTTCTGCCCACGGGCGGCTCCGCAGCGATGCGGAGTCGCCCGTTTTGCTTTTCCGGGACCCGCGCCGGTTACGGCAAGGTCCGGACGGCCCGGAACCCGTATTCGTTCAACCGATACGAGCGCGCAACGCCGATGCGCTTGGACGTCCCGCGAAAGCCCGGATCGTAGATCCAGGATCCGCCGCGCAAGACGCGGTAATCGCAGTCGTACTCCAGACACCCGTCGGTCCACTCCCAGACATTGCCGTTCATGTCGTAGAGGCCCAGCGCGTTGGGCTGCTTCTGCCCCACCGGATGCGTGTGTCCGCCGCTGTTGCCGGCAAACCAGGCGACATCCTGGTATCGCTGGCTGCCGCAGTATTTGGTCGGCGACCCACCGTGACAGGCAAACTGCCACTCCGCCTCCGTCGGTAAGCGATAGTGCCTGCCGGTTTTTTCGTTGAGTCTGGCCAGGAATTCCTGCACGTCGTCCCAACTCACCTGCTCCACCGGACAATCATCTCCGCACTTCGGGAAAAAGCTGGGGTTGTTGCCCATCACATCGCGCCATTGCTTCTGGGTGACCAGATATTTTCCCATCGCATATCCGGGCGTGATGGCGACCATTTCCGGGCAATCGGGACAATCCCGGAACGTCGTTCCCAATTTCATTGCCGCGCTCGGCAGGGTCGCAACGGCACCCGCAGCGACCGCCGCCGGCTGCGCAGCGGTCACAACCGCGGGCTCCGCCGGAGCGGACGCGACCGGCGTCGGGGCAACCGGGTGCGCGTGCAGGTCGCGCATCTCGTCGCGCATTTCCTCCAGGGCGTAAATGTGATCCTGCGCCTGCCGTGCCTGGGACTTGTCGGGACCGGTCTGCAGAAATCGGTGCAGCGCCTCGATCGCCCCCGAATAATCCTTGGCCGCTTCCTGTGCCTTGGCAAGGCTGCGGTATGCCTCGCCCCACCATGGCGCGGAAACCAGCGCGTTTTCGTAATTGCGGATCGCGCGCCGGGCGCCATACGTTCCCAGGCCGCTCGCCATCGCGGTATTCCCCCGGATGAAATCCCGTCGCGCCGGTTCGGGAATCGCCGGCGCCCGCCGACGCGCCGCGGCAATGATCCGCGCGCGCAGCGCCTCGTCATCCGGGTGCTGCTGCAGGGTCGCCACCCACTGTGCAAACGACGGGGACAAAACCTCGCTCGCCAAGGCGGGATGTACCGCGACCGTCCACACCAGCGCGCTTCCCACCCAGATCGCCTTGCGCAACGCCTTCGCCGCCTTGGCGAACCCGCCGTTCCTTTGCATTCCCGCTCCCTCTCGCTGATTTTCCGGTCGTTTCCCGCAGCCCGGATCGCCGCCGGGATGCGTACGCACGCCGGAGGATTCTATTTCACGATGGAGAAGGAGCGTGCCGCGCAGCCCACGTGCCCGACAAGGGGGCGGCCGCCTATGCGGCGTTTTGGACCGGCTGTCGCGAGTCCGGGAAACCGAACTCCATCTGCACCCCGGCAAGTTCGATCACGTCCCCGTTGTGCAGCGGATGCGCGGCCGAACCGAGATTGCGTCCGTTGACGGCAGGAAACACGTCACCCTCGACATGGGCGATGAAATACCCGGTAGGACGCCGTGTGATGACGGCAACCTGACTGCCAGGACGCCCGACCGTGGTCAAGGCCTTGACGAGCGCCATCTCCCGCCCCGCGTTCCCGCCGGTCAGGATGCGGATCGTCGCCGGCGCCTGCGGCGCGGCGGTCGGTTCTCCGGGCGGACGCACCTGAATCGTGGCGGGCCCGGGGCTGTAGAACTCCCGCGCCAGGGGCTGCTGGGTGTCGATGTCGACGCCCGCCGGCGCATCCCCCGCCGCGGCATCGAGCAGATACCGCAGCCGGTACTTGCCGACCTCGATGGTGTCGCCGTTTCGCAGCAGGTGGCGCTTGATCGGCTGGCCGTTCACCGTGGTGCCGTTGGTCGACCCCAGATCTTCGATGTACGTGTTGTCGCCGGTCCGAACGATGACAGCATGCTCACCGCTCACCGCAAGATTGTCGATCACCACATCGTTGTGCGAGCGGCGCCCGATCGTCTCGCGATCCTTGGTCAGGGCGACTTCGCGCAGAACGACGCCATCCAGACTCAGAATCAGCTTCGACATATACAGATCTCTCTGCTCGCCTGGTAAAAAAACGTCAAACGGAACTCCCCCGCGCCGACAAGCCTACTCGATTCGGGAAACCAAAACAACCGGACCTCGGTGCCGAGGACAAAAATCCGGGCACCCTGCCGCCGGCAAGCCGGGTTGCCGCCCGGGGAATCAAGAAACGCCGTGCGGGTCATCCTCGCGCGCCGCGCCGGCGCGATCAACCTGGACCAGGATCACGGAACAATTGTCCCGCCCTCCGGCGTCGTTGGCTTCGTCGATCAGCCGCCGGGCGGTGGCCGCAAGGTCACCGTCGCAAGCGCACAGCAGCGCGCGGATCCGCGCCTCGGCGACCATCTCGGTCAGGCCATCCGAACAAAGCAGCAGCAGGTCGCCGCGCTGAACGTCGTAGTCGCGAACTTCCGGGTCGCAGTTTGGCGATGTGCCGATCGCGCGGGTGACGAGGTTTTTTGCCGGCAAGGTGCGCGCCTCCTCGACGGTAATCATCCCGGCATCGAGCAATTCCTGGGAAAAGGAATGATCCTTGGTGATCTGATCCAGATTGCCATCACGCAATCGATAGAGACGGGAGTCTCCCGCGTGCGCGACCCACATCCGGCTACCCAGCAGCCATGCTGCGATGACCGTCGTCGCCATGCCTTCATACATGGTGCTCTGCAGCGCCGCGCGGAAAATTTCGCCATTCAGCGCGAACAATGTCCGGCGCAGCGCGACCGCGGGATCGTAGGTCTTGGAAAAGCAGACCGCCGCCGTCAAGCCCCGGCCCAAGTCGCCCAGCAGGCGGCTGACCGCCATGGTCGCAGCGATCTCGCCGGCGTTGTAGCCGCCCAGCCCGTCGGCAACCACGAACAGGCCGATCGCCGGGTCGGCTCCCACGGCATCCTCGTTCAGAGGCCGGACCATGCCGGGGTGGCTTTTGATCGCAAACCGCAACGCAAGGGTTCCGGGCATAGTGCGTTTTTCGTCTCTTCGCCACCGGCGCGCTCCGCGCGCCTTACAGAACGCTTTGCAGGAGTTTTCCCAACTCGGAGGGGTTCCTGGTGGTACGGATCCCGGCCGCCTCGAGCGCATCGAGTTTTTCCTGGGCGGTTCCATGGCCGCCGGAAATGATCGCGCCGGCGTGCCCCATGCGCTTGCCCGGCGGCGCGGTGACACCGGCGATGAAGGCGACCACGGGCTTCGTCATGTGGTCCCGGGCCCAGGCCGCCGCGATCTCCTCGTCGTTTCCCCCGATTTCGCCGATCATGATGACGGCATCGGTTTCCGGGTCGTCGTTGAACAACCGCAGCACGTCCAGATGCTTCAGGCCGTTTACCGGATCCCCGCCGATTCCGACCGCGCTCGATTGCCCCAGCCCGAGTTCGGTCAGTTGCGCGACGGCTTCATAGGTGAGCGTCCCCGAACGCGACACCACGCCAATGCGACCGCGGCGATGGATGTGGCCGGGCATGATGCCGATCTTGATTTCGTCCGGGGTGATGAGGCCGGGGCAGTTCGGTCCAAGCAGAACGGTCCTGGAGCCCACCTTCCGCATCCGGTCCCGCACGAGAATCATGTCGCGCACAGGGATTCCCTCGGTGATGCAGACGACGATGTCGAGTTCCGCCTCCACCGCCTCCCAGATTGCGTCTGCCGCACCGGCGGGAGGCACATAGATGACCGAGGCGTTGACGCCGGTCTGCTCCTTGGCTTCCCGCACCGTGCCGTAGATGGGGACGCCCTCGAAACGCTCCCCGGCTTTCCTGGGGTTGACCCCGGCGACGAAACATTCCCGTCCGAACGCGTAGTCGCGACATCCGCGGGTATGAAACTGTCCCGTCTTGCCGGTGATCCCCTGGGTGACGACGCGGGTGTTTCGGTCGATCAGGATGCTCATGCCCGCCCCCCCGCCAACGCCGTCGCGCCGGCCGCGTTCGAAACCGCTGCAACCACGCGCTGGGCCGCCTCGGCCATAGTGTCGGCCGAAATGATCGGCAGGCCGGATTCCGCCAACATCCTGCGGCCCAGTTCCTCGTTCGTCCCCTTCATGCGAACCACCAGGGGCACTGCGAGGTGCACGGCGCGCGACGCGGCGATGACGCCCTCGGCAATGGTGTCGCACTTCATGATGCCGCCAAAGATATTGACCAGGATCGCCTTGCAATCCGGGTTGTGCAGCATGAGTTTGAACGCCTCGGTCACCTTCTCCACCGTCGCGCCGCCCCCGACGTCGAGGAAATTCGCCGGCGTGCCGCCGTAAAGCTTGATCGTATCCATCGTCGCCATGGCGAGCCCGGCGCCGTTGACCAGACAGCCGATGTTGCCGTCCAGCTGAATGTAGGAAAGATCGAATTTCGACGCTTCGATTTCCGCCGGATCCTCCTCGTCCATGTCACGCAATGCGACCAACTCGGGATGGCGGTAGAGCGCGTTGGCATCGAAGTTGAATTTGGCGTCGAGGGCGACGACGCCGCCGTCGCCGGTCAGCACCAGCGGATTGACTTCGGCCAGCGTCGCGTCGCACTCCCAATATGCGCGGGACAGACCTTGCAGCGCCTGTCGCGCGGCCGCCTGCGAAGCGTCGGGGATCCCGATGTGACGGGCCACCGCATCCGCCTGGGCATCCGTCAGTCCGGCCACGGGGTCGATCAGCACCCGATGAATCTTCTCCGGAGCGTGCGCGGCGACCTCCTCGATTTCCACGCCCCCTTCGCTGGACGCCATGAGGCAGATCTTTTGCGCCGAACGGTCCAGGACGAGGCCGGCGTACAGTTCCTTGCGAATGTCCGCCCCCTCCTCAATGAGCAGCCGGCGAACCGTCTGGCCGTGCGCTCCCGTCTGGTGGGTAACCAGCCGCATGCCCAGGATGTCCTGCGCGTGGGCGCGCACCTCATCGAGCGAACGGGCCAGCCGCACGCCACCGCCCTTGCCGCGGCCTCCGGCATGGATCTGCGCCTTGACGACCCACACCGGGCCGCCGAGCCGGCGCGCCGCGTCGACCGCCTCGGCCACGCTGAACGCGGGCTCCCCGCGCGGCACCGGCACGCCGAAGCGCCGCAAGATCTCTTTGGCTTGATATTCGTGGATTTTCAAGAGGGATCTCCACTCCGCTCATGCGGGCAGGCCCCAATACTAAATGACGTTTGCAACCCGGAACAATTCAGGTTGCTTCGTGCGCCGATCCGTTCACGATCCGACGAACGATCTCGGCATCGAAGCCGCGCGCAATGAGGAAGCGACCCTGCCGGGCACGCTCCTGCGGCGTTTCGGCCAGACGTCCGAACTTCTTCCGCCAAAGCGCCAGCGCCGCCCGTCCGTCCTCGTCGGCGGATGGCAGTGCGTCCGAGATGGTCGCATCGTCCACGCCTTTTCGCGCAAGTTCCTGGCGAAGACGCAAGCGCCCGTAGCGCGCACCGCGAGACCGCGTCCAGGCCTGCGCCATGCGGGCGTCGGAGAGAAAACCCTGGTCCCGCAATCGATCCAACGTGCGCGCGATCTCATCGGGACTCGCTGCGACGGCGGATTCCCCCTCCGACTCCGCTCCGCCCCCCAACTTCCGAAGCAGCAATCGCTCCAGTTCGGCGCGACCATATTCGCGACGAGCCAAGGCGGAGAGGGCGATCTGCCACGGCGATTGCCGAGGCTTCCGAGGCGTTACGCCCCGGTCGCCCTCCCGCTCCCGCTCCCGGGAGCGGAGGCGGGATGCATCGCCTTGCTCCGGCAACGGGGAAGATCCGGTTGCGGGGAACGGCACCGGCAAGCCTCGCGCTACTGTCCGTCCGCGGCGGCCCGAGGCGTGATGCCAAGACGCTCTCGAATCTTGTTTTCGATTTCGATCGCGACGTCGGGGTTGGCACGCAAGAACTCGCGGGCGTTGTCCTTGCCTTGACCGATTCGATCCCCGCCGTAGGCATACCAGGCCCCCGACTTTTCCACCACACTCTGCTGGCTGCCGATATCGAGGATTTCGCCTTCGCGGGAAATCCCCTCGCCATAGAGAATGTCGAACTCGGCCTGCTTGAACGGCGGCGCCACCTTGTTCTTGACAACCTTGACCCGGGTTTCCGAACCGATCACTTCGTCGCCCTTCTTGATCGAGCCGATGCGACGGATATCCAGGCGCACGGAGGCATAGAATTTCAAGGCGTTGCCCCCGGTCGTGGTCTCGGGATTGCCGAACATCACGCCGATCTTCATGCGGATCTGGTTGATGAAAATCACCAGGCAATTGCTGCGCTTGATCGTCGCCGTGAGTTTGCGCAGCGCCTGACTCATCAGTCGCGCCTGCAGGCCGGGAAGCGCGTCGCCCATCTCCCCTTCGATTTCCGCCTTGGGTGTGAGCGCCGCCACGGAATCGACCACGATCAGGTCGACCGAACCGGAACGCACCAATGCATCGACGATCTCCAATGCCTGTTCGCCGGTGTCGGGCTGAGAGATGAGCAGATCCTGAAGATTGACACCCAGTTTCTGCGCATACTGCGAATCGAGCGCGTGCTCGGCATCGATGAACGCACAGGTGCCGGCCATCTTCTGCATCTCGGCGATCACCTGCAGCGTGAGCGTGGTCTTGCCGGAGGATTCCGGCCCGTAGATTTCCACCACGCGCCCGCGCGGCAAGCCGCCTACGCCCAATGCGATATCCAGCCCCAGCGATCCGGTGGATACCGTCTGGATGTCTTCGACGACCTCGCCATCGGCGAGGCGCATGATCGACCCCTTGCCGAACTGTTTCTCGATTTGCGCCAGCGCAGCCGCGAGCGCCTTCTGCCGTTCCTTGTTTTCCGCCACGAGGGCGCTCCTTCCGTCGTCCATGATTTCTCCCGCCGAGGCGATACTGAATGAAAATCCAGTATTACTGTAATTTCCTTCACGCCCGGCGTCAACCCCGTTCCCGGTAGGCGTAGTCGGCTTCCCGCACCGAACCCCGCGCCGGGCGCCGGCCGAGCGCATGCCGCGCAGTTCGGCTATACTCCGCAGCCTTCGGCGGATTAGCTCAGCTGGTTAGAGCAGAGGAATCATAATCCTTGTGTCCGGGGTTCGAGTCCCTGATCCGCCACCACCCTTCTTCTTCGCGCCCCTCGGCTCCGAGGGACGAACCTTGTCCCGATGGCGTATTCCACCCAGACGGCGAACAGCTACACCTTGCGCGTGACTTGTCCGGCGACAACCGGGCTCATCGCCGCAATCACCCACCACCTGGCGATCCGGCAGTTCGACATCACGGAGTTGTCGCAGTACGACGACGCGGAAACCCGGCGATTCTTCCTGCGCTGCGTGTTCGTGGTGCCGCCGGACTTTTCCGACGCGATCCTCGATACGGATTTCCACGACACCGCAGCCCGGTTCTCGATGGACTGGACGCTCCGACGCAACGATCGGCCCTACCGGGCGCTACTGCTCGTCTCGAAAGTCGATCACTGCCTGCGCGACCTGCTCTACCGATGGGAACTGGGCGAACTGCCGATGGCCATCGCCGGGATCGCGTCCAATCATATGGTGCTCGAGCCGGTTGCGGCCCGCGCGGGAGTCGCGTTCCATCATTTGCCGATCGTAGGCGGGGACAAGACGTCGCAGGAAGAGGCGCTGCGGCGCCTGATCGCCGAAACGGCAACCGATGTCGTCGTGCTGGCGCGATACATGCAGATCCTGAGCGACCGCTTCACGCGCGATTTCGCCGGCCGTTGCATCAACATCCATCATTCGTTCCTGCCCAGCTTCAAGGGGGGATCGCCCTATGCCCAGGCGCACGCCCGCGGCGTCAAGCTGATCGGAGCTACGGCGCACTATGTGACCAGCGATCTCGACGAAGGGCCGATCATCGAGCAGGACGTGCGCCCGGTCGATCACCGGCACTCGGTCGCGGAAATGGAAGCGCTGGGCCGCGACATCGAGGCTGCGGTGCTGGCCCGCGCACTCCGGCATCACCTGGAGGATCGGGTGTTCATCGACGGCAACAAGACCATCGTTTTTGCATAGGGGCGGACCCCGTAACGGCCGATCGGAGCCGGCCCAGCGGCGCGCCGCAACCCCGTTCGCCACGGCGCGTGCGATCGGCCAAGTCGGGTAAAAGCGTGAACCTGCGGAGCGCACCAAAAGAAAACGGGTACGTTCTTGCGAACGTACCCGGAAAAGAAACGCACCCATCCAGGGCGCAGCACCACACGCAACGAAAGGCCCCGTTGCCAGGGCCTTTCGGTCCGCCCGGGAATGCGCAGATTCGCTGGCGCATCCCCTGACGAACCGCTGACGCATGGGAAGGAGCGCCAGCTGAAACCGGAAGCAACCGGTTGACTACATTGTGGCAAGCGCGGCCGGACTCGACATGACCTAGGTCAAATGGCGGCGTTACGGGAGTCCCGCACGGCACGCGGCAAGACCGGATTCACACCGCGACGGCCTCGAACGTCTCTGCGAGGATCCGCAGGCCCTCATCGAGGATTGCATCGCTCGCGGTGAGCGGCACCATGATCCGCAACACGTTGGAATTCGGTCCGGCCGAAAGGAGGATCAGCCCGCGCCGCGCTGCTTCGGCGACGATCCGCGCCGTCAGTTCGGTCGCCGGAGCCTCGAGATTCCCCGAATCGAACAACTCGGCCGCGATCATCGCGCCCAAGCCGCGGACATCTCCCACGCAAGCGTGCCGGGCGGCAATGCGCTCCAGTCCGGCCCGCAGCCGTTCGCCGACGGCCTGCGCCCGCGCGAGCAGACCTTCCTGTTCGAACACGTTCAGGACTTCCAGCGCGGCGGCAGCCGCGAGGGGATTCCCGCCATAGGTGCCCCCCAGCGCGCCCGGCCCCAGCGCATCCATGATGTCCGCACGCCCGACGACCCCGGAGATCGGGAAACCGCCCGCCATCGATTTCGCCATCGTAATCAGATCCGGCACGACGCCGGAATGCTCGATCGCGAACCAGGTTCCGGTGCGACCCGCGCCGCTCTGGATCTCGTCGGCGATCAGCACGATTCCGTGCCGGTCGCACAATTCGCGCAGCGCCCGCAAGAACGCGAACGGCGCGACGTAAAACCCGCCCTCTCCCTGCACCGGCTCGACGATGATCGCGGCCACACGCTCCGGACCGATATCGTTGCGGAAAAGGTGCTCGATCGAGGCCAGTGCCTCCTCAACGCCGATGCCGAACAACGGATTGGGAAACCGGGCGTGGTACACCTCGCCGGGAAACGGTCCGATTCCGGTCTTATACGGCGCCACCTTGCCGGTCAGGGACAAGGTCATCATCGTGCGGCCATGGAAGCCGCCGCTGAAGGCGATCAGCCCCGGCCGGCCGGTGTAGCCCCGCGCGATCTTGACGGCGTTCTCCACCGCCTCCGCGCCCGTCGTGGCGAAGAAGGACTTTTTCGGTGCGTCCCCGGGAGCCAGCGCGTTGCAGCGCTCCGCCAGTTCGACCAAAGGCTCGTATGCGAGCAACTGAAACGCCGTGTGGGTGAAGCGGGCAAGCTGTGCCTGCACCGCAGCCACCACCTTGGGATGCCGGTGGCCGGTGTTGACCACGCAGATGCCGCCGGCGAAATCGACGTAGCGCATTCCCTCGACGTCCCAAATTTCGGCGTTTTCGGCGCGGTCGACGAATATTGCGTGCACCTGCCCCGATCCGCGCGGCATGGCGGCACGGCGGCGCGCCATCAGCTCCGCATTGGTCTTGGCGGAACGCAAGGTTTCCTGGGGGTCGCGTTTCATCTCATCTCCGCGGAGTGGGGTACCCTTCACCGCGGCATTGTAGCGAGGGCGCGCACCTCCCCGGGGAGGCGGAGCGCAGAAACGCCAGCGCTAGCCGCGTTGCGGGTGCGCAATGTGCGCGGCCCACAGGCGGGCAAGGTCGGCCGCCCCATCGGTGCCGCCGACGCGACGGAATGCCGCCAGCGCCTTGGTGGCGTCACCCGCCATCCAGTATGCGATGGCGAGATGCAAGCGCCCGTCTTCCGGATGGGCGAGGCCACCCTGCTGCAACCCGCGCTCCATTCGCGGCAGTCCGGCGGCGGCATTGCCGTTGAGCACATCGTTGAACCCGATATTGAGCAGGGCCTCGCCGGTATGGGCCTTCTTCGCCTCGACCATGTCTCCCGCGCGATCGCGCCGGTCCTCGGCCAGGTCCTTCCTCACCAATGCCTGCAAACGCCGCTCCCGCGCTGCACCGGGCCCTTTGCCGAACACGCCATCGGCGACGGCCGCGTCCACGACCTTTTGCGCCTCCGCGGGGAACCCGGCCTGCAGATCCAGTTGCGCCATGGTCATCGCATCCGATTCCTGCGTCAGCAATCCGAGGGCGAGGCGCAGCCGCAGCAGGTCCAGCCCGAGCCGATCGGGAAATTTCGGATTGCTCTCGATCCGGGCCAACGCCAGATGCCAGTATTCCTTTTTGGGGTACGCGGCAAGCAGGCGGTCGAGGGCATCCGCGGCGCCGGCGCGATTCCCGAGGTGGTCCTCGCAGGAAAGCAGCAGTTGCAGATGCGCCTCAGACGGCGTGCGCCCGGCCGCGGCATCCGCCGCCAGGAGCTGGTGCAGGGCCTGGACCGCCGGACCATATTCCTTGCGCAGATAGCGCGAATCGATGGCGACATCCTGCATCGCCGGATCCGGGCCTCCGTCGTGCAGGACCCGATCCGCCCATTGCGCCGCCCGTCCGTAGTGTTTCTCCCGATAGTACGTCCCGGCGAGCGCCCGCATCATCCGCAGCCGGTCCGCCGGCGCGAGGAACCCGCTGCCGACCACCGCAGTCAGGGAGGTCGTCAGCGTCTTCTCATCCCCACTGCTGGCGGCGACGAATGCGCGCACGCGCTCGATGAGGAAGGATTCATAGGGACTCAGGCCGCCAACTGCGCTCGCCGCCCGGATCTTGTCACGTGCCGCGGCAAATTTCCGCTCCTTGGCGAGTTGCTGCGCGGCCCGCAACGGCTGGCCCACCTGCGCCCGAACGGCCTGCTGCACCGCCGCGGCGGATCCCGTCGCGGCAAGAGCCGGCAGCGCGAGCGGCACACCGACGAGCGCCGCCAGCAAGACCCCGGCACGAATCCAGACCCCGCGACTCTTCTTATTGCATGAATTGTTCATTGCCCACCAGTCCGATCTTCGTCAATCCGAGTCGCTGCGCCGATGCCAGCACTTCGGCCACATATTTATAGGTGGCCAGCTTGTTGGGCCGCAAGTGAATTTCCGGTTGATCCGGCTGCGCGGCCGCAGCCTGCAGCAGCGCATCCAGCGAAGGCCGGTCGGCCACCGGCTGGCCGTTCCAATAGATCGTGCCGTCGAAATCGACATCGACATTGATCACCACCGGAGGCTTGGGCGGCGGAGGGGGCGTCCCCACCGGCATGTCGAGGTTGACCGAGTGCAACTGCACGGGGATCGTGATGATCAGCATGATGAGCAGAACCAGCATCACGTCGATGAGCGGCGTGGTGTTGATGTCGACCATCACGTCATCATCGTCGCTGCCGCTGCCGCCAAGGTGCATCGCCATCTTCGCCTAGCCTCCATTCGCCGGCGGCTGAATCACGAACCCGACCTTGGCGATGCCTGCGCGCTGGCAATCCAGCACCACCTTGCCGATGCCTTCGTAGCGCGCGTCCATGTCGCCACGAATCTGCACGTCCGGCTGGGGAACCTTCACCGCCGCCGCCTTCAAGCGGCCAAGCAAGGCGTCGTTGTCGGCCAGTCGCTGCGCCCCCCAAAACACCTCGCCGCTGCGGTCAATCGTGATCGTCACGGTTTGCGGCTTGATCTGGCGCGGCTGGTTCCGCTCCTTGGGCAGGTGGACGGGAACCGTATGGACGACAACTGGAATGGTGATCAGAAAAATGATCAGCAATACCAGCATCACGTCGACCAGCGGCGTGGTGTTGATCGCGGAGACGACGTCATCGCCGTCCGACCCGCCTTGCACGAGATTTATCGCCATGCCGCAATCCTGTCCGGACGAGCGCGCAACGAAACCGGGCGGAACAAGATCACGCGCCCTTTCCGGATCCGCCCAGCAGGGTCAGATGCAGGTCCGCACTGAAGGCCCGTACCCGTTCGAGCGCAACCTTGTTCCGGCGCACGAGGAGGTTGTATCCCAGGACTGCGGGAACCGCGACCAGCAAACCGAACGCCGTCATGATCAGCGCCTCGCCCACCGGGCCGGCCACCTTGTCGATCGACGCCTGTCCGGCGATCCCGATCGCGGTGAGCGCATGGTAGATCCCCCACACGGTCCCGAACAGGCCGACGAACGGAGCGGTCGATCCCACCGTCGCGAGAAACGCCAGGCCATCCTGCAGCCGGTTCTGCACGTTCATCACCGCCCGATCGATTGAAAGCGAGATCCAGGTATTGAGATCGATCCGCTCCATCAGCGGACCCGCGTGCCGGCTATTGGCGTCGATCCCGGATTGCGCAATGAACCGGAAGGCGCTTTGCGGCTTGAGCGCCTCCAGCCCCGTCGCGATGGAATCGGCGGTCCAGAAACTTTTCTGCACGGTCGTCGCTTCGGAGAGCAGTTTGAACTGTTCCCAGAACTTGGTGAACAGGATGTACCAACTGCCGAACGACATCACCGCCAGCACGAACAGGGTGCCGCGGGCCACGAAATCGCCGTTTTTCCACAACGCGCCAAGGCCGTACGGGTTCGCCACCTCGACCTTGCCGGGCTCGCCCGCGACCGGGACGGGCATCGCTACCGGCGCCGAAACCGCCGCCGGCGCCCCGGCTGCCGGCGCGGTTTGTGCGACCGCCGGAGGCGTCCACGCCGCGGCGCCCAACACGAATGCCCCGCCCAACACGAAAATCCGCGCCGCCGACGCGGCGCGCCCAAACCGGATGCCCAACATTCCCATGCTCCCCATTTCCTCAATCCTGCAGCGTGAAGGTGTACGCCTGCGCCACCCAACTCAATACCGGCTTGCCATCGACCGTGGCCGGGCGGAACCGACAGCTTGAAATCCACTCCCGCGCCGAGACGTCCAGACGCTGATATCCACTCGACCGCGCGATGTCCACCCGCGCCGGCAGGCCATTGGTGCCGATCTCGATGCGCAATACGACCGTCCCGGCCTCCATGTTGCGCCGCGATGACATGGGGTAATCCGGTTCCGTGGTGGCACAGGAACTGCGATCCAGCGCCGGGCGCGTCCGTGCCGCGCGCACCGGGCGCGGCGGCGCCGGCCGAACCGCCAACGGCTTCGGCGGCGGGGTGTGGACGACCTGGGTGATCGCGTGCGGTGGCGGCGGAACCGCGATCGGAATTTCCGGCGGCGGCACGAACGGCGGCGGCGGAACGTCGAGCCTGGGCGGCGGCGGTGCTGCGGGAGGCGGCGGCGGTGGCGTGTTTTCCTTGACGATCACCGTCTCGATCGGCTTGCGCACCGCATCGACGATCTTGTGCGCCAATCCATTGACGAGCGCATAGATGACCACGACATGCAGCAACGCGACGAAGGAAAGACCCAGCCAATGCCGTGCGGGATTTCGTTGCTGCTGAGCGTAGTCCATCAAGTGATTTTATGCGCGAAATATGGCAAAACGACTACATGTCATGTTCGGGGCGGCGGGACGGGATCGGGGCGACCCGGGCATCCCGTACGGCCCGCGGACGGCATCCGCGGCCGCAACGCCTCGCTTTGCGCGCGACACGCGCACCCGGCACCGAGAATCTTTGCTATCGTCGCCGTGGCCCCACTCCTTACCAAGAAATAATCATGTCTACGTCTCAGATCCTGTCTCTTCTGCAGCGGCGCGAAGAATTACTCAAGGAACTTAGCCACGTGAATGGGCAGATCATCCGGATCGCACTGGAACACAGCGGCGACAATGAGACGATCCCGGGGCTACGGCGCGGCCGCGCCGCCAAGGGGGAAACCGTCGGGGGGGCGCGGCGCAAGTGGTTCAGCCGCGGAGAAATGCTCCAGCTCTCCCAAAAGATCCTGACGAAGCCGATGTCACAGGCCGAACTCGTCCGCAACCTGCTGGCGGCGAAAGGCTATGACAAGGATCTTCCGGCGTCGGAGCAGGCGCGATTCAAGAGTGCGGCGTATCAAGCGATTGCGGCGGCGATCAACGCCAAGCAGTTCACGCGCGGGAAAGACGGCACGATCGCGCTACGCAAGCCGTAAGGCGCACGCGCCCGGAGGCGGCTTGCGTAGGGCGGGACGCGTCAGAACGAGTAGGTGACGCCGCCGGACAACAGGGACAAATTGGTCGTGCCGGTGGTCGACGAATCGCCGACCTTGCCGTAATAGTCGAAAATGAGCCGGGCGGCGATGCGCCCGAAGTCGTATTCCACGCCAATGCCTGGAACGCCCGTGCGGCTCTGCGCGCTGGCTGACGTGGACGCCGTGGGCGAACTGGCGTAAGTCTTCACCGTCGTAATGCCCAGGCCGAGACGGCCAAGCACCGAGAAACCCGCTGCGATCGGCTGCGTCCACACCAGGGTCGCATTGAATGCCGTTGGCGAGACATCCGCCGAAACCGGTGTGCCCGCCGCGACGCCCGACGCGCTGGGCTTGCCGAAATCCGTGTATCCAATCTCAAATCCGAGATGCCTGTCGAACTGATAACCGACGAGGCCGCCGACCGCCGTCGCGGAATTCGAACAGTTGAAATTGGAGGTCGAGTAGCCGATGGACTGGACCGCCTGGGAAACGCCGTTGCAGCCGTTCGATATGTGCGTTCGGCCGGCGAGGACACCAACGTACCAGGAATCGGGCTGGGCGGCGTGCGCGCCTTGCGCCAGGGCCGCGAAGAGGGATGCGATGGTGACCGCTGCTGCTCGTTTCATGCGCTTCCTTTCGTGTTGGGAATGCATCAGGGAGTCCTTGGATTTGCATCCGGCCAGCCCGACATCATCGCCAGATGGACGCGAGTCGCCAAACCGCGCGGATCTTGCGCCGGTACCACGCCGCGCTCATGTGACCACGTTGAACGCCAAATCCGCCCAAGACGGGGCAAGTATGCCTGCCAAGGCGACCGAGCGGGAATCGAATCGCGGGGAACCGGTGGAGTATTTCGGAAATCGGTTTACGCCGCGCGTACCTGCCAAACCGGGAAAATCGGAGGGAACCAAGAAACCATGCGCAACGGCTTGATTTGCTTGGTAGGGGCAGTAGGAGTCGAACCTACGACCTACGGATTAAGAGTCCGCTGCTCTACCAACTGAGCTATACCCCCAAACCTCGATCAACCGAGGGGGGATTGTAGCGGAAACGGGGCCCCGCATGCGGGGCCCCGTTTCCGTCAGCTCCAGTCTCCGCCGTCGCCACCTCCGGCAAGGTCGCTCGAGTCGTCCCAGGAACCGGCATCGGCCACGCCAAAGTCGTTACCGCCATCGTCAAAAGCAACCGGTTGCTGACCGTTGTCGACAAACGGAGCGGAGTTGGCAGCCGCCGACCCGTGATTTCCCATCAAGTCATTGGCCAGCGCCTCCCCGGCAACCATGCCCGCACCCAGGGCCGCGCCCGTCGCAAGGCCGCTCACGATGCCGGACCCCATCCCGCCGCCACCCATGGGATATCCACCACCATATCCCGGCGGCGGATAGCCTCCCCCCATCGGCCCCATGGCGCCGCCGGGCATGCCTGGCCCCCCCTGCACCATGACCACCGGACGCGAACGCTGCCCACGGAGATACACCACCAGCAGCAACACTGCGCCACCCACGATCAGGACGACCCCCCAGGGGAAGTGCGAGGCAGGGGCCGCCGAAGACGGCGCCAGCATTCCCGGCGCGCCGCCCGTCTGGCGCGCGATCATGGCACGCAGGCTGCGCACCGAATCGGGCCGCGCGAACGGCAGCCCCGGTTTCAGGCGTTCCGCCTGGCCGAGTTGATCCTGCGCATCCGCTGCGCGGCCCATGCGGACCAGCACTTCTGCCTCGACGTAGTGCGCCTTGGCACTGTTCGGATGGTCGTGCAACACCTGCGTCATCATCGACTGGGCGTCGTTGAGCCGGCCTTCATGCACGGCCTGGTAAACCTGATGCAACGTCGGATCGGCTGCGATGGCCGCCGTGGACAGGCCGGCCGCCGCCGCGAGGACGAGCATGGCGAGAAATCGTTTCATAGCTGGGAAACTCCCTCCAGGAAAATCCCTTGCAAACCAAGGGGACGCGACATGCGCGCTCGGCAGTTAGATGGAGGCGGAGAACCGAAGTTCAAGCGGCGGACGCGGATCGCAGAACGCGATCCAGTTCCGCGGCTGCCCCCCGCAGGGCGACATCGTCTCCTGCGGCCATCCGCCATACCGGAATCGCCGCGAGATAGTCGGCAAAGCGACCTTTCGCTTCGAAACGCCGGCGAAATGCCGCCGCGTCGAACCGTTCCCCGAGGCGCGGAATCACCCCGCCGGTCAGGTAGACGCCGCCGCGCGCGCCGTATGTCAGAGCCAGATTGCCGGCGATGCCCCCAAGCATGGCACTGAAGACCGATAGGCACTGCGCCGCGGTCGAATCGCCGTCCGCCCGCGCCCTCCCGACGACTTCCTCGGCCGTCGCCGCCGGATCTTCCGGTGCTCCGTTGACGACACACAGCGCAGCGTGCAACAGCGGAATTCCCGTGCCCGATACGATCCGCTCGGCGGAGACATGCGGGAAACGTCGCCACAGCACCTCCAGAAGGCGGCACTCGGTCTCGTCCGCTGGCGCGAAACTGATGTGGCCGCCTTCGCTTGCCACCGGCATCCAGGTTCCCGGGTCGTCGTCGCCCGCGGCGTCGCGGAGCGGAACCAGGGCCCCCACCCCCAGGCCCGTTCCCGGCCCCAGCAGGACCTTGACCCCCGCGCAAACCTCGCCGGCATCCCCCACCCTGCGCAGCTCGTCCGGTGTGAGCCGCGGCAGCGCCATCGCCATCGCGACCATGTCGTTCATCACCACCAAACGGGAAAAATCCAACGCACGCTGCAGGCCGGACACGGAAAACGACCAGTCCCGATTGGTCATCCGCACCGCGTCCCCCGCCACCGGATTGGCAATCGCGATCGCAGCGTGGCGGACCGGCGGACTCCCCCGGTCGCGCAGATATGCGGCCAGCAACGCATCGACACCGGGAAAGTCGTCACAGGAGTGCAACGCGACCGCGTCGATCCGTCCGGGCGCAACTTCCAGACCGAGTCTTGCGCGGGTGCCCCCGATGTCAGCGAGAAGCCGTGGCGAAAACATCGGATCCCCTCCTATGTGACGGCACTCCCCGGCCGCACCCCATGGAAATCGCTCAGGACCAACGGAGTCCGGTCCGGACCGTCTCGCCCTTGTACTCCACGCCGCGCCCACCATGGCCCGTGGCCAGCATATCGAGCAATCCCACGAACGTGCGCGCCTGCGCTTCGTCGAATACCGACAGCAGGTCGCGGCTCGCCTTGGTGCTGAGTTGTTCCGCACGCCCGAGCAGCAAACGCCCGGCGCTCGTGAGCGAAAGCAGTGTCTTGCGCTTGTCGCGCTCGTCGTCTGCCGCCGCGATCAGGCCGCGTTCCCGCAGAAGTCGGACGACGAGACTGGTCGTGGCGCGATCCAGGCACGCGTACCGGCCCAGCTCATTCTGGCTCACCGGACTGCGATGACGCAGCACGAACAGCAGGGAATACTGGGTCGGCGTGAGATCCAGGTCGGCACAGGCCTCCTGGAATACGGACGTGGCGATCTGATGGGCCCGGCGAATCAGGAAGGTGGGGCCAGCGTACAAATCGTCCATCGGTCGATGTGAATCGTCTGCCATAGGTGCTCGCTATCGTCCCGAACCCGTCCGCTGAATCGGGTGCACATCCCGCCCCGCAACGCCCCGCGTGGTCTGCGGAGCACAGGTAACCGCGACTCATTCTACCGATTTTCCCCGCAATCGCTGCACAATTTGCGCGATCGCATCAGGGCGATCCGTACGGGAAAAACTGCAGCGCTTCCTGCCGCAAGGTATGCACCACCCGATCCAGTTCGACCCGCGACAGGATCACCGAACGCTCGATCGAGTCCATCCCGCCATCCAGCGACGCCGCCATCGCATCCGAGAGGATTGCCAGCCGACTCGCACCGGTCCCCCGGGCGATCGCGCCCAAACGGGCCGTGGACCCGAGCGCGCCCTGTGCGTTGCCTTGGTAGACCGCCATGAGGCTACGCTGCAGCAGGTCGATGCCGCCGGCATCCATTGCGAGCGCCAAACCGAGAATCGCATGCTGCCCCCCGCCCGACTGCGGGTCGCTCGGGAAATGGGCAACGATGGATTCCCGGTCCTCGGAATGGGTATACCGGTGCAGATGCGGCCGCAACGTCCGTGCGCGCAACAGGGTTTCGTCAAGCAGATATGGGCGCACCGTGGCCGCCCCCAGGCAGGAAATGAATCCGGCGGCCAGGGCGCGTGCACGCGTTTCCGGGCAGCAACGTCGCCCGACCGCCACGATCGGGGCGCTGCTCGCGGACCGGGACTGCTCGTGCGAACGGATCAAAGACAGGATGTCGAACCCGCTCCAACCCGGAGCGTCCAGCGGGACGCAAGCCAGCAGCACGTCCGGATCAAATACGCGGTCGACCGCGTCTTCGAGGTCGGCCGTCGACTCCGCCCGGAGACCCTGCTCGCGAAAGCCGTTCGACAAGTCGTGCTGAAGCGCGGCGTCCCCGCCGATCATCACCACAACGCGTCGCTCTGCCAACCAACCAAGGTCACGCATACCTGTCCGCCGCCGCAAACACCGGGTCGCGGGCGCCCCGCGGAATCCGCCCGTGCAAACCCGGATTTTGTACGACGTGAATCAAAATTACACACTTGCAACGCGGTTTTTTTGGCCATGCGTTCGGGGACGGCTCTTGTTTCTGACCGGATTTCCTTGAGACCGGGAACCCATGCGCGAGGGATTGAACTCGTTGGTGAACGACCAGTTCCGAGGAATACACCCAGGAACTCACGGGAAATGGAACTTATTCGCACCAACCGGTTCCTACCAGCGGACATCGATCGACCCCTCACCGTTCGTCCCCGACAAGCGCGGCATGAAAGACCTTGAAATCAAGGCCAGGATTCACCGTGTTGCCGATCCCGATTCCCACGGGCGAGTGGCGACCGAAATCGTTCGCTGTCGATCGAATCGATTGACACAAATCAACGCGGTCCCGCATGGCCGCGCTTCGTTGCAAATAGCGGCACAAAACCAGCCCAAATCGCCGAAGGACGCGCTTCCCACCCTGCACCCTGGTGCGCATCATTGCGCCTGTCCGCCGCACCGGGTTCCCGGGAGTTCATGTCGGCGCGTGAACGTCTGTTTTCGGCACACCGCGAAATGAATCCAACACCGGGGCAACCGATGCCGCCGCACCCGATCGACCGGCGCGTCTTGCGGACCCGGCTCTGGATCTTCGTAGGGGCGGTTTTCGCGGCGGAATGGGCGATCATGGCAGTCTTCGCCCAAGTGCAGGCCGCCATCCCCGTCTGGCAGCAGGCGCTACTCGATTCCCTGCTGGCCGCGACGGTGACGACGACAGCGTGGCAGACCGTGGTCGTCGGCAGTCATCAGGTCGAAGTGCCCGACCGGCCGGTCATCGACGCCGTGGGGTGGATGATCATTGCCGCGGCCACCACTTCGTTCGAGTTCTCGATCCACCGATACGTCGCCGGCATGCCCTCGGCATCGCCAACCCGGGCGTCATCGCTGATCGACGCCGGCATGCTTGCGGCGCTGATGCTCCCCATGGGGGGCGGGCTTGCCGCCCTGCGGACCGCGGAATCCCATGCGACCGCGGCGCAGCCACCCAGCGACCGCCACCTCAGCCGGATCGCCCTGATCAGCGTGCTCACGGCGGCAGGCCTGATCGCCCTGCTGACCCTCGGCGCGACCGCCGGGATCCTCCGCGATGCATCGGTCATCCGCACCTCCTCGCAGATCATCAATCTCGCCGGGCGCCAACGGATGCTCAGCCAACGGATCGGCTGGATGGCGCAACGGGCGCTGGCCACCAATGGCGCTCGGCGGGCACAGGCAATCGCCACGCTGGCCGGCGATGCCCACACCCTGCGCCGGGACGCCGCGACCCTGGAAGACCTCGTGGCCGCTTCCACGGCGCCGTGGAGCGAGGCACGGCACACCGCGTCCTGGGCCATGATGCAAGCCGAGGGACCGCGGATACGCTTGGTCCGCCAAGCCGAAGTCGCCTGCGCTCCGGGAGCCACGACGACTGCACAGAACATCGCCCTGTCCGAATTGACGCGATCCGCGCAACAGTTCCTCCCGGCCATGGATCGGACAGTCGGCGCACTGCAATCGGTCACCGAGGAGGAACTGCGCAACCTCGTCGCCTATGCCGCCGCAGCCACCCTGCTGGTCGCCCTGAGCGCACTGGCCTACGGAGCGGGGGTTGCGCTCCCCATCCGCAACATCGTGCGCAGCCAGCAGCGCGCCCTGCTCGCGCAGACCGAGGAGTTGCACCGCCTGACGATGGTGGCGCGCAACACGAAGAACGGCGTCCTGATCTGCGACGTCGAGCGGCGCATTCTGTGGGCCAACACCGCATTCGAAGCGATGACCGGCTACTCCCTGACGGAGATTCTCGGAAAGAAGCCCGGCAGCCTGCTGCAGTTCGATCAGACCGACCCGGCTACGGTGCGCCAGCTGCACGAAGCCCTTGCTGCGGGACAGGGCGCCCATGTACAGATCCTCAATCGTTCGCGCCATGGCCGGACATACTGGCTCGACCTGGACATCCAGCCGGTGCATGATGAACGCGGCCGTCACGTCGGCTTCATCGGCGTGGAGACCGACGTGACCGAACGGGTGCTGGCCCATCGGCGCCTCGAGTCGGTACTCGACGGCACCGGCGCCGGCACCTGGGAATATGACGTGCCTTCCGCGACGACGGTCGTCGATGGACGGTGGCTGCGGATCTGCGGCGACGTACCGGCGACGACCGCGCCGGTGCGGATCGAGTCCCTGGAGTACCGCGCCCACGAGGAAGATCTCGCCCGCTATGCGGCCCAGTTCCGCGAGCACCTCGACGGCACCACCGACTCGTTCGACTGCGAGCTGCGGGTGCGCCATCGCGACGGCCGTTGGATCTGGGTGCATGACCGCGGCCGGATCGCGAGCCGCAAGCGCGATGGCACGCCGCTACGCGTCCTGGGCATTCGCATCGACGTCACGGGGCGCAAGGAAATCGAACTGGCCGCGCTCGCGGCGGCCAACACCGACGGTGTCACCGGGCTGGCGAGCCGGAGTCTTTTCGTCCATCGCCTGGGGGGCGCCATCGACCGAACCTGCCGGCATCGCATCGCGGGGTTTTGCGTATTGCTG
The DNA here is from genome assembly GCA_021842465.1 of Pseudomonadota bacterium. Taxonomy (GTDB): domain Bacteria; phylum Pseudomonadota; class Gammaproteobacteria; order Burkholderiales; family Burkholderiaceae_F; genus GJ-E10. The sequence goes on from JAKBZN010000001.1 coordinate 88,380, forward strand.
CTCGACCTGGACCGGTTCAAAGTCGTCAACGACACGCTGGGCCATCCGGCCGGCGATGCGGTGCTTCGCACCATCGCCGGGCGATTGCAGGCCGTGCTGTGGGAAGTCGCGACCGCATCCGGCACACGGGAATCGTTCCTCGCGGCCCGGTTCGGTGGCGACGAGTTCGCCGTCCTGCTGGAAGGCGTTCCCGACACCGGCGAGGCCGTGCGGATCGCCCAGCGCATCCTCACATCGATCAACGAGCCGTATACGATCCAGCGGCAGGAAATCCGTATGGCGGCGTCGATCGGCGTAGTCGGCAGCGAGCAATGCGACGAAAGCGCGGATGCCGTATTGCGCGACGTCGACACCGCCATGTACAACGCCAAGCGCGCGGGCCGGGGCCGCGTCGCCGCCTTCGATCCCGGAATGCGTCGCAAGGTGGCGCGGGAATTCCTGATCGAGGCCGAACTGCGCAAGGCGATCGGCACGCCGCAGCTGTCGCTCGTCTATCAGCCGATCGTATCCCTCGACACCGAGGCGATGCAGTCGGTCGAGGCGCTGGTCCGCTGGAACCACCCCGAACTGGGCGGCATCGCGCCCGCCGAATTCATCCCGATTGCGGAAGAATCCGGACTCATCGTCGGTCTCGACGAATGGGTACAACGGCAAGCCTGTCGACAATGGCGGAAATGGCAGACCGAGGCCGCCCAGGGCGCACCGCGGGGAGTCAGCGTGAACATCTCCCGCATCCAGATGGGATTCCCCAACGCCCTGGTGCGACACGTCGAACAGCTTCTGACCGAAAACGCCATGCCCGCCGGTGCCCTGCAGCTCGAGGTCACGGAGCGCGACGTGATGCGCGACCCCGATGCCGTGCTGGCCCTGATGCAGCGACTGCGCGAGATGGGGGTGCGGCTGGCGATGGACGATTTCGGAACCGGAACGTCCTCACTGGCGTGCCTGCGCCAATATCCATTCGATTGCGTCAAGATCGACCGGTCGTTCATCGCCGATCTCGCAATCGCGCCCGACGTGCGCGCACTGACTCGGGCGAGCGTGATGCTGATCGAAAGCCTGGGCAAGCACAGCGTCGCCGAAGGGGTCGAGGATCCGCTGCAGGTGGAGATCCTGCGGTCGATCGGCTGTCGATCGGCGCAAGGCTACCTGTTCGGCGCGCCGCTGCCGCCGGACCGGATCCTGGCCTGGGCCGACTCGACGGCCGAGGAGGGCGGCACCTCCGATCCTGCGGTCGATGCCGCGGCGAAGCAGTGAACTACGCCCGACATCCGGGGCTGTCCGCCGCGCCCCCGCTCGGGAGCGCGGCCCGTTCCCATCCCGCGGTCAGGCCGCTTCGCGCTGCGCGCGCTTGCGCTCGTGTTCCTTGAGGAAGCGCTTGCGGAGACGAATCGTCACCGGCGTGACCTCCACCAGTTCGTCGTCGGCGATGAACTCCACCGCGTATTCCAAGGTGAGCTTGATCGGCGGCACGAGGTCGATGTGCTCGTCCTTGCCCGACGCCCGGACGTTGGTGAGCTTCTTTTCCCGCACCGGATTGACGACGAGATCGTTGTCGCGCGAGTGGATGCCGATGATCATCCCCTCGTACAGCTTGTCGCCCGGCGAGACGAACATGCGACCGCGCTCCTGCAGTTTCCACAGCGCGTAGGCCACGGCGTCGCCGTCATCCTGCGAGATCAGCACGCCGTTGCGCCGTTCGCCCAGATCCGGAGCGCGGACCGGGCCATAGTCGTCGAAGACGTGACTGATCAGGCCCGTGCCGCGCGTCATCGTCAGGAATTCCCCCTGGAACCCGATCAGACCGCGCGCCGCGATCCGGTATTCCAGCCGCACCCGCCCCCGTCCGTCCGGTTGCATGTCGAGCAGATCGCCCCGACGGCGGCCGAGTTCCTCCATGACCGTTCCCTGATGCTGCTCCTCCACGTCCACCGTCAGCATCTCGTACGGCTCGCAACGCTCGCCATCGATTTCCTTGAACATGACGCGTGGCCGCGACACCGCGAGCTCATATCCCTCGCGCCGCATGTTCTCGATGAGCACCGTCAGGTGCAATTCCCCGCGACCGGCCACCTCGAACACCGTTTCATCGGCGGTCTCGCGCATGCGCAGCGCGACGTTCGACTTGAGCTCGCGTTCCAGGCGCTCGCGCAACTGGCGGCTCGTGACGAACTTCCCCTCCCGTCCGGCAAGCGGGCTCGTGTTCACGCAGAAGTTCATCACCAGGGTCGGCTCGTCGACGCGCAGCAGCGGAAGCGCATCGGGGGCATCCGGAGCGCACACCGTCGAACCGATATTGAGTTCCTCGATGCCGTTGATGAGCACGATGTCTCCCGCAATCGCCTCGTCCACCAGTTCCCGGTCGAGTCCGCGGAACTTCAGCACCTGGTTGATCCGGCCACGCAGGGGAGCGGATCCCGGCCCGTCGAGGACCGCCACCTCCTGCCCCGCGCGGATCCGGCCGCGTCGGATCCGGCCGATGCCGATCTTGCCGACGTAGCTCGAGTAGTCGAGCGAGGAAATCTGCAACTGCAGACCGCCGTCGGGATCCTCGTCCCGCACCGGAACATGCTGCAGGATCGCGTCGAACAGAGGCCGCATGCCGCGGCCGTCGGTGCGCGCCGCTTCGAGGTCGTCCAAGCTCGTCGTCGCATAGCCGTTGAGCGCCGAGGCGTAGACCACCGGAAAATCGAGCTGTTCTTCGGTCGCCCCCAGCTTGTCGAACAAATCGAAGGTCGCATTGACGACGTAATCGGGCCGCGCGCCGGGACGGTCGATCTTGTTTACAACCACGATCGGCTTCAATCCCTGGGCAAGCGCCTTGCGAGTGACGAACCGGGTCTGCGGCATCGGTCCCTCGACGGCGTCGACGAGGAGCAGCACGCCATCGACCATCGACAGCACGCGCTCGACCTCGCCGCCGAAATCGGCGTGCCCGGGGGTGTCGACGATGTTGATGTGCGTTCCTTCGTATTCGATCGCACAGTTCTTCGCAAGAATGGTGATGCCGCGCTCCCGCTCCAGGTCGTTGCTATCCATGACCCGCTCGGCAACCTGCTGGTTGTCCCGGAAGGTACCGGATTGCGTAAGCAGCTTGTCGACCAGCGTCGTCTTGCCGTGGTCGACGTGCGCGATGATCGCGATGTTTCGTAACGCTCTCGATGTCATTTCGCTTCCTCGATATTCGAAATCAAACGTCCGGGAGCCAGCCAGCCCCCTTCGCACATTCCCAATCCCATCAGTCTGCCGCCGTCGCCGTAGACCCGGACGCGCGAACAGTCCGCATGGGCCAACGCTACGCGCTGACCATGACCGAATCGCTGCGTCGCCGCCGCATCGAGCACGATACGCGGCAATCCGGTCAGCAACGCATCCGCCGGCGCGAGCCGTTCCCGGCGGGCGGGCAGCGCCACCGCCTCCAGGTCCGCCAGCGTTGCCGCCTGAGCAAGCGTCAGCGCCCCGACCCGGGTGCGCCGCAGTGCGGCCAGATGCGCGCCGCAGCCCAACGCGCGGCCGATGTCTTCCGCCAGGACGCGCACGTACGTGCCCTTGCTGCAGGCGACCTCGACGCGGGGCCGCAGCGGGTTCCATTCGATCAGCGCCAGCCGGAAAACGGTCACGGTACGCGGCGCGCGCTCGACTTCGATGCCGGCGCGCGCCAGCGCATACAGCGCACGCCCGTCCCGCTTGAGCGCCGAATACATCGGCGGCACCTGATCGATCTGACCCACGAACTCCGCCAGCACTTCCTCGAACCGTGCGCGCGAAACGTCCACCGGGTGGCGGGCCACCACCTCGCCCTCGGCATCGCCGCTCGTCGTGGTGACCCCGAGTTCCAGTTGGGCCTGGTACTCCTTGTCTGCATCCAGAAGGTCCGAGGAAAACTTTGTCGCCTCGCCGAACGTCAGGGGCAGCAGGCCGCTGGCCAGCGGATCGAGCGTCCCGCCATGACCGGCCTTGCGCGCGTTCATCAGGCGGCGCGCGGTCTGCAGCGCCGCATTGGACGTCATGCCGAGCGGCTTGTCCAGCATGAGCACGCCGTCGACCGGATCGGCATTGGAACGGCGCACCATCGTTCTCTCACCCCATCCCCGACGGGAAGGGGATGGCCCCTATTTGCCGGTCTCCCGCATCGCCTCGTCGATCAAGGCGTCGATGCGGAACCCGCGCTCGATCGAAGTGTCCTGTACGAAATGCAGCCGGGGCACGGTATGGATGCGCAGACGCTTGAACAGCAGGTTGTGCAAATGCCCAGCCGCGGCATTGAGCCCCGCAGCGGATTCCGCCGGATCGGATCCGATCACCGTGAAATGGACCTTCGCGTGCGCGTAATCCGGCGTCAGATCGACGCCACTGATCGTCACCATGCCGACGCGCGGATCGCGCACTTCCCGCGCGATCAGCTCCGAAAGATCGCGCTGGATCTGGTCGGCGACGCGCTGGCCGCGATTTGGAGATTTCACCATGAGCCGGTTTCCGGATCAGAGCGTCCGGGCGACCTCCTGCACTTCAAAGACCTCGAGCTGATCGCCTTCCTTGATGTCGTCGTATCCCTTGAGCGACAGACCGCACTCGAAACCGGCCTTGACTTCGCGGACGTCATCCTTGAACCGCTTGAGCGAATCGAGCTCGCCCGTCCAGATCACGACGTTGTCGCGCAACAGGCGGGCGCTCGCGGTACGCTTGATCAGACCGTCGAGCACCATGCAGCCGGCGACCGACCCCACCTTGGAGATCCGGAACACCTGCCGGATCTCGACCAGGCCGAGGATGTTTTCGCGCTTTTCCGGAGCCAGCATTCCACCCAGGGCGGCGCGCACGTCGTCGACCGCGTCATAGATGACGTTGTAGTAGCGGATGTCGATGCCGTTGCTTTCGGCCAGCTTGCGCGCCGACTGGTCGGCTCGCACGTTGAAACCGATGATGACCGCCTTGGACGCCATCGCGAGATTGACGTCGCTTTCGGTCACGCCGCCCACCTGCGCATGAACGACCTGCACCTTGACTTCCGCCGTCGAGAGCTTGGTGAGTGCGTGCACCAGCGCCTCCTGCGACCCCTGGACGTCCGACTTGATGATCAGCGCCAAGGTCTTGACCTCGCCCTCGCCCATGCTCTCGAAAATATTCTCGAGCTTGGCGGCCTGCTGCTTGGCAAGCTTGGTGTCGCGGAACTTGCCTTGGCGGAACAGGGCGATCTCACGTGCCTTGCGCTCGTCGCCGAGCACGATCAGCTCGTCGCCGGCCGCCGGAACATCCGAAAGACCCTGGATCTCCACTGGAATCGACGGCCCCGCCGACGGAATCGATTTCCCGCTCTCGTCGAGCATTGCGCGCACGCGGCCGAAACAGCTTCCTGCCAGAACCACGTCACCACGCTTGAGGGTTCCGGACTGCACCAGCACGGAAGCCACCGGTCCCCGCCCCTTGTCCAGCCGGGACTCGATGATCAGCCCCTTGGCCGGAGCGTCCTTCGGCGCCTGCAGTTCCAGCACCTCGGCCTGGAGCAGAACATTCTCGAGCAGATCGTCGATCCCGGCCCCCGTCTTGGCGGACACCGGAACGAACGGCGAATCGCCGCCGTACTCCTCCGGCACGACCGAGTGCGCAACCAGTTCCTGCTTCACCCGCTCCGGGTTGGCTTCCGGCTTGTCGATCTTGTTGAGCGCGACGACGATCGGCACGCCGGCCGATTTCGCATGCGCGATCGCCTCGGCGGTCTGCGGCATCACGCCGTCGTCGGCCGCGACGACGAGGATGACGATGTCCGTCGCCTTTGCGCCGCGCGCCCGCATCGCCGTGAACGCCTCGTGACCCGGCGTATCGAGAAAGGTGATGACGCCGCGCGGGGTTTCGACGTGATACGCGCCGATATGCTGCGTGATCCCGCCGGCTTCACCCGCGGCAACCTTGGCGCGGCGGATGTAATCCAGCAGCGAAGTCTTGCCGTGATCGACGTGGCCCATGACGGTCACCACGGGCGGACGCGGCTCCATGGCCGCGTGCGGCGCATTCGGTTCCTGTTCCGCGAGCAGCGCCTCCGGGTCGTCGAGCTTGGCCGCGAACGCCTTGTGCCCCATCTCTTCGACGACGATCATCGCCGTTTCCTGGTCCAGGACCTGGTTGATCGTGACCATCTGGCCGAGCTTCATCAGCAACTTGATGACCTCGGACGCCTTGACCGCCATCTTGTGCGCCAAATCCGCAACCGTGATGGTTTCAGGTACCGACACCTCGCGCACGATGGCTTCCGGCGCCGCGAACTGGTTCTTATCCCGATCGTCCTGCCGGCGATGGCCCTTCGGTGCACGCCAGGAGGCTCCGGCTCCGGGGCCGGCGGAATCTCCGCGGGTCTTGATCTGCCGCCGGCGGGCCGCGTCCTCCGACCAGCTCGATGCGAGCTTGGCGGACTTGACTTCCTTGGCCCCCGCCACGGGCGCCTTCTTGTCGTCCTTGCGCTCGCCCGCGGGTTTCGCGACCGCGCCGGTCTTGGCCGGAACGACCGCCGCCGCAGGCTTGTGCAATGTTCCTTCGGCTGCGGGTGCCCGCAACACCTTCTTGGGCGCCGCCATCATGTTCTTGATCGCCGCGACTTCCTCTTCGACCGCCCGGCGCGCGCGCTCCTGCTCCAACTGCGCAAGCCGCGCCTGTTCCGCAGCCTGCGCCTGCGCCGCCGCCGCCGCATCCCGTTCGGCCTGCGCGCGCTCCAGCTGCGCCTGCCCTTCGGCGGCCTGCGACTCCGAGGCCTCGCGCGCCGCCTGCTCCCGCCGCTGCGCCTCCTCGAGTTCGCGCTGCGCGCGTTCGGCGCGCTCGCGCGCCTCTTCCATCTGGCGGGCGATCAGTTCGGCCTGACGGCGCGCCTCCTCTTCACGACGCATCTGTTCCGTCTCGTCGATGACGGACGCGGGTGCCGCAGCCGATGGCGCCGAAACGGCCTCGCCTTCCGACTCGTCGCGCTTGACGAACACGCGCTTCTTGCGAACCTCGACCTGGATCGTGCGCGCCTTGCCGGTCGCATCCGCCTGTTTGATCGCCGAAGTCGATCGGCGCGTGAGGGTGATCTTTCGCTTGCCGGCATCCTGGCCGCCACCGTGCGCCTTGCGCAACGCTTCGAGCAGACGCGCCTTGTCGTCTTCCGACAGTTCGTCGGTTTCGACGTGCTTGTCCACGCCGGCGGAGCGCAACTGCTCCAACAGCACCGACGGCGGAAGCTTCAGTTCCGTTGCGAATTGAGCGACTGTGTTGCTGGCCATCCTGTGTCAGACCCCTTTTCCCGAAATCACTCGAACCAGTGCGCGCGCGCAGCCATGATCAGGGCGCTCGCCCGTGCCGGCTCGATCCCGGCCATGTCCACCAGTTCATCGACACCCAGATCCCCGAGCTCGTCGCGCGTGCGGATGCCTGCCGCCGCGAGCTTGATCGCCAGTTCGGCATCCACGCCGTCGAGTTCCAGCAGCGTCTTGTCCGCCTTGTCGAGGGTTTCCTCGCGCCGGATCGCCTCGGTCAGCACGGCATTGCGCGCCCGGGTGCGCAGTTCCTCGACGGTATCCGGATCGAACGCCTCAATTTCCAGCAGTTCGTTCACGGGCACGTAGGCGATCTCCTCGACGCTCGAGAACCCCTCGCCGATCAGAATGTCCGCGACCTCCTGATCGACATCCAGGCTGGCCATGAACGCGGCACGGATGTTTTCCTGCTCCTGCTGCTGCTTCTGGTCGGATTCCTCGGCCGTCATGATGTTGATCTGCCAGCCGGTCAGCTCCGACGCCAGGCGCACGTTCTGACCGCTGCGTCCGATCGCGATCGCGAGATTGTCCTCATCGACGACGACGTCCATCGAATGCTGATCCTCGTCGACGACGATCGACGACACGTTGGCCGGCGCCAGCGCACCGATCACGAATTGCGCGGGATCATCCGACCACAGCACGATATCGACGCGCTCGCCGCCCAGTTCATTGGTGACCGCCTGGACGCGCGAGCCGCGCATGCCGACGCAGGTTCCGATCGGATCGATGCGGCGATCGTTCGTCCACACCGCGATCTTGGCGCGCACGCCCGGATCGCGAGCCGCGGATTTGATCTGCAGCAGCCCCTGCTCGATCTCCGGAACCTCGAGTTCGAAAAGCTTCATCAGGAACTCGGGCGACGTCCGCGTCAAAATGACCTGCGGGCCCCGCAAGTTGCGATCGATCTTCGCGACGTAGGCGCGGGCTCGGTCGCCGATGCGCAGATTCTCCTTCGGGATCATCTCGGAACGAGGAAGGCGGCCCTCGATCTTGCCAATCTCGACGATGGCATCGCCCTTGTCCATGCGCTTGATGGTGCCATTGACGATGGAATCGTTGCGCGACAGAAACTCCGCCAGCAGTTGTTCGCGCTCCGCATCGCGGATCTTCTGCAGGATCACCTGCTTCGTATCCTGCGCGAAGCGGCGGCCGAGATCCTGCCGCGGCAACGGCTCTTCGATGTACTCGTCGACCTCGACATCGGGGATCTGCTCGCGCGCATCGGTCAGGATGACCTGATGACCCGGCTCCTGGAGACCGGCCTCATCCGGAACGACAAGCCAGCGCCGGAATGCGTCGTACTCGCCGGTTTCCCGATCGACGGCAACCCGGATCTCCACGTCATCCTCGACAAACAGCCGCTTGGTCGCCGCGGCGAGCGCGGATTCGAGCGCGCCGAAAACGACGTCCTTCGGGACGTTCTTCTCGCGCGCCAGCGCATCCACCAGCAACAGAATTTCTCGACTCATCGTGATCGCTCAACCCCAACGAAAACAGCCAGAACCCTATTTCTTCCCACGCGGACGTCCGCCACGCCGCGCCGCCTCCGGCGCGGGCGCCGCAAACTCCCACTCCGTAGCGAGGCGCGCCTTTTCGACATCCGCCAACGCAAACTCGATCGTTTCCTCCTGCACTGCCGCGCCCGCCTTCCGCGAGCCGGGCGCGCCGCGGCGCGCCCCACCTACCGGCAATGCACCCTCCGGAATCAGCGCCATGCGCACCCGATCCGCAGTCCCGTCCGCACCGGCGACGAGCCCGAGCAGCCGCCCGCGGAAACGACGCTTTCCCGCCACCGGCTCGCACAACTGCACCTTTGCCAGCGCACCGGCGAACCGCGCAAAATCGCGCGCGCTGCGCAGCGGACGATCCAGCCCGGGGGACGACACTTCCAGCCGGTCGTAATCGATCCCCTCCACGGCAAAGAGATGCGTCAAATGCCGGCTCACCCGCTCGCAGTCGTCGATCGTGATGCGCAGGGTACCGGCCGCATCTTCCGCAGCCGCCCCCTCGGGCGGCTCGCGATCGATCGTCACCCGCAGCAAACCCCGACCGGCGCGCTCCACATCCACCAACTCGTAGCCCAGGCCGGCCACGGTGCGCGCAAGCAACTCGGCATGGCCGGGCGCCAGGGCGCCGGGCCGCTGCCGAGCCGAAACTGCCGGAATCTGCGCAGCTTGCGATTCGGTTTGCACTACGGTCTCTTCCAAGGAAAAAAAAATGGGCCGTTGCTAGCCCATTCTCCTCATCCGCAAAAAAACAGGCGGACGCCTCACTCCCGACGACCGGAAGCCGACGCCGGGTGCCGCAACCAATTTGGCAGGACACCGGCTCCGCCGCCGGATGGCGTACCTACTCCGACAACTATTTATTATATACCGAAGCGGCGCAACACGGCAGGCGTTTCCCGATCGCCCGGTCGGCCGCCATGCCTTCCGGGCTAACCGCCGAATCCGCCCCCCCGGGGCTTCGTGCGCCGGAAATTGCCGCGGCCTGCACCACCACCGCCCCCGCCCCCACCACCGCCGCGCGGGGCGCGAAGCGCGCCAGTCCCATGGCCGTTGGCGATGTAGCTGACGGTGCTGGTCAGCGGGTCCGGCTGACGCGAGCCCGTCGGACGCCCCCCGGCGGGCCGGCGCGACGGCCCTTTCATGCCGGGCAGCGCGCCTTGTGCGAAGTAATGCACGGTGGTCGCCATCGGATCCGGCTGGCGGCCGCCACCTGGACGGCCGGCGTTGCCCCGGGCGCCGCCGCTGTTCGGGCGATTGCCGCGCTTGGCGCCTCCTGGCTTGCCACGTCCGGTGGGCCCCGCCCCCGACCGCATTTCGTTGATTCCGATGCCCAGATCGCTCAGCCAGGCCTCGACCCAGGCCGGCGACAGTTCCTGGTAGCGCCCCCGGGAGAGCGCACGCGGCAACTGGACCGCGCCGAACCGGGTCCGGATCAGCCGGCTGACCGTCAGGCCGACCGCCTCGAATACCCGGCGCACCTCGCGGTTGCGACCTTCCTGGATGACCACCCGGAACCAGTGGTTCGCACCCTGTCCGCCGGCATCCTCCAGCCGGGAAAAGCGCGCCGGACCGTCGTCCAGTTCCACGCCTTCGAGCAGGCGCGCATGGATCTCCGGTGTGAGGTCGCCCAGGATGCGCACGGCATACTCCCGCTCGACTTCGAATCGCGGATGCATCAGGCGATTGGCCAGATCTCCCGAAGTCGTCAGCACCAGCAGGCCTTCCGTATTGAAATCCAGCCGGCCGACGGCGATCCAGCGTCCGCCGGAAATCTTGGGCAATTTGTCGAAGACCGTTGCCCGCGACTGTGGATCATCCTGCGACACGATCTCTCCGGCGGGCTTGTGGTACAGCAGCACGCGCGGCAAGCGCCCGGGCTGCTTTCGCATCAGCAACTTGCCATTGACCCGAACCTGATCGGTCGGCAATACCCGCTGCCCGACGTGCGCCGGCTGGCCGTTGACCGACACCCGGCCGGCGACGATGAGTTCTTCCATGTCGCGCCGCGATCCGATTCCCGCATCCGCCAGAACCTTGTGCAGCTTGTCGGACTGGGCGTTCAGCGCCTGCTTGGCCGCCCGCTTCCCACGATCCAGGACGGCGTGGTCGAGCGCCTGCTCGGCCATCGCCAACCCGGAGAAATCCTCGCCTTCCTCGGCGGGGGCGACCGGCGGCGCGACGTCGTCCGCTCCTTCCGGCGCGGCGCCCTGCACCCCGCGCTCGCCGTGGCGCGCGCCCCGGCGGCGGCGGCCGAGCAGGCCGCGCCCTCGGCGCTCCCCGGATCCGGCAGATGGATCCGCCGCCGGCGGCGCTTCGCGGCCTTCCGCCGCATCGTGCAAAGGAATGGGGTCCGACAGCCGGTCGGAATCGGGGGCGCGCCCGTCGTCGGGCAGATCCACAGATGGACTTGAGTTCATAGAGAAGAATTCGTTTCGGTAAGAGCTTCGGTAGTCGGAATGGCGTCGATCAAATCGGCCTGCAAACCCGGGGGACCCGCCGGCGCGGGCGTCGCGGTGATCCCTGCTCCGGAAAGCGGAAGCTCCGGTTTCGCGTCGCCGGTTTCGGAGTCGACCCCGATCGGCGGCAGTTCCTGCAGGGAGCGCAGGCCAAAATCATCCAGAAACGCGGGCGTGGTTGCGAACAGCGCAGGGCGCCCCGGCGCCTCGCGATGGCCGATCGCTTCGATCCAGCCCCGCTCCTCCAGCGTCTTGATCACCGGAGAGGAAACACTCACTCCGCGGATCTCCTCGATGTCGCCACGCGTCACGGGCTGGCGATACGCGACGATCGCCAGCGTTTCCAGGATTGCTCGCGAGTACTTCGGCGGTTTTTCCGGATGCAGCCGATCCAGGTACGGCGTCATCGCCGCCGTACTCTGGAAACGCCACCCGCTCGCCAACGGAACCAGTTCGATTCCTCGTCCCGCCCAATCGCGACGCAGGTCCTCCAGCAGAACCCGGACGGTTTCGTCATCGAGCTCCTCCGGAAACAGCCTGCGCAACTGAGTCACGGCAAGCGGCTGCTCCGCGGTGAGCAAGGCCGCTTCCAAGACGATCTTCGCCTCTTGCGTATTCATGATTCGGTGCAATGTTCAAGCCGACGCAAGCACGGCGAAAGCCGTGCGCGCGTGTGTCGTCGGACAGGTAGAACGGATGGAACAAGCTTTGCGCGGGCGCAGCGCGCCGAAAACAGCCGCGCCGATTTCTCCACCACGCCGTCGCCACGAATGGCCGCTATCGAAAACCGCCGAACGGTACAACCACGGTACGCGGCGATTTCACAAAAATCCTTGCGGGCGAGTCTATCACCGAACCCGGTTGACAATGGATACTGTATATCCGTACAGTGTGAACAAACCCAGTATCCCGCGACGCCTCGCCGCCCCCGCATGAACCTGCGCGGGGGCGGCGAGGCGCCGGACCAGCCCAGGAGCTTGCCATGCACCCCGACCCGACCGGCATCTTGACCGCCCGGCAACGCGAGATTCTCGAATTCATTCGTACGACGCTCACGCAAAGCGGCGCCCCGCCGACGCGCGAAGAAATCGCCCGCGCTTTCGGGTTCCGTTCGCTCAACGCCGCGGAACAGCATCTGCAGGCGCTCCAGAAGAAAGGACTGATCGAACTGATTTCGGGAACCTCGCGCGGCATCCGTCTGCACGAATCCATCCGCGCCGAACCGGCGCGCGAGTTTGGTCTGCCCCTGATCGGCAAGGTCGCCGCAGGCAGCCCCATCCTCGCCCAGGAAAACGTTCTCCGGCATCCGGCCGTGGATCCCGCCACGTTCACCCCCCGCGCCGACTATCTGCTGGAAGTCCGCGGCATGAGCATGCGCGACGCCGGCATCCTCGACGGCGACTGGCTGGCGGTCCACCGGCAGAACCAAGCCCGCAACGGCCAGATCGTCGTGGCCCGCCTGGGCGACGAAGTCACCGTCAAGCGACTGCAGATGCAGGGCCCCCGAGCCGAACTGATCGCCGAAAACCCCGACTACGCCCCCATCCTGGTCGATCTGCGGCGCACGCCCTTGGTCATCGAGGGTCTTGCGGTCGGCGTGATCCGCCCCGCGGTATGAATCACCCCCTGCCGTCGCCATGCCTTTCTGGTTTGCCTTCCTGCTGGACCCCTTGCCGCTGCCGTCGTCTCGGCAAGGCAGCGAAACCCAGGCCATCCCCCTATCGGCATGGGCGCAGCGGTTCAGCACGCAGGTCGTCCCCCTATCCGGCCCGGACCACACGGGATTCCTGATCGAAACCGGCGGCAGCGAACGCCTGTTTGGCGGCCGCGCGCCCCTGCACCGCAAGATCCTCGACGGTCTGCGCGAACAAGGATTCGCCGCGGACCGGATCGCCGCGGCCGGCGCTCCCACCCCCGCCGCCGCCCACGCGTTTGCCCGGGCGCGCGCGCTCGGGCTGATCGCCGCCCCGGCGGCGTCGCTGGCGGTTGAACGGCACGAACTCCACGCCGCCCTGGATCGCCTTCCCCTGCGTGCGCTCGCATGGGAGGCGGCACTGCTCGAACCGCTGAGCGATCTCGGCATCGAAACGGTCGGAGACCTTCTACGCTTGCCGCGCGATGCATTCGCGCGGCGGTTCGGCGCCCAATGGCTGGCGGTCCTGGACCGGATGGTCGGAACGGCCCCGGACCCGCAAGCCTGCCTTCCCGCTCCCGAACGCCTCTGCCTGCACGAAGAGCTTTCCACTGCGGCCATCGGCGTGGAATCGCTCCAGGGTCCGCTCATGCGGCTGCTGGGGGGCGTGGAAGCATTCCTGCGCGCACGGAACCTGGGCGCCACCGCCCTGCTGCTGCGCACACATCACCCCAAGCGCCGTGGGGCGACGCCGCCGCCCAGCGCCACCCCCCTGATGCTCGCGGCACCGGAACGCGATGCCGTCCGGCTGCAATCCCTGTTCGCCGAACGGCTGACACGCGCGCGCCTGCCCGAAGCGGTCGTCGGCCTTGAACTCGAGGTTCTCCGAGTGCATGCCTTTGCGGCGACCAGCGGCGAGTTGCTGCCGCCGACTGCCCAGGGCCTGCCCGAAGAAGGCGGCGCGGCGCGCAAAAGCACCCGTCATCTGTGCGAGATGCTGCATGCGCGCCTGGGTTCTGCCGGGGTATTCCAGTTGCAGGCCTGCGACGACCATCGCCCGGAGCGGGCCTACTGCAGCGTCCCGATCTTTTCCTCTCCCGGGCCCATGGTCCCGCCACCGGCAGCGTCGCGCCCGTTATGGATCCTGTCCCAACCCCTGCGCGTATCTGATATCCATCATCCCCAGCCCCGCTACGGCGGCCCCCTGACCCTGCTCGCCGGACCCGAGCGGATCGAAGCGGGATGGTGGGACTCGCTTCGCCCACGAGCGCATGCCGTGCATCGGGATTACTTCGTCGCCCGCAACACCCGAGGCCAGACGCTCTGGATCTACCGCGAACTCGCGGCGCCGCGAACCTGGTTTTTGCATGGCTTCTTTTCCTGAGTACGCGGAACTCCACTGCGTGTCCAACTTTTCGTTTCTGCGGGGCGCATCGCATCCGGAGGAACTGGTCGAACGCGCGCTTACCCTCGGGTATGCCGGGCTCGCCCTGACCGACGAATGTTCCTTCGCCGGCGCCGCGCGCGCCCACATCGCCCTGCGCAACGCGCGCACGACGATCCCGGCCGCGAGCCACTTCCGCCTGCTCCACGGCACCGAAATCCGCATCGCGGACGGCCCGCTGCTGGTGCTGCTGGCACAGAATCGCACCGGGTACGGCAACCTCTCCGAACTCGTCACGCGCGCACGCCGCGCCGCCAGCAAGGGTCGATACCACATCGATCGCGCGGCATTCGACACTAACGAACCCTTGCTGCGCGACATGCTGGCGCTGCTGATCGCGGAGCCCGCACACGGCGCACCGCGCCAAGGTGGCTGCGATGCCGCCGCGCTGGAGCGGGACGCGGCCTGGCTGCGCGAACGCTTCGAAGACCGCGCAGCAATCGCCTGCGAACTGTTGCGCGCACCCGACGACACGGCACGGCTCCGCACCCTGCGGTCGATCGCCCGGCACTACGGCCTGCCACTTGCCGCCGCCGGAGGCGTGCACATGCATGTGCGCAGCCGCAAGAAACTGCAGGATGCCGTCACCGCCATCCGGCACGGCATTCCATTGTCACGATGCGGAACGCGGCTCTTCCCGAACGCCGAACGGCATTTGCGCTCGCGGGCCCGCCTGGCGCGAATCTATCCGCCCGAACTGCTCGCGCAGTCCGTGGCCATCGCGCATCGCTGTGCATTTTCTCTCGATGCGTTGCGCTACGAGTATCCGGACGAACTCGTTCCCGCCGGAGAAACCCCCGCCACGCATCTTCGTCGGCTCACGATCGAGGGCGCGGCGGGCCGCTACCCGCGAGGGATTCCCCGAGCCGTGCAGGGCCAGATCGAGCACGAGCTCGCGCTCATCGGCGATTTGCAGTATGAGCCCTACTTCCTGACCGTACACGACATCGTCCGGTTCGCCCGCGGCCGCGGCATCCTGTGCCAAGGACGCGGCTCCGCCGCCAACTCCGCGGTGTGCTACTGCCTCGGGATCACCGAAGTGGATCCCGCCTGCTCGAACCTGCTGTTCGAGCGTTTTCTCAGCCGGGAGCGCAACGAACCCCCCGACATCGACGTCGATTTCGAAAACCGCCGCCGGGAAGAGGTGATGCAATACGTCTTCACCAAATACGGGCGGGAACGCACCGCCCTCGCCGCCGCCGTCCACACCTACCGGGCACGCAGCGCCGTGCGCGACCTGGGCGCGGCACTGAGTCTGCCGGCCGAGCAGATCGATCGATTCGCAAAGTCGGCATCGCTGCGATTGCGCGAACGCGGCCTTGCACCGGACGAAGCCACTGGACGCCCCCGGAGCGCCGACGAATCGCCGCGAGCGAACGCGGCAGCCGATTGCGCGCTTTCCAAAGACTTCTACCCTCCGGCATGGGAGCCGCTTGCCGAACTCCTCCCCCAGCTGATCGGCTTTCCCCGACATCTTTCCCAGCACACCGGCGGATTCGTCATCGCACGCGACCGCCTGTCGCGCCTGGTCCCGATCGAAAACGCCGCCATGCCGGGACGCACCGTCATCCAATGGGACAAGGACGATCTCGACGCCCTGGGCCTGCTCAAGGTGGATGTGCTCGCACTGGGCATGCTCTCGTGCCTGCGACGCGCATTCGATCTCGTCAATGCGTTCGAACGCCGCGCCCCATCGCCTCCGATCCCGCCGCACGCGAGCAAAACGCTTTGTCGACCGGCCGCGCTGACGCTCGCGAACATTCCCCGCGAGGACCCCGCGGTCTACGAAATGCTGAGCCGGGGCGATTCCCTCGGTGTATTCCAGGTCGAATCGCGGGCACAGATGAGCATGCTGCCGCGGCTGCGCCCGCAATGTTTTTACGACCTGGTGATTCAAACCGCCATCGTGCGTCCGGGTCCGATCCAGGGCGGCATGGTGCATCCGTATCTGCGCCGCCGCCAGGGGCTGGAGGATGCGTCCTACCCGTCTCCCGCCGTCAAGTCCGTGCTCGAGCGCACGCTCGGCGTGCCGATCTTCCAGGAGCAGGTGATGCAACTGGCCATCGTCGCCGCAGGCTTCACTCCCGGGGAAGCCGATCAGTTGCGCCGCGCCATGGCGTCCTGGAAACGCAAGGGCGGCATCGGCCCGCTTCGCGAAAAACTGGTTTCCGGCATGCTCGCGCGCGGCTATGGCGACGAATATGCCGATCGGATCGTGCGCCAGATCGAAGGGTTCGGCGAGTACGGCTTTCCCGAGAGCCATGCCGCCAGCTTCGCATGGCTGGTCTATGTATCAGCCTGGATCAAACGCCACCACCCCGCGGCATTCTGCGCCGCGCTGCTCGATTCCCAGCCGATGGGGTTCTATGCCCCCGCGCAAATCGTGCGCAGCGCCGTCGACCACGGCGTCCACGTGCTTCCTGTCTGCGTCGCCACCAGCGACTGGACCTGTACGTTGGAACCCCACGAAGGCGATGCCGGGACCCCTTGCGTGCGCCTGGGACTCTCGCGGATCCGCGGGCTTGCGCAGGAAACCGCGCAACGCATCGTGGCGGCGCGCATGCAGGCGCCGTTCCGCAACATGACCGAGTTGGCCCGGCGCGCACAGTTGTCCCGCGCCGATCTGGAGCGGCTGGCACATGCCGATGCGCTGCGCAGCCTCGCCGGCGACCGCCGCACGGCCCTCTGGGGCGCCCTGGGCGTCGACCCGCAAGCGCCCCGCCAGGCGCCGCTGGCCGCCGAACCTCCGGCACACGAAGCCGCTCCCGCGCTCGAGGCGTCGACGGAAGAGCAGGACATCCTCGCCGATTACCGGCGCACGGGGCTGACCCTTCGACGTCATCCGCTCGCCCTGCTGCGCCCGGCGCTGCAAACGATGCGGGTGTCGAGCGCCAGCGAAATCGCGCGCGCGCGCGACCGCCAACTGGTCCGTGCCAGCGGCATCGTCATCTGCCGCCAGCGCCCATCTACAGCCAAGGGCGTGACCTTCGTCACGCTGGAAGACGAAACCGGGACGATCAACATCGTCGTACGGCGCGCCATCTCCGAACGATTCGAGCGCGAATTGCTGGAATCCACCTTGCTCACCGTGTACGGCCAACGCGACTCCGGCGGTCCGGTTCCGCACATGATCGCTGCGCGCCTGGTCAACCACTCCCACCTGTTGAACGGACTGATCGGAAAAAGCCATGATTTCCACTGAACCGCTTCCCCCCGGCGTCTGGCACGCCAATGCGCTCGCGCACGACCAGCAGGAACACTGTGCATCCAGCGGCTTCGTCGCACTCGACCGGGAACTGACCGGCGGCGGCTGGCCTCAGGGTCGACTCATCGAACTGCTGGTCGACCATCCCGGGATTGGAGAACTGAGCCTGTTGCAGCCCGCCCTGGCCGCCATCACGAAGCGCGGCACCTCGTGCGCATGGGTGCTCCCCTGCGAGCGGCTTTCGGCAGCGGAACCCGCGGCACTACCGTACGCCCCCGCGCTCGCCCAGGCCGGCCTCGACCCGGCCCATCACATTTTCATCCGCCCGGATTCGCCCCGGGAAAGTCACTGGGCACTGGAGCAGTGCCTGCGCAGCGGGCAACTCGGCGCCGTGCTGGGGTGGATTCCGGATACGCCGAGCCCGGACGCCGGATTCCATGCGCTCCGGCGATTGCACCTGCTCGCGCAGCGAAGCCGGACGCTGGTGTTCATCCTGCGGTCTCCGCGCAATGCGCGCGCGCCTTCGCCGGCAGCGTTGCGCATCCGGCTTCAGGACGACGCCGGCCGGCTGTCGGCCTGCATTTTCAAACGCCGCGGCCAACCCCTGCTCGACCCGATCCTCCTCCCGCTACACCCCGCCGAATGGCGCGATGCGATGGCGGACGCCCCCTGCGAAACCCCGTCCGCGGAACCGGCGGGACTCAAAAATGGAACGTCCAGGTCTGCACGATCGGTGGTTCGACCCCCGGCATCACATTCCCGGAGCGGGAGCAGTACGTCGAGCCGCTACGGGTTGATGTCGTACATAGGGCTCCTCCCGGAGCTTTGTGCGTGATCTGCTCCGGCCGGTCCGTCCCGAGATTGCGGGTGAACACCTCATGCGCCCCGGGGCCGTGCAATCGCTCACCGAAAATCACGATCCGTCCGGCATCGGGAATGGAATTCAGGATGTTTCCCCATTGCCTGCGGGTGATCCCGCCCACCGGAAACGCCGGATCGATCACGACGGGCTGATCCGACAGCGGCTCACGACAGCGCGCGATCACAGCCGAATTGCACTCGCCGCGCGACACCACCGGCAACGCATTGCCATCCGCCGCTGCGGCCGCCGCTGCGGCCGCCAGCCCGACCGCCAGCGCGCCTTGCGGGAGCCACCGGCCCCACCCGATTACGCGCCCAAGGATTCCGCTGTTCCCCACGTTCCGCCCGCCCATGTTTCCTGTCATTGCGACTCCACGCTTGTCATCGCCCGCACGGCCTTCCCCTCCTGCACGATCGGCAGGACCACCGAAAATCGGGAACCGCGCCCCGTCTCGCTCTCCACCCGAATCTCGCCCCCGTGCATGTCGACGATCATCTTCGCCAGATACAGCCCGATCCCGGTTCCGACGATTCCTTTGACCATCGCGCCGCGGAAATGGCGCTCGAACAAACGCTCCCGATCCTCGGAAGGGATCCCCATACCCTGATCCTCGACCGCCACCCGAACCCGCGCGGGGATGCCATCCGGCCCACACTCCACGGCACCATGCACCCGCACCCGCGCACCGCCGGGAGAATACTTGATCGCATTGGACAGCAAGTTCCCGAACGCCTGATCCAGCAGCCTGGCATCCCCCTCGATCTGCGACGGCAGACCCGACAGATCCTCGTCGATCTGCGCCCCCGCGGCGATTTCCCGATAGACCTGGCACACCTCGCGCAGGATCGCCGCCAGATCGATCGGCGCCGGATGGAAATACAGGCTACCGTGCTCCTGGACCAGCCGCGACGAATTCAACAACCGGTCCATCACATTCGTGATCCGCTGCACCGCCGCACGGATCTTTCCCGCTCGCTCCACGATCTCGTCGCCCGCCGCCTCCTTCATCTTGAGCAGGCGTTGCGCCTGCCCGTCGATCCAGGTCAGCGGGGTGCGGAACTCGTGCGACGCGACCGCGATGAAATTGCGCTGCATCGCCGCCAGTTCCCGCTCGACCTCCAACTTCTCCGCGAGCATCGATGCCTGCTGTTCGAGACCGCGCTGGCTGGCCATGAGTTCGATCGCGTTGTTGCGAAACACCACGACCGCGCGCGCCATTTCGCCGATCTCGTCGCCCCGGCCGGTTCCTTCGATCTCCCCACCCGTGCGATTCTGCGAAAGTTCGCGCATGCGGCGGGCGAGGCCGAGGATCGGCCCCGACACCGTGCGCGCGATGTGCCATATCGACAGGACCACCCACAAGCCCGCGACCGCGATGGCGACCCCGATCCAGACGAACGCCTGATGAAAGGTTTCGTCCGCACGATCGCTGGCCTCGTTGGCGCTGCGGACCGTGCGGTCGGTGAGGAGATCGACCGCATCGCTGGCCGCGCGGTACGCCGCCATCGACTGCGACCGATACAGTGCCTCGGCCTCCCGCAGCCGCCGCCGCCGCGCCAATGCGAACTCCCGGTCCGCCACGCCCCGGTAGGTCCTCCAGTAGCCTTCGAAATCCCGCCACAACTCCGCCTCCGTGCCGCTGTGGGGAAGCGACTCATAATTGCGCCGCGAAACCGATATGATGCGATCCAGGTTGGCGATCGCGCGATCGGCAGCGGCCGCATCGGCGGGGGTTCGGGCAAGTAGCCGGTCGGCCTCGGCGCCGCGGAAATCGGACGTGTAGTTGGTGACGTCGCCCAGGAATCGCACGCTCTGCAGCCATCGGTCGCGGATTTGCGCCGACGCCGCGTCGACCGTCCGCAGGCTCGCCACGCTGAACACCCCCAGGGCCAGCGCCAGCAAGCCGAGCAGCGCCAGCGAAAGCGAGAGCCGCGTTCGGATGGAGTAGCGTTGCGTCACGATCGCCGCCTGCGGAGAAAGGTTGGTACACGCCGTGGCCGGAAGCCGGAAAACGATCCTGTGCATCGAAGACGAACGCGAAACCGCGTCGCTCGTCCAGGAAGACCTTGTCGAACGCGGCTACGAAGTCATTCTGGCATACGACGGGCATGCCGGGATGGCGGCGATCCTCGCCTGCCAACCGGACCTCGTGTTGTGCGACGTGAGCATGCCCGGCCTGTCCGGCTTCGAGGTCCTGGAGCATCTCACGGCCATGGCGCCGCGGTTTTCGGACATACCGTTCGTGTTTCTCACGGCGCTCACCGAGCGGGAGACCGAACTCAAGGGCCGGCGACTCGGCGCCGACGACTACGTCACCAAGCCAATCGATTTCGATGTACTCGCGGCCATCATCGCCGCACGGCTGGCGCGCGTCGCGCGCGCCGGCCCGTGGCAGCGCAACGTCGGACTCACCGACCGCGAGGCCGAAGTGCTTACCTGGTCGGCGCGCGGCAAAACCTCGGACGAAATCGCGCAGATCGTCGGCCTGAGCAAACGGACCGTGGACTTTCACATCGACAACGCCCGCGCAAAGCTGGGCGTGGCGACGCGAATCCAGGCGGTGGTGCAGGCGGTCACGGGAAAACTGATCCAGCCCTAGGAGGGCGGGATCAGAGCGCCCGCCGCCCGCACCGCGCAGCCGGTGCGGGCCCGGTTTTGATCGGGGCCGCCCGACGTTTATAATGCGTCCCCTGCATACTGACTGGTTGCCCGATCATGGCCCGCATCACCGTCGAAGACTGCCTCAAACAGATCCCGAACCGCTTCCAGCTCGTGCTGGCGGCGGCGTATCGCGCCCGCCAGCTTTCCCAGGGGCATACCCCCCGGATCGAGACGAAGGACAAGCCCGCCGTCGCGGCGCTGCGCGAAATCGCCTCCGGGAAAGTGGGGCTCGAAATGCTGCGCAAGGTTCCGACCTGACCGTTTCCCCCACCCGGCAGTCGATTGCCGATTTGAGGCCTACGCGTTAGCGTAGCGCTCATGACCACCACTTCGCCGGGTGACCCGGCCTCTGCTCCCGTATCGCCGCCCGCTTCCGCTACGCCGGAAGGACCGGGGGCGCAGCCCAAGCCCGCCGGGTTCGCCCGCAGGGCGGCGGCAGCCCTGCGCAAGGCGGGGAACGCGGTGTGGCGCACCGGTGCGGACGCAACGGCACTCGACCCCAAGGTCGTACGGTTCGGCGAACTGACCGAGACGCTCAAGACCTACCTCTCCTCAAGCGACATCCAGAAAGTTCGCGACGCGTTCCGCTTCTCGGACGCCGCGCACCTCGGGCAGTTTCGCAAAAGCGGCGAGCCCTACATCACCCATCCGGTCGCCGTCGCGGGCATCCTTGCGAAATGGCGCATGGACGTCCCGGCGCTCCAGGCCGCGCTGCTGCATGACGTCATGGAGGATTCCGGCGTATCCAAGCCGGATCTGATCGCGAAGTTCGGCCCGGTGGTCGCCGACCTGGTCGACGGCGTATCCAAGCTCGATCGCCTGAACTTCGCGAGTCAGGCGGAGGCACAGGCGGAAAACTTCCGCAAGATGCTGCTGGCGATGGCCCACGACGTCCGCGTCATCCTCATCAAGCTCGCCGACCGCCTGCACAACATTCGCACGCTCGAGGCGATGGATCGCGGACGCCAGCGGCGGATCGCCCGCGAAACGCTGGAAATCTACGTTCCGATCGCCCACCGGCTCGGCTTGAACGAAATCTACCGCGAACTGCAGGAGGCATGCTTCGCGCATCTTTACCCGATGCGCCACCGGGTGCTCGAGAAAGCGATCCTCACGGCCCGCGGCAACCGGCGCGAAGTGCTGGAGAAAATCCGCGTCGCCGTGCAGGAGACCTTGACGCGCAACAAGCTCAAGGCCGAAGTGTTCGGACGGGAAAAGACCCTCTACGGCATCTACCGCAAGATGGCCGAAAAGCACCTGTCGCTGTCCGAGGTTCTCGACATCTACGGCTTCCGCGTCATCGTCGGTTCGGTTCCCGAGTGCTACCTTGCCCTCGGCGTGCTGCACGGTCTATACAAACCCGTTCCCGGGAAGTTCAAGGACTACATCGCGATTCCCAAGCTCAACGGATATCAGTCGCTGCATACGACCCTGATCGGACCATTCGGGCAGCCCGTCGAATTCCAGATCCGCACCCGCGACATGAACCGGATTGCGGAATCGGGCGTCGCCGCGCACTGGCTGTACAAGGAAAACGCCAAGAGCTTCACCGAAATGCAGGCGCGCACCCACGAATGGCTGCAGTCGCTCATCGAGATCCAGCAGCAGACCGGCGATTCCGCCGAATTTCTCGAGACCATCAAGGTGGATCTCTTCCCGGACAAGGTCTACGTCTTCACGCCCAAGGGGAAGATCGTGCCGCTGCCCCGCGGCGCGACCCCGGTCGATTTCGCGTATGCGATCCATACCGACATCGGCAACCGCTGCATCGCGGCGCGGATCAACGGCGACATGCAGTCGCTGCGCAGCGAACTGCACAACGGCGAGATCGTCGAAGTCATCATGGGCGCGACGGCACAGCCCAATCCGGGTTGGCTCGGCTTCGTGCGGACCGGACGCGCGCGGTCGGAAATCCGCCACTTCCTGCGGACGATGAAGCGCCAGGAGTCGGTCGAACTCGGCCAGCGGCTGCTGGCCCAGGCGGCGCATCAGTTCACGTTCGACCTGACCGACGTGGACGCCGATCAATGGACGGAACTGCTGCGCGAGGCGCAAGCCAAGGATCGGGAAGACTTGCTGTCCGACATCGGCCTGGGCCGGCGTCTGGCTGCGGTGCTTGCGCGGCAGTTGAGCATCATCCTGTTCCGCGGCGCCGCCACGGCGGAGGGCGCCGGGGAAGGCGGGGCGCCGCTTCCAGCATTCGACATCAAGGCTGGTGGCGCGCTGCAGATCGAAGGCACCGAAGGCATGGCCCTGCAATTCGCCAATTGCTGCACGCCGATTCCGGGCGACGAAATCATCGGCCAGTTGCGGCGGGATCTGGGCCTGGTCGTCCATCAGGCCGACTGCTCGGTCGCCAAACGGGCCCGCCGGGGCGAACCGGAGCGATGGATCGAACTGCGCTGGGCGCAGAACCCGATCGGGGTCTATGCCGTGAACATCGACGTGCGCGCGCACAACGAACGCGGCGTCCTCGGATACGTCGCCGTGGCGATCGCCGAATCGGAATCGAACATCGCCAGCGTGAACGTCGACGATGACGACGCCAGCGACGTCACGATCCACTTCAAGATCCAGGTCCACGACCGCCGGCACCTGGCCCGCGTCGTACGGACGCTGCGCCATATCCGCCAGGTGACGCGGGTCGCCCGCGCCCGGCAATCGCCGCGGGCTCAGGCCGCGGACGATTCGTCGCCGGAGTCCTCCGAGGAATAACGTACCGAGAGGATCTCGATCGTCTCGATGCCCGCCGGGGTGCGGACCTGTACCGTGTCGCCTTCCCGCGCCTTGAGTAGCGCGCGGGCGATGGGCGAAATCCAGCTCACGCGGCGGCGCGCAGGGTCGACTTCATCGACGCCGACGATCGTCACCGCGCTGCGCGAACCGTCGCCGGTTTCATATTCGACATGGGCGCCGAAGAACACCTGGTCGGTGGCGCCCCGCGCCGCGGGATCGACCACCTCGGCGGATTCGAGCCGCTTGGTCAGGAAGCGGATGCGCCGATCGATCTCGCGCAAGCGCCGCTTGCCATAGATGTAGTCGCCGTTTTCCGAGCGGTCGCCATTCGACGCCGCCCACGACACCGTGCGCACCACCTCGGGCCGCTCGACGTTGACGAGATGGGTCAATTCCCGACGCAGCCGCCAATAGCCGCCGACCGTCATGTAATTTTTGGCGCCGACCGGGATCGCCGGCGCCTCGAACTCCTCCTCGTCGTCACCGGCCGACTCTTTCACGAACGCCTTGCTCATCGGGCGACGTCCGAAATCCGCGCCAGGCGCTGCGCCAGCGTCGCGGCCGAGAGCGCCCCCATCCGCGCCGCCGCCAAGCGGCCCCGGGCATCGAAGAACAGGGTCGTCGGCAGCGCACGCGACCGGAAACGCGCCGCCACGGTCCCGTCGGCGTCGAGCAGGACGTTGCGGGGCGCCAAGTGCTGCGACTGGAGAAACGCGCGTACCCGCGGTGCCGCACCCTCCTGCGCGACGAAGACGAACCGGATCTCGGGATGTTCGGCCTGCGCGCGCACCAGGACCGGCAGTTCGCGGACGCAGGGCGGACACCAGGTCGCCCAGACGTTCACCACCACCGGGTTCCCGCGGAAATCGGCAAGCGAAGCGCTGCCGCCGGCGAGCGCCGGCAGGCGAATGTCCGGCAGTGCGGCGTTATGCACCGGCGACGGCAAGGCCGCCACGGCACCGGCGCCCAAGGCCCCCGCGCAGCTTGCCGCCAGCGCCCCGGCGACGATCGGCTTGCGCAGACCGGCAATGCCGCGGTCCAGCCAGAATGCATAACCGAGCGCGACGAGAATGCCGGCCAGGGGCGCCCAGCCGCCATCGCGGACATCCGGAATGCTCCAGGGAGACTGCAGGTAGGCGGGCCAGAATCGCAGGACGAACGCGATCCGTGCACCGAGCAGCCCGGCCAACAGCACGTGGAACAGATGCGGGCTGACATCGCGCGCACCGGCACGCCGCGACACGCGCTGCCCGACCTGAAGGCCGAGCGCGAGGGCCGCCATGCCGGTAAACCACGTGTACGGCAATACCAATGGACCGATCGCAAATGCCTTCATCCTTGCTTCCAAGTGTAGCGCCGGGAACTGGACTCAGAACCCGTGGACGATCCGACTGCGCGCTTCGATGATCATCTCCATCGCATTGCGCGCCGCCTCCCCGAGTTCCTGGAACTGGATGCCGATCCGGTATTCCGAATGCTCCAGCACGCAATTGCGCACGTCGGCGCGGGCCTCCACCGTGACCGATCGCCCCTCGCACAGCACCGAAAACCGCGTCGCACCGCGCGTGTTGAGGGGAATCGGATGCGAAACCCGGAACGAAATCCCGCCGAGGGAAATGTCCACCAGCTCGAATTCGACCTGCACCCCCGAGGGAATCGCAATCCACCGGCCACGACCGGCGGTGCGGTAGCGCATGTGGAGGCGTCGGTCCGTCGGCCCGTTTTGCGTCATTTCTCCGCCCCTGGGTTCCTTGGTCTACCCCGAAAAGAGAAAGAGTACCGCAGTTGCAAACCGTTCCACGGGCCCGGAGTGTTTCCCCCCGTCCGGATCCGGATCGAATCCGCTGGACACGAATCTGCCACGGATGCAGGTGCGATGACCCGAGACTCCCGCAATCCTCTGTGCGCGCGTCGCCCCGGACTGCGGCGACCGGGACACACTCGTCGCGGTCACATCATTCCCCGCCCGACAACACCCTGATATGTGCGACGGCGCTGCGGCCCAGCGCGCTCAGTGCATACCCCCCTTCCAGGGCGGACACGATGCGCCCTCCGGCATGTTTCGCGGCAATTTCCATGATCCGGCGCGTCACCCACGCGTAATCGTCCTCCACCAATCGGAGGCTGCTCATCTCGTCGTCCCGATGCGCGTCGAACCCGGCAGATACGAACACCATCTGCGGCGCGAAATCCTCGAGTGCTGGAACAAATCGGTCGGTAACGGCGGCGCGAAATCCCCTGCCATCGGTATACGCCGGCAAGGGCGCCGGGATCATGCGATCGCTGGCGGTCTCCGCGCCCAGATACGGATAAAAGGGATGCTGAAAGCTCGAGCAGAGCATCACGCGCGAGTCATCGTGGAAGATGTCTTCCGTGCCGTTGCCGTGATGCACGTCGAAGTCGACGATCGCCACGCGTTCGATCTTGTGGTGTTCCATGGCGTGCGCCACACCCACGGCGATGTTGTTGAAAATGCAAAAACCCATCGCTCCACTGCGGCTGGCATGGTGCCCCGGGGGCCGCACGTTGCAAAATGCGTTTTCGGCCTGACCGGACACCACCAGGTCGGTCCCGAGGACTACCGCGCCAGCGGCGCGCAACGCCGCCTCCCATGTATAGGGATTCATCGAGGTATCGGGATC
The DNA here is from genome assembly GCA_021842465.1 of Pseudomonadota bacterium. Taxonomy (GTDB): domain Bacteria; phylum Pseudomonadota; class Gammaproteobacteria; order Burkholderiales; family Burkholderiaceae_F; genus GJ-E10. The sequence goes on from JAKBZN010000001.1 coordinate 114,813, forward strand.
GAGCATGCGTAGGCCACGCACAGGCCGCGCCGCCTCGATTTCCCGAATGTAGGCCGCGTGATGAACTCGCGCCAGTTGCGCATAGGTGGCTCGCGGGGCTTCGTGATGCTGCAGAAAGTCGTATAGGCGCGAAGCGATCAACTGATCTTCGATCGCCTGGATGCGCGCAGGGGACTCGGGGTGACCGGACCCCATTTCGTGTCTCAGGCAGGCGGGATGCGTGATATATGCGGTCTGCATGGTGTACGGTCAACGCGGAAGGCCTCGCCGCAGTAGCGCGATGCGTTCGCTCCCGGGTATGGTAGCCATGTTCCCGCATGAGCGCCCTCACCATGAACCCGCATTATCTGGCTCCGCTCTTTGCACCGCGCTCGGTTGCCGTGATCGGCGCCAATGATCGTCCGGAATCCGCGGGCGGCGTCACCTTCCGCAACCTGTTGAAAAGCCGATACCAGGGAAAACTGTTTGCGGTCAATCCCGAATACGCCAGGGTTCAGCGGCACCACGCCTACCCCAGCATCGATGCCATTGCCCAACCGATCGACCTGGCGGTGATCGCTACGCCGGCAGCGACGGTCCCGGAAATCGTCGATGCCTGCGGCAAGCGCGACGTGAAGGCGGCCGTGATCCTTTCCGCCGGCTTCGGTGAAGGCAGTGGATCGGGCCGCGACCTGGAGCGGCAGATCCTGGAACGCGCCCGCATGTACGGGATCCGCCTGCTCGGACCGAATTGCCTGGGGGTCATGCGCCCATCGATCGGGCTCAACGCGACATTCGGCAAGGCCGGGGCGAAGCCCGGTAGCCTCGCGCTGGTTTCGCAGTCGGGCGCCTTGTGCACGGCCATTCTCGACTGGGCTCTCCCCAACGACGTCGGCTTTTCCAGCGTCGTATCCATGGGATCGACTGCCGACGTCGACTTCGGCGAAATCCTCGACTATCTGGTCTCGGACCCGCAGACGGAGAGCATCCTCCTGTACATCGAGGGCATCCGACATGCACGCGGCTTCATGAGCGCGTTGCGCGCCGCGGCGCGCAGCAAACCCGTGTTCCTGGTCAAGGTCGGGCGACACGAAGCCGGTTCGAAAGCCGCGCATTCCCATACCGGCGCCATGGTTGGCGCGGACGACGTGTTCGACGCGGCGATCCGCCGCTCCGGTGCCGTGCGGGTCGCCAGCATCGTACAGTTGTTTTCCGCAGCCCAGGCCTTGTCGACGCGATTCCGACCGACCGGCGATCGCCTGGCAATCGTGACCAACGGGGGCGGCCCGGGCGTCATGGCGGGCGACCGGGCCGAGGATCTCGGGGTGATGCTGGCGCACCTGTCCGATGACACCCTGCAGAGGCTGGACAAGGCCCTGCCCCGGACCTGGTCGCACGGCAATCCGGTCGACATCGGCGGCGACGCGGCCGCCGAACGCTATCGCAGTGCGGTCATTGCGTGCATGGATGATCCGGCGGTCGACGGCGTGATGGTGATCCTGACCCCCCAAGCCATGACCGAACCGCTGGCCGCGGCCGAAGCGGTGATCGACATCGCAGGCCGGTTTTCCAAACCGCTGATCGCATGCTGGATGGGGGAAACGGAGGTGGCGGGCAGCCGTGCAGCCTTCGCCCGGGCCCGAATTCCCAATTTCCGGACACCGGAACCGGCGGTCGAGGTGTTTGCCTATCTCTCGGCCTACTACCGGAACCAGCAGTTGCTGATGCAGGCCCCGGGGCCGACGTCGCACGCATCCCCGCCCGATATCGACGGCGCGCGCCTGCTGATCGAAAATGCGCTGGCCGAGCATCGCACGGTGCTGAGCGAAATCGAATCGAAGGCCGTACTCGCGGCGTTTCAAATCCCGATCGCGCGCGCCATGGTGGCGCGTTCGCCGGCCGAAGCGCTCCTCGTCGCCGAGCAACTGGGTTTGCCGGTCGCGATGAAGATCCACTCACGCGACATCCCGCACCAATCCGATGCGGGGGGCATCCGCCTGAACCTGGCCAATGCCGAGGCGGTACACGTCGCGTTCCACGAGATTCTCGAGTCCGTGCGCAAGACGCGTCCCGAGGCACGCATCGATGGCGTCGTGATCGAACCGATGGTCGACCGACCCAATCGGCGCGAACTGATGGTCGGTGTCATCAGCGACCCCTTGTTCGGACCGGTCGTGCGCTTCGGCGCGGGCGGTGTGATGGCGGAAGTGATGGGCGACCGATCCGTGGCGCTCCCACCGCTCAACCCATACCTGGTGCGCGACATGATTCAAAGCACCCGGATCGCACGGCTGCTGGGACCGTTCCGTCAAATGCCGGCAACCGACATGGCGGCGCTGGAGAACATCCTGCTCCGCGTATCCGAAATGGTGTGCGAACTCCCGCACATCCGCGAGATGGACATCAACCCGCTGGTCCTGGACGAGCAAGGCGCCGTCACGGTCGACGCACGCATCGTGGTGGATTACCCCAAGCCCGGGGGCGAGCGGTATGGGCACATGGCGATCCACCCCTACCCCACGCACTTGGAAAGCCGCCAGATCCTGTCCGACGGTACGGAACTGATCATCCGTCCGATTCGTCCCGAGGACGCGGTCATCGAACAGGAATTCGTGCGCGGCCTTTCGGAAGAATCACGGTATTTCCGCTTCGTCGGAACCTTGCAGGAATTGAGCCCGACGATGCTGGCGCGCTTTACGCAGATCGACTACGACCGCGAGATGGCCCTGATCGCCGTCGTACAGGGCGCGCCGACGGAGACCGAAATCGGCGTCGCGCGCTACGTCATCCACCCGGACGGACAATCCTGCGAGTTCGCCCTGGTCGTTGCCGACGCATGGCGGCACAAGGGAATCAGCCATCGGCTAATGGACGCGCTGATGGACGTGGCGCGGGGCAAGGGACTCAAGCGCATGGAGGGCGACGTGTTGTCAAACAACCGCAACATGCTCGATCTGGTGGCGACAATGGGATTTGCGATCCACCCAACCACCGACGATCCCTCGCTCAAGCACGTCGTCAAGACGTTCTGAGCAAGCGACATGGGGGATATTCCCGGGATCCGCCGACAAAAAATCGCAGACTATCGATAAGCCATTGATTTCAATGGCGTCCCCAAGGGGATTCGAACCCCTGTTACAACCGTGAAAGGGTCGTGTCCTAGGCCTCTAGACGATGGGGACCCGGCAAACAGTCTTTCTTCCCGCCGCTTCCGGAAACGGGATTCCGGAAACCGTGAGTGGTGGAGGTAAGCGGGATCGAACCGCTGACCTCTTGCATGCCATGCAAGCGCTCTCCCAGCTGAGCTATACCCCCACGCGGGAACCGCGCATTATACGCAAGGTTCGCGGGAATTGGCAACTAGGATGCCAACGCTGCGCGCACGCGGCGCACCGTCGCTTCGCGCCCCAGCAGTTCCAGCACCGCGTCGATGGATGGCGTCTGCGTCCGGCCGCTCACGGCGACCCGCAGGGGGATCGCGAACTGCGGCATCTTCAGCCCGAACTCGCCGAGCACCCGCTTGATCTGTTCGCTGATCGCGGCACGCCCCCACGAGCCAGCGTCTTCGGCCGCCCGCGCAAACGCCTGCAGGGCATCGCGAACCGGCCCCTGGACATGTTCGTGCAGCAGGTCCGCATGCACCTGGGGGTCGCGGTAGAACAGCATCGCTTCGTCCGCCAGTTCGTTGAGGGTCCGGACGCGCCCTTTGTACAGCGCGACCACGGCGGCCAGCTGCGGCCCACAACCCGGCTGGGCAGCATCGATTCCGTGCGTCTGCAGTCGCCGCGCCGTCAAGGATGCCAGACGCTGGTCGTCGGCCTCCTTCAAATATTCGCCGTTCAGCCAGAGCAGCTTGTTGATGTCGTACTGCGCCGGCGCGCGATTGACGTGTTCGAGGTCAAACCACTGCACGAGATCTTCGCGCGTGAACTTCTCCGCGTCGCCGTGGCTCCAGCCCAGCCGCGCAAGATAGTTGAACAGCGCCTCGGGCAGGAACCCGTCCTCTTCGTACTGCAGCACGCTCACCGCGCCGTGGCGCTTGGAGAGCTTCTGTCCGTCCGGGCCGAGAATCATCGACAGGTGACCGAAGCGCGGCAGCGCGGCATCCTCGCCGAGGATTGCGCGGTAGATGTTGATCTGCCGCGGCGTGTTGTTGACATGGTCGTCGCCGCGCAGGACATGGGTGATTTCCATGTCGATGTCGTCGACGACCACCGCGAAGTTGTAGGTGGGAACGCCGTCACCGCGTGCAATGACGAGATCGTCCAGCTCCGCGTTGGCGATGTGGATCGGCCCCTTGACGAGATCGTTCCACCACACCTCTCCGGTGTCGGGCGTGCGAAAGCGGATCACCGGTGCTACGCCATCCGGCGGCGTCTTCCCCTGCGCACGTTCGGGACGCCAGCGCCCGTCGTAGCGCGGCTTCTCGCCGCGCGCAGTCTGGTCGGCACGCAGCGCGTCCAATTCCTCGCGGGTCGCATAGCACTTGTATGCCTTGCCTTCCGCCAGAAGACGCTCGATCACCTCGCGGTAGCGCGGCAGGCGGTCGGTCTGGCGGAACGGTCCCTCGTCGTACTCGAGGCCGAGCCACTGCATGCTGTCGAGGATGACCCGCACGGCCTCCTCCGTCGAGCGCTCGAGGTCCGTATCCTCGATCCGCAGGATGAAGGATCCGCCGTGGTGGCGGGCGAATGCCCAACTGAACAGCGCCGTGCGGGCCGTTCCAAGATGCAGCATGCCCGTCGGGCTGGGAGCGATCCGGGTGCGCACCGTCGATGTCATGCCGGCCTGTCCTGCGCGAAGCTACCGGCGCACCGGTTCCGATGCCAACCCGCCGTCGTCGGCACCATCCGGTCCGACTTTGGCGACCCGCAGCAGATTGGTCGTTCCCGACTGGCCGAAGGGGACGCCCGCCGCGATCACGACGTAATCTCCGACCGACGCGAACCCTTCCTGCAACGCGGCGCGGCACGCCAGATCGGTCATCGTGATGACGTCCGGGGCTCCGGTGCTATGCAGCGAATGCACGCCCCAGACCACCGCCAGACGCTGGGCGGTGCGCGGACTGGGGGTGAGCGACAGAATGGGAGCGTCCGGACGCTGCCGGGCCGCGCGCAATGCCGATGCGCCGGAAGCGGTGTAGGTGATGACGGTCTTGGCCGAGACGATGTGGGCCATCTGCCCCAGCGCCGCGCACACGGCGTCGGCGACGGTGGACGAGGCTTTCTGGTGGTCCGCATCGAGCAGCGCCCGGTACTGCGGATCCCCTTCCACCTGGGTGATGATCCGATCCATGATCGTCACCGCTTCGACCGGATACTTGCCGGCGGCGGATTCGGCCGACAGCATGACGGCATCGGCGCCCTGGAAGATCGCGCTGGCGACGTCGGACGCTTCCGCGCGGGTCGGGACCGGGCTGGCGGTCATCGATTCCAGCATCTGGGTCGCGACGACCACCGGCTTGCCTTCGCGGCGGCTCACCCGCACGATCAAGCGCTGCAGGATCGGCACCCGTTCCGGCGGCATCTCCACGCCGAGGTCCCCCCGCGCGACCATGATCGCGTCGGACACCGCCACGATCTCGTCGAGCCGATCGATCGCCGAGGGCTTTTCCAGCTTGGTCATGATGAGCGCGCGATCGCCGATGAGCGCACGCGCTTCCAGGACGTCTTCCGGCCGCTGGACAAACGACAGCGCGATCCAGTCGACGCCCAGGTCCAGCGCGTATTGCAGGTCGCGCCGATCCTTTTCCGTGAGCGGAGAAATCGGCAGCACCACGCCCGGGACATTCACGCCCTTGCGGTCGCTCAGGCGCCCGCCGACCACCACGCGGGTATTGGCGAAATCGGGGCCGTGCTCTTCGACCCGCAGTTCCAGACGGCCGTCGTCGAGCAGGAGGGTCGCATCGCGCACCAGCGCGGCGAAAATCTCGGGATGCGGGAGATTGACGCGCCGCGCATCGCCATCGGCGGAATCCAGGTCCAACCGGAAGGTCGCGTCCGGCTCGAGCATGACGGCGCCTTCGGCAAACTTGCCCACGCGCAGTTTCGGACCCTGCAGATCGCCCAGGATGGCGATCGGGCGGCCAAACTCCTGGCTGATCTTGCGGACGATGTCGAATCGGTCCTTGTGTTCGGCGTGCGACCCGTGACTGAAATTCAGCCGGAACACGTCGACGCCGGCGACGAACAAGCTGCGGATGATCTCTTCGGAGGAACTGGCGGGGCCAAGCGTGGCGACGATCTTGGCGTTGCGATTTCTGCGCATGGACATTCAATTCAGAGGAAGATGCGGATTGTACGCGTCCCGGCAGTCGCGTATCGCATAATCGCCGTTTTTCGCGCGTCCGCAACCGGAAGGAGCCTCCGTGCAATCCGATCGATCGCCCGCTGCCGCCAACGCTCGGGCGCGGCGCCGCGCCGCCGCGCGGATCGCGCTCCCGCTGATCACGCTCCTCGCAGTGGCCGCCCCCGGCGGCCGGGCCGCCCCCCTGCCGACACCGACCCACACCGTGATCGTCATCCTGGAGAACCATTCGGCATCCCAGGTTTACGGCAACCCGGACATGCCGTTCTACAACACGATCGCACGGCATGGCGCCCAGATGACCGGGGCTACGTTCGGAGAAACGCCCTACGGCATCATTCCCCGGGGATTCGAGCACCCCTTGCCCGCGCGCCCCAGCCAGGCCAATTACCTGTACCTGACATCGGGAAACAACCAAGGCGTGACACCGTCGTACTTCGAGGCGGCCGCCCCGTTTCCGGGGTACCCCTACCGGGGCATCGCCACCAACGCGCCGGACGGCGCGCATCTGCGGTTCCCGGCCTTCCACGTTCCCACCGGCATCGGCGACCGGATGATTCCCGCGAGGCTGCGCCCGTTTACGACGCCGAATCTCGGGGCGGCGGTGCGGGGGCATGGCGGAACGTTCGCGATTTTTTCCGAAACGCTGCCCTTCCCGGGATTCGACGGCGACCTGTTCGGCACCGGCATCGGGCGGTACGCGCGCAAGCACAACCCGGTGATCAACTGGATCGGGTTTTCCGCCAAGCCGATCCCGGTTGCTGTGCGGCGGTTCGTTCTACCGGAGTCGGTCAATTTGGGATTTGGCGCCACGATCGACCCGAACACCGGCAGGCGCTACCGCGGGTTTGCCGTCGACGAGCAGGGCAAGCCGCTCGGATTCGAACACCTGCCGACGGTGAGCATCGTCATTCCCAACCTCGCCCACGACGCCCACGACGGGTCGCTGCGTGACGCCGACCAATGGCTGCGGCAACATATCCGGCCGTATGCGGACTGGGCGATGCGGCACAACGCCCTGCTCATTCTCACCTTCGATGAAAACGGAGCCGCGAAGTACGCAATCCACGGCAATCCGTACAAGGAAGGCATCACCCCGATCCCGACCGTTTTCTACGGTCCGATGGTCAAGCCGGGGCGATATGCCGAACCATCCGATCACCTCAACGTGCTCGCGACGATGCTCGCCATGCACGCGGACCTGGGTCGGTTCCGCAAGGACTTCGCGCAGTCTTACGCCGGGGCGGAGGCGAACCGGGAACTCGCCAACCTGCGGCCGATCCGCGACATTTTCGGCGCGGGGCGGGCCCTGACCGCCAACCCTCCCACTCGCTGAGGGACCGCCCGCCGCCGGGAGATTCCCGCGACTTTCACGCGATTTTTTCGATCGCCCTCTGTTGCCGCCACTGCTGTCCGAGCAGGACCTTCAGGTCAGGGCCGGTCTGCTGAAACGCCGGGTCTGCCGCCCCCAGCGATGCCACGGCGTGATTCTCCTTGAGCAACTCGTCGAGCGCCGTGCCATGGAGGCCGTGGTAATCGATGTAGCGTTGGACCGCGCAGGGGAAGCGGACGAAGTGTCCGACCAGTTCCGGCCAATGTTCCAGGGCCTTGTGCTGCTGCCGCCAAAGCAGATAGCCGGCAAACGCGCCCAGCGGCGTACAGGGCTGCTTCGGGTCGACGTTCCATCGGAATTGGCTCCGCCACTGCGGAACCTCGTCCGCCGGCATCGGCCGGGCGATCGCGTACCCCTGGCCCTGCTCCGCCCCCAGCACCGCCGCCGCCTCGACCAAAGCCGGATCCTCCAAGCCCTCGACGGTGACGGTGATGCCGAAATTCTTTGCCAGCGCCGTGAGATGGCAGATGAATTCGAGTGCGCGACTCGGGTCCTCGAAGGCGCTGCGCACCAGCCCTTGATCGATCTTCACGCCGTCGAACGGAATCGCATTCATGCGCAGCAGCGAACTGTGGCCCGAACCCAGGTCATCCTGCACCACCCGGAATCCCGCCTTGCGCAAAGCCATGATGCGGTCTTTTCGCTCGTCGAAGGAAACGCAGTCCTGCGTTTCCAGAACTTCCAGGTGGATCCGCTCCGGCGCAATGCCTGCCTTGGCGACCGTTTCGAACAGCACATCGCGATAGGCATCATCCGTGATCGCGTGGGCGGGCAGGTTGATGGATACCGACGGCTCCCATCCGCCGAAGTCGTCGCGCCACGAATGGATATCCCGACAGACGTGCCGCAAGCCCAATTCGAACAATTGCAGCAGATCGTTGTTGCCCAGGGCGGGCAGGAAATCGCCCGGAGGAATCATCGTGCCGTCGAGGGAAACCAGGCGGGCGAGCGCCTCAAGGTGGCCGACCGTTCCCGCCTGTAGATCGACGATGGGCTGATACAACATCCGGACGGCGCCGTCGCGAAGCCGCCGGCGATAGATGTCCCGCTGGGACGCGGCGAGCACCGCGCCGTGTTCGATGCGAACCGCCGCGTGGCCGAGCAACTGCTGCACATGCCGCAACATGTCCCATCGCGCGATGGCGTTGAAAAAACTGGGCCAGCGGCTGAACATCAGCAACAAGGAAAACGACTGTCCCGATTCGTCGATCAGCGGAACCGCCGCCACGCTGCGCAGCGACAGGTCCGCCAGCGCCGCCTGCCACGGCTCCCAGGTCGCGTCCAGGGAAATCGCCGCGCACACCTGCGGAACCCCGTCGCGCCACGCGTGCGCGATGGTGCCGTTGGCGATCGCCCCGCGCCCGCGCACCCGCATCGGGGGGCAGCCCGCGCTTCCGATGTGATCGAGATACCGGATCCCGCCCGCGCCGCCGATCACCTCGACCCGCAGCAATCCCTGGGCATCCGGACGCGCCACGAGGCAGACATCCACGCCGTCGACCCGGGCGAGGGTATCGACGCACCCCTGCAGGAAATCGGCGGAATTGGCCGCTTCGCGCACCAACCGGGTCAGGCGGGAAATGATCGCGGACAGTTTGCCGTGCGCCTCGTCATGGCTGAGACTCTGCGCCTCCATGTCCAGCATGGTCCGGCGCAGCAGGGCCGAAACGAGGACTTCCCGGTGCCCGCAATGCGCATCGCCGGGGCGCCACGTCCGCACCAGGGCGAGCACCTCATCCTGGTAGGAGTGGTACGCCTCGAGCAAGGTCGGCAGGTCCAGTCCGATCCGCTCGTGCACGAGCCCGATTTTCCGGGCCCAGGAGTAATGGGCGTATTGGGTCAGGTTGGGCGATAGCAGCATCGCGAAATGCTGCGCAAACCGGTGCTTGAGGTGCGCAACTTCCGCCGGTTCCAGTCGCGAGAGGATCTGCGACGTGCTGTCCCGGTGGAACAAGGTGTCGTAGAACCGGTCGGCGAATCGCGCCGATGCCCCCTCCACGACCCCCTGAATCGCCGGGTCGGCAAGAATGGCCGCAACCTCCTCGCCATACGCGGAGTCATAGGAGGAAAGATTGCGCGTTTCGTCGGAATCCGCTGACACGTCCACTTGCTGCTCCGGTCGGTCTTGTTACTCGGCTCACGGTTGCACAACGTTCGTTACGCCCTGAAAGCGCATATGGTTGTGTTATATCAAACGACAGCGTTGTTCTAAATCAAATCTTTTCCAAATAATAGTCGCACAGGTTTCTCGGTCATTGCCTCGAAATTGACCGGAAGTCCCGAACAAATGGATCGATCCGGGAAGCGCGTACGGACTCGGCACGCGACGCGCCGAAACGCGCTGCACGGCGGGGCTGGATACGTCGGGGAATTTGGGCGCGCGATCCGGCAACCCGTTGATTTTGCTGGTGGACGGCACAGGGTTCGAACCTGTGACCCCTGCCGTGTGAAGGCAGTGCTCTACCGCTGAGCTAGCCGTCCGATGGGGGGAAGAGGCGGGATTCTAACGCAGACCTGCCACCGCTCCAATTTCCGGGCGCGACGCCGCCGTCCAGCCTATCCGACGGCGGAACCCGCGGCGCCGCGGCGCCATACGCAACCGGCCTTGCCTTCCTTTTCGATCGAATCGAGGACCGCCTCATGCGCCGCGATTTCCCCGGCATCGGCCCGCCGAACGATCAGGCGGTCGACGTCCACCGGCCCGAGATCGGCCTGCCGCGCCGCCGGCGCAAGGTCCATGACCAGACTGTCCTGGCCGCGGGTCATCGCCAGATATACATCGGCGAGCAGCGCCGCATCGACCAGGGCACCGTGCAGGGTGCGATGGCGGCTGGATATGCCATAGCGCTCGCACAGGGCGTCGAGGGAATTGCGCTTTCCCGGATGGGCCTCCCGCGCCATGCGCAGGGTGTCCGTGACTTTTTCGCAATGCTGCGCGAACGGAGGCCGGTTCAATCGCGCGAGTTCGGCATCGAGAAACGAGACGTCGAAGGGCGCGTTGTGGATCAGCACCTCCGCACCCCGCACGAAATCGAGCAGTTCATCGACGACCTCGGCAAACCGCGGCTTGTCCGCAAGGAACTCGCTGTCCAGTCCGTGGACGTTGCGCGCGCCGGCGTCGACCTCCCGGTCCGGGTTGACGTAGTGATGCACCTGCCGCTCCGGAATCACCTGGCGGCCGAAAATCTCGATCGCGCCGATTTCGATGATGCGATGACCGTCCTTCGCTTCCAGGCCGGTGGTTTCCGTGTCGAGCACGATTTGGCGCATTTTCTAGCCCGCCCCGACCCGTCGCGCGGCCTCGACGCCGCGGTTCGCCAACGCATCGGCCCGCTCGTTGCCCGGGTCGCCGGCATGGCCGCGCACCCACTTCCACGCGACGGTATGCCGCCGCACCTGGCGGTCCAATGCCTGCCACAACTCCAGGTTCTTCACCGGCTTGCCGTCCGCCGTGCGCCAGCCGCGCCGCTCCCACTGCCGCATCCACTCGGTGATCCCGTTCTTGACGTACTGCGAGTCGGTGTGAACCGTTACGCGGCACGAGCGCTTGAGCGCCGCCAGCGCCTCGATCACGGCGGTGAGTTCCATGCGATTGTTGGTGGTCGGATCCTCACCGCCGAACAATTCCCGCTCATGGGCGCCGCTGCGCAGCAGCGCCCCCCACCCGCCGGGGCCCGGATTGCCCTTGCAAGCGCCGTCGGTCCATACGTCGACGACAGACGGCGTGTCGACCGCAGCGGCGCCAATGGGCGTCGCTGCGGACTTGGGGTTCCTTTCCGAATCCATCAAACGATCCACCTCCAATGCATTTAGCCATTTGCCGCGGCCGCCGGGGCGACCGCGCGCGCGTCATCGGCCGCCTCCGGGCCGCGACACTGCGTCGCGACCGGAATCCGAGCCGGCGCACACTGCGCCACCGGCGCCAGGGCCGGGCTCAAATCCAGTTCCTCGCGCCGCTTCCGCACCAGGCCGACCAAGCGCATGCCGTGAACCCGCTTGACTGCGGCCAGCGCATACACGCTGCCCAGCACCGGCCACCATCGATCGCCGGCCTTCTCCATGAAAGCCCAACGCCCGATCCATCGTTCCGTGCGCGCCCACGGCAGGTAGCAGCCGAACCGCCCTCGTTGGACCTCGAACGAAAGCAGCTTGAGCCAGTCCTTTATGCGGCGCAACGAAATCAACTGGCCTCCGGGGGGCAGGAACGGACAGACTCCGACCCGCCGCATCGCATGATGCAGGCCCCACAGACTGGCGGGGTTGAAACCGGTCAGCACCACCTGCCCCTCCGGCAGCAACACCCGGTCGACCTCCCGCAGCACCCGATGCGGCTCTTCCGCGAACTCCAGGACGTGGGGCAGCACCACCAGGTCGACCGACTGCGACGCGAACGGCAGTTCGTCGAATCGGCTGACCACGGTGCGCATGCCGCCGGGAACGCCGGAACATCCCGCCGGCCACTCCGCCGATTCGACCACCGCACAGCGGAACGGCATCCGGTTTTCCCGCAACCCCGCCAGACCCGGGGTCCCCAACTGCAGCGCATAAAAACCGAAGATGTCCGCCACCGTCTCGTCGAGAACGCGCTGCTCCCACGCCAGGACGTACCGACCGGGCGGTGAGTCCAGGAAGTCGGGAAACGATTCGACCGGCGCGGGGGGCATGGACACGGCTTGTTGGTGATGCGGCGAGGCTCGGGACCGCGACAGGATATAGCAACCCCGCGGCAACCCACCCCGGCGATCGCCCGGACCACCGCCGACCACGGCCGATCCCCCGGTTTTCCGGCGAATGCAAACGGATGGGGTGGTTTCGCGCGAGGGGGTGCTGGGGTACACTTGCGCCCGCGCAAAAAAATGTATGGGTGGGGGAGCATCTGGTGAAGTGTCCCGTCCGGGTTCGGTTCCTGGTGTGTGCGGTTGCGGCTGGTTTGGGCCTGCAATCGGCTTGGGCGGCCGACATGCCGTCGGCCCAGGGAGCCGACACCAGCTATGTCCGCCCTGTCCCGCTGTTCGATACGCCGGCACAGACGTTTGCCGTCGTTCCCGCCGCCTGGATGGAAGTGGCGCCGGTTCGAACCAGCCCTAGCAGCCCCCCCGAAGCGCGCGTGCTGCGCAGCGTTTCCGAAGCCATCGCCACGATTCAACCTCCCGCGCTACCGCTGGCGCCACCGCCACCGCCCGTAGCGGTGGCCTCGGTTCCGGGCAGTCCGCCCCCCAGCGCCGCCCCGGGAGCCGCCGCCGAACCGGTCCCAACCATGGCGGTGATGCAGGCCGACAACGACGACCTGTGGGCGCGCATTCGCCGCGGCTTCAAGATGCCGGACCTCGACACCTGGCGCGCGCAGCAAACCACCCGCTGGTATGCGGACAAGCCCCAATACATCGAGCGGATCTCGACCCGGGCGAGCATGTACCTGTACCACATCGTGGCGGAAGTCGAGAAGCGTGGCATGCCCACCGAGATCGCCCTGCTGCCGTTCATCGAGAGCGGGATGCAGCCCAACGCGGTTTCCATCGCCAAGGCGGCCGGCCTGTGGCAGTTCATTCCCTCGACGGGAACGAAATATGCGCTGGAACAGAACGTGTGGAAGGACGAACGCTTCGGCGTGATCGAATCCACCCGGGCCGCGCTCGACTACCTGCAGAAACTCTACGGTGAATTCGGCGACTGGCAACTGGCGCTCGCTGCCTATAACTACGGCGAGCTCGGAGTCGAGCGGGCGATCGCCAACGCGCGCCGGCATCACCGCTCGACGGCATATAAAGATCTTCGTCTACCGCACGAAACGCAATTCTACGTCCCAAAACTGCAGGCAATCAAGAACATCATCGCCGATCCGCAGCGCTACGGCATCACCCTGCCGGAGATTCCCGATCGGCCGTACTTCGTTTCCGAGGACATTCCCGCCGACATGGATGTGGCCACGGCGGCGCGGCTTGCGGAAATCCCCATTGACGAATTCCAGGCGCTGAACCCGGCATTCAATCGCCCGCTGATCATCGGCGCCTCGTCTCCCACGATCCTGCTTCCCGCCGACCACGCGGAAACCTTCGAAACGAATCTGGTCGCCGTCGAAGCCACCGGGCAGCCGATGGCCAGCTGGACGGCGCACGTCATGCGGCGCGGAGAGACGCTGGATATCCTGGCGCGGAAGGCCAACCTGTCGATCAACGAACTGCGCCGGGTCAACCGGATTCCCTGGCGCTACCGTCCCGCCGCCGGATCGGTGATCCTGGTTCCGCGAGGCGAGGCCGTCACCAACGACATTTCCCCGAAGCTGGTCGATGCGTCGTTTTCCCTCGTTCCGGTGGTGCCCCAGATGCGGCGCATCTCCTATCGCGTCCATCATGGCGACACGCTGAGTTCGATCGCGCATCACTGGCACGTCCGGACCCACGACATCATGGCGTGGAACCGTCTGCATTCCAGCCGCCTGCGCATCGGGCAACGGCTGGCGCTGAACGTGTGGAACGGAGGGAATCCGCACCCGCACGTGCGGCACTCGCGGCATCACTCGCTTCACCACTATTCCCACCACCATCACCGCCGTCACCGGCGGGCTCGTCATCCATGCCGTTCCTGTCTGGCAAGCGCATCCTGATCACCGGGGTTCTCTCGAACCGCTCCATCGCGTATGGCATCGCGCGAGCCTGCCGCAGGGAGGGCGCGGAGTTGGCGTTCACCTACGTCGGCGACCGGTTCCGCGACCGCGTCACCGAAATCGCCCGCGAATTCGACTCCGCCCTGGTATTCCCCTGCGACGTCGCGGATGACGCCCAGATCGCCGACCTGTTCGCCGGCTTGGGCAAGTCCTGGGACGGCCTCGACGGCCTGGTGCATTCGATCGGCTTCGCACCGCGCGAGGCGATCGCGGGCGATTTCCTCGAAGGACTCTCCCGCGAGGCCTTCCGGGTTGCGCACGACATCTCGGCCTACAGCTTCCCCGCGCTGGCCAAGGCGGCGCTGCCGATGATGGACGGGCGCAACGGCTCCTTGCTCACCCTCACGTACCTGGGGGCGGAGCGCGTCGTGCCGAACTACAACACGATGGGCCTCGCCAAGGCCTCGCTCGAAGCGTCCGTGCGGTATCTGGCGGCCAACCTGGGGCCGAAGGGAATCCGCGCCAACGGCATTTCCGCCGGGCCGATCCGAACCCTCGCCGCCGCCGGCATCAAGGACTTCGGCAAGATTCTGGATTTCGTCGAGCAGACCGCCCCATTGCGCCGCAACGTCACGATTGACGACGTGGGAAACGTCGCGGCATTCCTGCTGTCGGACCTCGCGGCCGGCGTTACGGGCGAGATCACCTACGTCGACGCCGGCTTCAACCGGGTCGTGGCAGGGATGTCCGGCGTCGCCTGAGCGCGGGGCGTTCGGGAGCGATGTGCCGCAGGCCTCGCTCCCCGCGCTATAACTGGTCGATCAGGCGCGCCGCCTGCGTGACGTACGATCCGCCGAACAGGTTGGCGTGATTGAGGACATGATAGAGGCGGTAGAGCGCATCGCGCTCTTGCCAGCCGGGCGCCGGCGCATGGCGAACCTCATATGCCCGGTAGAACTCCGCCGGGATTCCTCCGAAGAGCCGCGTCATCGCCAAGTCCGCTTCGGCGTCGCCGACATATACCGCCGGATCGAAGATCACCGGCGCCCCCTGGGCATCGAACCCCATGTTTCCCGACCAGAGATCGCCGTGCAGCAGCGAAGGGTGCGGCGCATGCCCGGACAGCAGCCGGTCGGATGCGGCAAGCGCCGGACTTTCGCGCGATGCGAGCAGATCCAGGCCGGCTTCGCGGGCCATGCGGAATTGCGGACGCAGACGGCGCTCGCGCCAGAACTCCCGCCAGTCGTCGCTCCAGCCGTTGCGCTGCGGGCTCGCCCCCAGGTAGTTGTCGTGTTCCCACCCGAATCGCGCGACCGCCGGCGGCGCCGCGTGCAGCATTGCCAGGCCCGCCCCGGCCGCGCGCCAGTCGCCGTCATCGTGCAGATCGATCCAGTCCAGGACGAGAAACGCGCCCATCAGATCGCCGGACCGGCCATCGTGCAACGGCCCCATCGCCAGGACGCGCGGGGTCCGCAAGGTACAGGTGGCTGCAATCGCGTGCAGGCCGTCGGCCTCGGCCCGCAGAACCGACACCGAAGGTGCGAGCTTGACGAAGCAACGGGCGCCGTCGCAATCCACCGCGAAGCGCTCGACGCCATGCGCGCCGCCCAAACTGCGCCGGACATGGACGCGGCGCCCCCCCAGCGATGCTTCGAGCGCATGCAGTCGCGGATTCTGTTTCCAATCCCAGCGCATACGACAGCCCTCTATCCGGCACAGGCACCGTTATACTGCATCGAACGATCCGGGAACCCCGCATGCATCAATACGAGGACTTCATGCGCCATGTCCTGGAACATGGCGCCGACAAAAGCGACCGCACCGGCACCGGCACCCGCTCGGTATTCGGGTACCAGATGCGCTTCGACCTCGGCGCCGGATTTCCGCTGATCACGACGAAGAAGCTCCATCTCCGTTCGATCATCCACGAGCTGCTGTGGTTCCTGCAGGGGTCAAGCAACATCGCGTACCTGCGGGAAAACGGGGTCACCATCTGGGACGAGTGGGCCGACGAATCCGGCGAACTGGGTCCCGTTTACGGAGTGCAATGGCGATCCTGGCCCGCTCCGGACGGCACGCACATCGATCAGATCGCGCAGGTCGTCGACCAGATCCGGACCAACCCGGACTCGCGGCGGCTGATCGTGTCGGCCTGGAACGTTGCGGAAATCCCCCGGATGCGCCTGCCGCCGTGCCATGTGATGTTCCAGTTCTATGTCGCCCAGGGCAGGCTGAGCTGCCAGCTCTACCAGCGCAGCTGCGACATCTTCCTGGGGGTACCCTTCAACATCGCCAGCTATGCCCTGCTGACCCACATGGTGGCGCAGCAATGCGATCTGCTGCCCGGCGATTTCGTCTGGACCGGCGGTGACTGCCATATCTACCGCAACCACTTCGAGCAGGCCCGGGAACAATTGCGTCGGACGCCGTTTCCCTACCCGCGCCTGGCGATCCACCGCCGGCCGGATTCGATTTTCGGGTACCGGTTCGAAGACTTCGAAATCGTTGATTACCAAGCGCATCCGCACATCAAGGCGCCGGTCGCGGTATGACGCGCGTCATCCTGATCGCCGCCCGGGCGCGCAACGGCGTCATCGGAAATCAAGGCGCGCTGCCTTGGCGCCTGCCTGAGGACTTGGCGCATTTCAAGCGGACCACCCTCGGCCATTGCATCGTCATGGGGCGCAAGACCTGGGATTCGCTGGGCCGTCCGCTGCCCGGCCGGCGCAACGTCGTCATCACCCGCGATGCCCGCTGGCAGGCGCCCGGAGCGGAGCGCGCCGCCGACCTGGATGGCGCGCTGGCACACTGTCCGCCCGAACAAGACGTCTTCATCATCGGCGGAGGCGAAATCTATGCCCAGGCGCTGGCGCGCGGATGCGTCGACTCGATCCTGCTGACGGAGATCGACGCCGACTTTGAAGGCGACACCCTTTTCCCGACCCTCGACCCGACCCGCTGGCGCGAGACGGCCCGTGCGCACGTCCCGCCCGAAGGAGCGCGTCGATTCGGGTTCGACTTCGTCACCTACGAAGCCATCGCAGCGGCACCCGCCATCCTGCGCTAGCCGCGCCGCACTGCAATCTGGAGGAATGCAACGTGTCCGAAGACCACTTTCACGTTCACGGCGCCCACGACCACGCCATCGAGCATGCCGCGGGGCATGCCGCGGGGCATGCCGCAGGACACGGCAGCAGCGACCCGCTCGCCAACCGCATCGCCGTCGCATCCGCCGTGCTCGCGACCCTGGGCGCCCTGATGACCCTCGCCAGCGGCGACACGCAGGCCGATGCGCAGCTCTACAAGAACACCGCGTCGATCATGAAGACGCGCGCCAATGATCAGTGGAACTACTACCAGGCAAAAGGCCTGAAGGCCAACCTTGCGCAGGTCGGCTCGGCGCTGGTGGTCAAGCCCGAGGAAATCGACCACTTCCGCAAGGAGGTGGCACGCTACAAGAAACAGCAGCTCGCCATCAAGAATCGGGCGGACCAACTGGAGAAGCAGGTCGAGGTATGGGACGCCCGCAGCGAGGAGCAGATCCACCTCCACCATCGCTGGGCCGCGGGCGCGACCGCGATGCAGATCGCGATCGCGCTGTCCGCGATCACGCTGCTTGCCCGCAGCACCTGGCTGCTCTGGTGCGTCGGCCTCGTCGCGGCGGCCGGGCTCGGGTTCGGAGGCATGGCGCTGGCGGGGATATGACCGGCCCGATCGCCGTCCTGAATGGCGGTTCGTCGAGCATCAAATTTTCGCTCTACGCGGAAGCCGGCCGGGCCGACGGCACCGCGCCGCTGGAAATCCTCGCCGAGGGCGCGATCGAGGAACTCGACCGCGCACCGGTTTTCTCCGCGCGGGACCGCCAAGGCATCGTCCTGGCATCGCACCGATGGGATGGCGTACCCCGGCCCTCGCACGAAGCGCTGCTCCGCCACCTCATCGGATGGATCGAATCCCATCCTGGCGCAGGCACGCTGCAGGCGGTCGGTCATCGCGTCGTGTTCGGCGGATCGATCGCCGAAGCGGCGCTGCGCATCGACGCCGCCACGCTGGCGCGGCTCGACGCCCTGGTGCCGATGATGCCCTTGCACCTGCCGCAAAATCTCGCGCCGATTCGCGCCCTCGCGAGCACCCACCCCGCCCTGCCGCAGGTTGCCTGCTTCGACACCGCGTTCCACGCGAGCGTGCCGCGCCGGGACCGTCTCTACGCCCTGCCGCGCGCCCTCGCCGACGCGGGCCTGATCCGATACGGCTTTCATGGTCTGTCCTACGAATCGATCGCGCAGCGACTCCCCGCGATCGACCCGCGCGCCGCCGCCGGTCGCACGATCGTCGCCCATCTGGGGAACGGCGCGAGCTGCTGCGCGCTCGCCGGCGGCCGCAGCGTGGGCACGACGATGGGGTTCAGCGTGCTGGACGGTCTGGTGATGGGGACGCGCCCCGGCTGGCTCGATCCCGGGATCCTGTTATACCTGTTGCGCCAGCCCGGCTGGGACATCGCGCGCGTCGAGCGTCTGCTGTACCACGAGTCGGGATTGCTGGGCGTGTCCGGCATCAGCAGCGACATGCGCGACCTGCTCGGCCGCGCGGAACCGGCCGCGCGCGAAGCGGTCGATCTTTTCTGCCGCCGGGCCGTCGCCGCGATCGGCGGCCTGGTCGCTTCCCTGGGCGGACTCGATGCCTTGGTGTTCACGGGCGGCATCGGCGAGCATGCCGACCCCGTACGCCGCGAAATCTGCACCACGCTGCAATGGCTGGGGGTGGACCTTGACGAGGAGGCGAACCGGCGCGGCGGCCCGCGGCTGCACCGCGATGCCAGCCCGGTCCACATCTGGGTGTTTCCTTGCGACGAGGATCGCGTCATCGCGCAACATGCGCTCCGGATCCTGCGGACGCACTGACGCAACCGGCCGGCATACCGGAATTGCGAAACGCCATTGGCGAACTGCGACCATCCGATTTATCGTTGGCGCTGTTCCCATCGCCGACCGCCTGCAAGGATCCGCCATGCTCGACCCGCTCCATGCCGTTTCCGTCGAACCGGAAGCCCTCGTTCCCAATCCCCCCGGAACCCACGGCGTCGTGACGCCCGCGCAAGCGTGGGCGCTGGTATCGCACAAGAAGGCGGTCCTGGTCGACGTGCGCACCGCCGAGGAGCGCAAATTCGTCGGCATCGTCCCTCGAAGCATCCATATTCCGTGGGCGCTCGGCATGGCGCTGACGCGGAATCCCCATTTCGTGCGCGATCTGGAGGCTCGGGTGGCGAAGACCGACACCGTGCTGCTGCTCTGCCGCAGCGGCAAGCGCTCCGCCCTCGCGGCGGAGGAGGCGACCAAGGCCGGGTTCACCCAGGTTTACAACGTGCTCGAAGGATTCGAAGGGGACCTCGACGACGAATCCCATCGCGGAACCCTCGAAGGATGGCGGTTCCGCGGATTGCCGTGGGTGCAGGAATAGCCGCGCCGGGGATCGTGCCGTCCTGGCCTCACTTCAACGGCTTGAACCGCAGGCGATGCGGCTTGGCGCCTTCCTCACCGAGGCGCTTCTTCTTGTCCTCTTCATATTCCTGGTAGTTGCCGGAGAAGAACACCCACTGCGAATCGCCTTCGCAAGCAAGAATGTGGGTCGCGATGCGATCGAGGAACCAGCGATCGTGCGAAATCACCAGCACGCAGCCGGCGAATTCGAGCAAGGCATCTTCGAGGGCACGCAGGGTTTCGACGTCCAGGTCGTTCGACGGCTCGTCGAGCAGCAGCACGTTGCCGCCGGAGATCAACGTCTTGGCGAGGTGCAGACGACCGCGCTCGCCGCCCGATAACTGGCCGACGATCTTCTGCTGATCGGCGCCGCGGAAGTTGAAGCGGCCCACATAGGCGCGCGAAGGCATGGCGAACTTGCCCACCGTCAGGATGTCGGCGCCCCCCGAAACGTCTTCCCACACGGTCTTTTCCGCCACCAGCGCATCACGCGACTGGTCGACATAGGCCATCCGCACCGTCGGTCCGACCTTGATCGTTCCGCCGTCGGGCTGCTCCCGTCCGGTAATCATCCGGAACAACGTCGACTTGCCGGCGCCGTTGGGACCGATGATGCCGACGATCGCCCCCGCGGGGATCCGGAACGACAGCTTGTCGATCAGCAACCGGTCACCGAAGGCCTTGCTCACGTCGGTGAACTCGATCACCTCGTTGCCCAGGCGTTCGGCCACGGGGATGAAGATCTCCTGGGTCTCGTTGCGGACCTGATGTTCATGAGAACTGAGTTCCTCGAACCGCGCGAGGCGGGCCTTGCTCTTGGCCTGCCGCCCCTTGGGGTTCTGACGCACCCACTCCAGTTCCTGCTTCATCGCCTTGATGCGCGCGGCCTCCTGTTTGGCCTCGGTCTCCAGGCGCGCCTCCTTCTGCTCCAGCCAGGAACTGTAGTTGCCCTGCCAGGGAATGCCATGGCCGCGATCGAGTTCCAGGATCCACTGGCATGCGTTGTCGAGGAAGTAGCGGTCGTGGGTGATGCCCACCACCGTACCCGGGAAACGCTGCAGAAACTGCTCCAGCCATTCCACGCTTTCGGCGTCGAGATGGTTTGTCGGTTCGTCGAGCAGCAGCATGTCGGGCTTGGAAAGCAGCAGCCGGCACAGCGCGACGCGACGCTTCTCCCCCCCCGACAGGTGTTCGATACGCGCGTCCCAGGGGGGCAACCGCAGGGCGTCGGCGGCAATCTCGAGTTGATGTTCGAGATCGGAACCGCTTGTCGCCAGGATCGCCTCGTAGTGCGCCTGCTCGGCCGCGAGCTTGTCGAAATCGGCGTCCGGCTCGGCGTAGGCGGCATAGATGCGGTCCAGTTGCGCCCGCGCATCCACGACGTCGCCCAACCCCTGCTCGACGGCCTCGCGCACCGTCGTAAGCGGATCGAGTTGCGGCTCCTGCGGCAGATAGCCGATCTTCATGTTCGGCATCGGCACTGCTTCGCCGTCGAAGTTCGGATCGACGCCGGCCATGATGCGCAGCAGCGTCGACTTTCCCGAGCCGTTCAGACCCAGCACGCCGATCTTCGCGCCCGGGAAGAACGACAGCGAGATGTCCTTCAGGATCTGGCGCTTCGGCGGCACGGTCTTGCTGACGTGCCGCATCGTGTAGACGTATTGCATCGGTAGAACTCTCCCCCTAGCCCACTCCCGCACCCGGGAGCGGGAAAATTGTCATGCCTCTTCCGTACCGCGGGGAAGAAGCGCTTTCTCCTGCCCCGCATGCGCCACGGGAAGGATGGTCACTCCGCCCAGTCCTTCGTCGGCGGGCACGAACAAACCAGATTCCGATCTCCATACACATTGTCGATGCGGGACACCGGCGGCCAGTATTTGTCGTGCCGCAATCCGGCAACGGGGAACGCCGCGGTTTCCCGGGAATATCCGTGCTCCCACCGATCGGCGCAGACCATTGCCGCAGTGTGCGGGGCGTTGCGCAGCGGATTGTCGATGCGGTCCCAGGCGCCCGACGCGACGGCGTCGATCTCGACCCGGATCTGCACCATCGCCTCGACGAATCGGTCGAGTTCGGCGCGCGACTCGGACTCCGTCGGCTCGACCATCAGCGTACCCGGCACCGGGAAGGACAGCGTGGGGGCATGGAAACCATAGTCCATCAGGCGCTTGGCGACGTCCTCCGCCGTGATGCCGCAACGGTCCTTGATCGGCCGCAGATCGAGGATGCACTCGTGCGCGACATGGCCGTTGCGCCCGGTGTACAGCACGGGATAGTGCGGCGCCAGCCTGCGCGCGAGGTAGTTCGCGTTGAGCAGCGCAACCTGGGTCGCACGCGTCAGGCCTGCCGCACCCATCATCGCGCAGTACATCCACGAGATCGGCAGGATCGATGCCGAGCCGAAGGGCGCGGCACTCACCGGTCCGACCGTTCCGGCTCCATCCCCGGTCCGCGGAAGGTAGGGCGCAAGGTGCGCGCGCACCGCCACCGGGCCCACGCCCGGGCCGCCGCCGCCGTGCGGGATCGCGAACGTCTTGTGGAGGTTGAGATGCGACACGTCGCTGCCGATTTCCGCCGGCTTCGCCAATCCGACCAGGGCGTTGAGGTTGGCGCCGTCCAGGTACACCTGCCCGCCGTGCCGATGGACGATGTCGCAGACCTCGCGGATCGATTCCTCGAACACCCCGTGCGTCGACGGGTAGGTCACCATCAGGGCCGCCAGCCGCCCGGCATGCAACTGCGCCTTGGTCGCGAGATCGGTCACGTCGATATTGCCGTTGGCGTCGCAATCGACGACCACCACCTCCATTCCGGCCATCGCCGCCGAGGCCGGATTGGTGCCATGCGCGCTTTCCGGGATGAGGCATACCGTGCGCTGCGCCTGACCCTGCGCCCGATGGTAGGCGCGGATCGCGAGCAGCCCGGCAAACTCCCCCTGCGCGCCGGAGTTGGGCTGCAGGCTCACCCGGTCGTAACCGGTGCAGGCCGCAAGCATCCCCTCGAGCGACGCGATCATCTCGCGGTATCCCTCGGTCTGATCCGCCGGCGCGAACGGATGCACGTTCGCGAACTGTGGCCAACTCACCGGCAGCAGTTCCGACGTCGCGTTGAGCTTCATCGTGCAGGAACCCAGCGGGATCATGGTGCGGTCGAGCGCCAGATCCCGGTCGGCCAATCCGCGCAGATAGCGCAGCATCGCCGTTTCCGACCGATGACGATGGAACGCCGGGTGCACGAGGTAATCCGCATCCCGCCGCAGTGCGACGGGGATCCGCGCGAATTCACCCTGCGCGCGGTCCAGCGCGTCGAAGTCCACACGGACCCCGAAGGCGTCCCACAATGCCAGGACGTCTTCCCGGCCGCAGGTCTCGTCGAAGGAGATCCCCACCGCGTCGGCGGCGATCGCCCGCAGGTTGTAACCGCGCGCCATGGCGGCCGCCAGGACCGCCGGTGCATCGACGCCGTCGACCCGCACCGTATCGAAGAACGCCTCGGAAACCGTCGTGCCGCCGGCGCGCAGGCCCGCCGCAAAGATCGCCGCGAGGCGATGGACCCGCAAGGCGATTCGCCGCAGTCCTTCGGGACCGTGATATACGGCGTACATCGATGCCAGCACGGCCAGCAGCACCTGCGCCGTGCAGATGTTGGACGTCGCCTTCTCGCGGCGGATGTGCTGTTCCCGCGTCTGCAGGGCGAGGCGCAAGGCGCGTTTGCCCTGCGAGTCGACGGAAATCCCCACGATGCGCCCCGGCATCGACCGCTTGAGTTCGTCGCGGCAGGAAAGGAATCCGGCATGCGGACCGCCGAATCCCATCGGCACCCCGAAGCGCTGCGCGCTCCCCACCGCGATGTCCGCCCCCCAGCGTCCGGGCGGGACGAGCAGGGTCAGCGCCAGCAGATCGGTCGCGACCGCGAGCAGAGCACCGCGGGCATGCAGCGCAGACGCCACCGCGCCGTGATCGCGCACCGCCCCGGTGCTCGCCGGAAACTGCAGCAACGCGCCGAAGCATTCGCCGGCCGCCACCGGATCGTCGCCCACGACGAGCTCGATCCCGAGCGGTTCGGCGCGCGTGTGGAGGACGGCGATGGTCTGCGGATGGCAGTCGGAGGCGACGAAGAAGCGCGGCGATTTGCTGCGTGCGCTGCGGCGCGCGAGCATCATGGCTTCCGCCGCCGCCGTCGCTTCATCGAGCAGCGAGGCGTTGGCGATCGGCAGCCCGGTCAGGTCGGCCACCAGGGTCTGGAAGTTGAGCATGGCTTCCAGCCGACCTTGGGAAATCTCCGCCTGGTAGGGCGTGTACGCGGTGTACCAGGCGGGGTTCTCGAACACGTTGCGCGCGATCACCGCCGGCATGACGGTCCCGTAGTACCCCATGCCGATGAGGCTGCGCGCCACCTGGTTGCGCTGGGCGAACTCCGCCATCCGGCGCAGCGCCTGCGCCTCACTCGCGGGCGCCCCCAACGCCAGCGGCTCCCGCAGGCGGATCGCCGGCGGGACGATCGCATCGCTCAGGTCCGCCAGGCTCGCAACCCCCAGTTCGGCCAGCATCCCGGCGATTTCGTCCTCGTCCGGGCCGATGTGCCGACCGAGGAAATCCCCGGATCCCTCGCGATCCGGGCCCTGCAACCCGTCGACCATCACTTCTCCGAATCGAGTTGCTTCCGGTACGCGGCGGCGTCGAGCATGGCATCGAAGCCGGCGGCATCATCGGGTTTCAGACGGAACAGCCAGGCACCATAGGGATCGCGATTGAGCGTTTCGGGCTGATCCCGCAATGTTTCGTTCACCGCCACGACCGTGCCGGCGATCGGAGAATAGATGTCCGAAGCGGCCTTCACCGACTCCACCACCGCAGCGACCGCGCCGACCGCAAAGGTGCTGCCCGGTTCCGGCAGCTCGAGATACACGAGGTCGCCCAAGGCGTCCTGGGCGAAGTCGGTGATGCCGACGCTCACGGTGCCGTCGGCCTCGGCACGGGCCCACTCATGGGATTCGGTATAACGAAGTTCGGTCGGGACGTTCATTTCAGATCTCCAAAAAATCCATCGGACGGCAGCCCGTCAATGCAACGAACCGCAGCATCCAACAGCGCGCAGGCAACTGCACAGTCGAGGCTCCCGCGTCATGCATCGAGAAAACGCGTCATAGGGCCTTGCCGTTGCGCACGAACGGCAGGCGGGTGACGATGGCGGCGGCGGGACCGCCGCGCAGCGCCACCGTGACGATGTCGCCGGACTTCACGCCCGCAGGCAGGCGCGCCAGCGCGATCGAGTATCCGAGGGACGGTGAAAACGTGCCGCTGGTCACCTCCCCCGTCCCCAAGGCGGTCGCCACCGCCTGGTGCGAGCGCAGCACGCCGCGGTCCTCCAGTCGGAGCCCCAGCAGTTGCCGCAGTCCGCCCGCGGCAGCCTGCCGCTCGAGGGCCGCGCGGCCTACGAACGGGCGATCGCCGCGCAGGTCCACCGTCCATGCCAGCCCGGACTCGAGCGGGGTGACCGTCGTATCCATGTCGCTGCCGTACAGGTTCATGCCGGCCTCGAGGCGCAGCGTGTCGCGCGCGCCCAACCCGCAAGGTCGGACGCCGGCCGCCGCGAGCGCCTGCCAGAGACCGGCCGCCTGCGACGCCGGCACCGCGATCTCAAAGCCGTCCTCCCCGGTATACCCCGTGCGCGCGACGAACCAGTCGCCCGCCGGTTCGGCGGTGAACGCCGCCAGGCGCTCGAACACCGCGGCGAGCTGCGGCACGGCGCGGGTCAGCCGCTCCGGCGCCCGCGGCCCCTGGACGGCGATGAGCGCGAGATCCGTCCGCTCCACGACCTGCGCGTCGCAAGCGGCTTCCGCAAGAACCTGGCGCATCCACGCGACGTCGCCGTCCGCGGTCCCGGCGTTCACGACGATGCGATAGGGCATGTGCGCCCCGTCCGGCATGCGATAGACGATCAGGTCGTCGATCACGCCGCCGTCCGCCCGCAGCATGCAGCTGTACAGTGCCTTGCCGGGAACGAGCCGGCCCGCATCGTTGGCAAGCAGTCGCTGGAGGAACGCGAGGCTCCCCGCCCCGGTCACGTCGAGCACCCGCATGTGCGAGACGTCGAACATGCCGCAATCGACCCGCACCGCGAGGTGCTCCTCGAGCTGGGAACCATAGTGCAACGGCATCTCCCAGCCGCCGAAGTCGACCATCTTCGCGCCGGCAGCGCAGTGGATGTCGAACAGGGGGGTGCGTTTGAGAGGCATGGCGCGGTTCCAAAAGGACGAAGGATACCCCCAATGGGGCAGGGTTTTGGCCGCCCAAGCTGACGTATTCTCCGGTCCTTTGCTTCGCCGACGCGGGAAAACAGCCATGGCAATCGACAACGACAAGGTCAATGAGGCGCTCAGCGCCGTGATCGACCCGAACACCGGCACCGACCTGGTGAAATCCCGGTCGGTGCGCAACATCCGCGTCGAGGGGGGCGCCGTACACCTCGACATCGAACTGGGCTACCCCGCCGCCAGCCAGATCGAGCCGCTGCGCGCCCGGGTCACCGAAGCGCTGCAGGCCGCCGGGGCACGGGAAGTCCACGCCAGCATCACCTCCCGGATCGTCGCGCACACGGTGCAGCGCGGCCTGAAGGTGCTGCCCAACGTCCGCAACATCATCGCCGTGGCCTCCGGCAAGGGCGGCGTCGGCAAGAGCACGGTGGCGGCCAACCTCGCGCTCGGGCTCGCCGCGGAGGGGGCGCGGGTCGGCATGCTCGACGCCGACATCTACGGGCCGAGCCAGCCCACCATGCTCGGCATCACCGGACGCCCCGAAAGCCAGGACGGCAAGAGCTTTGATCCGATGGAAGGCCACGGCATCCAGGTCAGCTCGATCGGCTTCCTGGTCGACCCCGACCAGCCCATGATCTGGCGCGGCCCGATGGTGACCTCGGCGCTGCAACAGCTCCTCATGCTCACCAACTGGCGCGATCTCGACTACCTCGTGATCGACATGCCGCCCGGAACCGGGGACATCCAGCTGACCCTGGCGCAGCAAGTGCCGGTGACCGGCGCGGTCATCGTAACCACGCCCCAGGACATCGCCCTCATCGACGCGATGCGCGGCCTGCGGATGTTCGAGAAGGTCGGCGTGCCCATCCTCGGCCTGGTCGAAAACATGGCGACCCACGTCTGCTCCCAGTGCGGCCACGAGGAACACATTTTCGGAGCCGGCGGCGCCGCCAGGATGGCGCAGCAGTTCGGCATCGAAGTGCTGGGGGCACTGCCCCTGGACATCCGCATCCGGGAAGACGCCGATGGCGGGAACCCGACCGTCGCCGCCGAGCCCGACAGCGCGATCGCCCAGACGTACAAGGCGATCGCCCGGCGTGTCGCGGTGCGGATCGCCGAACGCGCCAAGGATCTCTCCGGGAAGATGCCGGCGATCAAGATCGTCAACACCTGAGGCGGCGGCCCCGGGCCGTCGCGGGCGGAAAGCCCGAAACGGACACGCGACGGGGCCCTTTTCCCGGGTTTCCGGCATGGCGGCGCCTCCTAAGATGAGGCGCTGCCCCCCGCGCTTGGCGCGCAGCGGGCCGAAACCAGGAAAACAGGGACCTCCACATGTCAGCCGTTCTCGATATCGGCGAAGCCCCGGCCCCGGAAGACTCGAGGGCCGGAGGCGCCGACGCCAGTTTTTTCCGCTTCCATGGCATCTGGGCGCCGGGCGTGCGCGTGTTCCGCCAACTGCATTTCGGCGTCAAGGCGGTCATCATCAGCGCCGCGTTCGTGCTGCCGACCATCGCCATGGTGGCCTGGGACATCGATGCCCAGTACAAAGACGCCGTGGCGGCGCGCGAGAACACCGCGGTGGTCGATGCGCGAGTCGCGCATGACATCCAGTCCTGGGTTCAAACGCAACAGGCCGGCGGCCGGATCACGGCGGCGAACGGCCAGGATCTGCTCTCGCGGATGCCCGATTCGTGGACCCGCGACGGGGCGGTCGACATTCGGACCTGCGTGATGCCGCGCTGCGGAACATCGCCATCAAGAGCGGGCTCCTGGCGGGTTCGATGCTGCTGGCCGGCTATCTTTTCCTGAGCTTCTACAAGGTGATGGACGGTGGCCTCAAGGAAACCCGCCGCCACCTGCACGCGATGACGGCCGGCGACCTGACGACGTCCCCCTCTCCCTGGGGCAAGGACGATGCCGCCGAACTCATGCTCGACCTGCGGGAGATGCAGGACTCGTTGCGCGCCATGGTCCTCCGGGTGCGAAGTTCGAGCGAGGACATCCTGCACTCAAGTGCGGAGATCGCCTCCGGCGCCCAGGACCTGTCGGCACGGACCGAACAGACCGCCTCGAACCTCGAGGAATCGGCCGCCTCGATGGAGGAGATCGCGTCGACCGTCCGCAGTACGTCCGACCACACGCTGGAAGCCGCCCAGGTCGCGCGGCACAACGCCGAGGCAGCGAGCCGGGGCGGCGAAGTCATGCACAACGTCGTCACGACGATGGAAGGCATCCACACCGCCTCCGTCCAGATCAGCGAGATCATCGGCACGATCGACGGCATCGCCTTCCAGACCAACATCCTGGCACTCAACGCCGCGGTCGAGGCGGCGCGCGCCGGCGAACAGGGCCGCGGCTTCGCGGTCGTTGCTGGCGAAGTGCGCATGCTGGCGCAGCGCAGCGCCGAAGCTGCACGGGAGATCAAGGCGCTCATCGGTGCCAGCATGGAAAAAGTCGAGGCCGGCACCGCCGTGGTGCGCAACGCCGGCGACACCATCCGGGACATCGTCGCCTCGTCGGACCGGGTCAACGGACTGCTGGAGGAAATCTCTTCCGCGGCGCGCGAACAGACCACGGGCGTCGCGCAGGTCGGCCAGTCGGTGCAGGACCTCGACCGCATGACCCAGCAGAACGCCGCCCTGGTGGAAGAGACGGCGGCCGCGGCCGCGACGATGCGCAGCCAAGCGCTCGACCTGCAGGACGCCGTATCCCGCTTCCGCCTGCCGGCCAACGCAAGACTCGCCGCCGCGACCGCCGGCAAGGTCGTGGATTTCAATTTCGACCAGGCCATTGCCGCGCACCGCGACTGGAAGGTTCGGCTGCGCAAGGCGATCGCAGGCCACGAAACGCTCGATGCCGACACCATCTGCCGCGACGACCAGTGCGCGCTCGGAAAGTGGATCCATGGCCCCGGCGCGGCGCAATGGGGGCAGCGGCCGGGATTCCCGCCGTTGAAGACCAAGCACGCCGAATTCCATGAAGTCGCCGGCGGGGTCGCGCGCAAGATCAATGCCGGCCAGTATGCGGACGCGGAACGGCTGATCGGCTCGGGATCGCGATTCGCGCAGGTGTCGACCGAGGTGACCACCCTGCTGACGCAGGCCAAACGCGGGTTGTGACGAACGGCGGTCGGTGTCGCGCGCCGACGCGCCTGTCCTTGCCGCTCCTGCCGTAAAATCCCTTCCCTTGCAAGTCGGGGAGAGTGCGGCAATGACGATCAAGAGCGACCGGTGGATCCGGCGCATGGCGGCCCAGGGGATGATCGAGCCCTTCGAGGCGGAACAGGTCCGCAGCGTGGAGGGCCGGCGTATCGTTTCCTATGGCACGTCGAGCTACGGCTACGACATCCGCTGCGCCCCGGAATTCAAGATCTTCACCAACATCAACAGCACCATCGTCGATCCGAAGGCGTTCGACCCCGATTCCTTCGTCGACTTCCATGGCGAGGTGTGCATCATCCCGCCGAATTCCTTCGCCCTCGCCCGCACGGTCGAGTATTTCCGCATCCCCCGCAACGTGCTGACCATCTGCCTGGGCAAGAGCACCTACGCGCGCTGTGGAATCATCGTCAACGTCACGCCGCTCGAGCCCGAATGGGAGGGGCACGTGACGCTGGAGTTTTCCAACACCACGCCGCTGCCGGCCAAGATCTACGCCAACGAAGGCTGCGCGCAGGTCATATTCATCGAATCCGACGAAGTCTGCGAGACCTCCTATCGCGACCGGGGCGGGAAATACCAGGGGCAGCGCGGCGTAACGCTGCCGCGCACCTAAGCTACCCATGACCCATCGAGAACTCTTCGTCACCACGGCGCTGCCGTACGCCAATGGACCGCTGCACATCGGCCACGTCATGGAGTACATCCAGGCCGACATCTGGGTCCGGTACCAGCGGCTGCGGGGCGCGACCGTGCATTTCGTCGGCGCCGACGACGCGCACGGCGCGCCGATCATGATCGCGGCGGAAAAAGCCGGCAAGACGCCCCAGCAGTACGTCGCGGAGATCGCAGCATCGCGCCGACAATACCTCGACGGGTTCTTCCTTTCCTTCGACCACTGGCACTCCACCGACTCTCCGGAGAACACGGAGCTATCGCAGGAGATCTATCGCCGGCTGCGCGCGAAGGAACTCATCGCAACCCGCACCATCGAGCAGTTCTACGATCCGGTGAAGGGCATGTTCCTGCCGGACCGCTACATCCGCGGCGAATGCCCGCGCTGCGGCGCGGCCGACCAGTACGGCGACTCCTGCGAAGTATGCGGCGCGGTCTACGCCCCGACCGAACTCAAGCACCCCCGCTCGGCGCTCTCGGGCGCCACACCGGAACTGCGAGCGTCCGAGCATCATTTCTTCCGTCTCTCCGACAGCCGCTGCCGCGAATTCCTGCGCGGCTGGATCCAGGGCGGCCGGCTGCAACCGGAGGTGGCGAACAAGGCGCGGGAATGGCTCGACGGCGAACGGGAACTCGCCGACTGGGACATTTCACGCGATGCGCCCTACTTCGGCATTCCGATCCCGGATGCGCCCGGCAAATACTTCTACGTCTGGCTGGACGCGCCGATCGGATATCTCGCGTCGCTCAAGGCGTACTGCGCCCGCCGCGGGCTGGATTTCGAGGCCGTGCTGCGCAACCCGCGTACCGAGCAGATCCACTTCATCGGCAAGGACATCATCTATTTCCACACCCTGTTCTGGCCGGCAATGCTGGAGTTCGCGGGTCCGCCGTTCAAAGTGCCGGACCGCGTGAACGTCCACGGATTCATCACCGTGAGCGGCGAAAAGATGTCGAAGAGCCGGGGCACCGGCATCGACCCGCTGCGCTATCTCGCGCTCGGCATGAATCCGGAATGGCTGCGCTACTACATCGCCGCCAAGCTCAACGCCCATGTCGAGGACGTCGACTTCAACCCCGACGACTTCATCCAGCGGGTCAACAGCGACCTGATCGGCAAGTACGTCAACATCGCCAGCCGCGCAGCGACGTTCCTCACCCGGTATTTCGAGGGTCGGGTCGCGGACGTTGCGGAGCACCGCATGCAGGCCGAGTTCGGGCACTCGGCGGAAGGCATCGGCAAGGACATTGCCGCGGCATACGAAGATCGCGAATTCGGCAAGGCGATTCGCCTGGCGATGGCTTTTGCCGACGAGATCAACACGGCTTTCGACGCGGCCAAGCCGTGGGAACTGGCGAAGAAACTGGCGCAGGACGGCGGCGAGAACGCACGACGCCTGCAGGAAGTCTGCTCGCTCACCCTGCGCGGCTTCCAGTACCTGACCCTGTGGCTCAAGCCGGTGCTGCCGCAACTTGCGGAAGAGGCCGAGTCCTTTCTCGGCTGCGGTGCAATGCGCTGGGAGTCGGCGGCCCTGCCGCCGCTCGAGCGAATCCGCCCCTACCGGCACCTGATGGCGCGGGTCGAGGAAAAGCAGGTCGACGCGCTGTTTGCCCTGCCCGCGATTGCCGGCGCCGCCGGCGCAACCCCCACGAACGCAAACCCCACGAAGGAAACGAAGGTGTCCTCTTCCGAGAATGCAACCGCCCCGCTGTCGGCCAACGACACCGCAGCCGCCCCGCAACCCGCAGGCCCCGCACCGATCTCGATCGACGACTTCGCTCGCGTTGAGCTGCGCATCGCGCGCATCGTCAACGCCGAGCCGGTCGAGGGCGCGGAGAAGCTGCTACGCCTCACGGTGGACGTTGGCGAGGAGCGCCCCCGCAACGTATTCGCCGGCATCAAGTCGGCCTACCAGCCCGAGCAACTGATCGGCAAACTGACCGTGGTGGTCGCCAATCTGGCGCCACGCAAGATGAAGTTCGGCGTCAGCGAGGCGATGGTGCTGGCGGCCAGTCACGAAGACCAGAAGGAGCACCCGGGCCTCTTCCTGCTGGAACCGCATTCCGGTGCACAGCCGGGGATGCGGGTACGATAGGCCCGCCACGCGGCGGACAGGAGCAAGGAAAGGAAGGAAGATGGCGGGCTACGTATCGGAACTGACGGCGTTTCTGCGCGACCTGCAGGCGCGGAACCCCGAACTCGAACGCAAGCAGTTCGAAGGGCGCGCAATCTGGTGGGACCACGCGCCCGACGCCGAGGATGCGAAGCGCTGGGCGGAAGTGCGCGTGGGCCAGCCGGGCTACGTGTACTTCCCGCTTCCGAAGAAGCCGGCGTCGACCTGAACGCGGCGCCGCTGCCGACGCGGCGCGCCGATTGTCGGCGGTCAAGGGTCGCGCACAATGGGGGCGAACGCCCGGCCAAGCCGCTCGCGGAACGTGTAGCCTAGGGGAGATGACGGGCTCGATGCCGCACGTAGACCGGCCGCCGAACCGGATGCACCGGTGACCAGGCACCAGCGGAGGAGGAGGCGCGATGTCCATGAACCGATCACAGCGCACGTTCGCGTCCGCCGCGGAAATCCGCGAGACGCTCGGAGCGGTCGATGAATCGCTCGTGGCGGCCCTGCAGGACCTGGGGGCCACGATCGAGGAGATCCGCGAGGCCGCGGCCTGGCTGTCCTCCGATGATTACCTGCACCGGAAACT
Organism: Pseudomonadota bacterium; assembly: GCA_021842465.1. GTDB lineage: Bacteria > Pseudomonadota > Gammaproteobacteria > Burkholderiales > Burkholderiaceae_F > GJ-E10. Next base: position 147,367 of record JAKBZN010000001.1, read on the forward strand.
CCATCACACCGCCCACGGGCGCGTTGCGCAGGTGATCGACCTGCTGGAAGACGAACTTCGCTTTCCCGAGCGATAGCGCGGGCTAGGCTTCCTCCACGATCCATCGGCGCGCTTCGTCGGTCTGCCCTGCGCCGAAGACTCGCATCTTGCCGGGGATGAAAGGTCGGAAGATGTTGGCGCCGCTCTGCATCCACGATGCGTCGGTGACGGCGGCGATCCGCTCCCACGGCATGAGGTGTTCCACGCCCAGCTTGAAATCGTCCCAGGCCGCCCGGACGTCGACCACGGTCGGGTCAAGCTCGCAGTAGAAGCGGATTTTCCGATGGCGCCGGAACGCACCGTCGATCGCCGGGACCAGAACACCATCGTAATCGGCGCTCGTGATGTAGCCGCTCGCCGCGACGGCAACGACGTTGTCCGGAAACCCCGCCAACAAGTGAACCATGGCGGCTCAGTCTTCGGCAGGCCATTCGAACCGCACCGCGTTCATGTTCCCGTCTCCTCGCCCGGCTCCCCGGGCAGTCGTGCCGGCCGCGCGGCCGCGCGCATTGCGCTAACTCATCGCGATGCGACGGGTTTTCCGGCGCAGGCGATCCATGTCGAGGATGCGCAGATGCCGCTGGTCGGTTTCGATGATCCCTTCCCGCGCGAGTTCGGAGAGCGAGCGGCTCACCGTTTCAATCGTCATCCCCAGGAAGCTGCCGATCTCCGCCCGGCTCATGCGCAGGAGGAATTCGGATCGCGAGTACCCCCGCGATTCGAAGTTGTTCGACATGTTGAGCAGGAACGAAGCGACGCGCGACAGCGCCAGGGAATAGCTGAGCAGAACGATCATGCGCTGCTCTCGCGTGATCTCCTGGCTCATCGCCCGGGACAGGTTGTGTTGCACGAGTTGCGCCGCGACACCCGCGTCTCCGGCCCGCTTCAAGGAAATCGCGCAGACCTTGCTGTCTTCGAGCGCCACCGCGTTGCAGGTATGCGTCTTGCCGGCGATGGCATCGAACCCGACGATTTCCCCCGCCATATGGAATCCGATCACCTGCTCCCGGCCATCCTCGGAGATCTGGATGCTCTTCAGGGATCCCACCTTGATCGCATACAGGAATTCGCAAGGGTCGCGGGTGCGGAACAGCACCTCGCCGCGATAGAGTCGCCGCCGATGGCCGATGATCCGCTCCACCTGGGCCAACTCTTCCGGCGAACATCCCGCTCCGACACAGCGATCGCGCTGATTGCAACCCGGGCAGCCCGGGTCGGAGATGATCAAACCATTGCGCGGAACGGCGTATTCCGCGCCGCGATCCCGCATGGCGACCGCGCCATGCACCCCGATGCCGCCGGAAGGGGGGCCGCCTTCTTCCGAATGGGTAGAAATCATGGCTTCCTCTGCGGTGTGATGTTGACGGCATGCCTGCCGTTGACGCCATTCTTCACGTCGAACGAAACCCGCTGACCCTCGGCCAACGCGCGAAACCCGTCCATGCGAATGGCGGTGTAGTGCGCGAAAAGGCCCTCCTCACCGACATCCGAAAGAATGAATCCGTACCCCATTCCTCGATCGAACCATTTGACCGTTCCAAAAATGGCCATTAGATGTACCTCCCATACCGATTTCTCGTCTTTGCTCCGCGCTGCCAGGGCCCAAGAAACCAATCGAACCGTTTTGGATTCGTCCAAAAAGATTCGCGACAAAAACCGATTTCAATGCCGAGACAGGGGAAGAGAAATATGCGGTGCGGAGGAGCCGCCCACGTTGATGACTATCAATTTTGCGGACAGCGATCCCTTACTCGCGCATCGCCCGAGCGGGGAATGGGCATCCCGCATGCAGGCATGGATGCCGCGATCCCGCTAGGCGGGATACGGACTATGGGACCGGGATGGGGGGAACTGGCGGGGGATCGGCGATCAGAACCTGCGCCGCGGCGGCGCGGCGGTTCCCCGACCCTCGAGGTGACGGAAGGTGATGCGGCCTTTGCTCAGGTCATACGGCGAGAGCTCGAGCGATACCTTGTCGCCCGCAAGAATGCGGATATGGTGCTTGCGCATTTTTCCGGCGGAGTAGGCGATGATCTGGTGTCCGTTGTCCAGCGTGACGCGAAAACGGGCATCCGGCAGCACTTCGCTGACGACGCCGTTCATTTCAATGTGTTCTTCCCTCGCCATGGCAACCTTCCCCGGAACAATGCGAAAACCCAAACGCCGGCTCGCGCCGGGCCTTCATGCATGGCGGCGATGCGGGTCTTCGACCCGGGTCGGCAACCTTGGAGAACCGCGGCGCCACGCAAGGCATGGCGCCGGAACTGCGATACGGCAGGCGCGCGGCGCCAAGGCCGCGCGCGGTCCGCATGGGATGTCAGGCAGCTTGGATTTCGGTCGCCTGCGGGCCCTTGGCGCCCTGCTTGACGACGAACTGCACGCGCTGGCCTTCGCTCAGCGACTTGAAGCCGTTGCCCTTGATCTCGGAGAAGTGCGCAAACAGATCCTTGCTGCCGTCATCCGGCGTGATGAATCCGAAGCCCTTCGCGTCATTGAACCACTTGACGATGCCACTAGCCATTTTCTCGTTCCTTGAATGATTAATGAGAAAAATCCGTCGCGAGAACGCCTCGCGGCGGGCTGACGATCAAGAAACGTGAACCTGGGAAAACCTAGGACCACCGCCGCGATGGGCGACGGGTCAAAGCAGACCGGAGGAGAAACGAAACTCTAACGCAAGCCGGTAAAAAGATATATCAAAACGAAACGCGTGTCCAGCGAAATTTTCCGGGCTGCCGCCGCGCCTCACGCTTCCTGGGCGGTGCTCAGCAACGCGAGCAGGTCTGCGCCGTAGTTCGCGAGTTTCTGCGCGCCGACGCCCGAAATCGCACGCAGCGCGTCCATGCTGTCCGGCCGCGCCTGCGCAATCGCGCGCAGCGTCTGATCGTGGAACACCACGTACGCGGGAACGGCGTGCTGGCGCGCGGCCTGCGCGCGCCACGCCCGCAGGCGTTCGAACAACGCGCGCTCCTGTGGCGTTTCCTCGGTCGCGGCGGCAGCCGCACGGCCGGCGCGCCGAGGCGCCGCCACATCCGGCTCGCGCAGCGCCAGGCGACGCTCCCCCCGCAACACGTCGCGCGCGGCAGCGGTCAACCCCAGCACGTTGAATCGGTCGTGATCGACGCGCACCAGATCCAGGGCGATCAACTGGCGCAGCAGCAGGCGCCATTGCGCCTCGGAACGATCGGCGCCGATGCCGAACGTCGACAGCCCTTCATGGCCGAACCGGGCGACCTTCTCGCTGCGCTTGCCGCGCAGCACGTCAATGACGTGCCCGGCGGCGAAACCGAACCCCGATGCCTGGCGGCAGCGGAAAATACACGACATCAGCTTGCGTGCATCCTCGGTTGCGTCGCAGCGCGCGGGGGGCTGCAGGCAATTGTCGCAGTTGCCGCAGGGCTCCGACGCCTCGTCGAAGTAGGCAAGCAGACGCACGCGCCGGCAATCGGCCGCCTCGGCGAGTCCCAGCATCGCATCGAGCTTGGCGGCGGAAAGACGCTTGTGGGCCTCATCGGCATCGGACAGCTCGATGAGCCGGCGCTGCTGGACCACGTCGGCAAGGCCGTAGCTCATCCAGGCATCCGAAGGCAGACCGTCCCGCCCCGCACGCCCGGTCTCCTGGTAGTAGCCCTCGATGCTGCGCGGCATGTCGAGATGCGCGACGAACCGCACGTTCGGCTTGTCGATCCCCATGCCGAACGCGATCGTCGCGACCATCACGCAACCGTCCTCGCGCAGGAATTGCGCCTGGTGGCGCGCACGGGTCGCCGCGTCGAGACCGGCGTGGTACGGCAGCGCCGGCACGCCGTGTCCGGCAAGCCAGGCCGCCACCTCGTCGACGGTCTTGCGCGAAAGGCAGTACACGATGCCCGTATCGCCCGCATGTTCCGCGCGGACAAACGCGAGCAATTGCGAACGCGCCTCGCGCTTTTCAGCGATCCGGTAGCGGATGTTCGGCCGGTCGAAACTGGCGACGAATTCGCGCGGTGCGCGCAACAGCCGCTCCGCGATCTCGGACCGCGTCGGTACGTCCGCGGTGGCCGTCAGCGCCACGCGCGGCACCGCAGGGAACCGTTCGCGCAGCACGCCGAGTTGGCCATACTCCGGCCGGAAATCGTGGCCCCATTGCGATACGCAGTGCGCCTCGTCGATCGCGAACAACGCCAGCGCACACTCGGCCAGCAGGGCCTGGAATCGCTCGCCGAGCAGGCGCTCGGGCGCGACGTAGACGAGGTCGAGGTCGCCGCGGCGCATCCGCTGCTCGACCTCGTACGCCTCGCGCGCGCTCAGCGTCGAATTCCAATATGCCGCCCGCACGCCCAATTCGGCAAGCGCGTCGACCTGATCCTGCATCAGCGCAATGAGCGGCGATACGACCACGCCCAGACCGCCGCGCACCAGCGCTGGGATCTGATACACCAGCGACTTGCCGCCGCCGGTCGGCATCAGCACGAGCGCATCGCCACCGGCCATCAGGTGGTCGATGGCGTCCTTCTGCAACCCGCGAAAGGACGGATAGCCGAAGACATCGCGCAGCACGGACTCGGGAGTTTTCATGCGGGTTCCGCGCTGCGGCGGTTCGTCCCGGCGTCCGGTCAATCTCCACCGAGCCGCGAGAGATCCCGCACCGCGCCCTTGTCAGCGCTGGTGGCGAGCAGCGCGTAGGCCTTCAGCGCCGCGGAGACGCGGCGCGCGCGCGGCTTCGCCGGCTTCCATCCCAGAGCATCCTGCTCCGCGCGGCGATGCGCCAGTCCGGCTTCGTCGACCAGCACATCGATCCGGCGACCCGGGATGTCGATGCGGATGCGGTCGCCGTCGCGAACCAGGCCGATGACCCCGCCCGCGGCCGCCTCGGGCGACACGTGCCCGATGGACAATCCGGACGTGCCGCCGGAAAACCGGCCGTCGGTGATCAATGCGCACGCCTTGCCCAGGCCCTTGGACTTGAGATACGAGGTCGGGTAGAGCATCTCCTGCATCCCCGGGCCCCCGCGCGGGCCTTCGTAGCGGATGACAACCACGTCGCCGGCCTGAACCTCATCGCCCAGGATGCCCTTGACCGCCGCGTCCTGGCTCTCGTAGACGCGCGCGGTTCCCTCGAAAACGAAGAGTGCTTCGTCGACTCCTGCGGTCTTGACCACGCAACCGTCGGCGGCGATGTTGCCGTGGAGCACCGCCAATCCGCCCTCCTGGTTGTAGGCGTGGGCCACGCTGCGGATGCATCCGCCCTCGCGATCGAGATCGAGGCTGTCCCAGCGGGTGTCCTGGCTGAACGCCTCCTGCGTCGGGATGCCCGCCGGCCCCGCGCGGTACATGGCGCGGACGGCCTCGTCCGACGACACGGCAACGTCATAGCGGGCCAGCGCGTCCGCCAGCGTCGGCGAATACACGGTGGCGGCGTCGGTGTGCAACAGCCCGGCACGGGCCAATTCTCCGAGGATCGCCATAACCCCACCGGCGCGGTGAACGTCCTCCATGTGATAGTGGCTCGACGGCGCGACCTTGCACAGGTTCGGCACGCGCCGCGAAAGCACGTCGATCGAACGCATGTCGAAATCCAGCCCGGCCTCTTGGGCCGCAGCCAGCAGGTGCAGGATCGTGTTGGTCGAACCGCCCATGGCGATGTCCAGCGCCATGGCATTCTCGAACGCGGGCCGGCCCGCGATGTTGCGCGGCAGCACCGACGCGTCATCTTCCAGGTAGTAGCGGCGGCAGAGATCGACGATGACCTGCCCGGCACGCAGGAACAGTTGCTTGCGATCGGCGTGCGTCGCCAACAGGCTGCCGTTGCCCGGCAGCGCCAGCCCCAGCGCCTCGGTCAGACAGTTCATCGAGTTGGCGGTGAACATCCCCGAACACGAACCGCAGGTCGGGCAGGCGCTGCGCTCGTAGTCCGCCACCTCCGCATCACTCGCCTTCGGATCGGCGGCGATGATCATCGCATCGATCAGGTCGAGCTTGTACGGGGCGAGCCGCGTCTTGCCGGCCTCCATCGGTCCGCCCGACACGAACACCGCAGGGATGTTCAGCCGCATCGCGGCCATCAGCATCCCCGGCGTGATCTTGTCGCAGTTGGAAATGCAGACCAGGGCGTCGGCACAGTGGGCATTGGCCATGTACTCGACCGAATCGGCGATGAGGTCCCGGCTCGGCAGGGAATACAGCATGCCGTCGTGGCCCATTGCAATGCCGTCGTCGATCGCAATGGTGTTGAATTCCTTGGCAACGCCGCCGGCGGCTTCGATCGCGCGCGCGACCAGCTGGCCCAGGTCCTTCAGATGGACGTGTCCGGGGACGAACTGGGTGAACGAATTGGCGACCGCGATGATCGGCTTGTCGAAATCCGCGTCGCGCATCCCGGTCGCGCGCCACAGCGAGCGGGCCCCCGCCATGTTGCGGCCGGAGGTGGAGGTTTTGGAACGATAGGCGGGCATAGGATCACTCCTCCCAATGGTGGATCGATTTCCGGGGTCCGGCGGGCTCGATGGCGGTCAGTTCGCCGCCGCGTAGGCGAGCCGCACGTACATCGGCGCAAACGGCGCGGCCTGCGTGAGCGCTACCAGCCCTTCGCGCGTCAGCTCCAGCAGCGCGATGAAGTGGACGACGACCACCGCCGTCCCTTTGGCCGGGTCGAACAGGTCCGCAAACTCGACGAAACGCGAGGTCTGCAGACGCCGCAGGATGATGCTCATGTGCTCGCGGACGGACAGCTCCTCGCGCGCGACGCGGTGGTGGGTGTGCAGCTTGGAACGGCGCAAGATGTCGCGCCAGGCCCGCTGCAGGTCTGCCAGCTCGACATCCGGATAGCGCGGCGCGACGGTCTGCTCGATCGTCACCAGCGCACGCAGGAAGTCGCGTCCGATCCGCGGGTGGTCATCCAGCTGCACCGCCGCCAGCTTGATACGCTCGTATTCGATCAGACGGCGCACGAGCTCGGCGCGCGGATCCTCCACCTCTTCACCGGTATCGGCCTTGCGCACCGGCAGCAGCATCCGCGACTTGATCTCGATGAGCATCGCCGCCATCAGCAGGTATTCGGCGGCCAGTTCCAGATTGCGCGCCCGGATCTGCTCGACGTAAAGCAGATACTGCTCGGTGAGGCGCGCCATCGGAATGTCCAGCACGTTGAAATGCTGGCGACGGATCAGGTACAGAAGCAGGTCGAGCGGTCCCTCGAATGCCTCGAGGAACACCTCGAGCGCGTCGGGCGGGATGTACAGGTCCTGGGGCAGTTCGAACAGCGGCTCACCGTAGAGGCGCGCGAACGCCAAGCCATCGACGACCTGCGGATTGGTCGCGTCGACGGCGTCGTCCGACGGCGGGTTTTCGAGCATGGCGCCGATCGCGGCGCCGGCATCGGCGGCCGCGCCGGGACCGGAGGTGGGGGGTGTTTCCTGACTCATCGCGGGATAGACTCTGGTGCGTAATGGCGATCTTACCTTTCCCGGAAACATCCCTGCCCGCCCTGCGCGCCGGGATTCGCGCCGCCGCCCTCCGCCCGGAGACGGAATGCGTTGCCGAACTGCTGCGCCGCAACCCCCTGTCCGCCACCCAGTTCGCGGCGGCGCGCGAACCGGCGCAGACGCTGATCCGGGCCTTGCGCGCGCAACGCAGCCACGCCCACGGCGTCGACGCCATGATGCGCGAGTTTTCGCTTTCCAGCCAGGAAGGCGTCGCGCTGCTGTGCCTCGCCGAATCGCTGCTGCGCATTCCGGACGCCGCCACCGCTGACGCGCTGATCCGCGACAAGCTCGCCCGCGGCGACTGGCGCGCGCACATCGGCCTCAGCCGCTCGGTTTTTCTCAACGCCGCCGCCTGGGGCCTGCTGCTCACCGGAAAGCTTTCCGCCACCCACAGCGAAGCCGGTCTGACCGCCGCCGTCACCCGGGCGGTCGCGCGCGGAGGCGAGCCCCTGGTCCGCGCGGCGATCGATACCGCGATGCGCATGCTGGGGGAACAGTTCGTTCTGGGGAAGACGATCGAACAGGCGCTCGCGCGGGCCCGCTCCGCCAGAGGGCGCGGCTACCGTCACTCGTACGACATGCTCGGCGAGGCGGCGCTCACCGCCACCGAGGCCAAGCGTTATTTCGATGCCTATGCCAGCGCGATCGCCGCGATTGCCGCGGCCGAACCGGCGGCCGACGCCGGCGCACCGGCGCGCGCGGAGAATCGGCTCCGCCGCCGGGCCGGCGTCTCGGTCAAGCTCTCGGCGCTGCATCCCCGGTTCGAGTCCCTGCAGGAAGACCGGGTCCGCCGGGAACTGCTGCCGCGGATCCGCGAACTCTGCCGGCTGGCGCGCAAGCACGGGCTTGCGCTCGATCTCGACGCCGAGGAAGGCGAACGGCTGGAACCGCTGCTCGACATCGTCGAGCAGCTCGCATTCGATCCGCAACTCGCAGGCTGGGATGGCCTTGGCGTCGCGGTACAGGCGTATCAGAAACGCGCCCTGCCGGTCATCGACTGGCTGGCGGCGCTGGCGCGGGAAAGCGGCCGGCGCATTGGCGTACGCCTGGTCAAGGGCGCCTATTGGGATCGCGAGATCAAGCGCGCGCAGGTCGAGGGCCTGGCGGATTACCCGGTCTACACACGCAAGGCGCACACCGATGCCGCCTATCTGGTCTGCGCCCAGGCCCTGCTGGATCATGGCGACCATCTGTTCCCCCAGTTCGCCACGCACAATGCGCTGACGCTGTGCCTGATCCTGCAGCTGACCGCGGCGGCGGGCATCGCGCCCAATTCCGGTCGATTCGAGTTCCAATGCCTGCACGGCATGGGAGAGGCGCTCTACGACCGCGTGCTTGGCGCCAAGGCGGCGGGACCGGTACCGCCAGGCCTCGCCTGCCGGATCTACGCTCCCGTCGGAAGGCACGAAACCCTGCTGCCCTACCTCGTCCGGCGGCTGCTGGAAAACGGCGCCAACTCCTCCTTCGTCCGGCGGATCGTCGACGCAAGCGTGGAGATCGACCACCTGCTGGAGGATCCATTCGCCACCGCCCGGCAGTCCGAAGGCGCCCCCCACCCCGCGATTCCCCTCCCGGCGCACATCACCGCACCGCGCCGCAATGCCCGTGGCAGCGACCTGCACGACCCCGCCGCCGCGGCGGCGTTGCGCGCAGCCATCGACGATGCGACGAAACGCGCCGGGGTTCACGATGTCGAGGCGATCCTCGCGCGCCCTCCGGCGGCCGCGACCGTGGAGGCACGCGGCGAACCGACGACCGGCTCCGGCGCGCCGGAGCGCCGGACGATCCGCAATCCCGCGCGGCACCACGAGATCGTCGGAATCGTGCGCGAGGCGGACGCTGCCGAGATCGATGCTGCGTTCGCCGCAGCGGCGGACAGCGCGTGGCTCAAAACCGAGCCTGGCGAACGGGCTGCCATTCTGGAGAGCGCGGCCGATGCGCTGGAGTCCTGCCGGGACGAGTTTCTGGCGCTCGCCATCCGGGAAGCCGGAAAGACCCTGGGCGCGGCGATCGCCGAAGTGCGCGAAGCCGTCGACGCCTGCCGGTACTACGCCCAGCAGCTTCACAGCACCGATGCGGGTTCCACGGGTTCTCCGGTCGGGACGGTGGTCGCGATCTCGCCGTGGAATTTCCCACTCGCCATCTTCGTCGGACAAGTGGCCGCGGCCCTCGCAGCGGGCAACCCGGTCCTGGCGAAGCCGGCGGAACAGACCCCGCTGATCGCGGCGCGGGCGGTCCGGTGCCTGCATGCCGCCGGCGTGCCGCAGAGTGCCCTGCAGCTGCTGCCCGGGGACGGTGCGGTCGGCGCGACGCTGGTGCGCGACGTGCGGGTGCACGCGGTCCTATTCACCGGCTCGACGGAGACGGCGCAGGACGTGGATCGCGCGGTCGCCACCCTCCCCACCCACCGGGATCGGATTCTCGTCGCCGAAACCGGGGGACTCAACGCGATGATCGTCGATGCCAGCGCGCAGCCGGAACAGGTCGTCGTCGATGCGCTGCGTTCGGCCTTCGACAGCGCCGGGCAGCGCTGTTCCGCCTTGCGCATTTTGTGTCTGCAGGAGGAAATCGCCGACCCGATGCTCGAGATGTTGCTGGGCGCCGCGGCCGAACTGCGCGTCGGCGACCCCATGGCCCTCGCCACCGATATCGGTCCGGTGATCGACGGGTCGGCACGCGCGGCGCTCGACGCCCATCTGGGGTCGTTCCCGGCCAACCGCGTTCTCGCGCGCGTTCCGCTGCCCCGGGAGTGCGAGGACGGAACCTTCTTCGCGCCGGCCATCGTCGCCCTCGAATCGGTGAGCGAACTGGCGCGCGAAGCGTTCGGGCCGATCCTGCACGTGGTCCGCTACCGGCGCGCGGATCGGGACGCACTCGTCGACGCGCTCAACACCACCGGATACGCGCTGACCTGCGGCATCCAGAGCCGCGTCGACGAAACCGTGGCGGCGATCGCCGCCGGCATCGAAGCCGGCAACGTCTACGCCAACCGGAACATGATCGGCGCTGCGATCGGCATGCAGCCATTCGGCGGTCATGGGTTATCCGGAACCGGCCCCAAGATGGGCGGACCATGGATCGTCCGGCGTCTGCGGCGGGAAGGGGCGGCAGCCGTCGACGCCGCGAATCCGCAATCCTGCATCGCGCGCTGGGGCGCGCATCGCGAATCGGGCGCACCCGCCGCGCTGCACGACTTTCAGCGTTGGCTGGCCATCGACGGGCGCCACGAACTGGCGCAGATCTGCGCGGAATACGCCGTCTGCACGCCGATCGGCTGCCGTGTCGACCTGCCTGCGCCCACCGGGGAGCACAACTTGTTGCGCTACCGCCCCTTGGGCCGGATTCTCTGCCTCGGCTCCGGGCATCGGCTCGCGGGCCGGGGCGTCCTGGCGCAGCTCGCGGCCGTGCTGGCGACCGACAATCGCGCGCTGCTGCTCGCGGATGCCCGCTCCCGGGCAGTGCTCTCCGGGATTCCGGCGTCGGTGTGGATGAACATCGACTGGGTGGAGGACTGGGGCCACGAGACGTTCGAGGCGGCGCTGTTCGAAGGCGACGACGGACGCGCCCACAACCTGCGCTGGCTGCTCGCGCGGCGCCCAGGCCGTCGGGTCGCGCTGGTGCGGCCGAGCGCCGAGGAACGCTATGCGCTCGATCGATTGGTGACGGAGCAGACCATCACCGTGAACACCGCCGCTGCGGGCGGAAATGCAGCGTTGATGAGCCTGTCCGGAGACGGAACGTAGCGTCGCGATCCACTGCGACGCCCCATTTTTCCGTCGGCCCGCGCCGAGGACGGCAAGCGCCCTCGGCGGAACCGAGGCTCAGTCGTTCCGGCAGACGGACGGAAATGCGCGACAGGCGGCGGCCGAAGGTTGCGGATCCGACTCGGCGGCCGGCGCCGCAGGCATGGACGTGCGAACCGCCGATCCCGGCATCGTCGCGCAGGTCGACGGAAACGCCCGGCAGCTCGCCGCGCTCGGGCCGTAGACCAGTCCGGCTTGCGTCGGTCCCGTCAGCGGCGACGCCGATTCGGTCATCGCCCCGTTCCCGCAGGTGGACGGGAACGCCCGGCAACTCGCCGCGCTCGGCGAATCGCCCGCCGCCATCGCGGAAGCGCAGGACATTGCGAACAGCACTGCGGCAGCAATCTGAAGACCCTTCATTTCCAATTCCTTTCCCATATTCCGGCGTCCGGACTCGCCTTGCTGCATCTCCTCGATCCTCCGCTTCCGGATGGCGCGCTGGCGCGCGGCGGACGAGGTTTTCCGCGACGGGTTTCGCGGATCCTGGACGGGCGACTGGTTTTTCTTATCATGTTGTGATCCTATCATGACATGATATGTTTGCCCCCATTATCCCGAAAACCCATAAGGGAAAATGGTGAAAAACGGAGGAAAATGGCGCAACCGGGCCGCGAACATCGGATCCTCCGTGGCTCCCCGAGGGATTCGGATTGCCGATGGCTGACGACAGTTCTTCCGTTCGCGTCGATAAATGGCTATGGGCCGCGCGCTTCTTCAAGACGCGATCGCTCGCGTCCCAGGCGATCGATCTGGGACGCGTCCGCATCGAAGGCGAGCGCATCAAACCGGCACGCGCCGTGAAAATCGGGGAACAGATGGAAATTCACGCCGGCGAACAGACCCTGCTGATCGTCGTCCGCGCACTGTCGGCGCAGCGGGGTCCGGCGAGCACGGCACGCGCGCTCTATGAGGAAACCGCCGAAAGCATCGCGCGGCGGGAGCGGATCCGGACGCAGAATGCATCCGATCCGGCCCGATCCCGCAAGGGCCGGCCAACGAAACGCGACCGGCGGCGGATCGGACAAGTGCTCGGCGGATGACAGGCGGGCGCCGGGCCGCGCCTGCCGTCAATCCGCCGTGAAGAAGCCCTTCATCTTGTCCATGAAGGATTTCGTCTGCGGCGAATGCTTGGTCCCGCCCTCGTTGAGCGCCTCGTCGAATTCGCGCAGCAATTTCTTCTGCTTCTCGGTCAAGCGCACCGGCGTTTCCACGCGCACATGGCAGTAGAGATCACCGGGGTGGTGCGAACGCACGCCCTTGATGCCTTTGCCCCGCAGCCGGAACGTCTTGCCGCTTTGCGTGCCTTCCGGAAGGCTGATGCTGACGTTGCCCTTGAGCGTTGCGAACTCGACGTCACCCCCCAGCGCGGCGGTCGCGAACGAAACCGGCACCTCGCAGTGGAGATCGTCGCCGTCGCGCTGAAAGACTTCGTGCGGCTTGATCCGGATTTCGACGTAGAGATCGCCCGGCGGGCCGCCGTTCATCCCCGGCTCACCCTTGCCACTCAGGCGAATGCGCTGGCCCTCGTCGATTCCCGCCGGGATCGCGACTTCGAGCACCTTGTTGCGCTTGATCCGTCCTTCGCCATGACACGACGCGCAAGGCTCCGCGATCACCTTGCCGCTGCCATGGCAGGTGGGGCAGGTCTGCTGGATCGAGAAGAAACCCTGCGACATGCGCACCGCGCCCGATCCGTTGCAGGTCGTGCAGGTCTTGGGTTTGGTGCCGGGCTTGGCCCCGGTACCGCCGCAGGTCTCGCACGGATCCCAGGACGGCACGCGGATGTCGGTGGTGAAGCCGTTGACCGCCTGCTCCAGCGTGATCTCCATGTTGTAGCGCAGATCGGCCCCGCGATAGGCGTTTCCGGCCCGGCCGCCACCACCCCGCGCCGCGCCGCCGAAGATGTCGCCGAAGATGTCGCCGAACGCTTCGGCGAACCCGCCGTTGAATCCCGCACCGCCCGCACCGAACCCGCCCGCCGCGGCATTGGGATCGACGCCGGCGTGGCCGAAGCGATCGTAGGCCGCGCGCTTCTGCGCGTCGGAGAGCATTTCATAGGCTTCCTTGGCTTCCTTGAATTTCTCCTCGGACGCCTTGTCCCCCGGATTGCGGTCCGGGTGGTACTTCATCGCCATCTTGCGATAGGCTTTTTTGATTTCCTCGTCGGATGCGTTCTTGGCGACGCCGAGAATTTCGTAGAAATCGCGTTTGGACATGGTGCTCGTTCAATCGTGGTGCCAAAGGGAACCCCGGAATTGCAAAACCGGACACCGCCAAACAGGCGGGCATCCGGTCCGCGCGCTCCGCCGCGGCATCACCCGCGGCGCCCGATATCGCTCCGATCGCGGGTGGACCCAACGTCCGCCCGCGATCCAGACCGATACGTCATCCGTTCCGCTTGACCTCCTTGAAATCGGCGTCGACGACGTCCTCGGCACCGGCCTTGGCGCCGTCGGACGAAGCCCCGCCGCCTGCGGCGGCCGCCTGCTCCGCCGCACCCTGCGCCTGCGAATCGGCGTACATCTTCTCACCGAGCTTCTGCGACGCGGTCAACAGGGCCGTCGCCTTGGCCTCGATCGCATCCTTGTCGCTGCCCTTGAGCGCCTCTTCGAGTTCCTGGATCGCCGCCTGGATCTTGGCCTTTTCGCCGTCATCCAGAGTCGACCCATGCTCGGCCAAGGCCTTGCTCACCTGATGCATCGAGGATTCGGCCGAATTGCGCGACTGGGCCAACTCGAACCGCTTATGGTCTTCGGCGCGATTGAGCTCCGCGTCCTTGACCATGCGGCTGATCTCGTCCTCGGTCAAGCCGGAGTTCGCCTTGATCGTGATCTTGTTTTCCTTGCCCGTCGCCTTGTCGCGGGCACCCACGTGCAGGATGCCGTTGGCGTCGATGTCGAAGGTGACCTCGATCTGCGGCAAGCCGCGCGCCGCCGGAGGAATTCCCTCCAGGTTGAATTCGCCCAGCAGCTTGTTGCCGGCCGCCATCTCGCGCTCGCCCTGGAACACCTTGATCGTCACCGCGGGCTGATTGTCATCGGCGGTCGAGAACACCTGCGCGTGCTTGGTCGGAATCGTGGTGTTCTTCTGGATCATCTTCGTCATGACCCCGCCCAGCGTCTCGATGCCCAGCGACAGCGGCGTGACGTCGAGCAGCAGCACGTCCTTGCGCTCGCCCGACAGCACCGAACCCTGGATTGCCGCGCCAACGGCCACGGCCTCGTCCGGGTTGACGTCCTTGCGGGGTTCGCGTCCGAAGAACTCGCGCACCTTTTCCTGAACCTTGGGCATGCGGGTCATGCCGCCGACCAGGATCACGTCATCGATGCTCGACGCCGAGACGCCCGCATCCTTGATCGCGAGGCGGCAGGGCTCGATCGTCTTTTCGATCAGATCTTCGACCAGCGCCTCGAGCTTGGCCCGGGTGATCTTGAGGTTCAGATGTTTCGGTCCGCTCTGGTCGGCCGTGATATAGGGAAGATTGACTTCCGTCTGCTGGCTCGACGACAGTTCGATCTTGGCCTTCTCCGCCGCTTCCTTCAGTCGCTGCAGCGCGAGCACGTCCTTGGCGAGATCGACGCCCTGCTCCTTCTTGAACTCGCCGATGATGTAATCGATGATGCGCTGGTCGAAGTCCTCGCCTCCGAGGAAGGTGTCGCCGTTGGTCGAGAGCACTTCGAACTGCTTTTCGCCGTCGACGTCGGCGATCTCGATGATCGAGATGTCGAAGGTGCCGCCGCCGAGGTCATAGACGGCGATCTTCCGGTCACCCCGGTCTTCCTTCTTGTCCAGGCCGAACGCGAGCGCCGCCGCGGTGGGCTCGTTGATGATGCGCTTGACGTCGAGACCGGCGATCCGGCCGGCGTCCTTGGTGGCCTGCCGCTGCGAATCGTTGAAATACGCCGGGACCGTGATGACGGCCTCGGTCACCGGCTCGCCGAGGTAGTCCTCGGCGGTCTTCTTCATCTTGCGCAGCACCTCGGCGGAAACCTGCGGCGGGGCGATCTTGTTGTCGCGCACGTCCACCCAGGCATCGCCGTTGTCGGCCTTGACGATCTTGTAGGGCATCAGGCCGATGTCCTTCTGCACTTCCTTTTCCTCGAAGCGGCGACCGATCAGGCGCTTGACCGCATAGAGCGTATTGCGCGGGTTGGTGACCGCCTGGCGCTTGGCCGGGGCACCCACGAGGACTTCGCCGTCCTCCATGTAGGCGACGATCGAAGGCGTCGTGCGCGCACCTTCGGCGTTCTCGATGACCTTCAGCTGCCCGCCTTCCATGACCGCGACACAGGAGTTGGTCGTGCCGAGGTCGATACCGATGATCTTGCCCATTTCCTTTTTCCCTTCTTGCTGCGCCGCCTGCGGCGCGATTGCGTCGATTTCCGGAACCCCGGGATCTCGATGGGGCCGTCAGGCCCCGGACTGATCCGAACGTGCGGCCGATCGGCCCGGTTTCAAGTCCCCTGCGCCACGGTGACCAACGCCGGCCGCAGCACCCGGTCGGAAATCATCCAGCCCTTCTGCAACACCGCCACCACGTGGTTGGGCGGCGGATTACCCTGGGTCGGAACCGCGGAGATCGCCTGATGGCGGTGGGGGTCGAACTTCTCGCCGATCGGATTGATTTCCGTGAGGCGGCCGCGCTCAAACGCGGCCCGCAACTGGCGCAGGGTGAGATCCACCCCCTCGCGCAAGGTCGCCGCGCTCCCGGACTCGTCCTGCAACGCCTTTTCGAGGCTGTCGAATACGGGCACGAGAGCTTCCGCAAACGACTCGACGGCAAATTTGTGCGCCTTGGCGACGTCCTCCTGGGCGCGCCGTCGGACGTTTTCCGTCTCGGCGCGCGCGCGCAGGAACAACTCGTGATTCTCTTCCGCCTGCGCCTGGGCTGCCGCCAGCGCAGCATTCAGATCCATCATCGGATCGGCGCTCGCGCCGATCTCCAGCGATTCGGCCGGTGCGCCAGCCTGGTCGTTCTTCTCGTTTTCCGGACGTTCGGTGCCGGTCATGCAGCCCCCCATCAGCTCGTGTGTTCAAGGATGGCGCCCACGCGATTGCGCGGCCCAGACCCCCGATCTGGGGATGGTCGGCCGAAATTCAAGGGGTCACGGTTTCCGGCCGTGCGCCGCCGGTCCGCGAAGCCTCGCCCGTGCCCCGCGAGGAACGGTCAGGGAGCGACGGACGCGGAGGAAGTCCCCGGCCAGCCCTGGAGCTGGCGCTGCACCAGGTCGGCCAGCGCCGAGACGAACCGTGGCGAATCATTGAGGCACGGAATGGCGTAAAACTCCCGGCCGCCCGCCGTGAGGAACTCCTTACGCGCCTCGATCGCGATCTCCTCGAGGGTCTCGAGGCAGTCGGCGACGAAACCCGGGCACACCACGTCGACCCGCCCGACCCCGGCGCGCCCCCACGCATGCAAGGTGTCGACCGTGTAGGGCTCGATCCAGCGGGCGCGCCCGAACCGGGACTGGAAGCTCACCGCCCACATGTCCGGCGGCAACTGCAGGACCTCGGCCAAACGTTGCGCGGTGCGCAGGCATTGCTCCTGGTAGGGATCGCCGAGCGTGATGTTGCGCCGTGGCAGTCCGTGAAAGCTCAGCAGCAGGCGGTCGGGCCGCCCGCGGACGTCCCAAGCCGTCAGGACCGACTGCGCCAGGGCCTCGACATAGCCCGGATCGTCATGGAAATCCCGTACCCAGCGCAGTTCGGGCACATCGCGCTGGCCGAGCATCCAGTGCATCACCCCGTCGAGCACGGATGCCGTGGACGTCGCGGAGTACTGCGGATACATCGGCACCACGAGGATGCGGCCGACGTGGGCATGGCGCATGCGGTCGAACGCCGCCGCCAGCGATGGTTCGCCGTACCGCATGGCAAGCTCGACATCGACCGACAACCCCCGGCTCGCCAACTCCAGCGACAACTGGTGCTGCTGCCGGCGCGAGTAGACGAGCAGCGGCGAGCCTTCTGGAGTCCAGATGCCGGCATAGCGGGCCGCCGCGTCGCGTCCGCGCCGCGGCAGGATGACTCCTTGCAGCACGGGGCGCCAGAGAATCTGCGGAATCTCCACCACCCGCGGATCGAGCAGGAATTCTTTCAGGTAGGCGCGCACCGCCGCCGGCGTGGGGGCTTCCGGCGTGCCGAGATTGACGAGAAGCACCGCCGTGCGGGCCAGGACTTCGGTGGGGGAATCGGGCTTCAGATCGGTTTCTCCTCGTTCTTGCACGGGTCCGGGCGAACCCTCATTCCCGGGACAGCGCGCCGGACAACAATTTTGCCGTGATGTCGACGATCGGGATGACGCGTTCGTACGCCATCCGCGTCGGCCCGATGACTCCCAGGGTGCCCACGACCTTGCCGTTGGCCTCATAGGGGGCCGCCACCAGGCTCATCTCGTCGAGCGGAACCAGCTCGGATTCGCCGCCGATGTAGATCTTCACGCCTTGCGACCGGGTCGACTCGTCGAGGAGGCCGGCCAGGCGCGTCTTGTGCTCGAAAAGGTCAAACAGGGCGCGCAGCTTTTCCATGTTGCCGGTAAGGTCTTCCACCTCCAGCAGCTTGCGTTCCCCGGAGATGACCACCGGCTCCACCTCTCCCACCGCGTCGGCACCGACTCCGACCGCGGCGTTCATCAAGGCCAGGATTTCGCCGCGCAACTGCAACAGGTCGCCCTGCAGCCGGGCGCGCGCCTGCTCGAAGCTCATGCCGCCGAAATGCTGGTTGAGCGCGTTGGCCGCCTCGACCAGCTCGCCCTGGCTGTATGGGTGTCGCGTAAGAAGGATGCGATTCTGAACGTCGCCGTCGGGCGCCACCACGATCATCAGGATCCGCCGTTCCGACAGGCGCAGGAACTCCACCTGGCGAAACGCCATCGCGCGGCGGGGCGCCAGGACGATGCCGGCAAAGTGCGACAGGTTCGAGAGCAGTTGCGCCGCGGTCTGGATCGCCCGCTGCGGCTCGGCCACCTGCATCCGGTCCTGCAGGATTTCCTGGGCCGCGCTCTCCAGCGGCTGCACCGTGAGCAAGGTGTCGACGAACAGGCGGTACCCCCGCGGCGTCGGCACCCGTCCGGCGGAGGTGTGGGGGCTCGCGACGAACCCCATCTCCTCGAGGTCGGCCATCACGTTGCGGATCGTGGCCGGAGACAGGTCCAGCCCCGAAATCCGGGACAGCGCGCGCGACCCCACGGGCTGGCCCTCGGCGATGTACCGTTCCACCAGGGTCTTGAGCAGAAGACGAGCGCGGTGATCGAGCATGGCTACCGGAAATGAGACCCGGATCCTGCGGAAACCGCAGCGAGATCCGGGAACGACGGACAATTCTTGCATAATCGGCGCCACGATGAATGCCCCCTTCCCGACCGCCGCGCTTTTTGCGAAATCCCGCGGTGACGCCAATCGGCCGTCGCTGGCCGCGGCCTTGGCCCGGATCGTCGAAATCGTCGAAGGAGCCGGGTCGGCGCTGCTGCTGCACACCGATGCGCACGACGCCCTGGGGGATGGCGCGGGGGCGCGGCAGCCGCACAGCCTGGCATCGATCGGCGCCCAGGCCGATCTGGCGATCGTCCTCGGCGGTGACGGCACCATGCTCGGCATCGCCCGAGATCTCGCTGCCTACGACGTCCCCCTGATCGGAATCAACTTCGGCCGGCTCGGATTCATCACCGACATCGCCCTCGACCGGATCCCCGACGTGCTCGGCCCCATGCTCGCCGGGAATTTCGAGGCCGACCGCCGCGCCATGCTGGCCGGAGAGGTGGTCCATGCGGGCGACGTCGCGCTGCACGCCCATGCGCTCAACGACGTCGTCGTCTCGCACGGCGCCGCGAGCGGCATGATCGCGTTCACGGTGCGCGTGAACGGCGTGAACATGTACAACCTGCGCGCCGACGGCATCATCCTGTCGACGCCGACCGGTTCGACCGCATACGCGCTTTCCGCCAACGGCCCGATCCTGCACCCGGCCCTCGCCGGCCTGGTGCTCGTGCCGGTTGCGCCGCACTCGCTATCTGCCCGGCCGATCGCGATTCCGGACGGCATGGAAGTGGAGATCGAACTCACCGAAGGCCGGGCCGCCTGCGCCTATTTCGACATGCAGTCCTACCAGGCGCTCAAGCCCGGCGACATCGTGCGCGTGCGACGGAGCGAACACGCAGCGACCCTGCTGCACCCACCCGGATACAACCATTTCGCGACCTTGCAGCGCAAACTGCACTGGAACGTGATGGCGAGCGACGACAGTGGACGCTAAGCAAACGGCATCCGCCTGGCGGACGCCCTTCGCGTGAAAAATCGGCAATGCTGCACTCCCTCGCCATCCGCGACTTCATCATCGTCGAACACGCCGACCTCGAGTTCGAGGCCGGTTTCACTGCGTTTACCGGCGAGACCGGCGCCGGCAAGTCCCTCCTGATCGACGCGCTCGAATTCGTGCTCGGCGGACGGGCCGAGGCGGACTGGGTGCGCGAGGGCGCGCCGCGCGCGGAGGTCGCGGCGGAATTCCAATGCACGGGAGCGGCGTGGGAGTGGCTTGCGGACCAGGACTTCCCGAGCGCCGCCGACGGCGATCGCGCCCGGCCGGGAACCGTGCTCGTACGCCGCACGCTCGACGCGTCGGGCCGCAGTCGCGCGTTTCTCGACGGCGCCGCGGCGACCTTGGGCCAGTTGCGCACATTCGGCGCCTTCGTTCTCGACGTGCACGGCCAGCACGAGCACCAGTCCCTGCTGCGCCCGGTGGCGCAGCAACGCATGCTCGACGACCACGGCGGACTGACGCAGTCCGTTGCGGAGGTCGCGGCGTCCTTTGCGCGCTGGCGCGACGCCCGGCGGGCCGTGGAACAGGCGGAATCGGGGATGCGCACCGCGCAGGAGCAACGCGAGCGGCTCGCACAGATCGTCGCCGACCTGGAGCACCTCGCTCCCGAAGCGGGCGAATGGGAACGGATCGAAACCGAACAAAAGCGCCTTGCGCACGGCGCAGCCTTGATTGAAGGCGCACGGTCCGCACACGATGCGATCGCCGACGCCGACGATTCGCTGCAATCTCGTCTGGCCCGCATCGCGGGGCAACTCTCGGCGCTGCTCGGCTATGACGCCCGATTGCAGGCCGCCTGCGATGCCGTCGAGGCCGCGACGATCCAGCTGGACGAAGCCCAGCGCGAGCTTGCTCATTACCTGTCGCGCGCGGAACTCGACGAAGGCCAGCTTGCCTACGTCGAAGGCCGCGTCGCCGCGCTCCACGCTGCAGCCCGGCGCTGGCGTTGCGCGCCGGCGCAGTTGCACGAAGAACTCGCGCAGGCGCAGGCGCAACTACGCAGCCTCGATCAGGCCGAGGATCTGGGGGCTTTACGGGATGCGGCGCGTCGCGCAGAGGAGGACTACCGCACGCACGCGGGCGCTCTTTCCGCGGCCCGGGCGCGGGCGGCCGATGCGATGTCGGGCGAGGTCACGCGGGCGATGCAGGATCTGGCCATGGCGGGTGGGCGCTTCGAAGTGCAACTGCAGGCCGCCGAACCGTCGGCGTACGGCACGGAACGCGTGGAATTCCTGGTTGCGGCCCATGCGGCCGGAACGGCGCGCCCACTGGCCAAGGTCGCCTCCGGCGGCGAACTGTCGCGGATCGGGCTGGCGATCTCGGTCGTCGCCGCCGCCGCGAATCCGGTCCCGACCCTGATCTTCGATGAGGTCGACGCCGGCATCGGCGGGCAGACCGCCGCGGTCGTCGGTCGCCTGCTGCGTCAACTGGGGGGGCTGCGCCAGGTGTTCTGCGTGACCCACCTGCCGCAGGTCGCCGCGAGCGCCGAACACCACTTCACCGTGCGCAAGTCGCAGCACCCCGACGGCCGTCCGCTCTCGCAGACCGAACGCCTCGACGACACGGCGCGCATCGAAGAGGTCGCGCGGATGTTGGGCGGCGCGGAAATCACCGCGCTCACGCGCCGGCACGCGCGGGAAATGATCGGGTCGCGTTGACCGGGCGCGACCGCGCGGCGGGTCGCTCCGCAAGGGAACGACTGTCCCGCGCGCCCGCCGTGGATGCCGCGCCTACGGCAGATGCGCCGGATGCGCCGTATCGGTCGTTCCGCGATTCGGGCAGTTTTCCCGCTTGCAGGTACCGTAGAGGGCGAGCGCGTGGTCCTGCAGTTCGAAACCCCGCTCCGCGGCAACCCGGCGCTGCCGCTCTTCGATCTCGGAATCGATGAATTCCTCGACGTGGCCGCAGTTCAGGCAGACGAGGTGGTCGTGGTGCGAACCTTCGTTGAGTTCGAACACGGCCCGCCCCGCCTCGAAATGGCGCCGCGACAGCAGACCCGCATGCTCGAACTGGGTCAGCACCCGGTATACCGTCGCCAGGCCGACATCGACGCGATCCGCGCTCAACAGGCGATACACATCTTCCGCGCTGAGGTGGCGGGATCCGGACTCTCCGGCGTGACGCTGAAAAATTTCGAGGATCTTGAGACGCGGGACCGTTGCCTTGAGTCCGCTGACTTTCAATTCGGCCGAGTTGGGATTGCGGGACATGTCAACCTTTTTCGATGAAGCCTACCGGTATCATAGTGAGTTGGCGGTTACCTTACTGTATCGAGTTTTGTTCAAGTTTGTCCTGGATCATGAAAACACGACGTGCGGCACGGCCCTTCGCGAACCCCCAGCGGACGTCCACCACGTCCCGTTTCCTGCCGCTCGCCGCGCTGATCGCCGCGGCGGCAGTCGGAACCAGCGCTTGCTCGACGAACTGGATTCCCTACTTCGCGCGGCCCTATCGCCCCGACGTCCAGCAAGGCAATGTCGTCACCCAGGACATGGTCGAACAACTGCGTCCGGGCATGACGGAAGACCAGGTTCGATTCCTGCTCGGGACCCCGATGCTGCGCGATATTTTCCACCAGGATCGCTGGGATTACCCATACTACCTTCAGCGTGGCGACGGCAGCACGCAACTGCGCAAACTGACCGTCTTTTTCGACCGCTCGGGCCGGCTGGCCCGCTTCCATAGCGACAAGATGCCGACGGAAACCGCAGCGGACAAACTGATCATCGGGAAGAAAGCGAAGTGAAGATCGCCATCGCAGGGTGCACGGGCCGCATGGGCCGCGCCATCATCGAAGCGGCCCTGGCCGCTCCGGACGTCGAAATCGTCGCGGCGCTCGATCGTGCCGAAAGCCCGGACATCGGCCGCGACTGCGCGGAATTCCTCGGTCGCGCGATCGGCGTGCCGGTCGCCGCAGAACTGCGCGAGATTGAACGGGCGGAGGTGCTGATCGACTTCACCCGCCCGGACGCGACGCTGGCGCACCTGGACGTCTGCGCCCGGGCGCGCGTCGGCGCGGTGATCGGCACCACGGGCTTCGATCCGGCCGGGAAGACCGCGATCGCCGCCGCGGCGGAACGCGCTCCCGTCGTCTTCGCCCCCAACATGAGCGTGGGCGTGAACGCGATGGTGCGTCTGGTCGAACTGGCCGCCAAGATGCTGGCCGACGGGTACGACATCGAAGTCATCGAAGCCCACCACCGCCTGAAGGTGGATGCGCCATCGGGCACCGCCCTGCAACTGGGTGACGCGGCCGCCCGCGCCACCGGACGGCAACTGGCGGACTGCGCCGTTTACGAGCGCCACGGCAACATCGGCCCGCGGCCGACGAACAGTATCGGGTTTGCAACCATCCGCGGCGGCGACATCATCGGCGACCATACGGTGTTGTTCGCCGGCACCGGCGAGCGCATCGAAATCACCCACCGTTCCGCGAGCCGCATGACCTATGCCATGGGTGCGCTGCGCGCCGCCCGCTTCATCCACGGGCGCGCAACGGGCCTGTTCGACATGCAGGATGTCCTCGCCGCGGCATAGACGCCCGATCTCGCTGCGGATCGGCATCGCCGCGCTGGCCGCGATCGCGGCATTCGTCATCCCGACCGCATCGGCTCGCGGCGGGGTTGCCGCGATCGACGACGCCGGACGGGAGGTCCGCCTCCCGCAACCGGCGCAACGCATCGTCAGCCTGTCGCCAGGCATCACGGAAATGCTGTTTTCCGCCGGCGCGGGCGCGCGCATCGTGGGAACCGCGGAAGCTTCGGATTACCCGCCCGCCGCGCGCCGCATCCCCCGGATTGCGCGCAACGCGGGAATCGACATCGAGGGCGTCGCCGCGCTGCATCCCGACCTCATCGTCGCTTGGGGCAGCGGAACCTCCCCGGCACGGCTGGACGTGCTGCGCGCCCTCGGCATTCCGGTCTACGTCGCGGAACCCCGGACGCTGTCCGGCATCGCCACCGACGTCGAGCGCATGGGCATCCTCGCCGGATCCCCTGGGGCGGCAGCCGCGGCGGCGGCCCGGTTCCGCCTGCGCCTGCAAGGCCTGCGCAACCGGTACGCGGGAAGGAAGCCGCTGCGCGTATTCGTACAGATCTGGTCCGACCCGCTGATGACGCTCACCGGCAAGCACGTCGTCAGCGACATGCTGCGCGTCTGCGGCGCGCGCAACGTCTTCGCGCACCTGCCGGGCATCGCGCCCACGGTCGATGCCGAAGCGGTGCTCGCCGCCGATCCGGACGCGATCATCGCCGCCGAACCCGGCGACCGCTCGGATGCGGATGACGGCGCGCTGGATTTCTGGAAACGCTTTCCCCGGCTGCGCGCGACGGCGCGCCACGGCTTCGTCTTTCTCGACGCCGACGAACTGGATCGGGGAAGCCTGCGGGCGCTGGATGCCGCGCGGGCGCTCTGCGTGCGGCTGGCACGGATCCGCGAAACCCCGCCCATGGCACCTCGCGTGCAGAGCAATCGCTAGTGTAGTGCTTTGTAAATTTTGGAACGAAAAGAAGGGGGCCTTCGGGCGATCGAGCTGCGCGCCGCTCGATGCGGTGGCGATTCCCGATGCTTGCTTGCACCACGCGAGCGAGCGGCGGCTGTGCCTCGTCGGGGCCGGCCACGCGGTGGTCGCCCCTCCGGGGCGACTGCGCTGCGCTGCTCGGAGCCGGGGCGCAGGGACGACCGCGACACCGGGGCCCGAACCGGCACAGCGCACCCCGACCTCGTGCGGGATATCCTTCACACGCATCCGTCTCGCACGCACGACACCCATGCAGCAGGCACGAAGCGCTTACGTTCCAAACAGAATGAAGCACTACACTAGTGTAGTGAGTCATTAATTCGTTGAACTATATCGCCATTTCGCTGTCTCTCGTACAGTT
>JAKBZN010000040.1 GCA_021842465.1 Pseudomonadota bacterium
AATCGCAATCGCTGATGGCCCGAGCGACGGCTACGACGCACGGGATCTGCTCCGCGATGCGGGAGCACCGGCCGTCGCCTCGGCAATCGCATCGGCGACGGACGCCGACGAATTCGAGGCGACGTTCGTACAGGACGCGCCGAAGGCAACAGCGGAGGGAAGGATCGATCGATGCGAAAACTTCTCCTAAGCGTCCTCGTTGCTGCTCCGCTCTCCGCGCATGCCGGCGGCGGACCCGCCGCGATCGCCGGGGCGACGTTTCCAGAACAGTTGATCCAGGAATCGACGCTGGTGCAGTCGTACACAGCCGAAGCGATGCAGGTTCAGTACCAGCTGCAGATGATGCAGAACATGCTGAACAACGCGCGAAACCTTTCTCCGGCGACCGTAATGATGCTCTCCGGCTACGTGAACCAGGTCGCCAGCCTGTACGGACAAGCGCGCGGTATCGCATATGCCGGCCAGAACACTCTGGGGGGCATTCAAGCGCAGTACGGAACGAACATGGTTCTGTCGAACTACAGCGACCAGATGCGCCAGTTGAACGACAACCTGGATCAGCAGACCGTTTCGGTTCTGAACGGATACAACATTTCCGCCCAGGCGATCCAGAACGAGCAGTCGGCGCAAACCGCGATCAACGGCGAGGTACAGGCGGCGATGGGATCGCCCGCGGAACAGCAGAAGCTCCTTTCCGGAAGCTACGGCGTGCTGGAACTCATCCTGCAGGAATTGCAGATGATGCACAACGACCTCAATGCGAGCAATCAGGAGCTGATCTCGCTCGAGCGGGCGCAGATGAGCGACCAGCAGCATAGCGGCGACCCGGCGGATCGGTATTGGGAAGCGGTGCGCGAGCGCGCAACGCAATAGGGGATCTGCATGCCGCGAATCCTGACATTTCTCGGGTTGCTCTTGCTCCTGGTCGATGCCGCGCACGCGCAGGTCGCCCAGCAGGGCCAGGCGTTCGGGCCGATCCCGTACGCCCAAGGTGCGCTCGACACCTTGAACAACGACTTTGCCGCGCACTATCAAAGCTGGATGTCCTACACGGAAAGCGTGGCGAAGCACATCTTCGCGGGGCTGGCCATGTTGGAGCTTGCGTACGCCGGTCTGAAGTGGCTGCTCCAGAAAAACGATGTCGGAGATTTTCTGGCGGGCATGCTCCTCAAGCTTGTCGGGCTTCTCTTCTTCTACACCGTTCTGACGATGGCGCCGTCGTGGGTGCCGACGATCATCAACTCGTTGGCCGGGATCGGGCAGTCGTTCGTGGCGAACGGAAACGGGTTGACGCCGAGCGCACTGATCGGCTTCGGGTGGACGCTCGCGGCAAACATCATCGCATCGGTGTCGGTCCCTGGGGGCGGATTCATGGCCGCCGTGGAAAACCTCGGCGTGATGATCGTAGGCGGCCTGTGCGGAATCATCATCATCGTTGCCTACGGTCTCATGGCGGTGACGCTGCTGATGACCTTGATCGAGGCCTACATCGTCATCGGCGCGTGCGCGGTGATGCTGGGCTTCCTCGGATCGAGCTGGACGACGAACTGGGGAGAGAAATACGTCTCCTACGCGGTGACGGTGGGCATCAAGCTCATGGTCGCGTACCTGGTGCTCGGAATCGGATCGTCCCTGATCCAGGCCCAAACGAACGATTTCCGGCAGGCATATCAGGTCGCGATCCAGGGCGATTCCTCGGTGCCGCCGGCAGCACAAACCCCGGTTGGAACATCCGGCGCCCAGCTCAATAGCGGGCCGGCCGGCCAGGCGGAGGCGTCGATCAAGGCCGTGACGAACAGCGCGCCGACCGGCACCAGCCTGCTGCTGCAGGACGTGGAACAGTTGGCAAGCGTCGCATTCATCATTTCCCTGCTCTCGTGGCATCTGCCCGGAATCGTCGCAACGGCGCTTTCCGGGAGCCCGACGATGTCCCTGGGGAGCGCGGCCGGTGCGTTGATGGGCGCGGCCGGCGCGATCGGCGCCGCGGGGATGGCGATGCGTGGCGCGGCGGCGGGGGGGATCGGAGGCGTCGCCGGGGCGGCCTCCGGGGCGGTCGGGGTCGCAAGAGCCGCCGGGGCGGCGGTTTCCCCCGCGCGGGCCGCGACATCCATGGATCGGCTCGCCTCGCTGGGCGACTCGATGCTCAAGGGCACCCTCGGCGCCGGGGCGCGCGCCGCAGTTGGGGTCGCCGACGCGTCGAGTGCCGGCGCGGTAACCCGGGGAGTTTCCCAGGTTCGGAGCGCGATCGGGGGAGCTTCCGCGGGGGCGTCAAATTCCATCGGCGGCGCCGGCGCCAGCGCAGGGCCGGCGGGTGCGCCCGCAACTGGCGAATCGGCCGCATCGGAATCGGCCCAGGCGGCCACGCGGATGGCGCAAGGCGCAGCCGCCCGTGTCGCCGATCACGGACACCAGGCTGTGTCGATCCGATTCAACCACGGGGAATAGGAAATGCGCTGGCTCCTCGTGCTCCTGTTGCTTTCGGTCCCGGTTGCGGCTTCGGCGCAGTTCGCGCCTGGGTTCGCCGACGGCTTTACCAACGGCCCGGGGAGTCTCGACGCGGGGATCTGCGTGAATTTCGGGGCGGTGCCGCTCGGGACCGACTCGATCCTGAGTGCCTTGGGCAACTCCCTGGGCGGCTCGGTGCTGCGGCTCTTCGTGACGGGGGCGCTGATCGCCGCGGGCGGCGCGCTGGCGTTCAGCGGCGACGACCTTTCCATCTGGATCCGGAGGGTTCTGCAGGTCGTGATGGCCGCCGCCGTGGCGTCGCAAGCCGGCGCGTTTCTCGTGGCGCTCGGAATTCTTTGTTCCGCACCCTGGTGAGCACATGGCGACGAGACGCGAACAGTTGGAAATGCGGCACGCGGTGCTGGTGTCGGCACTGAACGATGGAGTCGGGCGCGAAGAGCGGATGCGTCTTCGCGCCGAGATCGAGCAAGTACGGAAGGAAATTGAGGCGGAGCGGAAAAGAGAGTCGTCTGCGGACGGCGAGGAGGATGGAATGGTCTTGGGATTTCAGCAATCGCGGGAATTCGGCCCGGGTCCGGATGTACCGGAGCCGGCCACGTTCGACGATCAACCGGAAAGCGGTTGGACCGAGGAGGTAGCGAGTTCGGCGGCCGCGGTCCATGCCGTGGGCGGCCAGCTCATCGAGGACGCGCACCGCGCGGCGATCGAACGTGTCCGCGGAGGACTCTGACATGGCCGGAAATAACGAGGTGCGCGCCAAGCGCGATCTTCGCCAGGAGCTGACGGACAAGTTCGTCGCGGCGCTCGATGCCGGAAAAATTCCCTGGGAGCGGCCCTGGACCGCGATCAATCATGGATCGCCCCGCAATGCCTTCTCGGAGCGGCGGTACAGCGGGGGAAACCGGCTCTTCCTGAGTCTCGCAATGCTGGACGCCGAGTGGGGCGACCCGCGGTTCGGGACGTTCAATCAGATCCGCCAGGCCGGCGGCATGGTGAAGAAGGGCGAGCACGGCAGTCCGATCGAGCTGTGGCGGGAGCGGCCGTTCTGGGAGCGTCGCGACGTGACGGTCCTCGATGGCGGCAACGCCGTGCGGGTCAAGGGCCCGGGCGCAACCCGGGAACTGGTGGAATTGGCTGGCGGCAGAACCGTTGCAAAAGCGCGTCTGCGCGTCGAGCACGGTGGCAACAAGCTGACGTGGCAGGCGGCCGAGTTGACCTTGACCCAGCGGGTAAGCCAGGTTCACGTGGTCTTCAACGTCGCTCAAGCCGATGGTCTGAACCTCGAGCCCTTGCCCTCGGTCGATCACGGCACCACGGCGCATGAGCGCCTCGCAACGATTCAGGCGGCGATGGCGCACGACGGCCTGCAGTTTGGCGTCGATCCGAAGCAGGCGTTTTACCGGCCGAGCGAAGACAAGGTGTACATGCCGCCGGTCGAGGCCTTCCACTCCCAGGAGGGCCACGCCGGCACGCTTCTCCACGAAATCGGGCATGCGACCGGAGCGGCGCAGCGGCTCAACCGCGAGGGGATCGCGTCCGTCGATACGACCGATCGCGAAAAGTACGCCCGGGAGGAACTGCGCGCCGAGATTTTCTCGGCCTTCATGGCGGCCGAAACCGGAATCTCCTGGGACCGCAGCCAGCATGAAGGCTACGTCCAGGGTTGGGCGGAGGCGCTAAAAAAGGACAAGAACGAGATTTTCCGGGCCGCGGCGGATGCGGGCGCGGCGGTCGACTACGTGATCGCCAGAGAGGAGGAATTGGTGCGCGAGCGGGAGCATCGTGAGCGCGCCGCCGAGCATGCGGTCGGTGCATCGGACGATCTGTCTCCGCTGCAGAAGATCGGCCGGCGGCAGGATTCGTTGCTCGACCGACCGCCGATTTCCATCGGGCAGGCGAAGCGGTTCGCTTCCGAGGATGTCGCGCTCCTCCAATCGATTCCTGCCGACTCCTTGGACCGCTATTGCGCTGCGGTGGACATGGCGGACATTGCGCGTGACCACCCGGCCTACGGATCCGCCGTAGGCGAGATTTCGGAGGAGGTCGCCGACGAGATCTCGAGGGCGAAGGTCGAAGACATGCGGCGAAGCCTGGAAAAGGAATTCCGCAAGGGTGCCGTGCTGGTATCGCCCGCTCCGCACGAAGATCCGGCCGAGGCGCGCGCGGAAATCGAGTCCCTTCCCGAAGGGTCCCAAATCGGGGATCTGCCGTTGCACGAGCAGCAGCAACACCCCGAATGGGGCGCCGCGAGCCGCCAAACATTCCGAGGCAAGGAAATCCTGATCGTGCCCGGCGCCATGCCAGGGACGCTCAAGGCAGTCGGCCGCACCCCCGAAGCGAATGAATTTCTGGAGCGTCGTGGAGGAGCTTGGCGTGGGAGTCGGGAAATTCCGTTCGACCGCAACGAGTTCGTCGCGATGCGCGAGGCGATCGACAAAGCGGGACTTGGCTTCGAAATTCGCCATGACCTTCGTCGCCAGGACCCCGAAGTTGGCGCACTGGCCGATCAATTCGCGCAACAGAGCGTGGCGTCCGAACGCGCGCAGCGGAATTCGGCCATCGACGCAAGCGGCACCCGAGCGCGCCGCGCTATGTCGCCCAGGCGTCGCGGCATGGACTGCGGGATGGACCTGTAGTCGCAGGAAAGAGTTTTGAGGCGGATGTTCAACGTTGTGAGGTGAAAACATGGCACGTAGTCAAAGTCGTCAAAGTGAAGTGGAGAACCAACCCGTCGAGGCGCCGGAAGCCGACGAGAAGCTTGCCCAGGTGATGGGCAATCTCGGAGGCGACCCGACCGTTCGGAAAACGACCCGCGGCACGCCCGTGGTGAACTTTTCCGTTGCGGTGAACGATCGGAACGATCCGAATGCGAAGCCGGAATGGCATCAGGTCGTGATGTTCGGGAAGGTGGCCGAAGAGGCCGCCAAGTCGCTGCGCAAGGGCTCGTCCGTGCTGGTGAAGGGCGAGATCCGCGTGAAGACGTACGAGCAGGACGGGGAGGTGAAGCAGTCGACCGAAGTCGCGGCGAAGTCGCTGTCGGTCTTCGAGAAGGACGGGCCGACCCGTACCTTCGAGGTCGGCGCTCCGCGTACGTCACAGTCCCAAGGCGTCGAGCGGTAGGGGGCGCCAGTGGCCGTAAAGAAAATCTACGAGCTGCCGGATCAGAGTAGTACCGGCGGAATCGTTCGGTTCGAGGGGAGGGCCTTTGCCGCGTTCCTGTTGATCGCGGCGGGCTCCCTCTCGGCGGCCACGCAGTACGTTGCTGCGCGGTTCGATTATTCGCAGTCGCTGGGGGAGTCGCTGTACGGACACCTCTACGCACCGTGGAAGGTCGTCGTCTGGATGGCGAGGTTTGATCGTCCGGACTACGGACAGGCGGTGATGCGGATCTTCGAAACCGCGCACATTTTTCTGTTTGGTGGCGCCCTCCTGGGGCTCCTGGTGGCGGCGGCGATCATTTTGCGCCGCCGGTCGAAGCGGATCGACCTGCACGGATCGGCGCACTTCGCGACGGATGAGGAGGTCGAGCGCGCTGGCGTGCTGCCGGACGACAAGAACAAGGGCGGCGTGGTGTTCGGCGCATTCCGGGACAAGAAGGGGCGTGTGCGCTACCTGCGCCACAAGGGCCCGGAACATATGTTGGTCTTCGCGCCCACGCGAAGCGGCAAGGGCGTGGGGATCGTCATTCCGACGCTGCTCTCCTGGGACCAGTCGGTTCTGGTGCACGACATCAAGGGAGAGAACTGGTTTCTGACGAGCGGCTTTCGTCGCGCAGTGCTCAAGCAGCGCACGATCAAGTTCGACCCGACCGCAAGGGACTCGGCCCGGTTCAATCCGCTCGCCGAGATCCGGATCAATGAACGCCTGGTTCCGGATGTGCAGAACATCACGGCGATCATCGTCGACCCCGACGGCAAGGGCCTGAACGACCATTGGGCGAAAACCGGCCACGCCCTGATGACGGGCGTCGTGCTTTTCGTGATTCTCTACGACTGGTCGAAGATCGGTGGCGGCGAGAACATGCGCAATCTTGCCACCGTGCAGTCGATCATGAGCAACGGCGGGCCGATCCGGGTGATCGCGGAGCAGGCGGCGATCGACCCGGACGTGCCTGACGGGCATGGCGACAAGATCGAGGGCGTCGAGGCCGTGATGATGTACATCCGCGACCACGCGCTCGGAATGCAGGAGTCCTCGTCCGAGGACGTGCATCGAAGGATTGGCTGGAGAACGGCGGCCGAAGCGGCGCAGGAGTATCTGAACAAGGCTCCCAACGAGGCGTCCGGCGTCATGTCGACGGCGCTCTCGTTCCTGACGCTGTATCGCGATCCGATCGTCGCGGAAAACACGAGCGTTTCCGATTTCACGATCGAGAGCCTGATGGGGGGCGTGGACGTCGACGGGCAGGCATGCGCGGCAAGGACCGCGCTCTACGTCGTGGTTCCGCCCTCGGACAAGGATCGGCTGAAGCCCTTGATCCGGCTGGTCGTCAACCAGGTGACGCGGCGGCTGACGGAGGGCATGGAGTTCGAGAAGGGCGGATCGAGCAAGAGCCGGTTCCCGCACCGGCTGCTGCTGTTGCTCGACGAATTTCCGGCCCTGGGCAAGCTCGACATCTTCCAGGAAGCGCTGGCCTTCATCGCCGGCTATGGGCTGAAGGCGTTGCTCATCACCCAGGACCTGAGCCAGTTGCATGCCGCCTACTCCAAGGACGAGGCGATCATGAGCAATTGTCACATCCGGATCGCGTACGCGCCGAATAAGGTCGAAACCGCCGAAGCGCTATCGAAAATGGCCGGCGAAATGACCGTGGCCCACATGGAAAGCTCCGGCGCCCGAAAGGTGAGCGTCCTGGGCGCCGGGGATCGGGAGCAGCTGAGCCGGCGCAGTCTGCTCACCCCGGACGAGTGCATGCGGCTTCCGCCCGAGGACGAACTCGTGTTCGTGGCCGGGCACGCACCGATCTACTGCCAGAAGGTCCGGTATTACGCCGATCCGGCCTTGGCCGAGCGCATCAAGTTCGGCCCGTCGCCCGATACCGGCCGGCGGCCCGGGGGAGGGGCGTAATGCAGGCCGCGCCGGTCCTCCTTGCGGGCGCCGCGTTGGCCGTGGGCGCGGTGGGCATCGCCGGCCGGGCCGGATACCGGCTGAATCTCACCAGCTCCGCGCCGATCGGCGTGTATCGCGTATCGCCCGTCGACGGCGCGGTGTCCCGCGGCGCGCTGGTCGTTGTCTGCCCGCCGGTGGGCCCGCGGCAGTTCCGATTCTTGTTCGCCGGGAACTGTCCCAGCGGCGCGATGCCGTTTCTCAAGACCGTCGCGGCCGTGGCAGGCGACACCGTGCAGGTGTCGGACGGCGGGGTGCGGGTGAATGGGCATTGGCTTGCCGATAGCCGACCGGTGGTCCGAGCGGACCTTCCGCGGTTGCGGGAGACGGTGCGCTTGGGCTCCGGGGAGATCTGGTTGTGGGGACGGGGATCGAGCGAAGACGGAGCGCGCAGGAGCTTCGATTCGCGGTACTTCGGGCCGGTCCGGGTGGGGGGCGTGCGCGGCTTCGCTCGCGCGATCTGGTGCAGTGGTCGCGGCGTCTGAACGGGAAGGAGGGTGGCTGTGGCGCAGGAATTCAAGCGAGGGGACAGGGTGACATGGCGGTACGGACCTCCCGGTGGATACGGCTATGAGATTCCGGTTGCCGGCGTGGTCGAGAAGGTCTGCCCGAGTCGGGTGCAGATCCGTGTCGCGCGCCGGTCGCGGTCGACGGGTGCATATCAGCAGGTCACGCGGACGGTCGATCCCGCGCGGTTGTCACCCCGGGACAAGTTTGTCGCGGAGGTGGACCTGGAAGAGCGGCGCGGCATCGAGCGGTGAAGTTTTCCCGGGCATGGTGCCTGGGATGTTTCCAACGGAGGGTTGCATGAAAAACGGCTTGAAGGTGGTGGTTGGTCTGGCGCTCGCTTCGGCGGGAACTGCCGCATTCGCGGCAACCGGCGGCGGGTTGCCGTGGGACGGGCCGATGATGACGTTCACGAACGATCTGACGGGTCCGGTCGCGTCGACGATCTCGGTTGGCGCCCTGGCCGGCGCCGGCGGCGCCCTCATTTTCCGAAACGACGAACTCTCCGGGTTCGCGAAAACGTTGCTTTTCACGACGGCGGGGATCGCGACGATGGTCGGGGGGTACAACCTGCTGGCCGCGTTGGGGTTGGCGGGGGCGACGATCTGATGGCGGACGACCGCGATCTGGAAGAGGCCGGGGCGGTGGTGATCCACGAATCGTTGAACCGGCCGATTCTCTTGATGGGTGGGGAGCGGGAACTCGTGCTCCTCCTCGCGTTGATCTGCGGGATCTTCGCCCTGGCGCTTCATCACGTCTGGTCGATCGCGGCCGCTGTGGTGTTGTGGGCGACAGGAAGCTGGGCGCTTGCGCGCGCCGGCGCCTACGACCCGCAACTCTCGAAAACCGGGGCGCGTGCGCTGCGCTTCCAGGTGTTCTATCCGGGGCAGGCAACGCTGTTCGCGCGGGATAGGAAGGTGCTCGAATGAAGGTCCGATATCTTGCTATTAACCATAACAAAAGTTATGGTAAACGGCATGAAGATGTCTCGGCTACTGCAAGCCTTGTCCGATTTGTCCATCCGGGAGCGGCGCTTTCTGTTTTCAATCGCCGAGCTGGCGATGATCTTCCCGGAAAAACCGGTGACGCTGGAAAAATCCCTCCAACGTGCGGTGGGCTCCGGCATCCTGCAGCGCGTTGCCCCCGGGATCTACTTCAACCCGCATTCGCGCGCCTACGAGACGCGATACCTGGCCGAATATCTGGCCTTGGCCTTGCGCCCAGGAGATATGAGCTATCTCAGCCTGGAGTCGATGCTGTCGGAGTATGGGGTGATCAGCCAGATTCCGATGCGCCTGACCGTAATGACGACCGGGGCCAGCGGGGAATATCACACGCCTTGGGGCGTGATCGAATTCACGCATACGGCGCGCAGCCCCGCGGAGGTGGTGAAGCGGTGGCGTCGCATCGGCGACCGGCCGCTTCCCGGCGCAACCCTGTCGGCGGCGATTTCGGATCTTCGACGCGTCGGCCGCAACGTGAACATGATCGACTGGGATCAGGTGAAAGAGATCAGGGAGGAGCAAGAAGCTCACGGCGCTCGTTGATCGGACCCCGGGTTTACGCAGGAATACTCCCTGGCCAGCCATTTCCACGGGGAAATCTCCTTGAAAGGATGTATTGTTTAGGTTACATTTTGGTCAGATTATCTATAAATGTAACTCTAACGATACATTGCGATGGCAAAGCGCCTCTACTCTTCCGTCGACTTCGGACGCCAGTTTCGGGCCGAGCGCAAGGCGCTTGGGCGGACCCAGGAATGGGTCGCGAAAGCGGTGGGGTGCCAACGAAAGGCGATCATCGATCTGGAAGCGGGCCGCAATGTCGAGATGCGGACGGTTTTTGCCGCGCTGTCAGCCTTGGACAAGGCGTTGATGATCGTGAGTTCGCGCCCCGAAGCTGGAGAACCTTGGGATTTCTGGGATGAGTCCGTCGAAGATCAAACGCCTGATCGTTGATACGCCGCAGGGACCTGCTGGAGCCTTGGAAAAGGATTCCCGGTTCGTCTTCAACTATTCGTTGGCAAATGGCGATCGGCAGCGCGAAATCGCGCTGCGCATGCCCATCCGGGCCGAGAGCTATGCGAGCACCGCCCTGTTGCCGATCTTTGCGATGAACCGGCCGGAAGGCTTTCTGTACAACGAGATCGTGCGCCGCATGGCCAAGCACGTGCATGTTGACGACATGCTGCTGCTGTCGATCGTTGGCGAGAACCAAATCGGTCGGCTCACGTACCGGGTTCCCGAGGCGGCAAAGCCCGCCAAGAACGCGACGGTCGGCAAGCGGCAGCTGCTCCGGGGTGGAGGTCAGGAGCTTTTCGACTTTCTCGTGGAGACCTACTTCGACTCCGGTATTTCCGGGGTGCAACCCAAGGTAATGGTTCCCGACGCTGACAAGAAGCAGGCCGAGACGGTGAAGGATGAGGCGAGAACGATTGTTCACAACGATCTGGTGGTCAAACACAGTGGCGATTCGTTTCCCTTTTTGACGCACAACGAGTTCCTGTGCATGGACGCCGCACGGCGGGCCGGTCTCGATGTGCCGACGTTCGATTTGTCGGAGGACGGGGACTTCTTCGTCCTGGATCGGTTCGATCTCCGGGGCGATGAACGCCTTGGCGTCGAGGATTTCGCGGTGCTCCTGGAGCGTTCGTACGATCCCCACGGAAACTACAAGTATCGCGGCGCCTACGAAGACATCGCCAAGGCGATCAAGGTCTTCTGCCGGGAAGGAGAGTCGCTTGCCAGTGGCCAGCGGTTCTTCGAATACCTGGCGCTCTCCGTGCTGGTTCGGAACGGCGACGCACATCTGAAGAATTTTTCCCTGATTTACGACACGCCGGTCGGGGAATCCCCGCGGCTCTCTCCTGTATACGACGTGGTCACGACAACCGTTTACGACTACGTAAGTCACAGCACCGGCGCCATCAAGACGGATCGAACGATGGCGCTGTCGTTTGCCAAGTCGAAGATGTTCCCTACCCGAGAACAGATGCTTCAATTCGGCACACAAATGTGCGCGGTGCGCGATCCTGCGCGGGTGATCGAGCGAATTTCGGATGCGATGACAGAAGCGCTGTCGGCCAACGCGCAACGAATCGACGCGGGTTTGCTGGAAAAAATGCGAAACGAGTGGGACGAGGGCCGGACGTCGCTTCTGCCGCCAAGGGTTTTTATGGCCCGTTCGAAGGTGGAAGAGGGTGGGAGTCGAGGCCTGGCGGAAAACGGCGATGCCGTCTTGAGACTGAAAGTGATCGCGGAGAGCGCGCGAAAAGTCCATGCGTTGGACGCCACTCCCAACTCGGCCAGAAATACAAGGTACTACGCAAAGCTTGCGGGGGTCGCCGCGTTCGCGGCAGGGCGCTACGAAGCGGCGCGGTATCTGGATCCAGCAAAGTCGGACATGGAAGTGTTCACGGCTTGGGAAAAGGCCAACCGTCGAGCATTGACGAGCGAGGGCGTCGCGCTGATGCGGCGGGGCGGCCGTGGCGATTGAACCGGGCAGGCCGCCTGTTTGTTTGAAAAGGATGCGCGGATGCTGAATCTC
>JAKBZN010000041.1 GCA_021842465.1 Pseudomonadota bacterium
GATGGTGCTGCCGAACCGCGACGGCTTCGTACCGCCGCCGGGGTCGCGGGAGATGCTCGATTTGTTCGGAGCGAACCTCTCCGACCACGCGCGCGCGGCGGTGGGCAACCTGCTGGGACAGGACCCGGTGCTCGAGCAGAGCGTGTTCGCCGACGGCATCACGGCGGAGTCGGCGCAGGCGCTCTCGGAACTGGCGCGCAAGCTCTGGGGGCAGGCGCGCGGCGAAATGATTGCCGAAGCCTTGCGGCGCTACGAGGCCGACCAGGGACGGGATGACGCGACGCACCGCATGCGTTTCGGTGCCTACTACTGGTCGCAGGCGCCCGAGGCGGCGGGTACGGGCGCCGGTGGCCCGGCGCTATCCGCTTCGCCGCGTCACAGCGCGAAGTCGTAGTCGATGATCAGCGGCGCGTGGTCGCTGAAGCGTTGTTCCTTGAATATCGTTGCCTGTCGGGCGGTCGCCGCGATCCCTCCGGTGGTGATTTGGTAGTCGATGCGCCACCCGACGTTGTTTTCCCAGGCGCGGCCGCGGTTGCTCCACCATGTGTACTGCTCGGGGCGCGGATCGAGCCGCCGGAAGACGTCGACCCACCCCTCGCGCTCGAAGAGGCCGGAGATCCATGCACGTTCCTCGGGGAGGAAGCCGGAATTCTTCTGATTCGACCGCCAGTTCTTGAGGTCGATTTCCTGATGCGCGATGTTGACGTCGCCGCACAGGATGATCTCGCGGCCGCGGGCCCGCAGCGCCCGCAGATGGGGGAGAAACACGTCGAGAAAGCGGAATTTTGCCGCTTGTCGTTCCGGCGAACTGGATCCCGACGGGAAATAGGCGCTGATGACCGTCGCATTGGTAAATTCGGCCTCGACGTAGCGGCCTTCGCGGTCGAACTCGGCATTGCCGAATCCGATCTGCACGCTACGCGGTGCCGCCTTGGCGATCAGCGCGGTGCCGCTGTACCCCTTTTTTTCGGCAAAGTGGTACATCGCATGGCGCGATTCCGGCCGGAGCAGGGTCGCGGGAAGGTCCGCTTCCTGCGCTTTCACCTCCTGCAGGCAGAGAATGTCGGGATCGGTCCGGGCCAGCCAGGGCAGGAAACCTTTGGTAACCGCGGAGCGCAGGCCGTTGACGTTGCAACTGACGATTCGAAGCATGGATTTTTTCCGGGAAGCCGTCGACCCGCGCCTTGCGGTACGCTCCCATCTGACGGCGATCAGATCAGATGGGGGAAAAGGGTGCAAGAGCGGTCCGAGCGGTTTATCGAGTTCGCCCTGGGTGCGGGCGTTTTGTCCTTCGGTGACTTCACCACCAAGAGCGGACGCAGGACGCCGTATTTCTTCAATGCGGGCCGTTTCGACCATGGCGCCACCCTGCGGCAGCTTGCCGGATTTTATGCGCAGACGATCCTCGCCGCGCGGACGGCAGGGCGGATCGAGTTCGACATGTTGTTCGGCCCCGCGTACAAGGGGATCGCGCTGGCTGCGGCCACCGCGATGGCCCTGGCCGAATCCGGGCTCGACGTGCCGTTCTCCTACAACCGCAAGGAGGCGAAGGACCACGGCGAAGGCGGCGTGCTCGTTGGCGCGCCCTTGCGCGGGCGGGTCCTGATCATCGACGACGTGATCACCGATGGCGCTGCGAAGCGCGAGGCGGTCGAGTTGATCCGTGCCCACGGTGCGCAGCCCGCGGG
The DNA here is from genome assembly GCA_021842465.1 of Pseudomonadota bacterium. GTDB lineage: Bacteria > Pseudomonadota > Gammaproteobacteria > Burkholderiales > Burkholderiaceae_F > GJ-E10. The sequence continues at coordinate 1,689 of JAKBZN010000041.1, forward strand.
GGTGGTGATCATGCTCGATCGCAAGGAGCGCATCGGGCGCGACGAGGCGCTGTCCCCGGAGTCCGCGGTGCAGGCCTTCGAGCGCGCGACCGGGACGCCGGTGATCTCGATTGCCGGTTTTGACGACCTGCTCCGGTTCCTGCGCTCCGACTCGGCATTTGCGCAGTCGGCGCGCGAGCACCTGCCGGCGCTGGAGCGCTACCGGGAGCGGTATGGCGTATAGGTCTTGGCGTACGCCCGTTGCCGCCGCGCTGTGCGCGGCGACGGCCGCGCACGCCCAGATGTACATCTGCACGACCGGATCCGGCCAGATGTTCACCGGTGACTACATCCCGGCGGCCTGCCGCAACCATGAGATCCGGGTGCTGAATCCGGACGGTTCCGTGCGTGAGATCATTCCTGCGCCGCTTACCCCCGAAGAGAAGAAGGCGCAGGAAGCCGCCGACGAGGCGCGGCGGAAACAGGAGGAAGCCCGGCTCCGGCGGGAACGGAGGGATCGCGCGCTGCTCGCAACGTATTCCAGCGTCGGAGATATCGACGCTGCGCGTCGGCAGACCTTGTCCGGCTTGCAGGCAACCATCCAGCGCGCTGATGCCGCGATCGCCCAGTACCAGCGGGAACGGAAGCGACTCGACGAAGACGCGGAGTTTTACCTGCATCACCCGATGCCCGCGCGCCTGCAGGAAGAATTTCAGGAGAACCGCATTCTCCTGCGTCAGCAGCGGCAGGCTCGCGATCAGGCGCAGGCGGAAATTCAGCGGGTGAACGAGCAGTTCGATGCGGACCGGCAACGCTATATCGAACTCCAGAGCGGATCCGCCGCCGCGGCCGATCCGGCCAGTGGCTACTGACGATTCGCCACGGGTGGGGTGCCGGGGATCAGCGGCGCTTGACGGCCTTTTTTTTCTGCCGTCGCGGACGGGTCCTGCCGTAGCTGCCGTTGTAGATCTTGCCGCGCCGTGTGCGGGTGTCACCTTTCCCCATGATCCGTCCTCCTGGCTGTCGGTTTTCCCCCGTGACTCCGGGTGGCGGATAAACGTACCATAATCGACCGGTCACCACGGAGGATTCGGAAAGGGGCGGGAACATGCGCGACACTGCTTTCGTTCACCCGGTTCCGTGCTTCCGAATCAGGCTTGCGGCGGGTCCGGGGCGAGCCGGACGATCCCGGCTGCGCGGGGGGCGATGACGATGTCGATCGTGGTGTTCCGTTCCCGTGCCGCCGGCGAGATCGTCATGATGGGGGATACCGCGCAGCGACTGCTCGCGCTGATCGGCAAGCCGATGGTGGAGCGCGGGGTCATCCCCGCGGAGCAACTGGCCGACGCAATCGAACGGTTGACCGGGGCGGTCGAGCAGGAAAGACGGCTCGCTGCCACCCGGCAGGAAGAACCCGGCGCCCGGGACGGTGAGCCCGCGGTCGAGCCGCCCATCGGCTTGGCCCAGCGCGCATTCCCCTTGCTTGCAATGTTGCACGCGGCGCAACGGTCGGGTGCCGACGTCACCTGGGGGGTCTAGGGAGGCGCTGCTCCGTTCCGATTGCGGGTGCGGCCGGGGCATCCGCGTGGCCTTCCATCATGGCCTGCCGAGTGGGGGACTTCCGGGCCGGCTGGGTGATCAGCAGCCCCGAGATCCAACCCGCGAAGATCGCCGCCACGAGGATCGGACCGCCCCCGACGATCCCCGATACGAGCAGGGTTTCGCTGAAGCAGCGCATGGCCTGCCCTTCCCCACACCATGCCCAGGTGATGAGCGCCGACACCGAAATCCAGCTCAGCAGCGCGATGAGGATGCCGCGGGATATCGATTCCGTGATGCGGCGCACCTTCTTCCCGGCGTCCTGGTAGACGAGGATGGCGTAGAGCATCGCGAACAGGCCCGGCACGGTGGCGAAGATCCAGCGGTTGATGCCGGCATCCTCCGCAAACGAGCGGAGCAGGAATTCGATGGTGCCTGCCGCAAACAGGCCGCAGACGCCAAAAATCAGGCCGGCGAGGATCGAGGGGGGAGGCATGGCGGCGGCGTATTGTCGGGGTTCGAGACGGCGGTCCGGTCGCGTGCCGTTTCCGGCGGAAGGTTCACCACTCGATCTGCTCGCCGGTGAAATTGAGGAATCGACCGTTGTGGGAGTGGTTGGCGGCGGCAATCACCCGGCGCAGCGCCGCGGCGCTCTCTTCGACGCCCAGATCGGCATTGGGGCCGCCCATGTCGGTCCGGACCCATCCGGGGTGGAGCGCCATGCACACCACGCCGCGTGGCCCCAGTTCGACGGCCGCGCACTTGAGCACGGCATTGAGCGCCGCTTTGCTGGCCCGGTACAGCCACCAGTTGGCCTCGGCCATGCTGCCGATCGACCCCATGCGGCTGGACAGCAGGGCGAGCTTGCCGTGCGTGGCGGCGAGCTTGTAGGCAAGGAGCGGAATGATCTGCATCGCAGGATAGACGTTCGCGTGCATGACGGCATCGAACTCGGCTGCGGTGGGGGCGGCAAGGCCCGTTGTGATCGGCCCGGAGACGCCCGCCGCGATGATCGCCACGTCGAGCGGTTCGTCCGCGAGCGCGGACCGCAGGATCTCTACCGCGGACGGCTGCGCAAGATCCACCTCGACCACGCGGGCGATGCCGTCTTCGAGCAGGGCGCCCACGTTTTCGGTTCGGCGCACCGTTGCAACCACGCGGTCGCCTGCGGCGGCATATTGGCGTGCCAACTCGCGGCCGATGCCGCGGGATGCACCGAGTATCAGGCAGTTCGCCATGGTGCTTCCGGTGTCTGCTTCCAGTGTCTGGTGTGTCGGCGCCCTGCATGGGCGGGATCGCAGGGGCGATTATGGGCGAAATGGCTTGCGGCGTCCCCGCCGAACCACTGGTTTGCATCCCCTGGAATGGGGGTTGCGGATATCCGGGTCGCAATCACGGAGATCCGCGTTATATTTCCGCTCTTGGTCAGCCGGAAGGAGGCTCTCCGGCGCCCGGCGCAGACCGGCAGGGGGAGCCGCGCGTTTGTCGGGTTCCGCCTGCGGGAGCCGGCGCCGGGTTGGGCTTGTCCCGCTCCGAGGGCGGAATTTCAAACGAGAACATCGGAGCGCATGTTTTGCCGGAACCGCGAAACATGCGGTCTTTTTTCGAGGTGTACGGATTGATCGAGGAAGGGACCCAGAAGAACAACGTATCGCTGTCGGGTCGGTTGGTGATGGTCGGCTTCGGCAGTGTGGGGCAGGGGGTGCTGCCGCTGATCCGGCGGCACATCGCCGTGGATCCCCGCCGGATCACGATCATCACGGCGGATGACGCAGGGCGCGACGTCGCACGAGCCTGCGGCGTGACGGATTTCCGGGCCGAGCCGGTCACCCAGGCCAACTATCGCGAAGCGCTCGCGCCATTGCTGCAGGCGGGAGACTTTCTGGTGAATCTCGCCGTCGACGTTTCTTCGGTCGCGCTCATCGCCTTATGCGCGGAGCGCGGGGCGCTGTACCTGGATTCCTGCATCGAGCCTTGGGCCGGTCATTACACCGATGCCAGTCGCGCTCCAGCGGAGCGGACCAATTACTGGCTGCGTGAGCAGGCGCGGGCAACCAATCGGCGGCCGGCGCCCGGGCGCCCGACCGCGGTGCTCACCCATGGGGTCAACCCGGGGCTCGTCTCGCATTTTGCCAAGCAGGCGTTGCGCGATGTTGCCCGCCGGGAAGGCGAGGACGACCGCGAGCCGGCGTCGCGGGACGCGTGGGCACGATTGGCGATGCGGCTGGGAATCAAGGCCATTCATGTGGCGGAGTATGACTTCCAGGTGAGTCGTGAGCCCAAGCGCGTCGGCGAGTTCGTCAATACATGGTCGGTGGAGGCCTTCGTCGCGGAAGGCAGTCAGCCCGCGGAGTTGGGCTGGGGAACGCACGAACGCCACCTTCCGGCGGGCGCGCGCACCCATGCGGTCGGGGCGCAGGCGGCGATCTATCTCGAGCAGCCGGGCGTCGATACCCGGGTCCGCAGCTGGACGCCTCTGGGCGGGAGCTATCACGGATATCTCGTTACGCACGGCGAATCGGTTTCCCTCGCCGAATATCTCACCGTCGAAGAGGGGGGGCGTGCGGTGTACCGCCCCACCGTTCATTACGCGTATCGCCCCTGCAATGATGCGATGCTGTCCATCGACGAGTTCCGCGGGCGCGGATTCGACCTGCAGCCCGGGCGGCGCGTGCTGCGCGACGAGATCGTCCAGGGCGTCGACGAACTGGGGGTGTTGCTGTGCGGAAACCGGCACGGCGTGTACTGGTATGGGTCGCGCCTCGATATCGCCGACGCGCGCCGACTGGCGCCCTACAACAACGCCACGACCTTGCAGACGGCCGTAGGGGTCCTGGCCGGCATGGTGTGGGCGATCGAAAATCCGGCGCGCGGCGTGGTCGATCCCGAGGAAATGGACTCCGGACGCGTGCTTGAGGTCGCACGGCCCTATCTCGGGGAAATGGTCGGAGCGTGGGGCGACTGGACGCCGTTGCAGGGGCGCGATCGGCTGTTCCCGGAGCGGCTGGATCGCGACGATCCGTGGCAGTTCCAGAACGTTCTGGTGCGTTGACCGTTCGGTAGAAACCGGCCCGATCCCGCGCGCAGAGCGTTCTGCCCGCGCACTCGCCGGCGTCGGGTGCTCAGCGAATGCTTGCGGTCTGCAGCACGGAATCGATGACGGATCCGTTCCGGTCGACGATCCGGATCCGCACCGGGAGCCAGCGAGTCTTCGCGCCGAGCCAGATGTCCATCGTCTCCTCCACCCGGCCCGCCGGCCGCCGCGCCGACAAGTGGATCGTCGGCATCGGACCGAGGCCTGTGCCGACGGTTTCGGCGGGACCGACGGTGAATTTCCAATCGTCGACATCGTGGGTGCCGATGAGCCGGATCGGGTCCTGGTCGCCGGGTCGGAATGCCTGCGCGTTCCGTTCCATCCGACGGGCGAACTCGAACTGGACGCTGAGGCGGTCCTGCGCGCCGGGTTTCGGCGCCGAATGGGTCGTCGCATTGCCGAAACGGACCTGACCGCGGACCCAGTCCAGCATGACGGTATCGGGATGGTGGAACGGCCGTTTTTCGCTATACCGGTCCGGGGCCAGCGCGCCGTCGGCCTGGAGGCGGCCTTCCGAGTGCTGCGCGAATCCCACCCGGTTGATGCGCAGTTGCGCGTCGTAATGCGTGCCGTCGAACTTCCAGGTCATGTCGGTGCGGCCGCGCAGCGTGAGCGGCAACCCCATCCACTGCATCGTCGCCGTCGTCGCATATTCGAGTTGGGCGGATGCCGGCAGCGCATCGGTCCTGCCGTTCTGCGGAGCGGATGCGGCAATCGCTGCCCCGGGGAGGGCGGTGATCAGGAGGAGGGCGGCGAGGCGGGTGGGAATGGATCGGTGCATCGCGTTAGTGTGGCATATCCCGCGGGCGCACCGGATTCGGCACCGCGCCTGCGATCACGGGTCGGCCCGCGGGGCGCGCGCCCGTCGACGGCGCAGCAGCGCCCCGCCGGTTTCGCTCAGGCTCCGAAGGTACGTGACGTGTTCCGGCAGGCGGCGTTCCAGGACCGGCGTGCTGCCGCTCACCCAGATCTCGTGTTGCGGGGGGAGGGCCGCGCGCAGTTCGGCGATGCTGCTGGAAACCAGGCTGGCATTGGCGGAATCGCCGAAGAACACGAACACGATTTGTGCGCGCAGTGCTTCGGCGGCCCGTACGATGTCGGGCAGGGGCGTCTGCACGCCCAGCGAAATACAGCGGCAGCTTTCCAGCGCGAAGAATGCCTCCGCCATCAATAGGCCGACCGCATGGGTTTCCCGGGGCAGCGTGGTGAGGAGGACGATCGGCGGATCGCTGCCCGGGCGCGGAATTCCCGCGATTGCGCCGCGGAGGATGGATTGGATCGCTTCCGCGTAGATGTGTTCCTCGAAGAGTTCGAGCTTGCCCCGGGTCCAGGCGTCGTTCACCGCGGCATTGAAGGGAGCGATTACGCCGGACAGGAATTGCGCGAGGCCGAGACGCAGGAGCGACTGGCTGAGTTGCCGGCGCAATTCTTCGACCCGATGTTTGCGCAGGAGATCGAGCAAGGGCTCGATGTCCGGCCGCGGGTGCGCTCCATCGCGGCGCTGGAGCGGAGGGTGAAGCGCATCGGCGAGTCGCAGCAGGTCGGTCGCGTCGAGCGGCAGGATCTTTCCGGGGCGGTATCCGTGATCGAGAAGCCGCTTGATGAGGCGGAGTTTCTCCATGTCCCGGCGGGAGTACACACGCTGCCCCGAACGGTCGCGCAGCGGTGTCGGGAAGCCGTACCGGCGTTCCCACACGCGCAGGGTGTCTTTGGTCAGGCCCGTGTCCCGCTCGACGGCGGCAATGGTGATGCCGCCGATGTCGACGAAGTCCTCCGCGGTGGTTTTTGTCATGGACAATCGTGGTGGGGTGCATTGCCGCCCGGGCGGCGTCGAAACGTACATCCTACTCGCATATCGAGCTCGGATGGCGGAGTCCGGTGACTGGGAAAGCGGCACGTTTGCGTGGTTTTCGATGGGGATTTCCTGGACAAAGGCAAGTCGGTGAGAACTTGCGGGAGTCGCTTATTGATGCCTCAGGCGAAGTTCTGCAAACTGCCGGAGGGCCGGCGGTTTTGGGCGCGACTTGTCGGTGCGCCCGATTCCTGATTACTGTACTCAGGTATAGTTTCGGGGGTCTTGTCCCGCCGTCCCCGTCCGGCTGCATGCATTCCGCAGTCTTCGGGCGTGCAGCAGGAACCCTTCCATGACAGACAGGAACCATGTTATGAACGCACGCGAATTGGTCTTGCTGCCGGATGTGCAGTCGTCCATCGATCCTCGCAATATCGCGATCAACCGGGTCGGGGTGAAAGCCTTGCGCCATCCGGTGACGGTGGCGGGGCGCGATGGACCGGTTGCCACGGTTGCCACGTTCGACATGTTCGTTGCGCTTCCCGGCGAGCGGAAGGGCACGCACATGTCGCGTTTTCTGGAGGTGCTGCAGAACCATCGCGAACCGATGTCGATGGCGTCGCTGCGTGCCTTGCTGCAGGAAATGCTGCGGCACCTTGAGGCCGACACGGGGTGGATCGAGATCCGCTTCCCGTATTTTGTCGACAAGGCAGCGCCGGTCTCGGGTGTTCGGAGCCTCATGGATTACGACGTGACGCTGACCGCGGCAATGGAAGGCGGGGCACCGCACGTCCGCCAGAAAGTCTGTGTCCCGGTTACCAGCCTTTGCCCGTGCAGCAAGCGCATTTCCGACTACGGCGCGCACAACCAGCGTTCGCACATCATCATCGACGTCGAGACCGTGGAACCGATGTCGATGGAAGAGCAGATCCGGATCGCCGAAGACGCGGCATCCTGCGAACTGTGGGGCGTGCTCAAGCGCCCGGACGAAAAGTACGTCACGGAACGGGCGTACGACAACCCGAAGTTCGTCGAGGATACGGTGCGGGACGTGGCGCTGGCGTTGCGCCAGGACCCCCGGGTCGTCGCGTTCCGGGTCGAATCCGAGAATTTCGAATCGATCCACAACCACTCCGCGTACGCGCTGATCGAGCAGCCTCGGGCGACCGGCTCGCGCTAGGCCCGCGGCTGCGGTTTGCCGGGCGGGATTTGCTCCCTCTCCCGCGTGCGGGAGGGCGGGGGTGAGGGTACCGGCGCCGCCGCGGTGGGGGCGCGGCACCCGGTGAAAGCGCGTCTCGACGCCGCTCCGGTAAACTCGGTCGTTTCCCGTATTCCTTGGCACCGTTCCATGCTCGCTGAACAGCGGCAGGCGATCGCGAACCGGATTCGCGATGCGCTTGCGACCCTGTCCGACCACGTCCCGGCGATCGAATTGCAGCGTCCGAACGTCGCCGCGCACGGCGACCTGTCCTGCACCGTCGCCTTGCAACTGGCGAAGCCGCTCGGCCGTCCTCCCCGCGCGATCGCGGAAGAGATCGCCGCCCGCTTGCGCGCCGATGCCGGCGCGGCGGAGTGGCTGGCGGCGGTCGAGGTGGCCGGCCCGGGGTTCATCAACCTGCGCTTGACCGATGCCAGCAAACGGCAGGTGGTCGGCGAGGTCCTGCGTCGGGGCGCCGCCTTCGGCGATTGCGGCGAAGGGGTCGGGAAGACCGTGCTGCTCGAGTTCGTTTCGGCCAACCCCACCGGTCCCTTGCACCTTGGACACGCACGGCAGGCGGCCCTTGGCGACGCCTTGGCCAACGTGCTGGCCGCGTGCGGCTGGGCGGTGAGCCGCGAGTTCTATTACAACGATGCCGGCGTGCAGATCGAACAGCTTGCCGCTTCGGTGCAGGCGCGCGCATGGGCGCTGCAGGGGCGGCAGATCGATCCGGCGGCGATCGGCTACCAGGGTGAGTACATCGTCGAGATCGCCCGTGATTTTCTCGCCAAGGCGACGGTCCGCCCGCGTGACGGTGCCGAGGTGACGGCCAGTGGCGATCCGAACGATCGGGACGCCGTGCGCCGGTTCGCGGTGGCCTATCTGCGCAACCAGCAGGATCTGGACCTCGACGCGATCGGCGTGCATTTCGATAACTTCTATCTCGAGTCCTCGTTGTACGAAGACGGGCGGGTCGAGGCCGCGGTCCGCGGATTCGTCGAGTCGGGCCTGAGCTACGAGGCCGACGGCGCCCTGTGGTTGCGCACGACGGAGGCGCTGGAAGGCACCGAGGGCGGCGCGCGCGCCGATCTGCGCGACGACAAGGACCGGGTCGTTCGCAAATCCGACGGCACGTATACGTATTTCGTGCCCGACGTCGCGTACCACCTCGTCAAGTTCGAGCGCGGTCACACGCGGGCGATCAACATCCAGGGTTCGGACCACCACGGCACGGTTGCGCGGGTTCGCGCCGGGCTGCAGATTCTTTCGCGCGTGCGCGGACTGTCGATCCCGCTCGGGTACCCCGAGTACCTGCTGCACAAGATGGTGCGGGTGCTGCGCGGCGGGGAAGAGGTCAAGATGTCCAAGCGCGCGGGCACCTACGTCGCCCTGCGCGATCTCGTCGACTGGGTCGGACGCGACGCGACGCGCTTCTTTCTCGTGTCGCGCAAGTGCGATTCCGAGTTCGCGTTCGATGTGGACCTGGCGCTCTCGCACTCGGAAGACAACCCGGTCTACTATGTGCAGTACGCGCACGCGCGCATCTGCTCGGTGCTGGCGCAGGCGGCGGACCAGACGGGGACGGTGCTCGACGAGGCTGCCGCCCGGGAGGCGGACCTGACCTGCCTGTCGGCGCCGAAGGAACTGGCCCTGATGGCGCGCCTCGCCGAATATCCGGACGTGGTGCGCGAAGCCGGCGAAACGCTGGCGCCGCACCTCATCGCGTTCTATTGCAAGGACCTTGCCGCCGACCTGCACGCCTTCTACAACGCCGAGCGCATCCTGGTCGAGGAAGCCGGGTTGCGGACGGCGCGACTCGCGCTCCTGCTGGCGACGCGGCAGGTTCTGCGCAACGGACTGCGGTTGATCGGGGTGCATGCCCCGGAGCGGATGTAAAGGAGGAGGTATGACTGCGGTGGGCCGGCTTCCTACGCTGTTTTCCATCTTTCTGGGCGGCCTGATGGTCGGGCTTGGCATCGCCGCCGGTACGGCGGTGTACATCACCAAGGCCCCGGTGCCGTTCGTCAGCAAGGTGCAGCGGCTTACCGATACCCTGACGCCGGATCACAACGATCCCAACCAACCGCTGTTTTCGTCGCTGATCCCGGGGCCGGGCACGCAACCCTCGGGTACGCCGGCACCCGCTGCCGCAACCAGCCCGGCGGCTGCCGCCGTGGCCGCCGCCTCCCCGGGCGCGGCGCTGCCGCCGCCGGCGGTCGCGGCCCCGAATGGCGCGGGAGCGACGCCCGGCGCGGCACCGGGCGGGCCGGGAATTTTCTTGCAGATCGGCGCCTATCGCACGCCGGA
>JAKBZN010000052.1 GCA_021842465.1 Pseudomonadota bacterium
TTGGGAAAAGGCCAACCGTCGAGCATTGACGAGCGAGGGCGTCGCGCTGATGCGGCGGGGCGGCCGTGGCGATTGAACCGGGCAGGCCGCCTGTTTGTTTGAAAAGGATGCGCGGATGCTGAATCTCACCGAATTTCGCCGCAAGGCGATCGGACTCCCGGACATGCTGCCCTGGGGCGGTTTGTTCGGCAACGGAATCGTCCTGCTGAAATCCGGCGGCCTGATGGCCGGCTTTGAATTCCACGGGCCGGACCTTGATTCTTCGACCAGGTCGGAGTTGCGATCGATGGCCGAGCGGCTGAATTCCGCCCTCAAACTGGGCGACGGCTGGGTGGTCCATTGCGACGTGGTGCGCGACGTGGCGCCGGGGTATCCGCCGCAAGGCGCTTTCCCCGATCGCACGACGCGACTGATCGACGATGCGCGGCGCGCAGCGCACGAAGGGAGCCGCGCCGGATACGCCAGCCGGCACATCCTGTGCCTGACGTGGTTCCCGATGCCGGATTCGGCCAACCGGGCCGCGGACGTTTTCGTGGAAGGGCGGATCACGGCGGGGGCGGAGCGGGCGGTCGAGCGGTTCCGCGACGCGATCCAGGAAATCGAGGGCCGCCTGGGTTCCCTCGTAAAAATCCGACGACTGGTGGATCGGGTCGACGACCGGACCGGGGCGGTCGAATCTGAGCTGCTGGCGCACCTCGAGCAGTGCGTATCGATGGGCAACTGGCGGCCGTTTCGGATGAGCGCGGTGCCGATGTACCTCGATTCGGTCGTGGGCTGCTACGACATGACGACGGGATTTCAGCCGAAGATCGGGAAGAAGCACATTTCGGCGATCTCGTTCGTGGGCTTGCCCGGGTATTCGGTGCCGGGAATCCTGGATTTCGTGGGTCGTATGCCGGTGTCCTACCGCTGGTCGAGCCGGTTCATTTTCATGGACCCGGGTAAAGCAGGCGGGATCATCAACAAGTACCGGGGCAAGTGGGCGATGAAGCGCAAGAGCCTGCTCAATCTCCTCCGGGAAAACGGTGGTGGCCAGTCGACGCACGTCGACGCGGACGCCGACCGGATGACCAACGACGCCATTGCCGCCTACGGCGAGGCCTCGAGCGGCCACGTCCAGTTCGGGTACTACTCGTCGACGCTGCTCCTGGCGCACGAGGACCTGGCGGTGCTCGATGAGGTGACCCGGGAAGTGGCGAAAGAGATCAACAACGCCGGCTTCGGAGTCCGCATCGAGGATCTGAACGCCGTCGAGGCGTACCTGGGCACGATGCCGGGAAACACGTCGGCGAATGTCCGGCGGCCGATCATCCATACCCTGAATCTCGCGCACCTTCTGCCGATGACGATGGTCTGGGCGGGGCCCCAGCGGTGCGAGTGTCCGTTCTACCCGAAGGACTCCCCGGCGCTCATGCAAACCATGACCTCGGGGAACACGCCGTTCCGGCTGTCTCTGCACTCGGGTGACTTAGGCCATACCGAGATCCTGGGGCCGACCGGCGCCGGGAAGTCGACGCTCCTTGCCTCGCTCGTGGCGCAGCAGTTCCGCTATCCCAGGGCACAGGTTTTCGTGTTCGACAAGGGCTATTCGATGTTCCCTCTGGTCAAGGCGGCCGGCGGCGAGCACTACGACATCGCCGGTCCGGGGATGGATCTGGCGTTTTGCCCGCTCGGTCGGATCGACCACCCCAGCGAGCTGGTGTGGGCGGCCGAATGGGTCGAGGGGCTGGCGGAGCTGCAGGGCATGGCGGTGACGCCGGCCGCCCGGCAGGAGATTTTCCGGGCGCTCACGCAACTCGCGAAGTCGACCGCGGAGGCCCGGGAGCGGACGATCACGAACCTGCTGATTGCCATCCAGGACGGGGCGCTGCGCGACGCGCTGCGCGCCTACACGCTGCAGGGCATGGCCGGGTCGCTGCTGGATGCCGAGGTCGACGCGCTGGCCGAGGATCGATTCCAGGTGTTCGAAATGGAGCACCTGATGCAAAAGGGCGAGAAGGTTCTCCTCCCGGTGCTGCTTTACCTCTTCCACCGCCTATCGCAGCGGTTCGACGGCCGGCCCACGCTTCTGGTGCTCGATGAGGCGTGGGTGATGCTGGGCCACCCGGTTTTCCGGGAAAAGCTCCGCGAGTGGCTGAAAACCCTTCGCAAGGCCAACGTCGCGGTCGTGCTGGCCACGCAGTCCCTCTCCGACATGGCGCGCAGCGGCATCGCGGACGTGGTCCACGAATCGTGCCCGACAAAAATCCTGCTTCCCAATCCGGAGGCGGGAACCGAATCGTCCCGGCCGATGTACCAGGCAATCGGCCTCAATTCCCGCCAGATCGAGATCCTTTCGACGGCGATCCCGAAGCGCCAGTATTACGTGATCCAGCCGGACGGGCGCAGGCTCTTCGAGCTGGGGCTGTCGCCCACGGAGCTTGCCTTCGTCGGTTCCTCGGGCAAGGAAGACATCATGCGGATCCGGCAATTGATCGACGAGTTCGGCGATTCCTGGCCAGCAGCCTGGCTGCGGGAGCGGGGCTTGGCCGCCGCGGCCGCCAGGTGGGAGACCTACGTTT
>JAKBZN010000042.1 GCA_021842465.1 Pseudomonadota bacterium
GGCGGATCACCTGCACGCGCCTCTCATGCCGCGCTTCGCGCGACAACGATCTCATGTCGGTTGCTTCCATCTTCCCCATATCGGGGCGTCCTATCAAATTTCAAGTGCAAGGTTGCCGGATCAATAAAAGTGATGCGGTGAAGTGTCACTATATGCCGCTATGAACTGTTCCCTCTGTGCAGCCCAGAGAATCGCGCCCGGCGATGTGCGATGAAGTGCCAAATAGTTCGATGCATACGGACACTGCTTCCGCCAGAGCGAATGCAACGCATTGATTTGAACTGCGAATTCAGTGCGCCGCCGCTTGCTCGTGGGCGGCCTGATGCGGCGCTCTCCGCTCTCCCTTGGGCAAGGGACCGAACCCCACTGGTGAAATCTCTGCATTCCGTCGCGCTGTGTCGGTCTGTCAGAACAGATACGGAAAGCGAACCGACAATGCATAGTTGGGCGTATCCGGTGTCAGGCCGGCTTGGAATATCGTGCTGAGCGTGAGGTGCGGGGTAAGCGCATAGTTCAGGCCGAATCCCAGCGACACATTGGTGCTCGAACTTCCGTTGATCGTCTGATAGGCCTGGCCAGGAAGCTTTACGTCGGTCGAACGGGAAAGCAGGCTCGACAGGCTGGTACTGATCGACGCCCGGTCGTTGAGTACCACGGCGAATCCGCCCCCGATCTGGATGCCGTCGCCGAGCCTGACGATTCCCGGACTGTCGATCGACACCGGGTTGATTACGGAAACATAGCGAGCCACGTTGTAGACGTAGCCGATGCTGCCGAAGAGGACGATCGGGTCATTGCTCTTGAGTACGGAGAGACTCGGGTTGATGCTCCAGACGCCATTCCCCGTCGGTAGGCGTTGGGGAACCTGCAGGTTCGTGTTCTGCGGGTCAGGTTGCGTGACCCCGATGCCGAAGGGAGAAGTGCCGGTCGGCGCGACGATTTTCAGCGAAGCAACGATGTCAGGAATGTCGTTGTGTTCACGGATCAGCCGATAGTCGGCGCCAAACGTCACGTCTCCGACGTCGCCATTGCTTACGGAGGCTTGGCTGACGGCCGCGGTCGACGCGTTCTGGCCTGCGCTCAGGAAGGTGCTGTTTCGCAGTACATAGGGCAGGTCCAGGTCCAGGGTCAGGTCATGGGTAAGCCCGTATTGCATGGCGACATCGAACGTTTCAATGTGCGCCTTGGTTTGCGCCACCGAGATGTTTCCAAGGAAGATCGCGTCCAGCGCAAGAAATCCGCTGAGGGCAAGCTCGCGGCGGTCATAATAGGTGTCGTTCCAACCGACGGTCAGCGTCAGTTTCGGATAGAACAGTGGTGCGTGCCCCTGTGCGGCGACTTCGGTGGCGCTTTGTCTTGCCTCGGTGGCCGAGCTTTTTCGCGACGTCCCCAGATTGGGCGGTGTGTCTTGTTGTTGCGGCGTACCGGGGGCCGATCCGCCGTCGTTGAGTGCCAGCGGTATCCCGGAAATGCTGCGTCCTTCCACCCGCTGTGCGTCGACGATGCTCGTCGGGTAACCGGATCCTCGTTCCCTCATCTGCAACTGCAGGATGCTTTTGCGTAGCGCGCCGATTTCCTTTTGTTGCTGTTTCACCAGGCGCTCGAGCTCGCCCACCTGTGTCTGTAATGCGGACACCGGATCACCTTCCGGAATCTTCTGCGCCCTTGGCCTAGGCGCCGGACCACCTGTCGGAATTTCCTGGGCATGGGTAATGCGAAGGAAGAAAACGAACAATGAGGCTACCGTGGAAGCGATGCGTGTCGGCTTTTTCATCTCATCGCCTCGCCGGTGGGCGGTGGAACGGTCAGTGGCGTGGAATCATGTTTTGCAACTGCCCCAGGAGACTTGCCGTACCTAGCGCGGGAAGCGAGCGTGTCAGAACGGTCAGGACGGCGCTGTTGCTTGCGCTTTGACCGTTCCCGAGGATGCGCAGCGCCTGACTGACATCGCCCGTGCCGCCCCCGATCGACTGGGAAGCAGATCCCAACGGGGTCGAGATCGACACGACGACCCCGCCATGGCCGTCGCTGCCGACGGTGGCGCTGGATCCGGCGCTTGCGTACGACGCGCCAAGGGATCCCGCATCGACGGGCGGCAGCGATGTGCCGACATCGACCAACCGTACTGCGAAGCTGTTGCCGCCCTGGTTGGCATTCCCAGCGACCTGCGTCAGTTGGCCGACGCCGCGGATCTGCAGTCCGCCCGTGGCGATGCCATTGGCGGTGCCGTCGATGCTGCCGACGCCGGATGCCCGGCTCGACACGACCAAGCTGGGCCTGCTGCTGCCGAGGCCGTTAAGCTGGAGGGTGGTGCCGGCGCTCAGCGCGCCCTGAGGAGCGTTCCAGGTCGACGCAAGCACGAGGCGAAATCCCGTAATTGCCCCCCCGGCGGGGAGTCCTCGTCCCTGCGCCAGCGCAAGTTGTGCATCGCCGACGACGCGGATTGCAATCGGCTGTTGCGCAGCATGGGCCTCCGCGGTCCACATCGCCAGCACGGCGGCGCGAATGATCAGTGAACGCATGTTGCACCTCGAAATCCTGTTTGGGGAGTCGAAATGACGTTCAGAAGGTTCCAAATTGCGGAATCCCGAACTCGAGCGTCGGCGGCTTGGCCAGGTGCAGCATCGAATCCCGGATCTTGCGTGCCCGGGAGAAGTTTTCGCCAAGCAGGGGCGAGTCGGGCAGGAATGGACGACCGATCACGGCCAGAACCAGTCCTTGCCAGTCGCGCGCAAAATCGTCGACTCCAATGGAGCGGTTTCCCAATGCCGGATCGCTGATGAACACCAGGTCTCCGGAGACGTTTTTGACGACCACGAAATGGCTGTAGCCATTGACGTCGAGCAGCGCGATTACCGGGATTCGAAGATGTCTCATCGCGGCCAGGTTTACATCGAACCCCACAGCATGCATTCCGATCGTCGCGACGTAGCGCTTCATGTCGAGCATCGAGAATCCGTACTGCAAGACGTCCGCCGGCCGCGAGACGTGTTGCATCATGGCCTCGATGGTCTGGGTTTCGGTCAGCCGAAATCCGTATCCATAGTCGAGCAGTGTCGCCAGGGCCGCCGCTCCGCAACTGTAGTCGCGGTGCTGTGCGACCATGTTCGCGTAGCGAAGCGCGCGCAGACCCGATAGCCTCGTCTCCACCTGAGGTCCTGAAACCGGAATGAATTGTGCGGCCGTCCCCGGACGTCCGCCGAGTTCGATCAGCACGGCGGCGATGATCATCGCGTGCGCGGCGGTGCGTCTGTAGCGGCGGCATGGTGAATGGCTCGGAAATGGCATGGCGTTTCGTTGTCTTCAACGGACCACCCGCGGTCGCCCCGCGTCTCCGTGGGAGAGGGCGGGTGCGACCTTGGGGAAGGCCCTTGCATCGCCTGGCGACATCAAGGCGCGACGATCATCGAGAGGCCGTTGTGCTGCAGGTTGGCGACGCCCGACGCGACGTTGACACCTACATTTCCCGAGGCATTCATCAGCGCATTGCCGCCGATTGACGCAGTGTTCGTGAAATTGCCACTTTCGGAGTTGCCGCTCGCCTGTTGCACACTGGTTGCGGTCGCCATCGCCAGCGTCGGATTTGCGCTCTGCGTAATCGCCATCGCGTTCGACTGTGCGTTGCTGCTACCTGCGGCGATGTTCACCGACAGGTTCCCGGACGCTCCCTTCAGTGCGCTGTCCCCCAGCGACGCATTTGTGGTCACGCCACTGAACGGAAATCCGCCGCTGGCCGATACTCCGCTAACGGTTTGCAGGTTGGAGACGGTGGCTGTACCGAACACATTCTGCGCTGCGATGCGCGCGATCGACGTGTCATTGGCCTGGGCATTCTGCACGCCGGCAGCCGAGTTGAGGCCGATGTTGCCGCTGCCGCCCGCCGCGGCGTTATTGCCGATGGTGGCGGTCATGTTCTGACTCGGCAGCGTAATCGTCTGCGGCGATCCCGTCCCGAGCATCGGCCCGGACGTGCCGATGGTCTGGACGTTCGAGGTCGCGGCACCGGCCTTGGCATTGACCGTGATCAGGCCCTTGACGATGATTCCGCTGTGCTCATGGTGATGGTGATGGTGTCTGCCCGGACCATCGCCGCCTCCGGCCCATGCGGATCCTCCGGCAAACAACGCGGCGGCTGCGGCCGCGACTACGGTATATCGGAAGTGGGTAGTCATGGAATACTCCTCAGGTTGGGGAAGGAAGAACCCGGTATTTGCAATGTGAATGCGTTACCGGTGGAATTACCGGTGCCGGCGCTCTGATTGACCTGCACCACCCCGGCCGCGCCCCGGAATGCTCCGGAATCGATCGCCACGACTTTGGTGGAGTCGGCGGGATTGGCAGTGAGCTCCGGCGCCGGATGGGGGGCCGCGGCGGCCAGGCGCCTGTCCGCCACGGTTTCGATCTGGGTTTGCGCCCCGAAGAGCGTGACGTTGAACTGACGGTTCGATGCCCCACTCGCCTGGTTTATCGCGATCGCGCCCTGGGCACCCGCGAACGCGCCGGCTCCGACGATGGCGGTCATCGCGCCGGCCGAAGTGGCACGTCCCACGTGCTGTGAAAACACGACGCCCGCGTGGGCGCCAGGGGCGAGCACGGTCTGGTTCAACTGGGCGTTGCCGGTACCGGCTGCCTCATTGACCGCCACGTGGCCGCGCGCCTGGGATGCGGTGCCATCGGAAATCAGCGCCGACTCGGTGGCGTGCACCGAATTGAGGAGGCACACGGTTGCGGCGCAAACCAGGTAGGTCTTGCACCGCGTCGTGGATTTGCATGGAGCCCGCACGTCTCATCCTCCTGCGTTGTCGTCATTGACATCGCGAAATCCGTGCCATACGGGACGACACCTTGCAACGCCATGTTTTCGAAGGAAATCGTCCATGCCGGTTGGATTCCGCCAATGCGTTGGATGTCGCAGGAGCGAGGCACCTGGATGTCCGGTGTCCCAAAACTGCGACACATCGCCTTGACGGCGAGGAGACATATCGAAGGCGATGGTGCGCTGGATCATTGCCGGTAGCGACGGTGGCCCGGCAGAATTCCGATCGGGAATGTCGCGCGCCACGTGATCCGCACCGGAGCATGCATCGATGAACATGGCCAACACCATCGAGTTGCTGTACGTTGGCGCGGTGCCTCCGCCGGGTTGGCGCGCGGCCATTTGCGAGGTGGGATTCGAATTGCGATGGCTTGCCGATGCCGTCGCGCTTGGCGAAGCGCTGCGTGGGCCTTTTCGTGAGGTCCGCGGTGTGCTGCTGGACCTGCGCGATATGGAGGACCTCGACGCGATCCGGATGCTGAGTCGCGAAGTGGCTCGTCCGGAGGTAAGAAGCCTGTGTCTGCGGCGGGAGCAGGATGTCGTGCCGCAGGTCATGTTTGAACTATCGCTGCGCTATTGCAGCGACACGCTGATTGCGCCGGTCTCCATGGACGTGCTGCGACAAGCGTTGAGTGCGCTCCATCGCCGTCTGGCGCTGCTGCGGCAGGCCTCGGCTCCGCGCGATTCCGACGTTGGGGCTGTGGGGCGTGTCGCGGGACTCCTGGGATCCAGCGCGCCAATGCGCAGACTGTTCGATCAAGTGCGCAAAGTCGCGGCGAGCGGCGCGCCCGTACTGATCACCGGAGAGACCGGTGTGGGCAAGGAATTGGTTGCAAGCACGATCCACGGCCTCTCGGCGCGCAGCAATGGGCCATTCGTTGCGATCAACTGCGGCGCAATACCGCAGCATCTGCTGCAGTCGGAGTTGTTCGGGTATGAAAAGGGGGCGTTTACCGGCGCGACGCAGCGGAAGATCGGCCGCATCGAATCCGCCAACGGCGGAACCCTTCTCCTTGACGAGATCGGTGATCTGCCGGTGGATGCCCAGGTCGGACTGCTGCGGTTCCTGCAGGAGGGGCAGATCGAAAGGATCGGTGGTCACGGTCCGATAGCCGTCGACGTACGCGTACTCTCTGCGACCCATGTCGACCTGCTGAAGGCGCAGGGAAGCGGACGCTTCCGCGTCGATCTGTATCACCGCTTGTGCATCGTCCATATCGACGTTCCGCCCCTGCGGGACCGGGGTGACGACGTCGTACAGTTGGCGCAGGCGGCGTTGCAGCGCTACGCGGCCGACGCCCGCCTGCCGGTAGGCGGATTCACGGACGAGGCGCTGCGCGCGCTATTGGTGTATGACTGGCCTGGCAATGTCCGGGAGCTTGTAAACCGCGTGCGGCGCGCCGTCGTGATGTCGGAGGGCGGGCGCATCGATGCTGCCGATCTCGGGTTGGAAGCGGATGGTGGCAGGGGCCGACTTCGCGGCAGCCTGGAACTGGTTCGCGGCCGTGCTGCCGGGGATGCCATCGGCGCGGCCCTTGCGCGAAATCGGTATGTCGTTGCGCGGGCCGCGCGGGAACTCGGCATCTCGCGCGCCACGCTGTACAGGATGATGGAGCGATACAACGTGGCGGTTTCGGGCGAAGAACTGCCGAGAGAAGGCGTTTCCGGTTCGTGCGAGGAATCGGTATCGTCGGTGGCGGGGGCGGGCGGCGGGCAACCCCAGCAGACCCGCTAGTGTAGTTCTCTGAAAGTGTTGGTGCGAAAGAACGGGAATACCTTGGGCAGGTGGGTCGGCGTTGGGGGCTTGTGACGCAATGATGATGCGTGCACCGCATGCTCCAGCACCGCTTGGTTCCGCAAGGTCCTTTTTCCGCTGTAGCCGCGCCATCCCCCCGTTCTTTCCGCCGCTCGATATTCGGGTCGCCAGCGGCCCGGCCTGATGGGACGGACGATCCGCTTGGCGTTCATTCGTCGGCAGGACTTGCGGTGGTGTACCGCACCACCCGATTCCGCCCCGACATCTTGGCCCGATACATCGCCCGGTCGGCGGCGTTCAGGGCCGCGTCCTCGTTGGGATCGTCGAGATCGGCCACCGCGACGCCGACGCTGACGGTGACGTTGCCGACGGTGGGGATCGTGCTTTGGGCAATGGCGGCGCGTACCTTTTCGGCGAACACCATGGCGTCCTCCGCGGTGTTCGGCAACAACACGACGAATTCCTCTCCGCCAAGACGGGCGGCATAGTCGGTCATCCGGGATGAGTCCTGAATGATCGCCGCCACGTGCGTCAGGGCGGTGTCGCCGACTCGGTGGCCATAGGTGTCGTTGATGGCCTTGAAATAATCGATGTCGAGGAACACCAGGGCATAGCACTCGCCGGTTCGCCCCATGCGGAGATACTCTTCCCGAAGGCGCTCGATGAATGCGCGGCGGTTGTGCAGGCCGGTCAGGGCGTCGTGTCGCGCGAGATGATCCAGGGCGCGGTTTGCCGCGAGCAGGGCCTCCGTCCGTTCGCGGACGATCCGGTCGAGAACGCGATTGAGCGACTCGGCGCGCTCGAGTTTCTTGCGCTCGCTGATGTCGACGACGGTGGCGATGACCCGGAACGAGCCGTCATCGCAGCGCATATGGTTGAGCCCGATCTCGACCGGAATGAAGTGTCCATCCTGGTGTCGGCAGCGCAGGCTCATGCCGCGTCCTGCCTGCCGCGAGGAGGGCGCGGTCGCATAGGCCGATCGGAGCAGGACGTGTTGCTGCCGCAGGCTCTCCGGGACCAGGAGTTCGATCGACGAGCCGATCAGTTCTTCCACCGGATACCCGAACAGGGTTGCGCAGGCGGGGTTGGCAAAGAGAATCTGGCCGTCCTTGTCGGTCATCAGGATCGCGACCGGCGCTCCCTCGACCACGCTGTGGGAAAGATCCTTCTGCTTGCGCTGCGCGGCGTCGGCCTGCAATCGATCGCTGACGTCGCGCGCGATGCAGCCCAGCGCGACGGTCGCGCCGTCGGCGTCGTGAATCGGAAACGTCGACGTCGCGAAGATCCGCGGCGTGCCGTTGACGTGAAGCACCTCCTCGAATTCCTGCGGCTTTCCATGGTGGAGGACTTGAGAAAAATCGTCGATCAGTTTCGGCGCGCGTCCCTTCGGGAATAGTTCGGCAACGTGCCTGCCGAGGGAGTCCCCCAGAGGAGTCCCGAGGTTCGCTTCGGCGGCCTGGTTCATGGCCAGGATCCGGAGGTCGAGGTCCACGGCGATGAAGCAATCGGTCGTCTGATCGGCAATGGCCAGGAATGCATTCTGGACGACACTGGGGAGCGTACGGTCTTCTTGCATTCTTGCCTCCACCTGGGATGGCGGATCCGGGTCGTATCCCGGCCGCTGCAACAACCATACCGAACTCCGCAACAGGAACCGATGGGGGATGTCTGCAGGGAGTGCGGGCGGAAAAGCAGATCGCGCTTCGCGATGAAGACAAGTTACGCGCCTGCGCGATGGTAATCAAGAATTGCTACCGTATCAGAGGTACGGGAATCCGCCATGCTGCCGCGGCGCGGGATGCGGGTGCGCGGGTCTGCGCGTCGCGGTTCGCGAAGACCCGTGATGGCGGTGCCGGCGAGGAGCGCGACGCGTTGGGATCACGCGCGGCGCGGGAACCATCGCATTGCCGCCTTGCGCAACTCCTCGACCCACAGGACGCAACTGGCGAACGCCACGATCGGCACGAGATCGCCGACCGGAATCGGCACCGTATGGAATAAGCGGTTGAGCGCGGGCCAGTACAGCACCGCCGCCTGTAGCGCCAGGCTGACGGCGAGGCCACCGGTCAACCATCGATTCCGGAGCATGGCGAGTTGCGTTACCGAGCGCGTGGCCGATTGGCAATTCAGCACGTTGAACCATTGGCACGTCACCAGCACGGTGAACGTCTCCGTGCGCACCACGTCCAACGGCGCGCCGTGCGCCAGGCGCGATACGAACCAGCCGAACGTGACGGCCACCGAGGTCGGCGCCAGCAGTGCCATCCGCCAGCGCATCGCGCGGTCGAGCAGGGGCTCGTCGCGAGGCACCGGGGTGCGCGCCATCTCGTCGCCATCGGGTGGATCGATCACCAGATTCACGGTCAACGTGCTTTCCGTGACGATGTTGATCCAGAGAATCTGCACCGCCGCCAGCGGCAGGGGGTAGCCTCCCAATAGCGCCAGCAGCAGCACCAGCACTTCGTCGACGGACGTCACGAACAGGAAGAGGATCACCTTTTTCAGGTTCGCGTAGACCACGCGTCCCTGTTCGACGGCGGCGACGATGGTGGCGAAGTTGTCGTCGGAGATCACGATCTTCGCCGCGCTCTTGGCCACTTCGGTGCCGCTCATGCCCATCGCCACACCCACGTCTGCACGGGCCAGCGCCGGGGCGTCGTTGACGCCGTCGCCGGTCATGGCGACCACGTCGCCGCGAGCCTGCAAGGCTTCGACGATGCGCAGCTTCTGCGCCGGATGCACGCGTGCAAACACCGCGATGTGGGGAAGGGCGTCGAGCAGCTCGACTTCGTTCCGGCGATCGAGTTCGGTACCGTCCACGGCCAGGTCTTGCGGCCCGGCGACTCCCAGCGCGCGCGCGATCGCCAGGCCGGTGAGCTTGTGGTCGCCGGTGATCATGATGGGACGGATGCCGGCGGCGCGGCATGCACGCACCGCCGCGGCGACCTCATCGCGCGGTGGATCGATCTCGCCGATCAGTCCGAGCAGGCGCATGCGGCCGATGAGGGCGTCGAAGCCTCCGTCCAGCGCCGGTGCGCGGCCGGGCCGATGCGGTGCGAGGCCGGCCACGGCCAGGACGCGCAAGCCGCCTTGCGCCATCGATTCCGCCGCGGCCCGCGCCGCCTGCAGGGTCTGCGGCGCATCGGTGGTGCAAAGCCGCAGCACCGCCTCGGGCGCGCCTTTGACGAAGACGGCGGCGGATTCGCCGCCATGGCTCGTTGCCATCATCCGGGTGTCGGAGTCGAACGGGATCTCCGCGCGGCGCGGCCGCGCCGCACGCAGCGCCTGCACGTCGGCCCCCGCCTTGGCCGCGGCGACCAGCAGGGCGCCCTCCGTCGGGTCTCCGAGCACCCGCCACGAGGGGGCGCCGCCTTGCGGCGCGAGCAATTCGGCGTCGTTGCAGAGCACGGCTCCGGTGAACAACGTGTGCACCGCGGGATCGTCGGCCGCCACGTCGTGTCCGTCTTCCCGCAGACTGCCGGCGGGGGTGTAGCCCGTGCCGCTCACCGCAATCGTGCGGTTGGCGGGCAGCCACAGCGCGTGGACCGTCATCTCGTTGCGGGTCAGCGTGCCGGTCTTGTCGCTGGCAATCACCGTCGTCGATCCCAGCGTTTCGACCGCCGACAACCGGCGCACGATGGCGCCGCGCGCCGCCATGCGCTGGATGCCGACCGCCAGCGCAATGGTCATCGCCACCGGCAGGCCTTCCGGCACCATCGATACCGTCTGGCTGATCGCTACCATCAGCAGTTCCACCAGCGGCACGCCCCGCAGCATGCCGAAGGCCATCACCGCGATGAACAGCACCAGCGCGGCGACCACCAGTTGGCGGCCGAAGCCGGCGAGACGAAGTTCGAGCGGGGTCTTCGGTTCGCGCGTCTGCTGGGTCAGCCGGGCGATCGCGCCGACTTCGGTGTGGGTGCCCGTCGCCGTGACCACCGCGCGACCATGACCAGCCGTGACCAGGGTGCCGGAAAACACCATGTTGCGGCGATCGGCGAGCGCCGTTGCTTCGGGCATGCGGCCCGCCTGCTTGGTGACCGGCGCCGACTCGCCGGTGAGGGCCGCTTCGGCGGTCGTCAACGCGCTCGCCGCGAGCAGGCGGGCATCGGCGCCGACCGCGTCGCCCGCCGCGAGCAGCAGTACGTCGCCCGGCACCAGGTCGCGTGCCGCGATCGGCTGTTCCCTGCCGTCGCGCAGCACGCGCGCCTGCAGTTCGGCGAGCCTGCGCAGCGCCGCCATGGAAACCTCGGCGCGTCGTTCCTGGTACGCGCCGATCAGCGCATTGGCGAGCACGACGCCGAAGATCACGGCCGCGTCGGCCCAATGCCGAAGGGCAGCGGAAAGCGCGGCGGCGCCGAACAGGACATAGATGAGCGGGCTCTTGAACTGATGGAGCAGGAGGCGCCCGGCCGAGGGCCTCGGGTCTTCGGGAAGCGCGTTGGGCCCGAATTCGGCGCGACGCCGGGCCACCGCGGCCGGGGTCAACCCGGTTGTGGCGTCCGAGTCCAGCCGTTGGATGGCGGATTCCGCATCAACGGCGTGCCAGAGCGGAGGCGGCGTCGTGGACATGCCATGCCTTGCCGGGTTGCATTACCCCCAGCGTAGCCCATCGCGCCCTGCGCCGGTTTGCGCTGCACGGCAAAAGCGTGTCTTGCGTGGGAGATCACGGATTTCCTGACCGCGGGATGCGCTGTCGTTCCCCCGCTCCCGCGCAGGATTCCTAGTGTAGTGCTTTGTAAATTTTGGAACGAAAAGAAGGGGGGCCTTCGGGCGATCGAGCAGCGCGCCGCTCGATGCGGTGGCGATTCCCGATGCTTGCTTGCACCACGCGAGCGAGCGGCGGCTGT
>JAKBZN010000043.1 GCA_021842465.1 Pseudomonadota bacterium
CAATGATCGTTGCGGCCGCGCTGCTTGCCGAATGTGGGACGCTGCTTTCCGAAGACTTGCAGCACGGCCAAATATTCGAGGGACGCCTCGAGGTGCGGAACCCGTTTCGCTGATTGATAGGGCGTTTCCCTCGCGGGATGCCTGCCTCCTGCGTTTCCATGTTCCGCTTTCCGGCGCGCGACAAACCCGGAGTGGGTCGTGAGCCCGCGGCGGTGTGATGCTCCGAAACGGACGTGACCGAAGCGCAAATCACTCGGCCCCCGGGCGGCGGCTTATCGCCACATTGCCGCTGCGTTGCCCGCCGACGCCCATGCCCGGACCGATCGGAACCCGTTGGCCGTACGGCGCGATACACCGACGCCATCGTGACCTATTGCGAGAGTCTTCGCACGTTTGCGATGATGTAAGGCCCGGCCTGCGCATCACGAGCTACAAGAAACGGGCCGTGATCGCCTTCGACGTGGATGCGGGGCAAGTTTCCATCATCGGCGTTTTCTATGGCGGTCCGGACTACGAAACGCTCCTGCAAGACGAATCAGACAACGGCAGCGCAGAGCACTGAGCGGTTTTCCGTGGCAATTTTTCCGTCTTCCGAGACACCCCTTCCGCCCGTCGGAATGACCGCTTCCTGGCATTGAAATCGGGCGTTGGGCAGATTCAAGCAGTTGTGTTTCGCGTGCACCCTCACCCCCGCTCTCCCGCCGGCGGGAGAGGGGGAACCCCAGCGCGGCCACCGCTACATTGCCAACTCGGACCCGGGCAACGGGAGTTCCGCTCCGGCCAAATCGGTGGGACACGCCGCAACGTCCGGGTAGCGATCCTGCTTTGAACGGAATGCCTAGGCCAGGACGGCGAGGTGCACTTCCAGCCCGTCGATGGGCGATTTTCCGAAGCCGCTCTTCGCGTACCGGTGCCAGCGTCCGGTCACGTATGCCACGACCAGGCAGGCCTGCGCGCCCGCATCCGTGTCCGGCGGGAGTTCCTCCTGCGTGACGGCGATGCGGACCGCCTGCTTGACCGACGCTTCGATCCGGTCGAACAGTTGGTTCATGCGTTCTTGGAGGCGGTCGTTCTCGTTGACCAGCGCGTCGCCGATCAGCACGCGGGTCATGCCGCGGTTGGTCTGCGCGAACTCGAGCAGCATGCGGACCATTGTGCGGACCTGCTGCCGGCCGGAATTCTCCTGCACCGCGATTTCGTTGAGCAGGCGGAAGACGGTGGTTTCGATGAACTCGATCAGGCCCTCGAACATCTGGGCCTTGCTGGCGAAATGGCGATACAGCGCCGCTTCGGACACGTCGAGCCGGGCGGCCAGCGCGGCGGTGGTCACCTTTTCGGCGCGCGGATCCTCCAGCATGGCGGCGAGCGTTTGCAGGATCTGCAGCCTGCGCGCGCCGGGTTGCCGGCGTTTCCGGCCGACGGCGGCGTCTTCCACGTCTTCGGTTGCCATGTCGGCAGGGAGATTGGTGTGCATCAGAAGTCCGAGGGTGCGGGAAGCGGACAGGCGAATCTACCGGAAACCGGCGGCGGTGTGGGATTGCTCACTTCCGCCGGCAGGGCGGTTATGGCGCTTGACACAGACAATCCGCCAGGACGTGCAGGGTGCCGGGGGTGGCCAGTTGCGCGAGCGCGCCGTCGGAGGAGATCTGCGCGAACCAGGACGGGTCGATGCCCAGGGCGCCGATCGTGGCGCGCAGCCATCCGGCGGGCAGGCTGGTGAGCAGGTGACCCCATCCGGTCGGTTCCGCCTCGACATACGTGGTGCCGTAGCCGGGGCGGAGCTTGGCGAGTTTGGCCGCCGCATGCACCGCGTCTTCGAGGGTGCCGTATCCGTCCACCAGCCCGTGGGCGCGCGCCTGCCGTCCGGTCCAGACCCGGCCCTGGGCGATCGCGTCGACCTGCTCGGTGCGCAGGTTGCGGGCGTGCCCGACCCGTTCGAGGAATTGGCGATACATGTACCCGATGGTGTCCTGGACCATCGTGCCCAGGCGTGGATCGAGCGGACGCCGGAGGTCCGCGGCGCCCGCCAGCCAGGTGGTCGTGGTGCCGCCGGTATGGATGCCCAGCTTGCCCAGCGTGCCGTCGACCGTCGGAAGGATGCCGAACACGCCGATCGAGCCGGTGATTGTTTCCGGGTCCGCCAGCACGCGGTTCGACGCGGTGGTGATCCAGTATCCGCCCGAGGCGGCCACGTCGCTCATCGAAACCACCACCGGCTTGCCCGCGGCGCGGGTCAGCGCCAGCTCGCGCCGGATGAGCTCCGAGCCGAATGCGCTGCCGCCGCCGGAGTCCACCCGGAGCACGATCGCCTTGATCGACTTGTCTTCGCGCGCCTTGCGGATCAGCTCGGCGGTGGAGCGTCCGCCGATCGAACCCTGGGGCTCGTCGCCGTCGGTGATCGTGCCTTCCGCGACGATGATCCCGACCTGCCGCGCATCGCTTCCGGTGTCCGGGATCGCATCTTCGTAGTCCTGCATCGAGATCTGGCGGAAGGTGTGCTGTTCCACGTCGGGCTTGCCGCGCGCGATGAGCATCGCGCGCAACTGCTCGCGGGTCTTGAGCCCGTCCACCAGTTTGGCGGCGAGCGCCATCCGCGCAGGGCTGCCGGCCGCGGCCTGCAGGCGCTCCGGCGCATGGTCGATGAAGTCCGCGACCGATCCGGGCGGCAGGTGCCGCGCGGCCTCGACTTCGTCCACGGTTCCCGCCCAGGCATCGCCGAGCCAGGAGGCGTCCGCCGCGGCGGCATCGGGCGAAGGTCCGTCCCGGGTGAACGGTTCGACGAAGCTCTTGTACTTGCCGACGCGGAAGACGTTGACGGTGACTCCCAGTCGGTCCAGCGCCTGATGGTAGTAGTTGCGGTAGCCGCCGAAGCCATGCAGTTCGAGGGCGCCGAACGGGTCGAGGTAGACCTCGTCGGCGTGCATGGCAAGCAGATACTGCGCTTGATCCATCGAGGTGGACCACGCGATGATCTTCTTGCCGTGCGCCTGGAACCGGGCCATCGCGGCCTCGATTTCGTGCAGCTTGGCCAGCCCCGCGTCGCCCATGTCCTCGAGGAGGAGGACGGCGCGCGGAATGCGCGGATCCTTGGCCGCCGCGTCGAGCACGGCGGTCACGTCGCGGAGTTGGGTTTCCCGGACCTGGCCGCCCAGGGCCTGCTCCAGTTCGGCTTGGCGCGCGCTGCCGGTGTACTGCTCGACGAGGTTGCCCTGCAGGTCGAGCACGAGCGCCGTGTCCGGTTCGATCTTCGGCCGCGCCGATCCGGCAATCCACGCCGCCGCCGAGACGGCGATCAGCACCAGGAACAGCACGTTGATGGCGACGCGTCGGGATACGTCGACGGCGCGCCAGACGGCGCGCAGGATGCGGAGTAGGCGTTCACGCATGGCAGTCTCGGCTCTCAGCCTTTGGTTCTCGGCTCAAGGAACGGTTGTAAAGGCCGCGGGGGATGCGCGAAGGGGGTCGCAGACCTCTTCGTGACCGATCCTCCCGGGCTTCCATCGCCAGCAACTCCGATGCCGAAGCCGCTGTCCCGCGCAGATTGAAAACGCCAGTCAATGACTCCGGATCATCGTCCCGACGCCGTCGTTCGTGAGGATTTCCAGCAACAGGCAATGGTCGACCCGGCCATCGATGATGTGCACCGAGTGCACGCCCTTGCGGGCGGCATCGAGCGCCGACGCGATCTTCGGCAGCATGCCCCCGGAGATCGTGCCGTCGGCGAACAGTTCATCGATGCGGCGCGCGGTGAGGCCGGTGATCAGCTTGCCGTCCTTGTCGAGCACGCCGGGCGTGTTGGTCAGCAGCACGAGCTTTTCGGCATGCAGCACCTCGGCGATCTTGCCTGCGACGATGTCGGCATTGATGTTGTAGGAAAGGCCGTCGGCGCCGACGCCGATCGGGGAAATGACGGGAATGAACGCGTCGTCCTGCAGCGACCGGACGACGGCGGGATCCACCGATTCGATTTCGCCCACCTGCCCGATGTCGTGCACCATCTCCGGCGCGCGCGGATCGGCGACCTGCATGCGCCGCGCCCGCAACAGGTTCCCATCCTTGCCGGTGAGGCCCACCGCCTGGCCGCCGAAGCGGTTGATGAGCATCACGAGTTCCTGCTGGACTTGGCCCGCCAGCACCCATTCGACGATCTTCATCGTTTCCGCGTCGGTGACCCGCAGGCCGTGTACGAACTCCGACTTCTTGCCGACGATGTCGAGCACTTCGTCGATCTGCGGACCGCCGCCGTGGATGACCACGGGCTTCATGCCGACGAGCTTGAGCAGCACGACGTCGCGCGCAAAGCTCTCTTTGAGCTTCGGGTCGGTCATGGCGTTGCCGCCGTACTTGATGACGATGGTGCGGCCGTGGAAACGCTGGATGTAGGGCAGCGCCTCGGAAAGGATCCCGGCCTTGGTTTCCGGAGCGACGGGAGCCGTCGCGGGGTTTGTCGCGGGGGCGGTCGAAGTCATCGCGCAATACTACCGTAGGTCGTCGACCGGCTCCGGTCCCGGCCGGTCGAAAACCACGGCACGTCGGCGGCCTTGCCGCTTCGCTTCGTAGAGCGCCCGGTCGGCGCGTGCGATCGCTTCGTCCAGCTGGACGTCTGCCGGATCGACGATCGCTCCGCCCACGCTGATGCCGATCGGCAGGAACCGTTCGCCGAAGAGGAAGGGCGACTGGCCGAGCAGTTCCGGCAATCGATCGGCGATGGTGCGCGCCTGCGCCGCGCCATAGGCGGCGATCGCGAATTCGTCGCCCCCGATTCGCCCGAACAGGTCTTCTTCGCGCAGTTGCTGGCCGACCAGGTCGCACACGTGGCACAGCACCGCGTCGCCCGTCGCATGCCCGAAGGCATCGTTGAGTTCCTTGAAATGGTCGAGGTCGAACAGCAGGAGCGCCACGCTGGCTCCGTGCTCCCGCGCCCGCAGGAACATCCGTTCGGCCTGCTGCAGGAAACTGCGGCGGTTGAGGCGGCCGGTGAGGTCGTCGGTTTCCGCGAGCTGGCGCAATTCCTTCTCGAGGCGGCGGCGTTCGGTGATATCGAAGATCGCCCCGGCCTGGCCCGCCGGTTGTCCTTCCTGGCTGTGCCAGACCGCCTTGTAGAACGTGACGTCGCGGATGCCGCCATCGGCCCACTGCACCTGGGCATCGTAGATCTGGCGCCCGCCGGCCGCCAGCAGCCGCCGGTCGGCGTCGGCGTACACGCGAGCCAGGTCGGGCGGCGCGACGTCGTGCACCGTCTTTCCGATCACGCCTTCGCGCGACAGCCCAAGATATTCCAGGAACGCCCGGTTGCAGTGGGTGTAGAGCCCTTCCGCATTCTTGGCGAAGATCGGTGCAGGAATGTTGTCGAGGATGGCCTGCATGGCATGCCGGTCCTCGATCGCCTGCTCGAGCCGTCGACGCAGCGGCCGCGCCGGACACAGTCCGGAAAACCAGCGGCGCAGCGGAGACGGTTGGTCAGAGGACATACCGGGCGAGTTCGGTGTCGGTGGACAACTCTCCCAGTCGCGAATCGACATAGGCCGCGTCGATGATCACGCGCTCGCCGATTTTCGTTCCCGCCTCGAAGGACACGTCCTCGAGCAGCTTTTCCATCACCGTGTGCAGGCGCCGCGCCCCGATGTTTTCGGTGCGCTCGTTGACCGTGTATGCGATGTCCGCGATGCGCCGCACCCCGTCCTCGGTGAACTCCAGCTGGACGTCTTCCGTGGCGAGCAGCGCTTGGTACTGCTGCGTCAGGCAGGCGTCGGTGCGGGTGAGGATGCGCTCGAAGTCGTCCGGACTCAGCGAATCCAGTTCCACGCGGATGGGGAAGCGCCCCTGCAGTTCCGGCATGAGATCCGACGGCCGGGCGAAGTGAAAGGCGCCGCTGGCGATGAACAGGATGTGGTCGGTGTGCACCATGCCGTACTTCGTGTTGACGGCCGTCCCCTCGACCAGCGGCAGGAGGTCGCGTTGTACGCCCTGGCGGGACACGTCGGCGCCACCGGACTCGGACCGGCTGGCGATTTTGTCGATTTCGTCGAGGAACACGATCCCGTTGGTCTGCGCCGCCTCCACGGCCTTGCTGCGGATCTCCTCCTCGTTGAGGAGCTTGCCGGCCTCTTCGTCGGCGAGCGCCTTGAGGGCGTCCCGGATCTTCATCTTGCGCAGATGCCGGCGCATCGGTCCGATGTTCTGGAACAGGCCCTGGATCTGCTGCGAGATCTCCTGCATTCCCGGCGGTGTGAGCACCTCCATCTGCGGAGCGGACGCTGCGACTTCGATTTCGATCTCTTTGTCGTCCAGCTGCCCTTCGCGCAGTTTCTTGCGCAGGCGCTGACGGGTCGAGCCCGAGGAATCGTCCGCCTCGTGGATGCCGGAGTCCCGCGCCGCGGGTAGCAGCAGGTCGAGCAGGCGTTCCTCCGCCGCATCGTCGGCGGCGGCGCGAACCGCGCGCGCCGCGGCTTCGCGAGCCTGTTTGACGGAGATGTCGACCAGGTCGCGGATGATGGAATCGACGTCGCGGCCGACGTAGCCCACCTCGGTGAACTTGGTTGCTTCGACCTTGATGAAGGGCGCATCCGCGAGCCGCGCCAGCCGTCGCGCGATCTCGGTCTTGCCGACGCCGGTCGGGCCGATCATCAGGATGTTCTTGGGCGAGATCTCGTCGCGCAGCGGGCGTTCGATCTGCTGCCGCCGCCAGCGATTGCGCAGCGCGATCGCCACGGCGCGCTTGGCGCGCTCCTGGCCGACGATGTGTTTGCCCAGTTCGTGGACGATCTCCTTCGGCGTCATCATCATCATGGCCGCACGCTATTCGATGGCTTCCACCGTGACGTTCTGGTTCGTGTAGATGCAGATGTCCCCGGCGATGGCAAGCGACTTGCGGACGATGGCCTCCGGGGAAAGCTGCGTTTCGTCGAGCAGGGCGCGGGCCGCCGCCTGGGCGTAGGCGCCTCCGGAGCCGATGGCGATCAAGCCGTGCTCGGGCTCCAGGACGTCACCGTTCCCGGTCAGGATGAGGGAGGACTCGCGGTCGGCGACCGCCAGCATGGCTTCGAGGCGACGCAGCATGCGGTCGGTCCGCCAGTCCTTGGCGAGTTCGACGGCGGAGCGGACCAGGTTTCCCTGATGCTTTTCGAGCTTCGCTTCGAAGCGTTCGAAGAGGGTGAAGGCGTCGGCGGTGGCGCCCGCGAATCCGGCGAGGATGCGATCCTGGTAGAGCCGCCGGACCTTGCGGGCGGTCTGCTTGATCACGACCGACCCCAGCGTGACCTGCCCATCACCACCCATGGCAACGGAGTTGCCGCGCCGGACGGAAACGATCGTCGTGCCGTGGAAGGGTTCCATGCCCACGATTCTACGTGGAGGCGGCCGACGCGGCGCCGTTTATTCGCGGCGCATCCCGACTTCCGCAACCGAGGGGATGCCGAGCAGTTGCCAGAGCGCCGCGACCAGGGCATTGACGTCGCGGAACTCGACGGCGACCCCGCCCTGCCGCAGTCGGAAAAGATGCCCGAGCAGGGCCGACGCGGAGGAAAACGCCATCCGGCGGAGCCCGCTGCAATCCACGGTCACCGACTTCCGCTCCCGCGCGGCAAGGATCAGGCGGTTGAGCTGAGGGTCGTCGTCGGCGAGGATCTCGCCGCGCCACGCCAGCGCGCCGTCGGGCGCAACCGGCATGGGCGTCGTCGCCGCGGCGGCACGCGTTGCCGCCGGCGGGGGCGGCGAGGGCGGGCGCTGGCAGAGCCGGATGTTGGGCGGCGGCGGCTCCCACGATGGCGGCGATACTTCGTAGGTGATGCAGTACTGGATGCCGGTCTCTTCGAAATCGGCTTGCCGGTTCTGCAGGCGCTGCACTTCCATCAGCAGCATCCAGGCGGCGTCGGACGGATCTCTCCGGCCAGGCTCGACGGCGCGGCGCAGCGCCGCCTGCAGGGCATCGATCCCGGCGAATTGCAGCTCGTGCGGCGCGCGCCGGAAGGCATTGAAGACGCGCAGCAGCAGTTCGGCGCCGACCATGTTGACCGACCGCGCGGCGCCGACGTCGAGCAGCAGCCTCGGATGGCTGGTGGCCAGCGATTTGAGTTCCTCGAGCGGCTTGACGATGCCGGCGTCGATCACTTCCGGCAGCACGACGACGGGGAGGGCCCCCGCCGGGGCGGGCGCGGAATTCGTCTCTCGGCCGTCGGCGGCGTTGGGCGCCGTTGCCGGCGGCATCTCCGCCGCCGGGACGGCTGCGGCGGTGGCGGCATAGTCGAACCAGGCGGGAGCCGGCATCCGGCATTGCCGCGTGAAGCGCGCCGCGGTCTCCGCGAAAATGGCGCGCGACCCGCGCTGGTTCTGGAGCTCCAGCAGCATCCGCCAGCCCCGTTCCGTCGAGGCGCCGAGCCCGTCGGACGCGAGCGCCGAATGCAGCCCCCGCTCGGCCGAATCGGGCTGCCCGTTGGCAAACAGGATCGCGGCCTCGTCGAGCAGCGACGAGGAGTTGCTGCCCACCTCGATCGCGTTCACGCTGCCCATGAGCGCGGCATCCGGATCCAGTTCCTCGTCGGGGTCGGCGGGAACCGTGAGCTGGGTGGTGTCGGAGGTCAGGCCGGCGGCGTAGGCCTGCGCTTCGGGCGGCGCGCCGCCGCTCGGGGGAAACGCGTCCGCCGGAGGATCGGCGCGCGGCGCCTCCGGCGGCAGGGTGGTGCGCGCCCGGAGGAAATCCCGTGCCATTTCGGATTCGATTGCATCGATCTTGGCCGCCGTCGCAAGCGCCACGGACCGCGCCGCATCGTGATCGCGCAGAGGGTTGCCGGTGGCGGCGAAGCCGGGACGGATGTTTCCCGGTTCAGCCGGCCCCTCCGGCCTTCCCGCGGGCTTGCCGGCGGTCGGCTTGGCCGTCGTGGTCGGCCGGGAAGCGTCCAGGCGGGTGGTGCGGAACAAGGTGTTTGCGCCCGCCGATCGGCCGCCGCCTTCCTTGCCGTCTTTCTTGAAGAACGAAAAGACCACGCAACGCCTCGGGAATTCGTCGAAGTTTCCCACGTCCCGGTACGGGATCCCGATCACCGGGTACCCGGTGATCGGAGCAGGGGGGTCTCAATATATCAATTTTCCTTGCGCCGCAAATCGTCGAACGACGGCGTGTAACCCCGTCTTTATGGTGCGATCGGCGATTTCGGCGGTCCGGCGGGGAAATCGGGGCGGTTTCCGCGAAGCGTGCGGGCACTCTCCGCTAAAATAGCGAGTTGAGTTCTGATCGAGACCCCGGGGGCAAGGCATGAGTTCGACCGCCAACGCGACACCCACTGTACCATCCGCTGCGGCGCCGGCCGGTCCCGCCATGACGGTGGGCACCTACTTACGTGATCTCCCGCCGGATCGCAGGGTGGCCATGGCGCGCGTCTGCAGCATGATCCGCCGTTCTGCGCGAGGCGTACGGGAAAGCATGCGCTATGGGCTGGCGTTCTATGAGCTGGATGGCCCATTGTTCGCCCTGGAGTCCGGGCGCCGCCACATGTCGCTCTACGTGGCGGAGCGGGAAGTCGTCGTCAAGCACAAGGAGGCGCTCCCGGGCGTCAATACGGTACGCAGCTTCGTGAAGTTCTCGGACCTGAATCGCCTTCCCCTCGACGTGGTGGAAAAGATCGTCCGCGATTCGGTGGCGGCCCGGCGTACCCGCGTGCAACAGGGCGCGGTACCGACCCAGGCCGACCTGCTCAAGCTGTGGGCCATCAAGGAAGAGGCCGCGCAGGTTGCGACCACCGTGCTCCCGGTTGTCGCGCCGTCGCCCCGGAAGGCGGCGGAGGAGGCTGCCGCCCCGGTGGCGGCCGAGAAGACCGCCAAAGCGGCGAAGAAGGCCGCGACGAAGACCTCGACGCAACCCGCCGCGGCGGCCAAACGAAATCCCGCGGCAAAAGGTAGTGCCGCCACGAAAGGCGGTGGCGTTCGCAAGTAGCGAACGACCGCTTCCGTTCCATCCGCAGTCCCGATCCCGCGTTCCCGGGTCGTCCATTCCGCGCGCGGGGGACGGCCCGCGTTTCGTTCCGGCGGCTCGCCGGAAAAAACACGACCGGCGCGGTCAACCGGTTCCGGGCACGCTTCGTTTTGAAGAACAGAGACGGCGCGCGTGGCGCCGTTTTGCTTGCTTGCCTCGACGGAGGCGCGGCGTGCGCGGGAACGTTTCCGTCGCGCGCGTGCCGAATGCGATCGATGCAAGCGGAATCCCGATCTATAGGAGTGTTTCGTGTTTGCTGTCGGCAGTAAAGAGAGATTGATGGGCCGGTTCGCCGCGATCCTGGTGTTCGCGACCATGCAGACCGGCTGTGCAAGCGCACCGCATCGGGTCGCGGTCGCCGGGCAGCAGGGCCTGAACGGGGAAGATGGCGCGGTCCGGGTTGATGCCGGGGCGCGGTGCGGTACCGCCGTTCGTAACGCGCTTCCGCATCGGCATCTCGTCACGCAGCATCAGTTGTACAACGCGGCATGGTGCAAGGAGGACGCCGGGTTCTGCTACACGGCGTGCGGCGGACCGGGGCAGGAAACCTGCGACGACGAGCCGGTCGTCCGCTGAGCGCGTTCGCCGCAGGCACCAGCCTGGGGCGCGTACCGGTTGTCACACCGCACCGCAACGGTGCGGTTTGCGTTTTTAGTGGGACTGCTCTTTCTGCATTTCCTCTTTGTTTCGATTGCGCACCCAAGGTGTTCCAGGGGAGCGTCTCCTCGCGTGTCCCTCGGATTCCATCGGATTGGCACGAGCCTTGCGTAAGGGTTGTCCGTGTTTCTTGCAACCCGCGTTTATCGCACAGAAGGAGGGGTGTATGTTTCATCGCATGCTGCTTGCGGCGAGCGTAGCGGCCGTGTTTGCGGTTCCCACCATCGCATCGGCGGATACGGCCACGGCATCGTCGTCGTCGTCGCCGGCAGTGCCGACGATGGCGCAGATCCTGAACGCATCGGGGATCACGACCAGCGGTTACTTCGACGTCGTCTACAACCACGCCAATCGCGACCTGCAAAACGGCTTTTGCG
>JAKBZN010000019.1 GCA_021842465.1 Pseudomonadota bacterium
GGTGCTTGTAGAGGCGGAAGGCGTAATCCTCGACTTCGTATTCCTGGCGGCTGCCGTCGGGCATGCGCTTCTTGCGCACGTAGGTCCACGAAAACGTCGGCTCGATGCCGCCCGAGACGTTGCCGGCGAAGGCGAGCGAGATCGTGCCGGTGGGCGCGATCGACAGCAGATGGGAATTGCGGATGCCGTGCGTGCGGATCGTCGCTTGCAGCGTCGCCGGCAGGCGCGATGCGAAGTGCGGCGGCGCCAGATAGCGGTCGGCGTCGAATGCGGGAAAGCGACCTTTTTCGCGCGCGAGTTCGACCGACGCCAGGTATGCCGTATCGCGCATGCATTGCGCGATCTCGGCCGCCTTCGCGCGCGCCGGTTCGCCGTCGTAGCGCAGGCCGAGCATGGTGAGCGCATTGCCCAGCCCGGTGAACCCCAGGCCGACGCGGCGCTTGTTGCGTGCCTCGGCCTGCTGGTCCGCCAGCGGCCAGAGGGTGATGTCGAGAACGTTGTCGAGCGCGCGAACCGCCACGCGCACGACGTCCTCGAACGCGGCGCGATCAAAGGCCGCCTCGCCGGTGAACGGGTCGCGCACGAAGCGGGTGAGGTTGATCGAGCCGAGGCAGCAGCAACCGTAGGCGGGAAGCGGCTGCTCGCCGCATTGCCCGGTGACCAATCCGTTGAAGATCACGGTGTTGCGGTCGGCCTGGGTGGTATCGAAAACCGGCTCACGGCCGACGTAGGCGATGCGTGCCACTTTGGTGGCAAATCGCTGCGTCTTGCGCAATATCC
Organism: Pseudomonadota bacterium; assembly: GCA_021842465.1. Lineage (GTDB taxonomy): Bacteria > Pseudomonadota > Gammaproteobacteria > Burkholderiales > Burkholderiaceae_F > GJ-E10. The sequence goes on from JAKBZN010000019.1 coordinate 781, forward strand.
TGTCGGCAACCCATGTCTGGTATTTCTGTCTCTTGGCATCGGTCAGGAATCCGATTTCGCGCATGAAGCATTCCCACGATTGCCCGTCGATGATCAGTTCAAAGTCGGCTTGGCATGGGTATGGGCGGTGGCCGCCGCGGCCGTCCGGAAGGATGCGTTCCGATGCGTCGCGACGCTTGCGGATCCGGCAGAAGATGCCGAAATTCGCGAGCAGCACCTGCACGTCCTTCAGGAGGGTGGGGTGGCTCGACGCCAAGCGGATGGAGCACGACTGACGTTCCGAGGAGACGTTGATCGTTCCATCGGTCTGGAACAAGCCCTGCAGGTAGCCGCGCACACAGGCCTCGGTGCCGCGCCAGATCACCTCGGGAACGCGCAGTTTCGTTTCGGCGCAGAAACCGAAATGGCCGAGGTATCGGGCAAGCAACACGGAACGGATGAAAACCTGCTGGCGGTTGGGTACCGCGATCGGGGAGATTGCGCGAGGCGCTTGTCCGGAGCGCGTCGCCGACTGCGACAGCAGCGTATTGATGGTCGCTGCCGTTTCCGCGGCGAGCGTTCGATCGGCTCCCCAGAAATTGACGATGGCGGCGGTCTGTCCCTTCCCCCGGTTGGTGAAATGGCCGTCTCCGGCGATCAGTCCGATCAATGTCCCGAGCGCTTGGCTTCCCTCGGCGCCGAATTGTCCTTTCCCCGACTGGACGAGAAGTTCATCTCCTACTTTCAACGACTGCAACTCGACTTTGCCGCGGGTGGTGAAAAACGGGTGCCATGCCGTAGCCCGGATTTCATATCCGTCCTCGGTCTCGATCTTGTATACGTCCGCGGCGCGGGAAGTCTGGAAGGCAGGTTTCGCCGGACGCGTTTCCACGCCGGTTTCGCCGCGTTCCAGCGCGCGGCGGTCGGCAGTCACGGTCAGCGGTACGCCGGTGGCATGCAAGGCGCCGATCGATACCATGCCATGCTGGGTGTGCAGCCGGGTGTCGGCGGTGACGCACGGGTTGGTCGCCGCGATCGTTTCGCAGTAGGAAAGGTTGTTGTCCTCGTTGACGCGGTCGATGAAGATCACGCCGGGCTCGGCATGATCGTAGGTCGAATGCATGATCTGGTCGAACAGGTCTCTCGCGCGCACGTTGCGATAGACCCAGTTGCCGTCGGGACGCTGGCGCGCGGCGTCGCGGTCGAAGGGTTCTGCGGCATGCCAGAGGTCGAACTGCGCGTCATCCTCGACTGCGCGCAGGAAGGCGTCGGTGACCGCGACCGACATGTTGAAGTTCGATAACGATCCGTCGCGCTTGGCGTGGATGAAGTCCTCGATGTCCGGATGGTCGCAGCGCAGGATCCCCATCTGGGCGCCGCGACGCGCGCCGGCGGATTCCAGCGTCTCGCAGCTTTTGTCGAAGACGCGCATGTAGGACAGCGGGCCGCTGGCGCGCGAATGGGTGCCGTGGACCAGCGCGCCCTTGGGCCGGATGTTGGAGAAGTCGTAGCCCACGCCGCCGCCGCGGCGCATCGTCTCCGCGGCCTGGTTGAGCGCAAGGTAGATCGACGGGATGCCGTCGCGGATGCCGCTGATCGCGTCGCCCACCGGCTGCACGAAGCAGTTGATCAGCGTCGCCGAGAGGTCCGTTCCCGCCGCGGAATTGACGCGGCCGCCCGGAATGAACCCCGCGGCCATGGCGTCGAAGAATCGCTGCTCCCACTCCGCGCGCAGCGCCGGCTCCTCACCTTCGGCGAGCGCCCGCGCCACGCGGCGGCGGACGTCGTCGGCGGTCCGCTCCTCGCCCTTGGCGTATTTCTCGCGCAGCACGTCGAGCGAGATCGCTTGCTCTTCCATCGGAGGTGGCAGGGGTTCGCGGTTCACGATGTCGTTGCTCGGGATGGGAGGAGACGGGGAAAGTGTATTCCTGTCCTTCTCGCGGGAGTACCGGCGCATTTCGCGGTGCGGTGCCGTGCCGTCGCGACCGCATATTCCTTGACACAATTTCGACGCTGGGATATTGAGTTGTCGCATGAACCTGCAACAATTCCGCTATCTGCGCGAGGCGGTCCGCCAGAAGCTCAATCTCACCGCGGCGGCGCGCGCCCTGCATACCTCCCAGCCGGGCGTCTCCAAGGCGATCATCGAACTGGAAGAGGAACTGGGCGTTTCGATCTTCGCCCGGCACGGCAAGCGCATCCTGGGCCTGACTCCGCCGGGCCAGCAGGTGCTCGATGCCGCCGAGCGCATTGCCGGCGAGATCGACAACCTCAAGAAGCTCGCGCGCGACTATGCCGGCAGCCCGGAGGGGACGCTGCGCGTGGCGACGACGCATACCCAGGCGCGCTACGTCCTGCCGGAAGTCGTGCAGCGTTTCGTTCGCAAATATCCGCAGGTTCGGCTGAAGCTCCTGCAGGGCAACCCGCCGCAGATCGCCGCGATGCTGATCGGCGGTCAGGCCGATGTCGGGATCGCCACGGAGACCCTGGCCGATACGCCGGGGCTCGACACCATCCCGGTGTTCCGCTGGGAGCACGTCGCCGTCGTGCCCGCGGGGCATCCGCTGGCGCGTTTCGCTGCGCATCCCGGAAAGATCACGCTCAAGGATCTCGGGCGCCATCCCCTCGTGACCTATGAAGCGCATTTCTCCGGCCGCAGCCGCATCGACCAGGCCTTCGCCGATGCGGAGATCGAACCGTCGGTGGTGCTCGAGGCGATCGACGCCGACGTCATCAAGACCTATGCGCAGGCCGGCTTGGGCGTGGGCATCGTCGCGGGGCTGGCCACCGATCGCAACGGGAGCGCGAACGGATTGACGGTGATCCCGTGCGGCCACCTGTTCGGACCGAACACCACGCGCCTCGCCGTCAAGCAGGGCGCCTATCTGCGCGGCTTCGTGTACGCCTTCATCGAGATGATCGCGCCGGGCTGGGATCGGCGGAAGATCGAGGAAGAGTTCGGGAAAAAAAGAACCTGAGAGGAGAAATCCGGTCGCGAATTTCCCGCCGGCGGGGCCCGTGGCCCGCAATCCGAAAATCGGCCCACCACGCTCGCGAAATACCTGGAAATCCGCTCTGCGATATCGCCTGGAACACAACAGGCGGAGGCCGTTGCGACCAGACAATTATTTGATAAGAGCGATATTTGGAGTATCTTTATAAGATAAATACGATAACAAAATCGTTCAAATGCGATATATTGACGATATCGCATGAAGGCGATAATGTGCGGCGATGGATTATCCGATTCGTTTCCCAGACCAGATCAGGCAACATCTGCGTGCATTGCGCAAGACCAAGGGCCTGACCCAGACACAACTTGGCAAGTTGCTAGGCGTTGGACAGGTTCGCATTGCCGAAATCGAGCGGGATCCCTCGGTTGTGAGCGTCGCGCAACTGTTCAAGCTTCTCACCGCCCTGGACGCGCACATCGTGCTGCGTGACTCGCGGCCTGACGACGCCGCCAAGCAGGATACGACGCCGAAAGGCTCCTGGTGAGCAACGAGCTCAACGTCTGGATGAACGGCGAACTGGTAGGCGTGTGGTCCCGGACCCGCACGGGCGGTCATCGCCTGACCTATGAGGCAGCCTGGCTGCGTTCCCCAAGGCGGCGCTCGCTTTCGCTGTCACTTCCCATCGGGCCGTCACGCGAGATTACCGGAGCGGCCGTATCGAGCTACTTCGAGAATCTGCTGCCCGAAAACGACAACATCCGCCGCCGACTCGGCGTGCGCTTTCGCACCCGCAGCACCGAGGCGTTTGAACTGCTGACTGCCATCGGGCGCGATTGCGTAGGCGCCGTGCAACTGTTGCCTCCGGAGACGGCTCCAGAGGGATTCGACCGGATTGACGGCGTGCCGGTCGACGACGCCGCAGTCGAGCGGCTCCTTCGCAACGTCACCGCCGAACCATTGCCCGGCTTGAACGAAGAGGGCGAGGAATTTCGCATCTCGATTGCGGGCGTCCAGGAGAAGACGGCCCTCCTGTGCCAAAACGGAAAATGGTTCCGCCCACGGGGGGCAACCCCGACGACGCACATATTGAAATTGCCGCTCGGCGTTGTCGGGGGAGGGCTGCAGCTCGACATGTCGGACTCGGTCGAGAATGAATGGCTCTGCGCGCAGATTCTTCGCGAGCTTGGCTTTTCCGTGGCGAAATCCGAAATGGCGGTCTTTGGCGCACAGAAGGTGCTCGTCGTCGAGCGCTTCGACCGCCAGCAGATGGACGAGCGTTGGATCGCGAGGCTGCCACAGGAAGACTTTTGCCAGGCGCTCGCGGTGCCGCCTGCCAGAAAATACGAATCCGACGGCGGACCCGGAATGGAAGATGCGTTGAAACTGCTCTCCGGCAGCGCCTCGCCCAACGCGGATCGCGAGCAGTTCCTGCTTGCGCAACTGGTCTTCTGGCTGCTTGCCGCGACAGATGGACACGCGAAGAACTTTTCCGTGTTCCTCAACGCAGGGGACCGCTATCGCCTGACGCCGCTCTACGACGTGCTCTCGGCCTGGCCCATCATCGGTCACGGTGCCAATTCGCTTTCGCCGCAGAAAGCGCGCTTGGCGATGGGCCTGCGCGCCAAGAACATGCATTACCTGCTGAGGGAAATCCGCGCTCGCCACTATCGCGAGCTGGCCGACAAGAGCGGAGTGCCGACTGTGTGGGACAAGATGCTTGATCTGATCAACAATGTCCCGCCATCGCTCGCAGCGGTGGAAAAGCGCCTTGCATCAGACTTCCCCCGTGTTCTGTGGGAGCGAATTTCAAGCGGCATGCTCTCCCAAGCGAGCGCTTTCAAGAATGAGATTTTTGGCAGCGGCCCCATCGGAATGCGAAGCAGGGGGTAACTTTGGGGGTAACTCCGAACCCTCGAGAAATATCCGGAACTCCGCTCCGCGATATCGCCTGAATGACGACGCCGCAAGTTTCCGACCTCGTCATCGCGAGGCCCGCAACCCGTCAACCTCGTCATCGCGGGGCCCACAACCGGTCAACCTCGTCATCGCGGGGCCCGCAACCCGTCAACCTCGTCATCGCGGGGCCCACAACCGGTCAACCTCGTCATCGCGGGGCCCGCAACCGGTCAACCTCGTCATCGCGGGGCCCGCAACCGGTCAACCTCGTCATCGCGAGGCCCGCAGGGCCGTGGCGATCCAGCCAACCCACTGGATTGCTTCGGGCTTCGCCCTCGCAATGACGATTGTTTCGTCAGCTTCCTGCTTTTCCCGCGGAACGGCGGGCCCGCACGAAGCCTTTGGCGTCGCGGACCAGCGCTTTGGTCCGGACGGCGGTGATGATCGCCTGATGCAAGGCCGCCTCGGCCTTCTTGCGGTCCGGCGCGGCCAGCGTGCCCGCGTATCCCTTGGCCTCCATCACGGCGTGGACGACCTCGGCGGGGCGCATCGATCCCTTGAGCACGCGGCCGATCCACTGCGCGGTTTCGCCGCGGGCAAACCACTTCTTGCGTTGCGAGCCCCCGGCCGCGCCATTCCCGCCCTTCGCCGCGGGGGGTGCGGTCTTCGCCGAGACGACGGTGACCGGACGTTCGCGGAGCGATTCCATCTGCGCGTGGCGCGCGAGCAGGTACAGGATCTGCTGATTGATCTCAGTCAGGCGCTGATGGATTCGCGACGCATCGGATTGCAGGCGGCGCTGTTCGTCGAAAAGGGAATCGAGACTCGGCAGGCGGGACATGTCGGTGTGGGCGATCCAGGCTGGAAAACCGCATCCTACTCGGAATCACCCCGGAATCACCCGCATGGCGGTTTAGTGTGCCGTGATCCGGATCCGGGTCGCGGCCAGATAGGCCTCGGCGGCAGCATCGGCATCGCCCTCGCGGGGGGCGGTGGCGACGACGTATCCGATGCGGTCGGCATTGTGCCGGGGCGGGCGGACGGCATCGCCGGGGCTGCGCAGCAGCACGACGCGCTGCACCGCCGGGGCGTCGTGCGTCGGCAGATCGATTCCCTCGAGGATGCCTTCGGCGTCGGCAACCATCCAGCGGATGGTGCTGAAGGCCTGGGGCGACAGGGCGGCGAGATCGTCGAGCGGTTCGCCCTGATGCAGGCGGATCAGTTCGGCGTAGATCGAGCGGCCGAAGGCGTACCCCATCTGGTACGGGATCTGCGCACTGACCAGACGGGGATTGATCTCGACCAGCACGGGGCCGTCTGGGCCGAGGATCATCTCGATATGACAGGCGCCGAAGTCGAACCCGACGGCATCGAGGAGGCGGCCGGCGTACCGCTCCAGCACGGCGACATCGTGGCGTTGGCTCGGGAAGCAACTGCCGCGGAACGCGAAGGAGGGCGGCGCGAAGCGTTCCTTGGCGTTGACGCCGAGGAAGATGCGGCGGGAGCCCTGCACGAACAGGTCGCAGCCAACCATGGCGCCGGTGACATATCGTTCGACCAGCAGGCGCCCGCGGGCGCGCACGCCGAAGCCGTAATCAGTGGCGGCATCGCTCCGGGCGTCGAGCGCGGCGCAGAGACGATCGACGTCGTCGGGCATGCGCAGCAGGGTCACGTCCTGCGATCCATAGCCGTCGGCGGGTTTGACGATCAGCGGCAGGCCCAGTTCGGCGACGGCGGTGCGCAGTTCCGCGCCGCCGCCGATCTCTGCGAAGGGCGGCTGCGGGATGCCGTGGGTGCGCAGCGCCGCCCGCACCGCCGCCTTGTCGCGCAGAAGACGCGCCGCCGCCGGCGACAGGAACGGCAGACCCAGGTCTTGCGCCAGCACGCTGGCGTCGACGACGCGGATGTCGATCAGGCAGATCAGGGCTTCGAACCGATCCGCGTGATGGATGGCCGCCGCGGCGTCGCGCAGGCATTCCGGGGTCCACGGCCGCACTTCGACCACCCGTTGGATCCGCTGCCATGCCGGATCGCCGAGGCGCCGGTAATGCCCGGCGTCGGCGGTGAGCAGGGTTAGCCGGTGGCCGAGGGCGCAGGCATCGTCGACGATGCCGAAGTCGTTGCCCCCGGGCAGGTCGAACAGCAGCAGATGGGCCATGGGCTTCAGCTACCGGCGCGCGGCTTGCGCAGCGCCGATGCGAGATCGACGAATTCCTGGGCGACGCGCCGCACGTGCGCCTCGAAATCGGGCTCGAAGCCGTAGCCTTCGGGCGTCTGCCAATGATCGGCGTGGGCGACGCAGATGGTCTCGGCATGGACCAGCGCGCCGACGTAGGCGAACAGCGCGCGCGTGCTCTGCAGTCCGAGCAGGCCGCCGCTCCAGCCGGTGGAGGCGCTCAGTAGTAGCACCGGCTTGTGGCGCAGCGCCCATCGGTCGGCGTAGTCCGGGTCGATGCGCGGCAGGCGCGAGAGCCAGTCGATGGTGTTCTTGAGATACGGGGCGACGCCACCGTTGTATTCCGGCGAGGCGATCAGCATCCCGTCGGCGGTTGCCACCCGCTCGTGCAAGGCGACGAGCTCGGCGCGGATCGCGGGGTCGCCTTCCAGATCCTGGTTGAACATCGGCAGGCGGAGCGGATCCGGTTCGAGAAACGCGACGTGGCAACCAGGGCTCAGGCCGGCGGCGACGTGTTGCAGCAGGCGCCGCTGGTGCGATTCGCGGCGCAGGCTGCCGGCGAAGGCGATCAAGGTTGGCGGGCGGGCGGCAGTGTCCATGCCGGGAACTCCTTGGGGAACGGGGATTGGGGGGCATTGCCGATTACGGCGACGGCGCGGGGATTTATATCGGCATTCCGGTGGCCGGGATCCGATCGTCAGCCGATCGGAAGCCGGTCAGTTCCGGATTTCTGCAAACCGGATTTCCGAAATCCCTTGGCCATCCGCGACCGGGAAACCTCGCCTTCGCGAGGCCCGCAGGGCCGCGGCGATCCAGAAAACGGCGGGATTGCTTCGGGCTTTGCCCTCGCAATGACGGTTTCTCCGCGTCCGGCGTCGCCCTCCCCATCACGGTTGCTCCGCGAGCGAGGGTCGTTCCATCCATGACGGGGATTCCATTCGAGACGGCCGTTCCGTCGATGGCGGGCCGTCCGCTGGGGACGGCTACGCGATTTCGGTTACGCAGGATCGTGGGTGATATGCTTTCCCTTCGGATTCTTTCCCGTCAGGAGTTCAGGTGGGCGTTCGGTTTCGGGGTGGGCAGCATCGGTGGTTGCCATGTTTCGGGGGCGCTGTATTGGCATGCATCCCCCTTTGGGCCCATGCGGCATTGGGCGACACCGTACAGTCGGTGGCGGCGGACCGCATGAAGTTGCATGCCGCGACGTCGCAGAGCCGCACGGCAGCCGGTTACACCATGCAGGAAATGACGCTGCCGTCGGGAACCGTGATCCGGGAGTTCATCTCGGCCTCGGGGATGGTGTTCGGCGTCGCGTGGCAGGGGCCGGCTCCGCCCGATCTGCAGCAGTTGCTCGGGCGGTATTTCCCGGGCTTCGCATCCGCGCCGCGCGGCCCGCACGGCCGCGGCTATGCGCGCACCGAGCAGGGGAATCTCGTGGTGGAGAACACCGGGCATACCGGTGCCATGCACGGGCACGCCTACTTGACCGATGGCCTTCCGGCGGGAGTGAATCCCGCCGATATCTGGTAGATCCGTTCATGGCAGGAAAACACATCGCGCGGCGTCTCGCCGCGCTGGGGACGATGGGGCTGGGAGTCGTGCTGACGCTGATGCTGGCGTCCTGCGGCGGGGGCTCGCAATCGATGTCGATTTCCCAGGGCAGCGGATTTTTCTCTCTGAGCGCCGCGCAGGTCGCGATGGTGACGCAGTGCACGCAGAGTCAGGATCCGGCGTTGCCGAGCAGCTCCGGCAGCAACGTGGCGCCGCTGGTCGTCGACGCGGGGCCGTGCGCCTACTATCCGAGCAACAACAGCGTGGGCCCGATCAACGCGGCGCAGGATGTGATCTACACCACGGTCACGATCTGTCCGCCGGGGCTCGCGCCGCCGAGCGGGTCGTGCCAGACCATCGATCACATCCAGGTCGACACCGGTTCGGTGGGGCTGCGCATCCTCGCCTCGGCGATGAATTCCAGCGTCCTGCAGACGCTGCCGACGGTGTCCCTGAACGGCCAGCCGATCAACGATTGCTACGCCTATGCCGACGGCTGGACCTGGGGCGTGCTGCGGACCGCCGACGTGTACGTCGGCGGCTACGACGCGACGACCAAGGTTTCGCAAGGAGACAGGGCGCCGGGAATCTCGGTCGACATCATCGGCGATCCGGCATCCGGACCGATTTCGACCGCGGCGCAGTCGACGTGCAGCGGGGGATCGCCGAGCGAGAATTCAGTAGAGACCTTCGGGGCCAACGGCATCCTGGGCGTGATGCCGGCGCAGTATGAAAATGGCCTGTACTACACCTGCACCGCAAGCGGAGGGTGTCCTGTGGTAACCATTCCGCAAAGTCAGGAAGCCAATAACCCGGTGTATTCGCTTGCCTCTATGGATGACAACGGCATCGTCGTTGCGCTGCCCGGCTTGGAAACCTTGACCCCCCCGGGGCCTCAGAAGTATGTAATCGGAACCCTGACGTTCGGGGTGACGACCGGCGGGGTGAACGGCGCGACCCATTTTTTCGCTACGGACCTCAGTTCCGGGATACCCGCGGTGCAAAGCGAGATCCAGTCGGAATCGCCACCGCAGGCGTCCTCGGCGGCATCCCAACCCGTGAATGCGATCTTCGATACCGGGACATCCTTTCTGTCGATCTATGGGACCGGGATGCCGTACACCCAGGATTCCTACCAGTGGTTGATCCCGCCGTCCCCGGTGACGGTGAATCTGTTGCTTCAGGGGCCAATCCCGAACGCCGGAAGGAACACGAGCGGGCCGCTGGTGCAGCAATACCAGGACATGGTTTCGGTGACGAGCGAGCAGACGTTGTCGACGCAGTACCCGTACCCGACGTACTGGGCGTTCGATGACCTGGCGGCGGATTCGAGCACGCCCCAGGACATCTGGGGCGCGCCCTTTTTCTTCGGCAAGACCATGTACGTCGTCTACCAGGGCTCCTTCCCGCAGGGGAATCCTCCCTTCTACGCCTATTGACCCGCATTCCGCAGCGCCGAGCAGCGCTGCGGATCCTGCGCCGGCAGGATGCCCCAGTCGGCGATCACCCGCGGGCCGTTGGCCTTGGTGCCCCAGGGAATGTCGATGCGTCCGCGCATCGACGGGGCGGCTTGGGCGAGTCGGGCCGCCAGGGATGCCATGTCAGTGCTGATCAGGTTGGTCTTGGGCGAGCGGTCGACGAGCACCAAGGCGCCGCAGGCTTGCAACCACTGCGGGGAGATCCAGGTCGTCTTGGCGAAGCTGCCGTCGATGATCAGCTTGGGGCCGTGCGGGCGCAAGGCTTCGACGACGTTGCCGCCCATCCAGGTATCGCCGATGAGCAGGGCGAACGGGCCGGGCTGATGCGCGCGCCAGACCGCCGCCGCGGCCTTGGCCAGCGCCGGGCCGGGGTAGTTGTTGCGCGACGCGCGCCCGAGCCGGTCGAGCAGCACCGCCGACGTGAACGCCAGCGCCACCGCCGCCACCACTTGTAGCACGACCGTCGTGCGGATCCCCCGCGCGAGCGTGCGCTCGTCGTCGCCGCTGCGGATCCAGTGCAGCGCCAGCAGGCCGAAGAGGCCGAAGTACATCGTGACCCACGAGCTTTCGAGGTAGATGCCGCCGAGCACGCCCAGCGCCAGCGTGACGGCGAGCGGCCCCAGTCCGGCGTAGAGCAGGAATTCCCAGTCGCCGGGGTGGTTCCAGCGCGGCGCGGATGCGGCGTCGGCCGCAGTGCGGCGCGATGCCTGCGCCAGCCAGGCGGCTACGGCGAGGAACACCGCCAGGCGCGCGAGTTCGGAACCGAGGAAGCCGGACAGCGCGCGGAAGTGCGCGGCGGAGAGCGCCTGGGAAAACGACTGTCCGCCCTCGAGGTGGGTGGATTCGGCCGCATAGCGGATCGGCTCGAAATGGTGCGCGGCGATCCACGCGAAGTGCGGCGAGAAGACGAGCAGGCCGGTCACGGTCGCAGCCGTCAGGCCGCGCGCGGTGCGCCGCTCGGCGATGCGGCCGCGGCGCAGCAGGTAGGCGCCGAACGCGACGAACAGCAGCGCCGCGCTGTATTTGGCGAGCATGCACAGGCCCGCTACGACGCCGAAGGCGATCCAGTCGCGGAGTCGGCCGTCGCGCACCGCCCGGTAGAACGTGAACGTCGCCGCCGCCACCAGCGGGATCTGCACCGTGTTGTGGTTGAAGTACATCCCGCGCACGTTGTAGTAGGCGATGAGCGACACGAGCACGGTGGCGAGTAGGGCGCGGGCGGGCGTGGTCACGGCGCAGCCCAGTCGCCAGACGTAGATCAGGCCGACGGCGACGCAGGCTTCGGCGGCGAGGTAGGTGACCCAGATGCGGTGGCCGAAGACGGTGGTGAAGGCATAGAGGATCCATGCCGGCATCGGCGGATGCTTGTAGTAGCCCCACTGCGGATGCGCGGACCAGACCAGTTCCTCGATGTTGTCCCAGGGTGGCGCGGTCTGGCTGATCGCGCTCAGCACGGTCCAGAGCGCGATCTGGCCGATCAGCAGGATCGCCAGCTGGGCGGCGTACGGCAGGCGGGAAAATCGGCCGGCGACGGTGGATGCGGCGGATACGGTCGATGCGGAGGACGTCATGGCGGGCGCGCGATCAATGGTTCAGGTCGTCTTGGAGCGCTCCGCTGCGATGCGACCAGCGCGCCTTGAATCCTTCGGTTGCCCGCATCACCGCCGCGCGGACGGACGGCTCCCACACCGAATGGCCGGCATCCGGGACGACGGTGTACTGGGCGCTCGGCCAGGCGCGGGCGAGTTCGTCGGCGCTGACGATGGGACAGACCAGGTCATATCGCGAGTGGACGATGGCCGCGGGCAGATGGTGGATGCGGTAGAGGTTGTCGAGCAGTTGGTTGGGCGCGAGAAAGCAGCGGTGGGCGAAATAGTGGGCCTCGAGTCGCGCCAGGGCCGTGGCCTCGTCCGAGAATTCGCGGACGAGGTCGGGTTTCGGCTGCAACGTCGAGCAGCTTCCCTCGTAGGCGCTCCAGGCGCGCGCGAACGGGACGTGCACCGCGGGATCCGGGTCGAAGAGCCGGCGCAGGTATCCCCGCAGCAGGTCGCCGCGCTCCTCGGCCGGCAGGATTTCCGCGAATCGCCGCCAGGCTTCCGGCTGGATCTGTTGCAGGCCGTAGAGGAACCAGTCGATTTCCTTGTCGCGGCCGAGAAAGATCCCGCGCAGGATGAATCCGAGGCAGCGGTCGGGGTGGGCTTCGCCGTAGGCCAGCGCCAGCGTGCTGCCCCAGGATCCGCCGAAGAGCAGCCATTGCCCGATGCCCAGGTGTTCCCGCAGACGCTCCATGTCCGCGACGAGGTTCGGCAGGGTGTTGTCCCGGATCTCGCCGTGCGGCGTCGAGGAACCGGCCCCGCGCTGGTCGAAGAGCACGACCCGGAATACCGCCGGATCGAAGAAGCGCCGATGTTCCGGCGCGCAGCCGCCGCCCGGGCCGCCATGCAGGAACACGACGGGGATGCCGTGCGGGTTGCCGCTGGTCTCCCAGTACATCGTGTGCAGGGCATCCAGGGGAAGCATGCCGCTGTCGTAGGGTTCGATCGGGGCGTACAGGTCGGTACGGGGGTCCATGCCGGAGTCGTCGTTGGGGTTGTCGGGTGGGTTGGGCCGGACGTTCCCGCGCGGACGGGCATCCGCCCGCATCCCCGGCGGCGGGGTCCGTGGTCCGATTATGCCTTCTCCGTCGATCCGGGCTACGATTGCCCGCCCGTGGCCGGCCTTTCGGCAGCGCGGCGTCCCCCGTTCCTCGCGCGATGCCGCGGCGTTTTCCGCGGAATCCGGGCCGGCGCCATGCCATCGGGCAATTTGGGAAGTTCGGAACATCGATGACGACATCGGAAGCAGCGCGCGAGGGTCTCCCCGGGCCGTGGCACGTCGCCGTGGTGGGCGCCGGCGTCGCCGGCCTTTCCTGCGCGCGGGCGCTGGCGGCGCGGGGAATCCGGGTCACGGTGTTCGAAAGCGCGTCGGTTCCCGGCGGGCGCCTTGCCGCCCTGCAGACCGACGGCGGGCTGCACGATGCCGGGGCGCCCTGGGCCTGCGTGCACAGCGAACCCTTTGCCCGCGCAATCCGGGGCTGGGCCGACGCCGACGTGGTGCGATCCTGGTCGGCCACCGCCGTGGAAATCGATAATGCGTGGATCCGGCGCGCGTCCTCGGGCGGCGCACGGGCCCTGCGGTTCGTCGGCATGCCGGCGATGGCCGCGCTTGCGCAGCATCTCGCGCAGGGCGTGGACGTCGTGCTGCAGGCGCGGGTCGCCCGCCTCGCGCGCGGTCGGGAGGAGTGGTTCCTGTTCGATCCCATCAATCGGCAGTTGGGAATCGCCGGATTCGATGCCGTCGTCCTGGCGGTGCCTTCGCCGGTGGCGGCGGCACTCGCCCACGGCTGGACGGCGCTGGCGGCGCAGGTCGAGGCGGTGCGCTGGGATGCCTGCTGGGTTGGCGCGGTGATGCTGGCGCGGCCCTGCGGCCTGGATTTCGACGTCGCCCGGATCCATTCTGATCCGATCCTCGCGACGGCGGTGCGGGAGAGTGCGAAGCCGGGGCGGGCCGGCGGCGAAGCCGGGGACGGCGAGCGCTGGACGCTGACCGCGCACGCCGCTTGGTCGAACCGCTTCCCGGATCTCACGCCGGACGAGGCGGTGCGCTGGATGCAGAAGGCGTTCGCCGCCCGGCTGGCGCGGGTTCTGGTGCCGAAGTGCACGGTGGGAATGCGCTGGCACCATGCGTTGCCGGGAAACCCGCTCGCCGAGCCGTACCTCTGGGATGCCGAACGGCGCATCGGGTTCACCGGAGACTGGTGCGGCGGCGCGACGGTCGATGCGGCGGTGGTGTCGGGGACGGAGTTGGGGAAGGTCGTCGGCGCCTAGTCGTCATTGCCTGGATCGCCGCGGCCCTGCGGGCCTCGCGATGACGTTCGTGGGCGGGTTGCGTCAACCGCGCACTGCCACGGTCTCCAGTCCGTCATAATTCGGCTATGAGCTCCACTTTCGGCAGATTGTTCCGCGTCACCGACTTCGGTGAGTCCCATGGTCCGGCGATCGGCTGCGTCATCGACGGCTGTCCGCCCGGGATGGCGCTTTCCGAGGCCGACATCCAGTCCGATCTCGATCGGCGCAAGCCCGGCACCTCCCGCCACGTCACGCAGCGGCGCGAGCCCGACCGGGTCGAGATCCTGTCCGGCGTCTACGAGGGCCGGACCACCGGGACGCCGGTTGCGCTGCTGATCCGCAACGAGGATCAGCGCAGCCGCGACTACGAAAACCTGCTCGACACCTTCCGGCCCGGCCATGCCGACTACACCTACTGGCGCAAATACGGTCTGCGCGACCCCCGCGGCGGCGGGCGGTCGTCGGCGCGCTTGACCGCGCCGTTGGTCGCCGCCGGCGCCGTGGCGCGCAAGTGGCTGCGCGAGCGCCATGGCACCACGATCCGCGGTCATCTGCAGCAGTTGGGCGACGTCGCGATCCCCTTCGAGAGCTGGGACGAGGTGACGCGCAATCCCTTCTTCGCACCCAGTGCCGGCGCGGTCGCGCGGCTGGAGCAATACATGGACGATCTGCGCGCGGCGGGGGATTCCTGCGGCGCCCGCCTGCGGGTTTGCGCGCAGTCGGTTCCCGTCGGTCTGGGTGCGCCGCTCGCGGCCAAGCTCGATGCCGACATCGCCTGGGCGATGATGAGCATCAACGCGGTCAAGGGCGTGGAGATCGGCGCCGGCTTCGCGTCCGTCGCGCAGCGCGGTTCCGAACACGGCGACGAGATGACTCCGCAGGGATTCCTCTCCAATCATGCCGGCGGCATCCTGGGCGGCATTTCCACCGGGCAGGACGTCGAGGTATCGATCGCGCTCAAGCCCACCTCGAGCATCCGCATTCCGCGCCGTTCGGTCGACCGCAATCTCGCGTCGACGGAAGTGGTGACCCACGGCCGCCACGACCCGTGCGTCGGGATCCGCGCCACGCCGATCGCCGAGGCGATGCTCGCGCTGGTGCTGATGGACCATGCCTTGCTGCACCGGGCGCAGAACGCCGATGTCGCCCTGCCCGTGCCGCCGCTGCCGGGGAGCGCGGTGGCATAATTTCAGGTTCCCCAACGGAGACCCCGACACCGATGTCCGCCGCTCCCCGCACGCTCTACGACAAGCTGTGGGACGACCACGTCGTCCAAGTGGAACCCGATGGCACGGCGCTGCTCTACATCGACCGCCATCTCATCCACGAAGTCACCAGCCCCCAGGCATTCGACGGCTTGCGCGCCGCCGGGCGCACGCCTTGGCGCATCGCATCGATCGTCGCGACCGCCGATCACAACACGCCCACGCGCGGCTGGGATCGCGGCCTCGAAGGCGTCGTCGACCCCACGTCGCGCCTGCAGATCCAGACGCTCGACGACAACATCCGCGCCTTCGGCGCCGCCGCCTACTTTCCGTTCCTCGATCGGCGCCAGGGAATCGTCCACGTCGTCGGGCCGGAGGAGGGCGCGACGCTGCCCGGCATGACGGTGGTCTGCGGCGATTCGCATACCAGCACCCATGGCGCCCTGGGCGCGCTCGCCTTCGGCATCGGCACCTCCGAGGTCGAACACGTGCTCGCGACGCAGACGCTGGTCGCCCGCAAATCGAAGAACTTCCTCGTGCGCGTCACCGGCGCGTTCCATGCCGGCGTCGGCACCAAGGATCTCGCGCTCGCGCTGATCGGCCGTATCGGCACGGCCGGCGGCACCGGCTACACCATCGAGTTCGCGGGTCCGGCCATCCGCGCCAGTTCGGTCGAGGCGCGCATGACCCTTTGCAACATGGCGATCGAGGCCGGTGCGCGCGCCGGTCTGGTGGCCGTGGATGAGCGCACCATCGAATACGTCCGCGGACGCCCGATGGCGCCCCACGGCGAGGACTGGAATCGCGCGGTGCTGTCGTGGCAGGCGCTGCATTCCGACGAGGGCGCGCAGTTCGACCGCACGGTCGATCTCGACGTGACGGCGCTGGCGCCGCAGGTGAGCTGGGGCACTTCGCCCGAGATGGTGGTGTCGATCGACGGCGCGGTGCCGGATCCGGAGGCCGAGGCCGACCCGGTGAAGCGCGCGGCGATCGAACGCGCGCTGCAGTACATGGGCCTCGCGCCGCGTACGCCGATCTGTGAGATCGCCATCGACAAGGTGTTCATCGGTTCGTGCACGAATTCGCGCATCGAGGACCTGCGCATCGCGGCGCGGGTCGTGCAGGGCCGTCATGTCGCGCCCACGATCAAGGCCGCGCTGGTGGTGCCGGGATCGGGGGTGGTGAAGGCGCAGGCCGAGGCCGAGGGCCTGGACCGCGTGTTTCGCGACGCCGGCTTCGAATGGCGCGAACCCGGCTGTTCGATGTGCCTGGGCATGAACGAAGACCGGCTGGAGCCGGGCGAGCGTTGCGCCTCGACCTCCAACCGCAACTTCGAGGGGCGGCAGGGACCAGGGGGGCGCACGCACCTCGTCAGTCCCGCGATGGCCGCGGCGGCGGCAATCGCCGGCCGTTTCGTCGACGTGCGCGCAATCCTGGGGTGACCTGATGCAAGCTTTTACCCGACACCAAGGACTGGTGGCGCCGCTCGATCGCCCGAACGTCGACACCGATCAGATCATCCCCAAGCAGTTCCTCAAGTCGATTCGGCGCACCGGCTTCGGCGCCAACCTGTTCGACGAGTGGCGCTACCTCGACCGCGGCGAGCCGGGGCAGGATCCCGCGGCGCGGACGCCCAACCCCGACTTCGTGCTCAATCAGCCGCGCTATCGCGGCGCGACCGTGCTGCTCGCCCGCCGCAACTTCGGCTGCGGTTCGAGCCGGGAGCACGCGCCCTGGGCGATCGCGGAGTACGGGTTCCGGGCGATCCTGGCGCCGAGCTTTGCCGACATCTTCTATAACAACAGCCTCAAGAACGGCATCGTGCCGGTGGTGCTGGCGGAGGATGCGATCGACCGCCTGTTTCAGGCCGTGCTGGCCCAGCCCGGCTACCGGCTCACCATCGACCTGCCGCAGCAGACGGTGATCGCCGCGGACGGCACGGTGCTGCCGTTCGAGATCGACGCGTTCCGCAAGCAATGTCTGCTCAACGGCTGGGACGACATCGGCCTCACCCTGCGCCACGCCGACCGCATTCGCGAGTTCGAGGCGCAGCGCCTGCGCCGCAACCCCTGGCTGGCGCGCACTTTGGAGACCCACGAATGAAGATTGCCGTACTGCCCGGGGACGGGATCGGCCCGGAGATCATCGCCGAAGCGGTGAAGGTCCTGCGCGCGCTCGAACCCGCGGGCCTGCACTGCACGTTTTCGTACGCCGACGTCGGCGGGGCGGCGACGGACCGCTTCGACGATCCGCTGCCGGCCCACACCCTGGCGCTGGCGCGGGAAAGCGATGCCGTGCTCTTCGGCGCGGTGGGCGGCCCGCAGTACGACGCCCTGCCGCGGGCGAAGCGGCCGGAGCAAGGCCTGCTGCGGCTGCGCAAGGAACTGGGGCTGTTCGCCAACTTGCGGCCGGCGCGGATCCATCCCGGCCTGGAGAGCGCATCGGCGCTCAAGCCCGAGATCGTCGAAGGGATGGATGTGCTGATCGTGCGCGAACTGACCGGGGACATCTATTTCGGCCAGCCGCGGGGCATCCGCACGCTCGAATCGGGCGAGCGCGAGGGCTTCGACACGATGCGCTACAGCGAAGGCGAAGTGCGGCGCATCGCGCGCGTCGCCTTCGAAGCGGCGCGCCGGCGCGGGCGCCGGCTGTGTTCCGTCGACAAGGCCAACGTGCTCGAAACCACGCAGCTCTGGCGCGAGGTCGTCACGCAGGTCGGCCAGGAGTATCCCGACGTCGCGCTTTCGCACATGTACGTCGACAACGCGGCGATGCAACTCGTGCGCGCGCCACGCCAGTTCGACGTCGTGGTGACCGGCAACATGTTCGGCGACATCCTTTCCGACGAGGCTTCCGCGCTGACCGGTTCGATCGGCATGCTGCCGTCGGCGTCGCTCGACGAACACGGCAAGGGGATGTACGAGCCAATCCACGGTTCGGCGCCCGACATCGCCGGCAAGGGACTGGCCAATCCGCTTGCGACCATCCTCTCGGCCGCGATGATGTTGCGCTATTCGTTGCGCCAGGAGGCGTTTGCACGCCGCATCGAGGACGCCGTGGAATCGGTGCTGCGCGCGGGGCTGCGCACCGCGGATCTGGCGCGAGCGGGAGAAGCCGTCATCGGGACGGCGGCGATGGGAGACGCCGTCGTCGCGGCGCTTTGCGGATCGCAGCCATGAAAGTCGGATTCGTCGGTTGGCGAGGGATGGTCGGGTCGGTGCTGCGCGAGCGCATGGCGGCCGAAGGCGACCACCGCTTTTTCGAGAGCGTTTTTTTCTCCACCTCCGACGCGGGCGGGGAAGCGCCTCGCGTCGCCGGCGGCGCGCATACGCTCGAGGACGCCCGCGATCTCGCGGCGCTCTCGGCGTGCGATGCGATCGTCTCCTGCCAGGGCGGCGAATACACGCAGGAGATCCACCCCCGACTGCGCGCCGCGGGCTGGCGCGGCTACTGGATTGATGCCGCTTCGACGCTGCGCATGCGCGATGACGCGATCATCATCCTCGATCCGGTCAACCTGCCGGGGATCGAAGCGGGGATCCGCGGCGGCGTGCGCGATTTCATCGGCGGCAACTGCACGGTCAGCCTGATGCTGCTGGCGCTCGACGGCCTCGTCAAGGCCGATCTCGTCGAATGGGTCAGTTCCATGACCTATCAGGCGGCCTCCGGGGCGGGCGCACAGAACATGCGGGAGCTGCTGGCGCAAATGGGGCGCCTGCACGACGCCGCCCGCGATGGGTTGGCCGATCCGCGGGCGTCGATCCTGGAAATCGACCGCAAGGTGACCCGGGCCTTGCGCGACGGCGATCTGCCGCAGGCGCATTTCGGGGTCCCGCTGGCGGGCAGCCTGATCCCGTGGATCGACAAGGATCTGGGCAATGGCATGAGCCGCGAGGAGTGGAAGGGCGGGGCCGAGGCGAACAAGATCCTCGGGCGCCCGGCGATGGGCCACGCGGGCGCATTGCTCGTCGACGGCCTCTGTGTGCGGGTGGGGGCGATGCGCTGCCACAGCCAGGCGCTCACGATCAAGCTCAAGCAGGACGTCGCACTCGAGGAAATCGAACGCCTGCTGGCCGGTGCGAACCGCTGGGTGCGGGTGGTACCCAATCGCCGCGAGGAAAGCATGGAGCGCTTGTCCCCCGCGGCGGTGAGCGGCACGCTGGAGGTGCCGATCGGGCGCCTGCGCAAACTGGCGATGGGGGGCGAGTTTCTGTCGGCGTTCACCGTCGGCGATCAGTTGCTGTGGGGCGCTGCGGAACCCTTGCGGCGCATGGTCCGGGTCCTTGCCGGCAACCTGGACTAGTCGGTGCGGCGGGCGCGTCCCACGTGTGGATGAACCGCGCCCTCGCGCCCATGGGGGACCGGCAGGAATACGGATTTCCGGTATGGTTGCTCCGGCGCCCTGCGGGGCGCCGGGAAATCCCCGATATCGCCCAGGCTTGCGTTCCAATTCAGGGTTTTTCTAAGCTTGCGTGCGTAAGTCCCTGATGCTATGTTAAAAATGAGGTTTCATCCTCTCTGAGGAAACGCACGTGCCGCCGCGAGCCGATAAACGCTGTTCATCCATGACCATGTATTGCACACAGGATTCCGCCGTAGGGCTGGTGGGGGCCGCGACCGATTCGTCGCGCCGTCCGGAATGGGTTGCCCGTCTCGCGCTTGCGGGACTGACGCTCGCGATGTTCGCGACGGCGCACGCGGCGGGCTTGGGCCGCCTTGCCGTGCATTCGGCGCTGGGCCAGCCGCTCGACGCGCAGGTGGAGATTCCCACCGACCCGTCGGATGACGTCGGCACCATGCAGGTGCGCCTGGCTTCGCCCGACGAGTTCAAGGAAGCGGGGATCGATTACAACGCGGCGCTTGCCTCGCTGCACCTGCATTTGGGCTCCGGCCCGGATGGCATGGTCCTCCATCTCACTTCGGCGCGTCCGGTCAACGAACCCTATCTCGATCTGCTGCTGGAGCTGTCCTGGTCGGGCGGCCGCGTCGTGCGGGAATACACGATCCTGCTCGATCCCCCGGCGCTGCGCGAAGCACCCCAGATCGTCGCGCCGACGGTCGTGAACCCGCCGGCCGCGGAAAGTGCGCCGGCGGCACCGGTACCGGTCGCGCCCGCCGTCCCGGCCGCGGCGGCGACCGCGGCGCCGGCAATGACCACCCCGGTTCAGGCCGCGCCCCGGGCGGTTGCGCCCGCTCCCGCCGCTCCCATGGTTGCGGCTCCCGCTGTGGCGCCGGTTCCGGCCGCGCCGGCAGCGCGAGTGGCGCGCGCCACCGCGCCCGGCCCGGCGCGGGTCCGCGTGCATGCCGGGGACACCCTCACGGCGATTGCGGCGGAGCACCGTGTCGACGGGGCATCGCTCGATCAGATGATGGTCGCCATGTTGCAGGCCAACCCCTCGGCGTTCCTGGGCGGCAACGTCAACCGCCTGCGTGCCGGACGGATTCTCGCAATTCCATCCGCCGCCGCGGTGCAGCAGGTAAATCCGACGCAGGCGCGGCGGGAGATCGCGGTGCAGAGCGCCGACTTCGCGGCCTATCGGGAGCGGCTGGCACGTGCCGCGGAGGTCGCGCGTCCGGTGCATGAGGCGGCGGGCGAGCACGTCGCGCGCGGCCGCGTCACGGCGAAAGTCGAAGATCGCAGCGCCGCGGCGGCGCAGGGCGATCGTCTGAAGATCGCGCGGGGCAGCGCCAACGGGGCCGGTGCCACCGGCAGCAGCGAAGCGGCACTGGCCCGCAAGGACGAGGCGGCCACGCATGCGCGGGCGATGCAGGACGCGCAGGAGCGGATCGTTGCACTGGAAAAGTCCAATGCGGATATCCAGCACGCGAATGCGCTCGCGGAAACGTCGGCGCCCGTGCCGGCGCAGAGCGCGTCAAAGCCATCCCAGGCTCCGGCCGCCGTGCCGCCCAAGCCCAAGGCCGTGCATCGGCCGGTGATGCATCCGCATCCGGCGGCGCCGGCCCCGGCGGAGTCGGGCGGCGTCCTCGGATTGTTGCGCTCGCCGATGGTGCTGGGCTCGGCCGCGGCGGCGCTGCTGCTCGCTCTGTTGGGCGTAAGCATGGCGCGTCGCAAGCGCACCACCGCGGGATCCCCGGATGCGGACATGGCGGGGGGCGACGGGCGGTTCAGCGCCACCGGCGGCCAGAACGTCGACACCGGCGCCACGAGCACGTTCAATTCGAGCTTCATCCCGGCGGCCTCGCAGTTGCACTCCAACGAGGTCGATCCGGTTGCCGAAGCCGACGTGTACATCGCATATGGGCGGGAGGAGCAGGCCGAAGACATCCTCAAGGAATCGCTGCGGATGAATCCGGAGCGTCACGCCGTGCGCGCGAAGTTGATGGAGATCTACGCCCGGCGCGGCGATTCGGCGTCGTTCGGGGCGCTGGCCCGGGATCTGCATGAACGCACCGGCGGCGTCGGCGCGGAGTGGGAACAGGCGGCGAAGCTTGGCCACAAGCTCGAGCCGTCGAATCCGCTCTATGCCGGCGGCGATCTGACGGGCGATGCATTCGTTCCGGTCTCCTTGCCGCTGAAGACCGAGATGCAGCTCGGTGGACATGCCGAGGCGGTTGCGGAGTCCGCGGAGGATTTCCATTCCGAACCGTCACGGTTCCTGGAGGGCCTGGACGAACCCGAGCCCGCATCGACGACCGAACACCTCATGCCGTGGGTGTCGCCGGTCGAGGATTCCGCAACGTCGCTGCCGACGATTCCGGTCGAAGAACCCGCGGCCCGGTTTGGCGACGGCGGACGGAACGGGGTACCGGAGGAGGTGCATGCTCCGGAGCCGGCGGCCGCGCATACCCAGCCGGTGCCGTTCGAACCCGCGTTCGATTTCAGCGCGCTCGATTTCGATCTGGGGCCGACCAAACTCGAAGAGGCGCAGGCCGAGCCTGCCCCCGCAGCCTCCCGGCCTGAGCCACAGCCTGCCCACGAGGCGGAATCCGTTTCCCTGCATGCCGAACCCATGGTCGAGCCGGCGCCAGCGATCGAGCCGGAGGTTGAACCGACGATCGAGTTCGCGCCGGTGGGTGTCGAGGAAGCGGGTGTGCGGGCATATGCCGAGCCGGTCTCTGCCCCGACCCTGCCGGAGGAAGCGCCGCTGGCGGTTGGGACGGACGCCGCGGTCGAATCCCCTGCGCCCGTCGCGCCACGTCCGGTTGCGGAAGCCGGTCACACCACCGCGGCCGGGTCCACGCACTCGGGGCCGCCGACCCTGACCGGCGCGGTACCGATTCCCGAAGTGGATCTCCGCCTTCCCGACCTGCCGCCGCCGGCGCCGGGCGGCGGCGATCACGGGTTCGAGGACGCGCTGTCGCGGCCGACGCTGCTCGGTGCGGTGGCATCGTTGTCCGACGACGAAGGGGAAGTCACGACGCCGCTCGCGCTCAATACCGAGCAGGCGACGGTGCCGCTCATCGATTTCGATCTTTCGGGAGCGGAAGCCACCTTCGCCTCGGGGCGCCGCGCGGAAACCCAGGCCGGGAGTCCGCTGGCTTCGCAGATGGCGACCAAGTTGGACCTCGCGCGCGGATACATCGATCTCGGTGTGAAGGACGGGGCGCGCGAACTTCTCGAAGAGGTCATGAAGGACGGCACGCGCGAACAGCGTCAGCAGGCGGTGGAACTCACCAAGCTGCTGGAGGCGTAGCCCTACGGTGCGCATCGCGTTGGGCGTCGAGTACGACGGAGCGCATTTCGAAGGCTGGCAGACGCAACCGCACCGGCGCACCGTACAGGATGCGCTGGAAGCGGCGCTGTCGCGGTTCGCCGATGCCGGCATCGAGACGACCTGTGCTGGGCGTACCGATGCCGGCGTGCACGCGACCGGCCAGGTGGTGCATTTCGACACCGACCGTGATCGCGAGATGGTGTCCTGGGTGCGGGGCGTGAATCGCTATCTGCCGCCCCAGGTCGCGGTGCAGTGGGCGCAGCGGGTCGAGGACTCCTTCCACGCCCGGTTCAGCGCCCGGGCGCGGCATTACGAGTATTGGATCTGCAATCGCGCCGCACGCTCGCCGCTGTGGGACCGGCGCGCCGGATGGGTCTTTCGCCCGCTGGACCTGGAGGCGATGCGGGCCGCGGCCCGCTGCTGGCTGGGTCGACAGGATTTCAGTTCCTTCCGGTCCTCGGAGTGTCAGGCGAAGTCCCCGGTCCGCACCCTGCATCGGCTCGATGTGGAACGGCCCGAGGGCGGCCTGATCCGGGTCCGGGCCTGCGCCGACGGCTTCCTGCATCACATGGTGCGCAACCTGGTCGGCGCGCTGGTCGAGGTCGGAACCGGGCGCAAGGATCCGGCGTGGGCCCAGGCGCTGCTGGCGGCGCGCGACCGGCGCCGCGGCGCGCCCACCTTCGCTGCCGCGGGCCTGTACCTGACCGCGGTGGACTACGATGCGGGCTACGGGCTTCCGTTTGATGCTCGGCCCACCGCCAGGCAGCCACATGCCGCAGACTGTTAGCGTGAAACGATCGTCATTGCGAGGGCGGAGCCCGAAGCGATCCAGACGTTTTCTGGATCGCCACGGCCCTGCGGGCCTCGCGATGACGGCCGATGTTCCTCTTTTCGGGCGGCGCACGTCGTCATGACCGTCAGGACCCCATTTTGGACCATCGAACCCGCATCAAATTCTGCGGCCTGACGCGCGAACAGGACGTCGCGCTGGCCTGCGCCCTCGGCGTCGATGCCGTGGGTTTCGTCTGCCATCCGGGCAGTCCCCGATATGTCGATCCGGCACGGCTTCCGGACCTTGCGGGGGCGGTGGCGCCGTTCGTTATGCCGGTACTGCTGTTCGTCGATGCCGCGGAGGCCCGGATCCGGCAGGCGCTGGAGCGGGTTCCCGGGGCGCTGTTGCAATTTCACGGCCACGAAGACGAGGCGTTCTGCCGCCGTTTCGCGCGCCCCTATCTGCGCGCGGTCTCCATGGCCCAGGATGGGGTTTTGCTACACTCCGAGGCGGTTTTCCACAGTGCGGCAGGCCTGCTTGCCGACGCGGCGGGGCCGGGTAGCGGTGGTGCGGGAGAGACGTTCGACTGGGGGCGTGTTCCGGCCCCGGACCGGCGATCGCTGCCGCTGATCCTGGCCGGTGGCCTGCATGCGGAAAACGTTGCGGAGGCGATCCGCGCGGTGCGGCCGTACGCGGTCGATGTGAGCAGCGGAATCGAGGAGTCCCGGGGAATCAAGAGCGCCGTACGGATGCGCAACTTCGTTGCTGCGGTGCGTGCGGCGGACGCCCGAATCGAACATTCATGAACCCAACCGATCTTCCCGACGAACGGGGGCACTTCGGCCCCTATGGCGGCAGCTTTGTTGCCGAGACCTTGTCCGCGGCGCTGGACGAATTGCGCGACGCATATGTCGAATGCCGCAGCGACCCCGATTTCCAGGATGAACTGCGCCGCGAGTTGCGCCATTTCGTCGGCCGCCCCAGCCCGATCTACCACGCGGCGCGCTGGAGCCGCGAACTGGGCGGCGCGCAGATCTACCTCAAGCGCGAGGATCTCAATCACACCGGCGCGCACAAGGTCAACAACACCGTCGGCCAGGCGCTGCTCGCCCGCAAGATGGGCAAGCCGCGGGTGATCGCCGAGACCGGCGCGGGCCAGCACGGCGTCGCGACGGCGACGGTGGCGGCACGCTACGGCATGCGGTGCGTGGTCTACATGGGTGCGGAAGACGTGCAGCGGCAGGCGGCGAACGTCTACCGCATGCGGCTGCTGGGCGCGGAGGTGCATCCGGTCGACAGTGGTTCGCGCACGCTCAAGGACGCGCTCAACGAAGCGATGCGCGACTGGGTGACGAACATCGACGACACCTTCTACATCATCGGCACGGTGGCCGGTCCGCACCCGTATCCGATGATGGTGCGCGATTTCAATTCCGTGGTCGGCAAGGAGTGCCTGCAACAGATGCCGGAACTCGCCGGCCGGCAGCCCGATGCCGTGATCGCCTGCGTCGGCGGCGGCAGCAATGCCATGGGGATCTTCTACGACTACATCGGCATGCCGCAGGTGCAACTGATCGGCGTCGAAGCGGCCGGTGAGGGGCTGGACACCGGTCGGCACGCGGCGAGCCTGGAGCGCGGTTCGCCCGGCGTGCTGCACGGCAACCGGACCTATCTGTTGCAGGACGCCGACGGGCAGATCGCGGAGACGCACAGCATCAGCGCCGGTCTGGACTACCCTGGCGTGGGCCCCGAGCATGCCTGGCTCAAGGACAGCGGTCGCGCGCAGTACGTGGGTGTCACCGATGCGCAGGCCCTGCGCGCATTTCACGACCTCTGCCGCATCGAAGGCATCATTCCGGCGCTGGAATCGAGCCACGCCCTGGCATACGCGGCGCGGCTGGCTCCGGAGATGCCGAAGGACAAGATCCTGCTGGTGAATCTGAGCGGGCGCGGAGACAAGGATCTGCACATCGTCGCCAAGGAAAGCGGCCTGGATCTCGGCGGCCTGCTGCCGATTCCGGCGGTATCGACCGGCGGGGCGCGGCCATGAACCGGATCGATGCGCGGTTTGCGGCGCTGCGGGCGGCGGGGCGTACGGGGCTCGTGGCGTACGTCGCGGCGGGGGATCCGCTGCCGGGGTGCACGGTTCCGATCCTGCGCGAACTGGCGCGCGCGGGCGCCGACGTGATCGAACTGGGCGTGCCGTTTTCGGATCCGATGGCCGACGGCCCGGTGATCCAGCGTGCCGCCGAGCGCGCGATCCGCAATGGCGTCGGCCTGCGCGCGACGCTCGACCTTGCCGAGGAGTTCCGGCGCGGCGACGCCGAGACGCCTCTGGTTCTCATGGGGTATGCCAATCCGATCGAACATCTGGGCACCGCGACCTTCGTGCGCGCGGCCGCGGGTGCGGGAGTCGACGGGGTGATCGTGGTCGACTATCCGCCCGAGGAGTGCGAGGAGTTCGCGGCGGCGTTGCGGGAGGCGGGCATCGCGCCGGTCTTTCTGCTCGCGCCGACCTCGACCGACGCGCGGATCGCGCAGGTGGCGCGCCAGGGAAGGGGATTTCTGTATTACGTGAGCCTCAAGGGGATCACCGGAGCGGGGCATTTCGATCCGGCTGCCGTGGCGGCGCGATTGCCGGCGATCCGGGAGCGGACTACGCTGCCGGTCGCAGTGGGATTCGGGATCCGCGACGGCGCGAGCGCACGGGCACTGGGTCGCCACGCCGATGCGGTGGTGGTCGGCAGCCGTCTCGTCGCCGAGATCGAAGAGGCCGGACCGGAGGGCGCGGTCGCGGCGGCGGGGCGCGTCATTGCGGAGATCCGGCATGCGCTGGATTCCGCAGTGGATCATGGGCCGGATGCTTAAAAGGGGAACGGCATGAGCTGGATCGAGAAACTTCTGCCCCCGCGCATCAAGCCGGGCGGCGCGCGCAAGACCGTGCCGGAGGGCGTGTGGACCAAATGCCCGAGCTGTGAAGCGGTGCTCTACGCCGCGGAGTTGGAGCGCAGCCTGCAGGTGTGCCCGAAGTGCGGGCACCACATGCGCATCCGCACGCGCGACCGGCTCGATGCGCT
The DNA here is from genome assembly GCA_021842465.1 of Pseudomonadota bacterium. GTDB lineage: Bacteria > Pseudomonadota > Gammaproteobacteria > Burkholderiales > Burkholderiaceae_F > GJ-E10. Next base: position 27,432 of record JAKBZN010000019.1, read on the forward strand.
GCTGGATCCCGAAGGGCGCCATGAAATCGGCCGCGAAGTCCTGCCGGTCGACACCTTGCATTTCAAGGATAGCCGCAAGTACTCCGACCGGCTCCAGGACGCGGTCCAGGAGACCGGCGAAACCGATGCCCTGATCGCCTTCGCGGGGTCGATTCGCGCGGTTCCGGTGGTGGTGACGGCATTCGATTTCGACTTCATGGGCGGATCGATGGGGTCGGTGGTCGGCGAGCGCTTCGCGCGCGCGGCGCAGGTGGCGCTGGATCAGAAGGTCCCCTTCGTGTGTTTCACGGCGACCGGCGGCGCGCGCATGCAGGAGGGTCTGCTCTCGCTCATGCAGATGGCCAAGACGACGGCGATGGTTGCTCGCTTGGCGCAGGCCGGCCTGCCGTTCGTTTCGGTGCTGTGCCATCCGACGTTCGGCGGCGTGTCGGCGAGTTTCGCGTTCATGGGCGACGTGGTCATCGCCGAGCCCAAGGCGCTGATCGGATTCGCGGGTCCGCGGGTGATCGAGCAGACGGTGCGAGAAAAGCTGCCGGAGGGGTTCCAGCGGTCGGAATTCCTGCTGCAGAAGGGCGAGGTCGACATGATCGTGGACCGGCGCGAGATGCGCGACACGCTGGCCCATGTGTTGGCGCTGATGCAGCGGCTGCCGGCCGACGCGATCGTATAGGCGGCTGCAGAAACGCCGAAGCCCATGGTGACACGCGGCGGACGTCCGGTCCGCCCGCTCCGCAATGGCGCGATTCCGCGCCCGACACCGCAATTTCCCGGTCGCGCGCCGACCGGCCATCCCCTCGGGATCGGAACATGACCACCCCCGGGACGCTCGACGCTTGGCTTGCGTACATCGAGCATCTGCACAGCCGCCCGATGGAACTGGGCCTGGAACGCGTTCGTGCCGTCGCCGATCGCATGGGCCTGCGCTGGCCGTGCGCGACCATCGTCGTCGGGGGCACCAACGGCAAGGGATCGACCTGCGCCATGCTGGAGGCGATCCTGCGCGCTGCGGGATACCGCGTCGGCAAGTACGCGTCGCCGCATCTGTTGCAATTCGTCGAGCGCGCGCAGATCGATGGTCGGCCGGTGGCCGAGCCGGCCTTGCTCGCCGCGTTCGGGGCGGTCGAACGCGCGCGCGGCGAGACGCCGCTCACCTATTTCGAATTCACCACCCTGGCCGTGTTTTCCTGCTTCGCAGAGGCGGAACTGGATTGCGCGGTTCTCGAGGTCGGTTTGGGCGGGCGTCTCGATGCGGTGAACATCGTCGACGCGGACTGCGCGATCGTCACCACCGTCGACCTCGATCACATGGAATGGCTGGGGGAGACGCGCGAGGCGATCGGTGCGGAAAAGGCGCACATCTACCGCGCCGGGCGGCCGGCGATCTGCGTCGACCCGGATCCGCCGGCATCGTTGCGCGCAATTGCTGCCGACCTGGGCGCCGATTTGTGGTGCCTGGGACGCGATTTCGCGGTTGCCGACGTGCGTCGGCCGCCGGAGCCGGCGCAGTGGACCTATCGCGGGCGCGCGCAAGACCGTGTGGCGTTGCCGTGGCCGGCGCTGCGCGGGACGCATCAGCTGCGCAACGCCGCCGGAGCGCTGGCGGCGCTCGAAGCGCTGGCGGATCGCTTGCCGGTGGATCAGCAGGCGGTTCGGATCGGCCTGCGGACGGTGACGCTGCCCGGGCGCTACCAGGTGCTGCCGGGTCGGCCGGTCGTGGTGCTCGATGTGGCGCATAACCCGCATGCGGCACAGGCTTTGGCGCAGGCATTGCGCGCGCACGGTCCATTTCGCAGGACCTGCGCCGTATTCGGCATGCTGGCCGACAAGGATGCGACGGCCGTGGTTGCGACGCTGCGGGACGTCATCGACGTCTGGCATCTGGTCGGCACCCCGGGCACGCGCGGGCGCGACGCGCAGTCCCTGGCGCGTGCGGCGTTCGGCGACGGCGCGGCGGGGACACCGATTTTTCACCACGACTCGGTCGCGGCCGCGCTCGACGCGGCGATGGCGGAGGCGGGGCCGGATGATAGAATTGTGACGTTTGGTTCATTTCTCATCGTCGCAGACGCACTGCGATGGGCGGAGCGCGGGTCGCGATGAAATTGGCTGCCGACCGGGTCGATGCACAGCGGGAGGCGGGGGACGCAGCCGCGCGGCTCCTGCGCATACGCTTGCGGCGCCGCCTGATCGGCGCCGCGGCCCTGCTGCTGGGCGCGGTCGTTTTCGTGCCGATGCTGCTGCAGCACTCTCCCAAGACCGTACCCGACACCATTCCGATCGCCATTCCTGGCGAAAACACCCCGTTCGTCTCGCACCTGTCGCCGACGGCCTCCGGGGCCGTCACCGGCGTGTTGCGGGCTGCGCCGCCGGGTTCCGGAGCGCAGATCTCCGAGGTGCAGGCCGCTCCTCCGATCCCGGTCGCAGCGGTTCCCGCGCCCGCATCGACGTCCACCGCCGCCAAGGCGGTCGCGGCGCCGGCGCCCGCCGCCGCGGCAGCGAAGCCCGATGCCGGGTCTTCGGCGGCGGTCGCCAAGCATCATTCCTCCCATGCGAAGGCGCGGCCGCTCTATGTCCAGGCCGCGGCCGTGGTCACGCCGCATGCGGCACGCGAAATGGTGAATCGCTTGCGGGGTGCCGGTTTCCATGCGTTCTACGAACGCGCGAACACCGCGGTCGGCGTGCGCTACCGTGTGCGGATGGGTCCGTACGCTTCCCACAAGCGGGCGCGGCATGTGCGGGCGCAGTTGCGGAAGCTGGGCATTCACGCCAACCTCGTCTACGCGGGATGAGCGCCGTCGACATTGCGTTCGCGGTCGTGGTCGGCCTGTCGGTCTTTTGGGGACTGTGGCGGGGGATCACGCGGGAACTGATTGCGACGATTTCGTGGGTGATCATCGGCGTGCTCGTCTATCGGTATTCCGGTCCCCTGGGCTCGCTGGTGCCACTGTCGGCGCCGCCGGTGGTCCGCATCGCGCTCGCGGGCGCGGTGATCCTCATTGTCGGAATCTTCGCCGCCGCGCTGGCGGGGCGAGGCTTGCGGTCGGTGGTGGCGGCGTCCGATCTGGCGGGGACCGACCGGATGCTGGGCGCGGTGTTCGGCGCCTTGCGCGGTGCGCTCCTCTCGCTGCTGGTCACCGGGCTCGTGGTCGAAACCGGATTCGCCGGTGCCCGCCCATGGCGCGCATCGGCGAGCGGCCCCGCACTCGAGCGCGTGTGGCAATGGATCTCGCATGACGTCGCGATGCATCGCGGCGGCGTGGCAATGGTGAATTCGAAAAGGAACTGACCGATATGTGCGGAATCGTCGGCGTGGTAGCCAACACGCCCGTGAACCAGTTGCTGTATGACGCGCTGCTCATGCTGCAGCATCGCGGGCAGGACGCGGCGGGCATCTGCACCGCCAACGGGGACCGGTTTCACATGCACAAGGGGGCGGGGCTCACGCGCGACGTCTTTCGTACGCGAAACATGCGCTCGATGCCGGGGCGCGCGGGGATTGCCCAGGTCCGCTATCCCACGCAAGGGTCGGCGGTCGACACCGAAGAGGCGCAGCCCTTCTACGTCAATGCGCCGTTCGGCATCAGCCTCGCGCACAACGGCAACCTCACCAATGCGGTGCAGTTGAAGGAAGAGATGTTCCGGCGCGATCGCCGGCACATCAACACCAATTCGGACTCGGAGGTGCTGCTCAACGTGCTGGCGCACGAACTGGCAATGGCCAGCAATCGCAACGCCCTCGATCCCGACACCATCTTCCGGGCGGTGGCGGCATTGCACGGGCGGGCGCGCGGCGCGTATTCGGTGGTGACATTGATCGCCGGATACGGAATGCTGGCATTCCGCGACCCCTACGGTATCCGGCCGCTGATTTACGGCGTCCATGAGGGCGAACGTGGGCCCGAGTACATGGTGGCCTCGGAGTCGGTGGCGCTGGACGGGCTGGGTTTCCGCCCGGTGCGGGACATCGCGCCCGGCGAAGCCGTGTTCATCGATCTCGAGGGGCGCCTGCACGCGCGGCAGTGCGCGGCGGCACCGAGTCTCAATCCATGCCTGTTCGAGTACGTCTATCTCGCCCGCCCGGACTCGGTGATCGATGGCGTTTCCGTCTATGACGCGCGGCTGCGCCTCGGCGAGACGCTGGCGGCGCGTGTCGCCGAGGAAATCCGGCAGGGCGACATCGACGTGGTGATGCCGATCCCCGACTCCAGCCGCCCTGCGGCGCTGCAGCTCGCCAACCGCCTGGGGATCGATTACCGCGAAGGATTCATCAAGAATCGCTACATCGGACGCACCTTCATCATGCCCGGGCAGTCCGTGCGCAAACGTTCGGTGCGGCAGAAGTTGAATGCGATCGGCATGGAGTTCAAGGGCAAGAGCGTGCTGCTCGTCGACGATTCGATCGTCCGGGGAACGACCAGCCAGGAGATCGTGCAGATGGCGCGCGACTCCGGCGCCGCCAAGGTCTATTTCGCATCGTCGGCGCCCCCGGTCCGCTATCCGAACGTCTACGGCATCGACATGCCCACGCGGGCCGAACTGATCGCATCGTCGCGTAGCGACGACGAGATCCGGGTGGCGATCGGGGCCGACGCCCTGGTCTATCAGCGCCTGGAAGATCTCACGCGCGCCGTGCGCGACGGCAATCCGGCGATCGACGGTTGCGAGGCCTCCTGCTTCGACGGCCGGTACATCACCGGCGACATCACGGCGGCCTATCTCGATCGGATCGAACAGGCCCGGCTCGCGCCGGCGACGACGGACGGCGCGGGACTCCCCCAACTGTCGCAGCAGAATCTGGCGTTCGAGCCGGGCGAAGGGTGATCGACATGGCCAAGCAGAGCCGCAATCTTCCGCTCGATCCGGACGTCGCGTTCGAAACCGCGGCGGTGCGCGCCGGGACCGAGCGCACCGATTTCGGCGAGCACAGCGAAGCGCTGTTCCTGACGTCGAGTTTCGTCTACCAGAGCGCGGCGCAGGCGGCGGCGATGTTCTCGGGCGCCGAGGAGGGCTACGTCTATTCACGCTTCTCCAACCCGACCGTGGCGATGTTCGAGCGGCGGCTGGCGGTGCTGGAGGGGGCGGAGGACTGCGTGGCGACGAGTTCCGGCATGTCGGCGATTCTCGCCGTGTGCCTGTCGCACCTGAAGCCGGGGGATCGCGTGCTCTGCGGCGCGAGCGTGTTCGGCGCAACGGTCACGCTGTTCGCCAATCTGATGGCGCGGTTCGGGGTCGAGACCATCTTCGTGCCGGCGACCGATCCGCAGGCGTGGCGCGCGGCCGCGAACGATCGCACGCGCATGCTGTTTTTCGAGACGCCGTCGAATCCGCTCATGGAGATCGTCGATCTCGAAGCGCTGGCGGCGTTGGGGCGCGACCTCGGGGCGCTCACCGTGGTCGACAACGTGTTCTGCACCCCGGCGCAGCAGCGTCCGCTGGAGTACGGCATCGACGTCGTCGTGCACAGCGGGACCAAGTTCATCGAAGGCCAGGGGCGGGTGATCGGCGGCGCGGTGCTGGGCTCGCGCGAATTCATCCGCAAGAGCGTCTACCCGTTCGTGCGCACGACCGGTCCGAGCATCTCCCCGTTCAACGCCTGGGTCATGCTCAAGGGGCTGGAGACCATGCCGCTGCGCGTGCGCGCGCAGTCCGAGGCCGCGCTGACGCTGGCGCGCTGGCTGGAAGCGCAGCCGGCGGTGGCGCGGGTCTACTACAGCGGGCTCGAATCCCACCCGCAGCATGCGTTGGCACGTCGCCAGCAGCGGGGGTTCGGGGCGGTGATCGCGTTCGAACTGCGCAGCGAGGGCAATGCCGAGGCCGACCGCATGCGGGCCTGGAAGGCCATCGATGCGGTGCGGATCTTCTCGATCACCGGCAATCTCGGCGACACGCGCTCGACGATCACCCATCCGGCGACCACCACCCACGGCCGCCTCACGCCGGAGGCGCGGGCGCGCGCGGGGATCGGGGAAGGGCTGGTCCGCGTCGGTATCGGCCTGGAAGCGGTCGAGGACCTGCGGCGTGACCTGGAGCGGGCGTTGGCGGCGTAGCCGGCCCATTCCGGGAGGAAGGCCGTTTGTTTCGATATGGGATGAGCCATGGCCAGGACTCCGCGCAAGGATGCCGACGAAGGCGATGCAGCCCTGCGGTTGTTCATCGCGCATGCGCCGGCGGCCATCGCGATGCTCGACCGCGACATGCGCTACCTGGCGGCGAGCCGGCGCTGGATCGAGGATTACCACCTCGCGGGACGGGACCTCATCGGCCGGTCGCACTACGAGATATTCCCCGAGATTCCGGAAGCATGGAAACATGCGCACCGCCGGGCGCTGCAGGGCGATGTCGTTGCCGCGCGCGAGGACCGCTTCGAACGGATCGATGGCAGCACGCAGTGGCTCAACTGGGAAGTGCGGCCCTGGTACATCGCGACGAGGGAACTCGGTGGAATCGTGATCTTCACCGAGGACGTCACGGACCAGCGACAGGACCGGCTTGCGCTGCAGCGCAAACTGCAGGAGATGGAAAAACTGATGGATGCCGTTCCCGCGGCGGTGTGGATCACGCACGATCCCGAATGCCGGTTGATCACGGGAAATGCGCTCGCCAACCGGATTTTTGAGGCATCCAAGGACGAGAACGTCTCACCGACCACGGTTCCGGGGGCAAGGCGCATCTTCGCCGCGGACGGGCGCGAGCTTCGCGCGGAAGAACTGCCGATGCAGCGTGCGGCGGCGACGAACCGGGAGGTCCGGGATGTCGAGCTGACGATCGGGATGTCGTCGGGCCGGTCGATAACGATCCTGGGCAATGCGGTGCCATTGCGGGATCAAAGCGGTTCTCCGATCGGAAGCATCGCTGCATTTCAGGACATCTCGGAGCGCAAACGGTCGGAAGCCTTGGCGCAGGAAAGCGCAAGGCGGTACAAGGCGCTGTTCGACAACATGCTGAACGGGTTCGCCCATTGCCGGATGCTGTTCGAGGATGACCGACCCGTCGATTTCGTGTATCTGGACGTCAACCAGGCGTTTGCGCAGCAGACCGGCTTGCGCAATGTGGTGGGAAGAAAAGTCTCCGACGTGATCCCCGGGATTCGCGAGCACAGTGCGGATCTTTTCGAACGGTATGGCCGTGTCGCGAAGGGGCATGGCCCGGAGCACTTCGAAACCTATGTCGAACCCATGAAAGACTGGTTTTCCATTTCCGTCTACAGCGCGGAGCCCGATCATTTCGTCGCCGTGTTCGACGTGGTGACCGAGCAAAAGCGCAATGAGGAGCGGATTGCCGAAACCGTGCGGCAGCTTGAAAGTGCGATCCAGGGAACACTGCTTGCGATGTCGAACATGGTCGAGCTGCGCGACCCGTATACCGCGGGCCACCAGCGGCGCGTGGGTGCGATTGCCGAAGATATCGCGCGGGAAATGGGTTGGGAGGAGATGCGGTGCAAGGAGTTGCAGATGATCGGCCTGGTGCACGACATCGGCAAGATCTCGGTTCCCGCCGAGATCTTGTGCAAGCCGGGCCGATTGACGCCCATGGAATATGAGCTCGTCCAGGAACATGTGCGGCGAAGCCATGCCATCCTGAAGGACGTGCGGTTCCCGCGGCCGATCGCGGAGATCGTGTACCAGCACCACGAGCGCCTGGATGGCAGCGGCTATCCGCGGGGGTTGACGGCGGAGTCGATTCTTCCCGAAGCGCGCATCTTGATGGTTGCGGACGTCGTGGAAGCCATATCGTCCCACCGTCCCTATCGCGCCGCGCTGGGCATCGACGCCGCGATCCGGGAAATCACGGAAAAGCGAGGCATTTTGTACGACCCTGCCGTCGTCGACGCACTCCGGAGGTTGGTGAACGAGAAGAAGTACCAGCTTCCCGCGTAGCGTCGCGCGTTGCCGAGGCGAGGTGGCGGTCCGCATCTTCCGCGTGCGGGGCGCACGCAGGTTTCGCGAAGCGATCCGCGGTCCCGAATACATCCGCGACAGGGCATTCAACCCGGATGGGAATCGGGCGGGTCGAACACGATGACGGCATTGCGACCCGCGCTCTTTGCGCCATACATCGCTTCGTCACCGTGACGCATCAAATCGCGCGCGTTGCGGGCGTGATCCGGGTAGAGGGCAATCCCGATGCTCGACGAAATCGAAATCCGGGTGCCATCCGCGGTGACAAATGGCGCTGCAAGCGCCTGCCGAATCTTCTCGGCAACCCCGATTGCGTCGGCGACTTCGCGAATCGTCGGCAGCACGGCGACGAACTCGTCGCCGCCCAAGCGCGCGACCGTGTCCGATTGGCGCACGCACTCCTGCATGCGCTGCGCCGCGGACTGCAGCAGCCAATCCCCGACGGAATGTCCGAATTCATCGTTGACCGCCTTGAATTTGTCCAGATCAATGAAAAGGAGCGCCAGCCGCGAACGATCGCGATGGGCCCGAATGACCGATTGCCGGAGCCTGTCCTCGAGCAGTCGGCGGTTGGGTAGGTCGGTCAGGCGGTCATAGTAGGCCCAGTGGTGGACTTGGTCTTCCACGGACTTCTGCTCCGTGACATCTCGCACCGTTCCCACGGCGCGAACTGCCCGTCCTTGTGGGTCCCGTTCCATGACCATGCCGCTACATAGAATCCACTTCCATGCCCGCGATTCCGTCTTGTACCGAATCGGTTCCTGGAAAACGGATAGTTCTCCTTTCATCACTGCGCCGGCCACGTCCGCGAGTTGCCGCGAGTCGTCCGGATGGATACGTCGGACCAAGGTTTGCGCATCGACCACGGTTGCCCCCGCCCGGTCGCCGACCATGGCCGCCCAGCGCGCGTCAAAGGCCACCTCGTCCTTGCGGATGTCGTAATCCCACGTCGCCAACGCCGACGCTTCCAGCGCCATTTCCAGAAGCTCCTTGGCGTCTTTCAGTTGCGCTTCTCCACGAATGCGATCCGTGATGTCGCGATTGCTGGCGCGCCGCCCCAGGAATTCCCCGGTCTCGCGGAAAATGGGCTGGCATCGGTGCGCGATCCAACGCACCGCACCACCCTTCGTGATGATGCGGAAATCGAGCACGTGCGCGGCATTTTTCCGATACTCTTTGTGTTGGTTGTCGAGGCGGTCGCGATCGTCGGGATGCACGATGTGCTCGATCAGATTGGGGTCCGCCAGGAACTCCGATTGCGCATAGCCGGTGACACGCTCGCAGGACGGGGCGACGTAGATGAACTCCCGGTCGGGCCCTCGCCAATATTCCCAGTCGTAGGTGTAATCCGCCATGGTCCGGAATCGCAGTTCACTTTCCGATATGCGTCGGACGATGGGGACCATCTGCAGTCGCAGAAGAAGGACTGCGACGAACGCCAGGATCGGCAATCCGGCAAACATTGGCCATACGCGCTGCGCCACGGGGGCATATAACTGGTTCGCATCGATTTTCAGCGTTGCGCCGAGACCATACGACCCGACGGGTTGATACGCAGCGATCGATGGAACCCCTCGATAGTCCGGAGCCCGAGTTACCCCGGTTTTTCCCGCCAATGCGTACGACATCGGAATGGGCTGGCCCTGGAACCGGTCCGGCAAATTGCGCAATATCCGGCCCCTCGTATCGCGGAACGGAAAACAGTCCATGTGGTTCGGGGTGGACGGCGCGCAGATCGTGAACGTCAGGGTATTGCCAAAGTCGCCAGATGCCTGGAGGTTCCCAAGGACTTCGGGATCCAGTCGCCATTCGGCCTCCATCGATCCGACAACCCGGCGTGCCTCGATCATTTCCACGCGGGTGTGCACGACGTATCCGTCGTCCCAGAGCAGGATGCTTGGTGTCGGAAGCCGAATGGGAAGGGCGAGTTCCGGGTGCCGTGCGAAAGACCCGGCACGCGCAATCACGAGCCCTGCGCTCGTTCGGAATACCACCCCCGTGAATACGGATCTGCGGTACTCCTGCGCAAGATCGGCGAACGCGGCGAGTGCCGTTCGATATCGAGGATTTGCGTCCAGTCTGCCCATGGCACGCAGGAACGGAGGATCGTTGGCAAATGCGCTCGTGCGCACCCAGGTGTCGCCGATCTCCGCTTGCAGTTGACCAACGCGGTTTGCCAAGGACATCGCGAGTTTCGTCTGCAATTCGCTTCTCGTCTGCGGAAACAGCACGGCAAATCCGCCAACCAGACCAATCATCCCGATCAGAATGGCGATCCCTCCGGCGATGTAGCCGATGCGGTCGACATCTCCCGACCCTTGAGCAGAGAGGGGATCGGGACGAATCTGAGTCAATAGCAGCAATCCGATGCCGGCAAGCAGGAAACAGATCCCGACCGACAGGACCGGCCCGAGTAGCCAGGAAAAGACGCGGCCGAAACTGGCCACACTGCCAATCACGCCGAGCAGGCCGACCATCGTCACAACCAGGCTCAACCCCTGAATGGTCAGGCTCCGAGCGGATGCGGAGGCAAACAGCGTCCTGGTGATGCCCAGTCCGATCGCGATGAATGCGATGGCGGCCAGGGGACGCATCCGGCCGGAATACGGATTGGGGTCGGGAAACCAGATTTTGGTCGGAACAAGGCCTAGATTGAGGTGGGTTTTCCAGCCGACAATCGTCATCAGTCCCAGCAGGATCAGAAGTGCGGCAAAAAGGAACGGAAGGATTTGTGCCGGGTGCCTCGGATCCGTGCGCAGGCCGCCAACCTCGTCGCCGCTTCGTGCAAGCCGACTCCCGGCCGACGCCATTGCGACTCCGGTCAGGAAAATGCCGATCGCGCTCGAATACGGCATCCCGTCCGACCCGGGGACAATCTGGATCAGCGTTGGAACCCGGAAAATCCAGCCGGCCAGTATGGTGAATCCGACCAGACCCAGGATGCAACTGATGGCAAACACCCATCGCACTGCATTTCCGCGTTCCGACGTCGCCGGATGCCGCAGATCGGATTGCCTTTGCACGCTCTTGGCACCTCCAGCTCGCTGGTCCGCGGCGAATCGCGCTCGGAGCCCGCTTGGGGAGCGGGCACGCGAGCCTCGTCCCGAGAAAAAGGCAGTGTATCGAATGCACTGATCTTTTTTTCCCGCTTGCGCGCTAATGCGTAATGGGGAAAACTGCCGTCACAGACGCGCTCGAAGTCGATATCCATGAACGGATTCTCCACACCCGAACCTGTCGACCTTGCGGAAGACCGCCAATACCTCGTGGCCGTTGCCTCATACGGGGATCGGCGGGGCACTTTGATTGTTTCGCAACCGATCTACTCGGCAAACGGGATCAAACTGCTCGACAAGGGCGCAAGGATCGACAGCCGGATTCTGGATCGGCTTTTCGGGAACCCATTGGCCGTGGCCCTCGATCAGTGCATCGAGAGCGAGGATGCGGTGCGCCATATGGACCTGCTTGCGCGGGCCCGGGAGCTCGTGGCGGCGTCGCCTCTGTTGGCGCACCTCGACGCCAATCTGACGTCGTCATCGCGGGTTTGGCGCGCACTCGAAACATCACCCTTGCCGCCCGCCATCGCAATCCGTCTCACGGTAATCCGGGAAACGGCGCCGATCTTGTACGAACACTCACTGCGTTGCGCGTTTATCGCGCTTGCAATCGGTGCCATGGCCAGGTTTTCCGAAGACGAACTCCGACATCTCGCCACCGCAGCGCTGTTGCACGACGTCGGCATGATGCACGCCGATCATGCTGCGTATGAAGGGGGCGGCCCGTTGGATGTGGCCGCGAGAAGACGTCTGCATACACATCCCCTCACCGGGCAATTGATCGCACAACACGAACCGCAGTTGGGCAATGGCATCGCCATGGCCATCAGCGAGCATCATGAGCGCATGGACGGCACGGGATATCCCCGACAGTTGCGAGGGGAGTCGATCAGCAAGCTTGGGCGTGTCCTCATGCTTGCGGATGTCGCGACCGGCATCGTCGAACGTCAGGCGGACCAAGCGGCGCTTCGACTATCCCTGCTGCTTCGGTTCAACCACCGCTGTTTCGATGACGCATTGGTAACCGGGTTGCTCGCAGCGCTTCCCCATACCGTCCAAGGGGAAAACGCGGCGGCGGCGGAAATTCGCGAGTGTGGACGGACAATCGCCCTGATCGATTCGTGGATTCGCATTTCCGATGAGACGAATCGCCAACCGCCGGGTGCCATCGGGGAATTTATCGGAACCCGGATGGATCGGTTGCGTCGTTGGCTCGTCGAAGCGGGATTGGGTGATCCGCAGGCAGCCGTGCTTGCGGCAAAAGAAGACGCCGCGGTGTGTGCGGAAATGACCGCCCTGGCTCGCGAAACCATATGGCACCTCCGTCAAGTCGCATACGATGCGTCCGAATATCTGGCGCAACAGGAGCGGGTTGCTGGCGCAACCGTGGCGAGCGCGGCCATCACGCAATGGATCGCGGCGGTGCTGAGCATGAACCCGGAAGCACCGGATTCCACGGCGACGCCACGGTAGCCGGCGTAACCGGAAAACAGGCGCTCCCTGATGTCTCGGTCGGGTTGCAATAATTCCGCGCACGTGCCCTGCGGCCGACGCCCGGCAGGGCGGGCGGGACCTGATGCATCGCAAGGTTTCCCAACGCCAAACCCAAGCCTGCGACGATTCGGCGTACCGTACCGATCATGAATGCCGCCGCGCCCGCCACCCGATTCGGCGCGCCATTGCGCTGGTTGCACTGGATCATGGCGCTCGCCATCTTCAGCGCGTTGGCGTTCGTGTACGCGAAGGGGCTGTTCGCAAAGGGGTCCGCGGGGCGGGATTTCCTGGACCACGCCCACGTCTTCGCGGGGTTCACCGTGCTGGCGCTGCTCCCTTTGCGCGTCCTCGCGCGAGTGGGATCGCCGCAGCCGCCGATCGATCCTCCTCCCGGGCCGCTGGCGGCGCAGGGTACGAAATGGGTTCACGCTCTGCTCTATGCGGGGATGCTTGCGACACCGGTTCTCGGAATCCTCTCCGTACAGGCTGCGGGAAAGGAAATCGCCTATCTCGGCTACACCATCCCGACCTGGATCGGCACCAACAAGGCGCTATCGCACGGCCTCAAGGAAGTGCATGAGACGTTGGGACTCGGGATGTTGTATCTCGTCGTGGCGCACGCCGGGGCGGCGATCCTGCATCACACGTTCCGGCACGACAACGCCTTGCGACGGATGCTCTAGACCTAACGCCCGTCTCCGACGTACGGATTGGTCCGCCGTTCCTGTCCGAACGTCGACATCGGGCCGTGGCCCGGCACGAAACGCACGTCGTCGCCGAGCGGCCAGAGCTTGCCGCGGATCGAGGCGATGAGATCGGCACGATTGCCGCGCGGGAAGTCGGTGCGGCCGATGGATCCCGCGAAGAGCACGTCGCCGACGAAGGCGATGCGGTCGCCGGCGTGATAGAAAACGACGTGCCCCGGCGTGTGCCCCGGGCAGTGGATCACCTGCAGCGTCTGTTGCCCGAAGGTTACGGTGTCGCCGTCCTGCAGCCAGCGGTCGGGTTCAAAGGCGTTCGCGTGGGGGAAGCCGCGGCTGCGGGTGAGTTCCGGCATCCGTTCGAGCCAGAATCGGTCGGCCTCGTGCGGGCCTTCGATCGGCACGCCGAGCTGTTCGGCAAACTGCCGCGCCGCGGCGCAGTGGTCGTGATGGCCATGCGTGAGCAGGATCTTGACCGGGCGCACGCCCAGTTCGGCGATTTTCGCGGCGATGCGGTCGAGATCGCCGCCGGGGTCGACGATCGCGGCTTCGCGCGTCGCCTCGCAGGAAAGGATCGAGCAGTTCTGTTCGTACGAAGTGACCGGGACGATGGCGACGTGCATGGGGCGGTTTGCCCCCGTTCCCGCTGCGCGGGGCCGGGGGCAGCGACGGTTGGTGACGGTGGCTATTATCGCGCGATGACGATCGGCATTCCTCCCGAACCGCTGGAATTCGACGACCGTGGCAATCCCGTCTCGGTCCGCTACGGCGACGTTTACGCGAGCCGCGATGGCGCGGCGGCGCAGGCGCAGCATGTGTTTCTTGGCGGCAATGATCTGCCGGCGCGCTGGGCGGGGCGGCGGCAGTTCGTCATCGTCGAAACGGGCTTCGGTCTTGGTACCAACTTCCTCGCCGCGTGGCAGGCATGGCGCGATGATCCGAACCGGCCACGGCAACTGCATTTCGTGTCGGTGGAGCGGCATCCGGTCGCGGCGCGAGCGCTGGCGGGGCTGCCGCCGGATTCGCTGCACGCGCTGCGCGCCCGGCTTGCGGCCCGCTGGCCGCTGCCGCTCGTCGGCGTGCATCGTGTCGCGTTCGAGGCGGGACGCGTCGTCCTGACGCTGGGACTGGGGGACGCCGCGGATCTGCTGCCGGATCTGGTCGCCGGCGCGGATGCGTTTTTCCTCGACGGCTTCGCGCCCGCGCGCAATCCGGAGATGTGGGATCCGGGCATCATCCGGGCGCTGGCACGGATGGCGCGCCCCGACGCGACGCTGGCGACCTACACCTGCGCGCGCGCGGTGCGCGATGCGCTGGCGCAGGAGGGCTTCGCGGTGGATCTGCGTCCGGGCTTCGGGAGCAAGCGCGACATGATCGTGGCGCGGTATGCGCCGGGTTGGAAACGGCGGCGGATCGAACCACCCGAGCCCTATGACGGCGCACGCAGCGCGATCGTCGTCGGTGCCGGCCTGGCCGGCGCGGCGATGGCCCATGCGTTGGCGCGCCGGGGCTGGACCGTGCAGTTGCTTGAACGCGGGACGGACGTCGCCGCCGGCGCATCGGGCCTGCCGGCGGGCTTGCTGCACCCCGCGCTGTCGGCCGATCACAACCTCGCATCGCGACTCAGCCAGGCGGGTTTCTTGCTGTCCCGGTCGTTCCTCGAGGCGTTGCCGCACGACGGCGGCGATCCGGTGTGGTCGGCCTGCGGCGTATTCCAGCAAGGGCAGGCGGGATTCGATGGCGAGGACGAGACGGCGCTGCGGGACCTGCTGGCGCGGGCGGCGCTTCCGGAGGAATACGCGCGCTGGGCGGAGCCAGAGGAGGCCGCGGCGCTCTGCGGCGTGACGCCCCGGCGCGGCGGGATCTGGTTCGGCGGCGGGGGGGTGGTCTCGGCGCGGCGCTGGTGTCGGGCGTTGATCGCGGGCGAGCGGGGCGACTTCGGCGGGCGCATCGTCCTGCAAACGGCGCGGGATGCGCGGCACGTCGGGTTTGCCGACGGTGCCTGGCGCGTGACCGCTGCGGACGGATCGTCCTGGATCGCGCCGGTCCTCGTGCTTGCCAATGCGCTGGGAATGCCGGCGCTTGCCGGTGCGCGGCAGGCGCCGGTGCGGGCGGTGCGGGGGCAGGTCAGTCTGTTCGATCCGCCGGCGCTGGCGGGTCTGCGTGCCGGCATTTGCGGCGACGGCTACCTGATTCCGGCCGGGGTCGCCCGCGCGGCGGTCGGCGCGAGCTACGAGGAGGCGGAACGGATTGCGGAATCGGCGGCGCATCGGGAAAACCGTGTCCGCTGGACGGCCGCGCTGGACGGGCCACCGCCGGCGGAGCCTGCGGGCGTGTTCGCGGGCGAGCGGTGCGTGTCGGCCGACCGGTTGCCGCTGGCGGGGCCGATCGCCGACGAGGAGGCGGTGCTGGGCGACGCGGCCCGGATGGCGGGCGCACGGCTGACCGAGTTGCCGCGGCGGGCGGGGTTGTGGACGGTGAGCGCATTGGGATCGCGCGGCCTGACGCTGGCGTGCTTGAGTGCGGAGCTCGTTGCCAGCCGGATCGAGGGCGAGCCGTGGCCGGTGGAGCGGGCGCTGGCCGATGCCGTCGATCCGGCGCGCTTCCTGCTCCGCCACATTCGCCGGGGCGGGGTCTGAATGCGAACGGTTGTTCGAGGTCCCGGAAAAAGCGGTGCTCTGGCGCTTTCGGGTGTCCGGATTGCGCCGCGGGCGACCACCGCGAACACGGTCGGCTTCGGCCCCGATCCTTGCGCGGAATGGGGCTGCTTGTCGGCCGGAGCAGAAGCCCCGTTGCAGGCGTCCGAGTTGGCAATGTCGAGGTTGCCGCGCTGGGGTTCCCCCTCTCCCGCATGCGGGAGAGGGCGAGGGTGAGGGTGACCGGCCGCCGACCCCAAGCAATCGGACCAACGCGACCGCTAAGCGGCCTCCCGTTCGAACACGCGGATTCGCCGCGCAATTTTCGGCCGCAAGTGACGGTCCGCCATCCGCATGTCAAATTCGGCCTGGAGGTTGAGCCAGAATCGGGGCTCCATGCCGAAGAAGAGGCCCAAACGCAGGGCGGTGTCGGCGGTGATCGGCCGCTGCCCATTCACCAGTTCGCTGATCCGACTCGGGGAAACGTCGATGTCCGAAGCAAGCTGGCGGGCGCTGATTCCCATGGGCCGCATGAAATCCTCCAGCAGGATTTCCCCCGGGTGAATTTCCTCGAGCTTCTTGACCATGGTGCGTACCTCTAGTGGTAGTCGACAATCTCGACTTCGTGCGGGCCATCCGCCTCCCACCGGAAGCAGATGCGCCACTGATCGTTGACGCGGATGCTGTGCTGTCCCTTGCGATCGCCTTTCAGCGCTTCGAGCTGGTTGCCTGGCGGTACACGCAGCGTCGCGAGTTCCGAGGCCGCATGCAACTGGAGCAGCTTGCGCCGTGCAACGCGCTCGATGTTGCGGAATCGCGCAACGGCTTCGCTCCGGAACAGGGCTTCCGTGTCGGCGCACGCGAAGGATCGAATCATGTCGCATGATGATCCGTAATGCAGATTCTGTCAAACGGAACATCCGTCGTCATCACGTGATGACGACGTTCGCAATTCGGCGCTCCAGTAGGGCAGGGGGAGTACCGCTTCTGGCCGGGCCCGGGCGCGCCGCGCGTTCGGCTTCCGGCGCCGAATTTGCGGTACTGTACCGAAGCATGGGGGACCTCAGAAGCACTCCCCGCCGCTTTTTACGGCCGCTGCCTCGGGGGCGCTCAGAAGGAGCGGCAACAGCCTTCACGCACGGCCCCACGTGCCAGAACCAAAAGCAGAACCTGAAAATGGCCGATATCCCAAAGGAAGCGCTTCTGGCGTAGCATCCCAGCATGAACAAACCGTACTTCGTTCGTGCTGAGTGGGATGCCGACGCTGGCGTCTGGGTTGCCACGTCTGACGACGTGCCTGGACTGGTCACAGAAGCGCCGACGATCGAGGCCCTGGACGCCAAGCTTAAGACTATGGTGCCCGAGTTGCTCGAGGCCAATGGCTGCATGCCAGTCGACGGTGCAATCGCCGTCGAGTTGCTTGCAAGACGCTTCACGCTCGCAGCTGCTGCGGCGTAATTCCACCATGGGACAGAGCTTCACTCCGGAGTTGATCCGGCTGTTGAAGGCGGCTGGGTGCATGCTCGTCCGACACGGCAAAGGAAGGCTTGGGCGCTGCGTCGCAAGACGGCGCAGGCCCTGGCGTTGCGCGCACGCATCGTATTAGCCTGTGCCGAAGGCGCCTTGAACAATGACGTTGCTGCCAGGCTGCGCGTCACCAAGCAAACT
>JAKBZN010000002.1 GCA_021842465.1 Pseudomonadota bacterium
CGGCCACATGCTGCTCCCACTTCGCCCGTCCTTCCGCTTCGTCCATCCGTCGCTCCTTCGTGGTGAAAAGCAACGATGTACGCCGGCCCCAATCACGAGGGAAGAACGTGCTCTACTGACCGCTTACGAAAAGCCCTCGCGTCGATGACGGAGGGCTTGTCTTGAGGGTGATCGCTCTGGGGCGTGGGCCCAATTTTCCGCGGACGAGAGCTTTCGCGCGTGAAAGCACCGGCCGATCTGCTAATAATTCAGCTTTCCGGCAATCTGAAATGGCAAGGTGGCGGTTGCTAACCTCTGGGGTGCGCGCCGCAAATTTCGCGACCGGCTCCCTCGAGATTGGATGCTCTTCCCCACCACTGATGCGGCATGCAAAATTTGTCGACGGACTTTATTTGGCACGAATTGACCGCCAGGGAGGTTTTCCGATCTTTCGACGGACTTTACTCCGTTGACGAAGTCGTGAAAAATCAATCCGTTAAAGACCGAATCTTCGACGGACTTTATTTTCCGCCATCAGGTCGCGAATAATAAAGTTCCGAAACTGCTAATAAAGTTCCGAAATTTGAATGGGTGACGACGTAATTAAGTTCCGAAATGGATGTTCCGGCCAAGTAAATTCGCAAACTGGTGAGGGCGGAAAATGAAGTTCGTCGGGAGCCCTTCATAATGCGGAACGCGGACTGGCGCATCAGGAGGAAAGATCTATCCTAGCCGGGCGGCTAGCCCCATGCGGGGTTTCCCCGTGAGGCGCTCGGGTTGGTCTTTCGCCGCCACTTAGCGTGTATCGCGGGTCGACGCCAGCAGCCTCCCTGCCTTGAGGGGACTTTGGGGACCAATCCACTCGACCATCTCCGTTCGACCCGATCCGGCTTTTCAAGGTGGTATTGGTTCAGCAGCCGGTATCCAAGTGAAGCGGTCGCCCACCACGCCCGATCAGGGACGGCACGTCGGCCATTCCGGAATTGGGAGCCGGCGGGCAGCGCAGCGGCAAAGCGGCGGAAAGCCGCCGCCCAAGGGCCCGAGTGATTTGCGCTTCGGCGACGCCCGCTTTCGGGCATCACGCCGAAACCTGGACCCGACCCAATCCGGTCCCCGACGGTCTCCATAGACCGGTCGCGCGCGCTCCACAGCGGACGTTCTGTCCGCTTGACATTGCCATGATCTCGTTGTGGAATTGAAAAATAATAACGCTACCCTTCGTGCCAATTCTGCAGCAAACATAGCCGCACGGGTTCCTCCGCGGTTGGTGTCGTATCAGCAGCCCCCGCAAGTCCAGTATTTTGTCCGCCATCCGAGTTTGCGATGCCGCGGCAGGAAGTACGCAGCAAGCAGTGACGCAGTTGGATCGTCGCACGCATCTTCGTGCGTATCGATTCGTGGTTCAACACGTCGTCGTTTGACAAAAGCGTGCTGCGTTTGCGCAGCCAAAAACTTAGATCGGAACCGTGAATCGCTCCTGTACCGCTGCAGCATTCGCCATGCTCCCTTCACGGACCCACAGAAATGCCTGAAGGACCAAAGTTATGTCACTCATTTCATCTTGTTTTTCGCTTTACGACAATGCAGAGAAAAAAAAGCGACTCTGGTTTCTGTTTTTTTTTCCTCCTTTTCCCTGGACGTTGGCGCTCTTCTTGGTGGAATCCAACAAGTACATCATGCCCAAGGTGATACCCAAGGGGCACTTCTCATGGCCAATCCTTGTCTTGTCGGCGTTTTCTTTTGAGTTAGCCATCGGGTTGGTGGCTGTAGGTCTCCTCGTGCCATTTTTCGCTGCCTGGTTGGAGATGGCGGCACGAAGAGCAAAAAGCATCAATTCATACAATGCCATTGCACTTGTTGGAATCGCGTGGGTTATGGTCTCATGGTTAATTTTCGGCAGGGTAGTTGCTAAATATTGTGTGTCACTGCTATTCGGTTAAAGTGGCTCAGGAATCGCGGAGAACGAGTATTTATGCGGATTTCCAGGCATTTTGGTGTCACGCTTCCAATGTGACCCGCGATGTCGAAAGTCCCTCAATAGTATGAAGGTGAGCTAATGAATTCTCGCTGGGTGCTCGTGCGGTGGCGCCGCTGGCGATGGGTTGAGAATCATTCGCTTCGCATTATTCCGGATCCCATCGACCCAGAAATCTCTTTGCGTGTTCGCGCCGACTGAAAAATGAGCAGATTCGCCATGGTATGCCGGTCATCGAGTGACCAGCAAGCAACCCAGCTCTTGCAGCAAGATCAACCTCTCACCCGCGATCGTGCTGATCACGGGCAGGTCGGCGCGTCTGGTCAAACTCCGCGCGGCCGCAACACGCTGGAGCTGCAACCGTGGTGGCCGAGCGGGGGAAACTGGGCACGAACCGCCATGGCTACGAAGGGGTTGGCGATGGGCGCCCTGGTGGTCATGGCCGATTGCGCTGCGAGGGTCTACGGAATCCCGCGGCGCACGGCCGCGCGGCGTCGGTTGATGGGATATTTCGTCGGGCCCTGGATCGCGCTCGCGCTCGTGGGGTTGGTGGTCGGCATCATCCTCGGTCTGCTGCACCGGCACGGATGACGCCTCGATCAAGCGGCGGTGGATTTGGCACGCCGTTTTTGAATACGCCTATCGTGATAATCCTTCTTATTCATGTCGTCAGGCAGGTTTCAGAGTGGACCAGCCCTTCAGGCGTCCGGTCCGGAGATAGCGTGCCCGACCGGTTATGGCCGGGCCCGGGCGCCCGCCGCGCCCGGTTTCCGGCGCCGAAATTTTCGCTACTGTACCGAAGCATTGAGGTCCGCGGGAGAGTTCGTGCCAATTTTCACGGCCGCTTTCTCGGAGAGCGCCCGGAGGCGATGGACGGCGCCCGGGTGGTGATGTGCCACTACCCGCTGCCATCGCGGCACCGTACCATCGGCAGAGCGTACATGCTGCATGGTCGCAGCCACAACACGATTCCGTTCGACACGTATCGTGGACAGCGACGCGATGTCGGAGTCGATGCGCAGAGCTATACACCGGTCTCCTGGAAGGAAATTCAGAAGAATCTGGATGCGGTCGCCGCCATGGATGCGCGGGTATCGGAATGGACAGCTTGCGCAGAGCGAAGAGAAATCTTGACGCATTGTATTCGATCGAATACAATGATTTTACGTACTCGATCAAGCCTCTTCCCGAATTTTCGCAATGGCTTGCTGAGATCAAAGACGGCATGACGAAGCGACGGTTGGCTCGTCGACTGGAAAAGGCGCAACTCGGAAACCTGGGAGACGTAAAAGCGATCGGCGAAGGCGTGTTCGAGATGCGCGAACACTTCGGACCTGGCTGGCGCATGTACTACGCGAAGCGCGGCGCGATCCTGATCGTGATGCTGGGCGGTGGCGAAAAATCCACGCAAGCCGGCGATATTGCCAAGGCTCTACATCTGGCCGCCACGTTGGAGGATTAAGCGATGAGCAAGAAAGTCAAGGTTTCCGATTTGCCGGAGTTTGATGTCACCGAATACCTGGATAGCCCGGAAGCGCTGGCCGAGTACCTGACCGTCGTCATGGAAGAAAACGACCCCGCTGCGCTGGCTCAGGCGCTCGGAACCATCGCCCGCGCTCGCGGCATGACGGAGATCGCGAAAGCGGCCGGACTGGGCCGTGAAGCGCTGTACAAGGCGCTTCGCCCTGATGCACATCCGCGCTTCGATACTGTGAACCGCGTATGCACTGCGCTCGGCGTAAAACTGGTGGCGCAGCCCGTATAGATGGCAATTTGCTGGCCCGCAAGGACAGCTCATCGCCGCATTGCCGCCCCGATGCCCGGCGGCAACGATGTCCGGTCTGGCCGAGAACCAGACATGTAGCCTGCAGGACCAGATTCAAGCAGTGGTGTTGCGCGTTGACCCTCACCCCCGCCCTCTCCCGCACGCGGGAGAGGGGGAACGCAAGCGCGGCGACCTCGACATTGCCAACTCGGATGCCTGCAAACCGGGCTTCTGCTCAGGCCGAGAACCGGATAGGTAGCCTGCAGGACTAGATTCCAGCACTTGTATTGCGCGCGTCCCCGCCCCCTCTTCCGCGCACCCGGTTCCCGCGCTGATGCCTCAACCGCCGCAGACCCCGCAGCGCGGATCGCGCGCGAAGCGCAGTTCCTGGAACCCTCCCCGCAGTGCGTCGAACCGGATCAGCCGCCCGCTCGAGGGCGACCCGGCGCCGGCCAGGATCTTGATCGCTTCGCCGGCCTGCAGGGAGCCGATCACGCCGGTCAGCGGCGCGAACACTCCGGTGGTCGCGCAGGGTTCGTCCTCGCCCTGCGCATCCTCGGGGAAGAGGCAGGCGTAACACGGGCTTTGCGGATCGCGGAAGTCAAACACGGCGAGCTGTCCCGCGAAGCCGCTCGCCGCACCCGACACCAGAGGAATCTTCGCCGCGCGGCAGGCGCGGTTGGCGGCGTAGCGCGTGGCGCGATTGTCGGAACAATCGACGACGACATCGACGTCCGGCAGCGCATCGGCGAGATTGGCCGCCGTCGCCCGCTCGCCATGCGCTTCGATGCGCACCTCGGGATTGAGCGCCGCAAGCGCCGCGCGCGCCGACTCGACCTTCGGCATGCCGAGCCGATCGGTCGTGTGCAGGATCTGGCGTTGCAGGTTCGTGAGGTCGACGCGATCGGCGTCGAACAGGACCAGCCGGCCCACGCCCGCCGCGGCGAGATAGATCGCCGCCGGCGAGCCCAGGCCGCCCGCGCCGATCACGAGCGCGCACGACGCCCGCAGGCGCTCCTGCCCTTCGACGCCGATCTCGTCGAGCAGGATGTGGCGCGAATAGCGAAGCAGCGTTTGGTCGTCCATCGATGGCCGGGAAACCGATCCGCGAACCCGATGTCCGCGGCCCCGCGGACGATGCCGGATCGGCCCTGCTCCGCAGATTACCAAACCGGGCGGTGGCGAACCGGACGACCGGACCTCGCCTCCGGCATCCGCGCGCTTCGCACTTCCCTATAATCCGGCGAGCGACTGCATACCGACCCCATGTCCACTCCCGCCCCTTCTGCGATCCACTTCCTCTCCGGCCTGCCGCGCTCCGGCTCCACGCTGCTGACCGCGCTGCTGCGCCAGAATCCGCGCTTCCACGCCGACATCACCAGTCCGCTCTACACGATGGTGACCGCGATGGCGCAGAAGATGAGCGACGAGACCGAGTACGGAACGTTCTTCACCGACGCGCGGCGCCAGGCCGTCATGCGGGGGCTCTTCGAAAGCTATTACCGCGACGCCGGAGCTGCCGTGGTCTTCGACAACAATCGCGGATGGTGCGGCATGCTGCCGGCGCTGGCGCAGCTCTTTCCGCAGACGCGCGTCATTGCCTGCGTGCGCGAGGTGGCCTGGATCATCGACAGCTTCGAGCGCATCCTGCGCCGCAATCCGTTCCGCCCGACGGTGTTGACCGGATTCAAGCTCGACACCACCGTCTACACGCGGGCCAACGGCTTGGCGTCCCCGGGCGGATCGGTCGGCTTCGCCTACGAGAGCCTCAAAGAGGCGTTCTACGGCGAACACGCCGGGCGGCTGATGCTGCTGCAGTATGAAACGCTGACCCGCGAACCGGCTCGGGCGATGGCGGCGGTCTATCGCTTCCTCGGCGAACCCGCGTTCGAGCACGATTTCGAGCGCGTCGAGTTCGAGGCGCTGGCGTTCGACGAACGGATGGGCGCCCCCGGCATGCACCGCATCACCGGGCGCGTGCGCATCAACGAACGGCCGTCGATCCTGCCCCCGGATCTCATCCGCCGCTGCGAAAACGATTCCTTCTGGCGCGATCCCGGCGCCAACCCGCATGGGGTGCTGATCGTCTGAGGGCGCACCCGGCCCGGCCCACACCGCGGCGAACCGCGGCCGGCGTTCAGAGTTTCCCCAAGTTGTGCATGACCCGCGCGAACTCCCGCGGCTTGATCCCGCCGATCGCCCCCGGAATCTGGTTCTTGAATTTGCGGAAGTAGTAGCGGATCGCATCCACCGTGAGGCCGAGGCGGTCGGCGATTTCGTCGTCGGCCTCCCCCAGCAGCCCGGCTCGCAGCACGTCGGCTTCGCGCGGGGTGAACCGCATCGCGAGCAGCTCGTGGATGTAGGGGCGATATCGCAGCTCCATCGCGATCGCGATGCGTTGCGCGGCATAGAACAGCGCGAACACGCCGGTGTCGGACGGCGGCGCGGAGAAGAACGCGAACAGGGCCCCGCGCGAAAGCCCGCCGCGCGCCGGCACCACCGCAAGACTCGACGCGTCGTCGGTCGCGTTGCGCCGCAGCCAGGTCTTGATGACGTCGGGATGGCGGATTTTCGAGTGGATCCAGGAACAATGCTCCGCGATCGTTCCGATCAGCGGACGCCATTCCTGGCTCGCCCGCAGCAGCAGCGGATCGCGCTCGGCGATCATCGTCGCATACAGCCTTTGCAGGTCCGGCGACATGGTTCCGTGCATGCGTGGCGGAAGCGGGTCGAGTCCGGTGCAGCCGTGGTCGACCAGCACGCACAGGCACTGGCGCATCGGCACGATGCGGTCCAGACGCTCGCCCAGTTCCGGATCGAGCCGGTCGGAGCCCATGGTTTGCAGCGGCAGCATGAGATCGTCGATGCGCCGCCGAAGCTCGGAACTCAGGTGCGATGCCGGCTCGCGCCACGGCTCGGACCCGGCGTCGCGCCGGAGCACCGGATGGTCCGGGCGGTCTGCGGCCGGCCGCAGGGTCCGGCACGGGTCCGGGCGCGTGGCCTGCGGCACGCGGGAATGCAGGGGGGTGGGCTCGGCGAACTGCTTGGCAGACCAGGAAACCACGAGTCGCTCCTTCCGTTTTCGTATGCCGGATTCGAATGCTGCGGAGGATGTTGCAACCGACCGCCGGCGCGCTACGGATCGGCGTCGACGCGACGCAGATCGAATTCGAATCGCGCGCCGTGCGGCGACTCGTTCTCCGCGCGCAGCGTGCCGCCGTGCGCGCGGACGATCGCGTTGCAGATCGCCAGGCCGAGGCCGAGACCGGCGCCGACTTCCTTGGTGGTGAAAAACGGCTCGAACATGCGGGCCATCGCCGCCGGCGTGATGCCCTTGCCGTTGTCCCGGACGGCGATGACGATCCGCTCGTCCTCAATTCGCGTTTCGATGCGAACCCAGGCCGGCGGGGCCGCGGCGTCGGGGGACCGCGCGCTCGGAGTGCGGGTCGCGGCGGCGGCGTTGGACAGCAGGTTGATCAGCACCTGGGTGATTTCGCGCTCGGTTCCGACGGCCCGGCACGACCGTGCGCGCACTTCCACCCGCACCTGCGCCAGTTCGTGGCGACAGAAGCGCAGCGCGGCGTCGATCGCGGTGGTGACGTCGAAGAGCTGCCGTTCCGCCGTGTCGGGATCGGCGTTTGCGTCGGCTTTCGCGTCGTCACGATGGCGGAACGCGAACACCCGCAGGCCGGCGACGATGTGCCCGATCCGGTCGAGGCCGTCGCGGATCGTCTCCACCAGTTCGGCAACCCGGTCGGGTGGTTCCCGCGGCGCCTCGCGCAGCAAGGCGACGGCGCCCTGCATGTATGACACCGGGTTCTGGATCTCGTGCAGGACGCCGGCGGCGAGCACGCCGATCGACTTGAGTTTTTCGTGCTGGATCAGGGCGGCGCGGACCGAGGCGAGCTCGCGGTTGGTGGCCTCGAGCCGGTCGTTGAGCGTGCGCTGCGCGCGCTCGGCCATCGCCGCGCGCGCCAGGTTGCCCAGGCGTGCGGAGAGTTCGGCGAACGAGAACGGCTTGGCCAGGAAATCGTCGATTCCGCTTTGCAGCGCGGCGAGCCGTTCGGATTCCTCCATGCGTGCAGTGATCAGCACGACCTTGCATGCGAGGCCTTCGCGCCGCAAGGCGCGCACCAGTTCCAGGCCGTTGATGCCGGGCAGCATCCAGTCCGTGAGCAGCACGTCGGGAGCCTGGGTGCGTGCCTGCGCCAGGCCCTCGATGCCGCTGGCCGCGGTCGCCACGTCGAAGCGGTCGGACAGCGCCTGCGCGATCAGCCAGCGCAATTCGGGCTCGTCCTCGACCAGCAGCACCGTGGGGCGCCGATCGACGATTTCGGCGGACGTCGGGAGGCCTACGTCCGCGGACGGTTCGCAGGCAATCCAGTTCGATCCCTCGGCGGCGAGATCCGGGGCCGGGGTTGGCGGATGATCCCGGTTCCTCGGCGCGGCATGGGCCGGTCCCCGCCGGGAGATCGGTAGCCAGACCGTGAACCGCGCACCTTTGCCGGGTGCGCTGCGCAGTTCCAGGCGGCCCGCCAGTTCGCGCGTCCACTCGCGGACCAGGGCCAGGCCGATGCCAAGGCCCTCATGACGGCACGATGGCGGCACGTTCATCTGACGGAACGGCTCGAAGACGGCGTCGTGGTGTTCCGGGGCGATGCCGATTCCCTGATCCTCGATGAAAAAGCCGGCTTCGTTTCCCCGCACGCAAGATCCGATGCGGATCTCCCCGCGTCCTGCGGAAAACTTCACGGCGTTGCTGAACAGGTTGAGGACGATGCATTCGAGGCCGCGCACGTCGGCGCGGACGCGGACCCCGTCGGCCGCCAACGCGGCGACCAGCGTCGCTGCGCCCAGCCCGGGATGGTGCGAGGCGACGGTCGTCATACCGCGCAACCACGGATCGAGCGCCACCTCCTCGATCTGCAACGGTTGCCGTCGATCGTGCCGGATCCGTTCCCGCAGCCTTTCCGAAAGATGAATCAGTCGCAGGCAGTTTTGCCGTGCGATGCGCACGCATTCTTCCGCCTCCGGTCCGAGTCCCGGCATGCCTGCAAGTCGCTGCAGCGGGCCGTCGACGAGGGTCAGCGGCGTACGCAACTCGTGCACGAGATGCAGCAGCGACCACAAGCGCCGCACCTCCCGCATTTCGGCGGGAATATTCGCGACTGCCGATCCCGGCAGCAACCGGCGCCGCAGATTGTGGAACCATGGCCCGTGCCCGCCCCATCCGGAGGCGTCACCCCGGGAGTTGATTGCGCTCATGACGGTCCTTCCCCTGTTTTTTCCGACGCGCGTCGTGCTCATCGACGATGAGCCGCGAATCCTGCGCACCACTTCCTTGTTGCTCGAACGCCTCGCCGCGGTGGCTCAGGTCCTGTGCTTTGAACGGGCCCAGGACGCCCTCGACCACTTCGCGCGCGTGCGTTCCGGGACCGTCGGCCGCGATCCGTTTCCGTCCATCCGCGCGCGCGACGACTACCGCGACGGACCGAACCGCGAAGCGCCCCGCATCCTGCGCGCGCTCGACCTTTCTTCCTGCTGCCTGCGTGCCGCGCTCGATGCGGCGCTGTGCGACCCCGTCGATTCGCTGGTCGTATGCGACTACGCGATGCCGCAGATGGACGGCATCGCGTTCTTCGAACGCCTTCCCGATCCGCATGTGCGGCGCGTCCTGCTCACCGCGCTCTGCGACGAGCGGTTCGCCGTTCAGGCGTTCAATCGCAACCAGATCCACCAGTTCGTCCACAAGGCGGACCCGTCCGGACCCGCGGGGTTGGTGGTGCTGCTGACCGAGCAACTGCGCGCGTTTTTTCGCGCCCGCACCGCGGCGACGCAGGCCGCCCTCGCCGTGGGAGCCGGCGGCGAGTTTCTCCGCCATCCCGGCGTCGGGACATTGCTTGATGTGGTGACGCGCGAATGCGGGGGGCGGGGGTTCGTTTTCCAGCCCGATCCTCCCGGATTTCTCCTGCACTGCGGCCCGGGGGACTACCGCCTTTTGGCACTGGCCGACGACGCGAGCCTCGACCGCTGCGCCCGGGTCGTCGAGGAAATCGACGGCCCGGGAGCGCTCGCCCGCGCGCTGCGGGCCCGCGAAGTGATGTCCGTGGGCCGCGACGGCCGGCCCATCTATGAGGCGCACGCCGATTGGCCTGCCGTCGCCCTCGCGCCGAACCGGCAGGGAGAGCGCGGCGATGCCATCCTGTTCTGGGCGGTGATTCCGTTGGCGCATCGGTGCGAAGAAGGTCGGTGAGCGGCGCGGCCCGCGGACGGACCCGCCGGCATGGGGTCCGGGAGCGGAGCCCGAACACTAGGCGAGCTCCGCCGCCCTGCCACTACCGGGTCCGGGAGTCCCGTACCGGACCAATCGGCAAACAATGCCGACATGCCCTCTTCTCCGTCGCCGTCCCGGTTTCGTTCGCTTTTGGTGACGCTGCTGGCGATCGCCGTCGTTCCCGCATGGGCTGCGCAATGGAACGGGCTCGGCGCGGTGGCCGGTCTGCTCGACCCGGCCACCGCCTGTGCCGCACCGCAGGTGATCGGCATCTGCACTTGCGGCGGCGTGCCTTGCGGAGTGCGTATCCGGCGCTACGTGCCGGTCGCGATCGTGGAGACCGTGCGTAGCCCGGGGGATTCGATGATCGCGGCGATGCCGTTCCTGCCGTCGACGTTCCGCGACGCGCTGGCGGCGGCGAGCGGACTCGGCGCCACCGGCAGTTCGTCGCTTTCCACCACCGACAACACCGCCGAGGCGCACGTCTGGACCCTGACGGATCTGCCGATTCCGGGGCTGTCCTGCCTCGCCTGCGGCCCCGCTTCGGCGCTGGTTCCCGCCGCCCCGCCGGCCGGCGGCGGAGCCGTCGCCGCAATCTGCGGCGCGGTCGCCGCGACGGATCAGGCGCTTGCCGCCGCGGCCGGCGCGCTTGCGACACCGGGCATGCCGCGCCTCGTTTATGCCTCCGAACTCGATGCGGTGAATTGGCGGACGGGATGTCGCGATGTGGCCTCGGCGCTTGCCGCGATCGCCGCCGGATCGATCCCGACGGTCGGCGCCTGGGGCGCGTTGCTGCCGCGCCAGATGCGCGACATCGGTCCGCCGCCGCGGCTGGCTTCCGCCCTGACCGGCGTGCGCGCGATGAGCTTGGCGCGCGAGCAACTGGGCGTGTTCCCGTTTCCGGTCGACACGCAGGGCAAGATGCAGGAGGCGTATCCGGTTGTGAGCGCTTGCTTTCGGGTCGGTCGCCTTCCTCTACCGACCGCGCCCGCGGCAGCGATGCCCGCCGAGGTCAGCCCCGACGGTCGGTATGCCTGGGTGTACTGGCGCCCGGTGGTCTGCTGCATCGGCGCATCGATGCAGGCGCAATGCCTCCGGCCCTAGCGCGGCCTCCGCGACCCCGGCATGGCGATGGTCGCGATGCCCGCCGCCGCCGTTGCGCGCGGCCGCCCCTTCCATCCGTGTCCGATCACGATCTCGAAGGTGAGCGCGATGCGTCCTTCCGCATCCCGCAGGGCGTCGAGTTCGGCGTGCAGCGCACGGGCCACCCGGCCCGATGGCAGGCCGCGCGCCCGGTCCCCGCGCGGGTTGGCGCCGAGGGCGCGCACTTCGGTCAGCAATGCGGTCGCGTCGGCGAAGGTGAGCCGCAGCGTTTCGGACTCGGTCACCGGCGTCTCAAATCCCGCCGAGATCAGCATGTCGCCAAAATCGTGCATGTCGACGTAGGGCATCGGCCGCGCCGCCACCCCGGCACGCAGGCAGGCGGCGCGCAATTCCCGCAGGGTGTCCGGCCCATAGGCGCTGAACAGCACGAGGCCGCCCGGCCGCAACACGCGGGCGACTTCGGCGACGACGTCGTGGGGCGCCGGGTGCCAGGGCAGCATGAGGTTGGAGAACACCAGATCGATCGACTCGTCGGGCCACGGCAGGTGGCTGGCGTCGGCGCACACCGCCCACGGAGGCTCGGCCCGGCGCGACAGCAGCGCGCGCCAGCGCCGCAGGCCGCTCGCATGGGCGCGACCGTCATGCGCCGGATCCGCCCGCAGCATGGCCTCCGAGAGATCAGCGCCGAAGATCCGCGCGTCGGGAAACCGTGCCTGCAGCGCGGCGCGGCTTCGTCCCGCGCCGCAGCCCAGGTCGAGGATGCGGGCCGGGGCGTGGCGCAGCACCGACATCCGCTCGATCAGCCGGTTGCCGGTTTCCCGCACCAGCGCGTCGTGTTCCGCGAAGCGCGCAGCGCGGGCATCGAACTGGCGGCGAACGGTGGGAACGAGGATTTGGGTGCGGTCGGAGTTCATCTAGCCGGCGCCGCCCGCCCGGCGCAGGGCGGACCGGGTTGCCTGCGATGCGACGGCGGCGCCCAGCAGCCCGCCCACCGGGCACAGCAGCCATGCGAACGCCAGCGGGGTCGGGGCGTCCGCCCATCGCAGGGAATATTCGGTGGCGAGTTCGGCAACGACCGGGGCCAGCCGGGCGCCGGCCCAGACCACGATGGCGGCGGCGAACCCACCGGCCACCGCCATGCTGATCGCGCCCGCATAGACGTAGGGCCGCCGCAGTGCCGCAGGCTCCATGCCGAGGATCTGGAACACCCGCAGTTCCTCCGGGTCGAGCCGCAACGCCACCCGGGGCCACAGATCGGCGATCAGCGAGAACCCGGCCACCAGCGCCGCAAGCAGCGTCAGGCCCAGCAGCGTTCCGGCGCGGGTGGCGAAATGGGTCAACGCGGCGAGCTTGCGCGCCGTCCCCGGTTCGTAGGCCACCGCGGTGACGCCCTTGTGCGCCCGCATCGCCGCGACCGCCGCTTCGATCGCGGCGGGCGTCGCGGCGGGGTCGAAGCGCACGATGAACGCATTGGGCAAGGGGTTGGGCTGCAGATCATTCAAGCCGCTGTCGGCCAGGCTTTTGCGCGCCACCAGCGCCGCGCGCGCGGCGTCGCGGCCGACGAACTCGACGGCAACGACGGGCCCGGCCTGGCGCAGGTCGCTGCGCATCGCATCAAGGTCGGCCAAGCGTTCGTTGCGCGCCGCGAACACGAGCGCGGACGGAACCGCCCAGGCCGGGCGTTCGGGCGGCCACGTACGCCATGCCGCGGTGCCGATCAGGACCGCCGCCGCGACGACCGCCCCGGTGCACAGTGCCGAAACCGCCAGCGTCAACGGCTTGCGGAACAGCCCGCGCAAGGCGAACCGCAATGCCGCGGCCCGGCTCGACCCGATGCGTTGCGCCGCGGCGGCACTCATGCGGCGACCCTCCCGTCCCGAAGGCGCAGGATCCGGGCGCGCGCCGGCCAGCGCCCGGCGGCCCGATGCTCTGGCGCGGAGGTCGCGTCGGGGTTGAGATCGGCATCCGGCCGGGAATCTGCCGGCGCGCGGGTCGACGCGACGACCGTCACGCCCGCCCCGGCGAACTGATCGACGACCGCGACGAGCTGCGCCGCGACCGGCGCGTCGAGATTTTCGAGCAGATCGTCGAGCAGCAGCAGCGCCGGCCGGTTCACGAGTGCGCGCGCCAGCGCGACGCGGCGCGCCTCGCCGCTCGCCAGGTCGGCACAACGGATCCCGCCGAGGCGATTCGCATCCAGGCCTACGAGTTCGAGCGCCGCGCGTGCGCGCCGCAACCCCTCGTCGGTGCCGACGTCGGCCACCCACGCCGCGAACGCCACGTTGTCCAGCACGCTGTGCCGGGCCAGTAGCGGCGCGGCCGCCGACAGGATGCCCAGGGATCGTCGCAGATGGGCGCGCGCCAACGGACCGACCGCAGCGAGGTCTTCCCCGGCGATACGGATCACGCCCGCGCTGGGAACGTCCAGACCGGCGAGCAGGCGCAGCAGAACGCTCTTGCCGCTGCCGCCGGGGCCTTCGACCACGACGAACTCGCCGCGTCGCACCTGCAGGTCGATTCCCTGCAGCGCCGGGCGAAGCGCGCCGTAGCGCTTTTCCACGCCCTCGGCGGACAGCACCGGGGTGGCGACGTTGGGGGCCGACAGGGTGGGTTCTTTTTTCACGGCTTCCGGAGGAAGGCAGGAACTGGCGCGGATTGTACGTGGGGGCGATACCCGCTCCGGCCCGCCGCGCGTCTGTCACACTCCCTTTCTATAATCGCACCAACCGGTTTCCGCCCAAAAGGTCGCAAGATCGCCCCGCTCCCGCTCGATCCCGAAAAGTTCCTGAACCGGGAACTGTCTCAGCTTGCCTTCAACGAACGGGTCCTGTCCCTGGCCCAGCGTGAAACCACGCCGCTGGGCGAGCGGCTGCGGTTTCTCTGCATCGTCTCATCGAACCTCGACGAGTTCTTCGAGATCCGCGTTCCGGATCTCCTCGACGAGATGCGCGAAGCCGGCGGCATCGGTCCATCGGCGCCGCAGTGGGAAGCGTTCACGCGGATCTCCGAACGGGCGCACGCGCTCGTCGAACGGCAGTACACGCTCTACAACGAGGAGATCATCCCCGCGTTCGCGCGCGCGCGGGTCGTCATCGCCGGGCACCGGGAGCGCAGCGAGCCGCAGCGCGCGTGGGTGCGCGATTATTTCGTGCGCGAGGTGGCGCCGTTGCTTTCGCCGATCGGCCTCGATCCGGCGCACCCGTTCCCGCAGGTGATGAACAAGGCGCTGAACTTCATCGTCCAGCTCGAAGGCAAGGATGCCTTCGGCCGACCGACCGGCGTCGCCATCGTCAAGGTGCCGCGGGCGCTGCCTCGGGTCATCGCGTTGCCCCAGCGGCTTGCGCCGGGGCGGCAAACCTTCGTGCTGTTGTCGTCGGTGATCCGGGCGCACCTCGGCGACTTGTTTCCGCGACGCACGGTGACGGGGTTTTCCCAGTTTCGCGTCACCCGCGACTCCGATCTGTGGGTCGACGAGCGCGAAGTTTCCAACCTGCGGCAGGCGGTGAAGTTCGAGCTTGCCCAGCGGCATTTCGGCAACGCCGTGCGGCTGGAGATTCTGCGCAGCTGTCCGCCGCAGTTGGAGGCCCTGCTGTGCAGCCAGTTCGCGCTGCCGCCCGAAACCGTGTATCGCGTCAACGGCCCGGTCAACCTCGTCCGGCTGAACCAGCTCGTCGACCATCTCACGCAGCCCCGCCATCGCTTCCCGCCGCTGGTGCCGGCATGGCCAAAGGGGGTGGGCGAAGATTCGGACATGTTCGCCGCGATCCGCCGGGGCGACATCCTGCTGCACCACCCGTTCGAGAGCTTCGAGCCGGTGGTCGAACTGTTGCGGCAGGCGATCACCGATCCGCAGGTGGTCGCGATCCGCATGACGCTGTATCGCACGGGAACCGGCTCGGTGCTGGTCGACCTGCTTGCGGAAGCGGCGCGGCGCGGCAAGGAAGTGACGGTCGTCGTCGAGTTGCAGGCGCGCTTCGACGAGGAGGCGAACGTCAATCTTGCCGAGCGGCTGGAAACCGTCGGCGCACAGGTGGTCTACGGCGTCGTCGGCATGAAGACCCACGCCAAGATGTTGCTGATCCTGCGGCGGGAGGAACGGCGCGGTCGGGTGCGGGTCGTGCCGTACGTGCATCTCGGCACCGGCAATTACCACCCCGCGACCACCAAGCTCTATACCGACTTCGGCCTGATGACGGCCGAGCCGGCGATCTGCGAAGACGTCGAGAAGATCTTCCTCCATCTCACGAGCCTCACGCGCGTGCAGCGCCTGCGGCATCTGTGGATGGCGCCATTCACGCTGCAGCGGCACATCATCGCCGCAATCGAGGCCGAGGCGCGCCACGTTCGCGGCGGCAAGCCCGGGCGGGTGGTCGCCAAGGTCAACGCCCTGACCGACGAGGCGACCATCGAGGCGCTCTATGCCGCTTCTCAGGTCGGCGTCAGCATCGACCTGATCGTGCGCGGCGCCTGCGCGCTGCGCCCCGGCGTCAAGGGCCTTTCCGAGAACATCCGTGTGCGCTCGATCGTGGGCCGGTTTCTCGAGCACCACCGGATCTACTATTTCCGCGCCGGCGGCGCCGACAAGGTCTATCTCGCCAGTGCCGACTGGATGGGACGCAATCTCCTGCGGCGCATCGAGATCGCCTGGCCGCTGCTCGATCCCGTGCTCAAGGAGCGCGTGATCGACGAGGGCCTGCGCCCGTACCTGTACGATACGGCCGACGCCTGGATCCTCGGTTCCGACGGCGCGTATGCGCCGCCGCGCAATCCAGATCGCGGATTCCGTGCCCAGCAAACGCTGATCGAAGGACGTTCGTCGTCCGGGGAGGAATAGATGGAACTCGTACTGTGGCGCCACGCGGAAGCGGAAGACGCGGGCAACGGGATCCTCGACCTGGAACGCAAACTGACCGCCAAGGGCGAGAAGCAGGCGCGCCGGGTTGCGCAATGGCTCAACGACCGGCTACCGGATGCGACGCGGATTCTCGTTAGTCCGGCCGTGCGCACGCAGCAGACGGCGCAGGCGCTCGTCGAACTGTCCGATCGCAAATGGAAGACCGTGCCCGCCATCGCCCCGGGTGCCGAAGTCGACGCGTTCCTGGCCGCGGTCAACTGGCCGCATGCCCGCAACCCGGTCGTCGCCGTCGGTCACCAGCCCACGCTGGGTCTGGTCGCCAGTCGCCTGCTGACCGGGACCTCGCTGCCGTGGGTGGTCAAGAAGGGCCAGATCTGGTGGATCAGCTCCCGCGCCGACAACGGCGATGCGCTGGCCTCGCTCGTCGCCGCGATCGGACCGGGGCAGTTGTAGGTCGGTCCGGTGTTCTCCCTTGTTGGCCGGTTGCGGCCGACGGGGTCGCGGCGCTTCCCGCGGCTCAGATTTCGCGCACCCGGAACAGGATCCCGATCCGCGCCCACTGCTGCGCCTCTTCCTCCAGCAGGTATCGCGTCAATGGGCGGCGAGCGAGCCAGCCGCGTTCGATGCCGAGGTCGAAGGCGCCGCGGGCGCGCAGGGTCCAGCGCGGCAGCCGCACGGTGCCGCGGGCGTGGTGGAAGATGATCGCCAGCCGCAGCGCGAGCAGTCGGCCGGCGCGGACCGGGTCGGCCAGCGCGTCGATCACCTTGCGCAGGTTGCCGCGCTGGCCGAGCACCAGTTCGGCGATGCGTTCCTGATCGGAGGTCGAAAACCCCGGCAGGTCGCCGTTGCGGATCAGGTAGGCGGAGTGCTTGTGGTGGTCGCTGTGCGACACGGCGAAGCCGATCTCGTGCAATTGGCAGGCGAAGCGCAGCACCCGGGCGTCGTCGTCCGATGCGTTGGGCAGGAGCGCCCGATGGAACTTCGCCGCCGTGGCGCAGATCAGGCCCGCCAGCCTGCGGTCGACGCCGAAACGCTCCTGCCAGCGCAGCACGGTGGCGTCGCGCACGTCGTGGTGTTCCCGCCGTCCGAGCAGGTCGTAGAGCAGTCCGGCGCGCAGGGCGCCCCGGGCCGGCCGCATCTCGCCGATGCTGAAGGTGTCGAACACCGCCGACAGGGCCGCCACGCCGCCCGCCAGCACTTCCGTGCGCTCGATCTTGATGTTGTCGAACCGGACGCGGCGGACGTCGCCGAACCCGATGAGGAGGTCGCGGAGTTCCTGCAGTCCGCGCGGCGTGATCACGCCATCGGCCCAGCCGCGATTGCGCAGGATGAGCGATGCCGCGCCGATGGTGCCGCTGGAGCCGAACGCCTCGTCCCAGCCGAAGCGCCGGTACGCGGCCTGCGCTTCTTCCAGTTCGGCCGCGCAGGCCACCTGGGCGCGGCGCATCGCTTCGCGGTCGATGCGTCCGCCGGGAAAGAACCGCAGCGTCGCATCGACGCAGCCGATCTTGAACGATTCGGCGTGGGCGGGAACCGTTCCCTGGCCCACGATCACCTCGGTCGAGGCACCGCCGATATCGACCATCATCCGGCGCTTGCGCGACGGCGGCAGGGTGCGGGCGCAGCCTTCGAACACCAGCCGCGCTTCCTCGCGGCCCGAGATGATCTCGATCGGATGGCCGAGGACGCGCTGCGCGCGGGCGAGGAACTCTTCCGCGTTGACCGCCTGTCGCAAGGTCTGGGTGCCGACGGCGCGCACCTGCGCCGCATCGATTCCGCGCAGGCGTTCGTTCATCCGGGCGAGGCAGACGCAGGCGGCGTCGATCGCGGCCCGGCTCAGCCGGCCGTCCGAGCCGATTCCGGCCGCAAGACGTACGGTTTCCTTCCAATACCCGCTGCGCTCGAGGTGCGACCCGACCGCCCGGGCGATTTCCAGGCGGAAGCTGTTCGAGCCCAGGTCGATGGCGGCCAGCAGCATGCCCATTTCGTGCCGATCACTCCGCGCCGACCAGGGCGCGCGCGAAATCCGCGGCCACGAAGGGCTGCAGATCGTCCAGGGATTCGCCGACGCCGATGAAAAAGATCGGGATCGGGTTGCCGGCGCGTTCGCTCGCCAGCGCCGCGATGATCCCGCCCTTGGCCGTGCCGTCGAGCTTGGTGACGATGAGTCCGGTCACCCCGACGGCGGCATCGAACGCCCGCACCTGGGCCAGGGCGTTCTGGCCGTTCGTGCCGTCGACGACCAGCAGCACCTCATGGGGGGCGCCCTCGTGGCTCTTGGCGATCGCCCGCTTGATGCGCTTGAGTTCTTCCATCAGGTGCGTCTGCGTCGGCAGGCGGCCGGCCGTGTCGGCGAGCAGCACGTCGCGATTGCGCGCCCGCGTCGCGCTGACCGCGTCGAACACGACCGCGGCCGGGTCGCTGCCGGTGTGGGCGATGACTTCCACGCCGTTGCGCTCGCCCCAGACGGCGAGTTGCTCGCGGGCCGCGGCGCGGAAGGTGTCGCCGGCGGCGAGCAGCACGGTCTTGCCATGGTCCGCCAGCCAGTGCGCCAGCTTGCCGATCGTGGTCGTCTTGCCGGCGCCGTTGACGCCCGCGATCATGACGACGAAGGGCCTTTCGGCGTCGAGGCGCCACGCCCGTTCGCAGGGTTGCAGCAGGGCCGTCAGGTTGGTCAGCAGGATCTCGCGCATGGCCTGCGAATCGCGCGCGCCGGCCTTGCGCGCGTCGGCGCGAATGCGTTCGATCAGGGCGTTCGTCGCCGGCATGCCGACATCGGCCGCGATCAGCGCCGTTTCCAGCTCTTCGTACCAGTTCTCGTCGATCGGGTTGCCGGAAAAGACCGCTGCGATCTGTTCGCGGGTGCGCGTCAGCGTCGACCGCAGGCGGCCAAGCCAGCTCGTTTTCTGGGGAGCGGACATTTCTGCAATGATTCGGGGTGAATGGGCCTGTCGCGTGCGAGTGTATCCCGGATGGCGGCCCGACCCGGCTTCCGGCGTGGCGGTTTTGCGCGCTGCTGCCGCTTTCCTGCATCCTGCACCAAGACATGCCGCCTCCTCCGCAGAAACGAAAGGCCGGCCCGGCGGACAAGCCCGGGCGCATCCGCATCATCGGCGGCGCATATCGCCGCACCCCGATTCCGGTTCCGGACATCCCGGGGCTGCGGCCGACCCCCGATCGCGTGCGCGAAACCGTGTTCAACTGGTTGCGGCATCTGTTGGGGGGAGACTTCGCCGGCATCCGCGCGGTGGATTGTTTCGCCGGCAGCGGCGCGCTGGGCTTCGAAATGGCGTCGCGGGGCGCGAGCCGGGTCGTGCTGGTGGAACGGAACGCCCGGGCGGCGGAAGCGCTGCGGGATCTGCAGCGCAAGCTCGGCGCCGGCAACGTCGAGGTGGTGCAAGCCGACTGGAAGCTGGCGGCCGCCCGCTTCGCCCCCGCGTCGTTCGACGTCGCGTTTCTCGACCCGCCGTTCGCGGCGGGCCTGCTGCCGCAGGCATTGGATGTGGTGATGCCGCTGCTGGCCCCCGGCGGGATCGTCTATGCGGAATCCGCCGATCCGCTCACCGCGGAGGCGATGCAGCCGCTCGGACTGGAACTCGTGCGCGCCGATCGTGCGGGGGCGGTGCACTACCATTTGCTGCGGCGACGCGCTTCCTGAAATAATGCGAATCCCGCCCCGACAGGCGGAGCATCCCGACATGGTCACCGCCGTCTACCCTGGAACATTCGATCCGCTCACGCGCGGCCACGAAGACATCGTGCGTCGCGCCGCGGGCCTGTTCGATCGCGTCGTCGTCGGGATCGCCGACAGCCGCGGCAAGAAGCCGGTCTTCACCCTCGATGAGCGGGTGGCGCTCGCCCGCGAGGCCCTCGGCCAGTACGCCAACGTCGAGGTATTCGGCTTCCAGGGACTGCTGCGCGACTTTGCTCGCGAGCGCCACGCCCGGGTGATCATCCGCGGCCTGCGCGCGGTTTCGGATTTCGAGTACGAGTTCCAGATGGCGGGCATGAACCGCTATCTGCTGCCCGAAGTCGAAACGATCTTCCTCACGCCTTCGGACCAGTACCAGTTCGTCTCCGGCAGCATCGTGCGCGAGATCGCCGCGCTGGGCGGCGACGTGAGCAAGTTCGTCTGCCCTTCGGTCGAACGCCGGCTCAAGGAAAAGCTCGGCCGGCCCGACCCCGAAACCTGATCCGCGATTTCCCCGTTGCCGTGGCGCTCATCATCACCGAGGACTGCATCAACTGCGACGTCTGCGAGCCGGTCTGCCCCAACAGCGCGATCCGGCCCGGCGAGTCGATCTACGTCATCGATCCCGAGCGTTGCACCGAGTGCGTCGGTCACTTCGACGAGCCGCAGTGCCAGGCGATCTGCCCCGTTTCCTGCATCCCGAAAGATCCGAGCCGATGGGAGACGCGGGAGCAGTTGTTGGAGAAGTTCGAGCGCCTGCAAAACGGCAGCGTCCCCTCTCCCCGGGGAGAGGGATAGCGCGCGTGGGAAACGGGCGCGGAGAGAAGCGGCATCTCCGCATCGAGCGCATCGATGCCCTGCGCGGCTTCGCGCTCTTCGGCATCCTGCAGGTCAACATCCAGGGGTTCGCCTGGGGCGCCGCCGATCCGCTGGGCTATCTGACGCCGCACGCCGGCACCTTCGACGTTGCGCTGCGCTTCCTGCAGGCGGCCTTCTTCGAAGGCAAGTTCTACCCCATCTTCGCGTTCCTGTTCGGCGCTGGCCTGGCGATGCAGACGCGCAAGCTGCGCCACATGGCCCACGGCGACGCGGTGGTCGCCCGCCGCGCGCTCCGGCGCCGGCTGGGGATCCTGCTCGGGATGGGCATTGCGCACGGGTTCCTGCTCTATTGCGGCGACGTGTTGAGCGCCTACGCCGTCTGCGGCCTGCTGTTCCTGTGGGCTTTCGATGCGGCCGGGACCGGCCCGGCGCCGTCCTCGCAGCGCTTGCGCGCGTGGAGCGTGGTCTGTGCGATCGGCGCGGCGGCGACGATCTTCATTCCCTTGGCGATCGCGACGCTCGCGCCCGCCGCCACCTCGCCCGGGGAGATTCCGTCCGACCTGTTGCGGGCTCATGGCACCTACGTCCATGGCGGATTGCTTGCGCAGCTCGCACAACGGCGCGACGATGAGATCGCCCAGCAGCTGGGGTCCATCCCGACGTTCTGGCCGCAGGTGTTCGCGTTCCTCGCGCTCGGCATGCTCGCCGGCCATGCCGGCTGGCTGCATCATCCGCAGCGGTATGCGCGGATCTGGGCCGCGGCCCGGCGCATCGGCCTGGCGGTCGGCCTGCCCTGCGCGATCCTCGGCGGCGTCTGGGACACCGGCCACGCGCTGCACGCACCGGGACGGGAAGGCGGCTGGAACGACGTCCTGCTCGGCGCGAGCAGCCTGCTCGCCGCCGCGTACGTCGCGGGGCTGCTCGCCTGGTTCGCAACCGACCTGGGCGGCCGGGTGTCGCGCTGGCTGGCGTATGCCGGCCGCATGTCGCTCACCAACTACGTCGGCCAGTCCCTCGCCATGAACGGCCTGCTTTCGGCCTGGGGTTGCGGTCTGGGCGCGCACGCCGATCGCGCCGGACTGGCGGCGCTGGGCGTGGCGGTCTTCGCCGCGCAGATCGGGTTCAGCCGATGGATCCTGTCCCGCTACCGCCAGGGGCCGCTGGAGGCGATGTGGCGGATGGGAACCTACGCCGGGTTGCGTTGACGGCCGTGGCGACCCAGGCGGCGTGCTGGATTGCTTCGGGCTACGCCCTCGCAATGACGATGGTGGCCGATCGCTACGACTCCTCGACAGTCCTCGGTTTCTATTGCGGCAGAACCTTGACCCAGACGCCGGTGGACGGCGCGCCGTCGGGCACCGCACCGAGCGTCTGCGTGGTCTGGGTTCCGGGTTCGCCCAGTTCGATCCATTGGCCCACCTGCCCGCGGATGCGGAACGGCCGGGGCTTGTTCTGCACCCCATAGCCGTAGGGCGCGGCGACGCCGCCGATCTGCAGCGGCAGCAGGTCGGCGACCACCTCGCGGCCCTGCACCGCGAAGCGCACGGAAAACGCCGAGACGCCCTGGAAGAACACGGCGCCTCCGACCCCGGGGCCAATGCCTTGCGTCGTGCCCGTCGCGGAATTCGCCGCCGCGGCGCCGGAGGTGCCGGCACCGGCGCTGGCGATCGGCGCATAGAACTGCAGCGATTGCACCGAGGGGAGGTTCATGCGCACCACCTCGCCTTCGACGACTTCGTATCGCGCGATGTGGGTGTTCACCGAAACCGAGGTCGATCCGTCGGCGCCGTTGGTCGCGTCGGCCTCGGCGGCCCCGCCACCCGAGTCCGTCGACACCGAATAGCCGTTGTCGGCGCTGCCGTTGGCGCTCGCGGCGGCATCCGACGAGGCCGTGCCGTCGCTGTCGTCCCCGGTCCCGGTGGACACCGAATAGGAGTTGTCCGATCCCTGCCGGACCGTCGCCGGCGCGTCCGGCGGCGTGTCGCGCACCAGGACGGTCAGTTGGCGCGGCATTTCGCCGCCGTAGTCCTGGGCCGTCGCGGAGGTGCACAGCGCGGTGGACAGCGCTGCGAACAGCGCTGCGGACAGAGTCTGTCGACAACCCATGATCGCTCCCTCCGGCCTGTCGAGATGGGGCGTCCGCGGAGCCGGATGCCCCCGTTCTCCCGGACGGATGCTGCAAGACTACACGTTGAACCGGAAATGCAGCACGTCGCCGTCCTTGACGACGTATTCCTTGCCTTCCAGGCGCATCCGGCCCGCCTCCTTGGCGCCCTGCTCTCCCTTGTACCGGATGAAGTCGTCGTAGGCGATGGTCTCGGCGCGGATGAAGCCGCGTTCGAAGTCGGTGTGGATGACGCCGGCGGCCTGCGGCGCCGTGGCGCCGATGGCGACCGTCCAGGCGCGCACTTCCTTGACCCCGGCGGTGAAGTAGGTTTGCAGCCCGAGCAGCGCATAGGCGGCGCGGATGACGCGGTCGAGGCCGGGTTCGGCCATGCCCATGTCCTGAAGGAATACGACCTTGTCCTCGTCGGACAGGTCGGCGATGTCGGCTTCGGTGCGCGCGCACACCGCGACGACCGGCGCGCCTTCGCGCTGGGCGCGCTCGCGCACCCGGTCGAGCAGGGGATTATTCTCGAAGCCGTGTTCCTCGACGTTGGCGACGTACATGGTGGGCTTCATCGTCAGCAGGAACAGCGGCCGCAGCGCGGCGCGTTCGTCGTCGTCGAGCGCGACCGTGCGGGCCGGCTTCGCCTGGTCGAGCGCGGGCTGGATCTTATCCAGCGCGGCGACGATGCGCTGCGCCTCCTTCTTCTCTTCGCTCACCGCCGAACTGCGCGCGACTTTGGAATAGCGGTTCATCGCCTTCTCGACCGACTGCAGGTCGGAGAGCGCGAGTTCGGTGTCGATGACTTCGATGTCGCGGATCGGATCGACGCCGCCGGCGACGTGGACGATGTTGGGGTCATCGAAGCAGCGCACCACGTGGGCGATGGCATCGCACTCGCGGATGTTGGCGAGGAACTGGTTGCCCAGGCCTTCGCCCTTGCTCGCGCCCGCGACCAGGCCCGCGATGTCGACGAACTCGACGGTCGCCGGCAGCACGCGCTGCGGCTGCACGATCTGCGACAGCGCCTGCAGGCGCGGGTCGGGCACCTCGACGACGCCGGTGTTGGGTTCGATGGTGCAGAACGGATAGTTCTCGGCGGCGATCCCCGCCTTGGTGAGCGCGTTGAACAGCGTCGACTTGCCGACGTTGGGTAGTCCGACGATGCCGCATTTGACTGCCATGATTCCGGTTCCTCAGGTTGTTTGTCGTGGGGGCCCGGCGCCCGAGGGCGGGGGCGGCGTGTGGTTCAGGTGTCGGCGAACGAACCTCCGCCGCCGCGATGCGGCTGCAGCATCCGGAGGCGCGCCCGGATGCCGTTGCCGATGAAGATCTGCGGCCGGGACGGAATTTCGTGCTCGCGGGTTTCGCGGACGGCGATTGCCTTGACCGCGGTGCGGAACGCATCCTCGAACGATCCGTCGCGGGCCAGCGCATCGGCGAAGAACGCGCGCCCGAAGTCGGTCCATTGCGCGCCGTCGCGGCAGCCGAACGAGGAGCGATCCGCCGCGGAGGCGGTGATCACCATGGTGTCCGGTGTTTCCAGGGGGGCGACGAAGGCGCCCGAGTAGCAGGCCGAAACGATGATCACGCGGTACCGGACGCCGGCCTCGTCGAGCATGCCGCGCAGCGTCTGGGGCGTGATGTCGTCGAACTGATACGGGGGCAGCGATACGACGAGACGGTGATCCGGGCTGCCGTGCGAGGTCAGGAACACTGCCAGGACGTCGCTGCCGAGATCCATCTTGTCGGCCATGGCGTCGATCGCACGCTCCAGCGAACTGGCTGTGGCGAATGGATGTTCATCCGGGTGCGCGCTGCTGTTGGCGAGCACGATGTCGTGGCCGGACGTATCGAACACGTTGGCCATGATCGCGTCGGCGGCCGTCGCTTCGCGGAGGAACACATCCTGCGTGCCGTCGCCGGCGAAGCTGATGGTGAAGAGCTGCGTC
The DNA here is from genome assembly GCA_021842465.1 of Pseudomonadota bacterium. GTDB lineage: Bacteria > Pseudomonadota > Gammaproteobacteria > Burkholderiales > Burkholderiaceae_F > GJ-E10. The sequence goes on from JAKBZN010000002.1 coordinate 24,522, forward strand.
TGCCCAGCGTGCGCCGGCGTCACGGCGGCCAGCGCCTGGTCGAGCAGGTCGAACTGCGAATAGAGCGTCTGTTCGGACTGGGCATCGTCGGCCCGTACGGCGTTCGCGTCGGGCGGCGCATTCCACAGTTGCGCGCCGGGATCGATTGCCCACTGGGGTCCGAGCGTCAGGGCGAACGCCAGCGTGAACGCCCCCGCGCGGCGCCAGGGGGAAAACGACGCGGGCGGATGCCGCGCCGCCCCATCCGCAGGGTCGCCGGTCGCCGCGGTTGGCGTCGCCCCGGCGGATTCCGGAAGGCGCACGGCCGCCACCGCGTACGCCAGCGACAGCCAGATGAGCGGCGCCCAGGACAGGGTGTCGTATCGGTGATCGATCGCCGGAATGGCGTCCGCTGCCACCGCCAGCGCCGAGGCGGCGAGCGATTCGATGCAGGACAGCGCGAACGCCGCCGTTGCCAAGGGAAGGAACCCGCGCCGCGCGCTCAGCGGCCCGTCCGCCAGTCCGGCGATCCACCATGCCGCGACGAGGGCGGGCAGCGCCCAGAAGCTGACCGCCGGCAGGGCGAGCGGATCGAACTGACCGGCCCCGGTGCCAACCGCATAGAAGTCGTAGGTCACGCCCAGCACCAGGTTCAACACGAACAGCCAGAGCAGTTGGGTGCCGCTTGCGCGCACCCGGTGCCATGCGCCGGGCAGGAAGAACCAGAAGGCGAAGCCGCTCAGCAGATTGCCGGCGAGTCCGCCGGCGAAATCCCGTTCGGGATCGGGCCTCACGTCAGCGCCCCGAGGATTTGCCGCCGGACGTTGGTGCGTCGGGGCGCAGGCGTAGCGCCGCCGCGTCGGATTTTCCGGCGACGATCGAATCGATCGCCGCCAATGCCCGGCCGATTCCGGCGTCGATCGCGGCCTGCTCTTCGCGCCGCGGCGGATGCAGCACGAAGTCGGCGACTTCCTGCGCCAGGCCCTGCGTGCGCGGGTGGCCGATGCCGATGCGCAGGCGCCAGAAATCGGGGGTGCCGATCCGGGCGCAGATGTCCTTCAAGCCGTTGTGTCCCGCGAGGCCGCCGCCCTTCTTGAGGCGTACGTCGCCCGGCGAGAGGTCCAGTTCGTCGTGCGCGACGAGGATCTCTGCGGGGGTGATGCGGTAGAAGCCCGCCACGGCCTGGACGGCCTGTCCCGACAGGTTCATGTACGTCGACGGCTTGAGCAGCCATATCTCCCGCCCTTCGACCGATGCGCGCGCGACGTCGCCGAAGAACTTTTTTTCGGAACGAAACGACGCCCGCGTGCCCGCAGCCAATTCGTCGACGAACCAGAATCCGGCGTTGTGACGGGTACGCTCGTATTCGGCCCCCACATTGCCGAGGCCGACGATCAGGCGGATGCCTTGGGTCATTGCGATATCACTGAAACGCAACGGGGATGCGCCCCCGCGGGATGGCTGCACAGCCAGACTCCCCCGCTCCTTGACGGAGCGGGGGGAGCGAACCGCTTCCGCGCTTCCTTACTTCTTCTTGGCCGGCGCCGCGGCTGGCGCCTTCGCGCCACCCTTGGCCGGGGCGGCCGCCCCGGCATCCGCCGCCGGCGCCTCTTCCTGCGCACCCGCGGGCACGGTCACCGTGACGAGCACCGGATCTTCCTTGCCGCGCCGCACGAGCGACACGCCTTCCGGCAGCTTGATGTCCGATGCGTGGATGGTCTGCTGGGCCGTCAGGCCGGACAGGTCGACCTCGATGAATTCGGGCAGATGGCGCGGCAGGCAGGAGATGTCGACCTCGGAGGCGACATGGCCGACGATCGCTGCGGAGACTTTCACCGCCGGCGAATTCTCGGTGCCGACGAAGTGCAGCGGCACGCGCATGTGGATCGGCTGATCTTCGGCGACGCGCTGGAAGTCGATGTGCAGCACGCTGGGCTTGTAGGCGTGCATCTGGAAGTCGCGCAGCAGGACGCGCTCGCTCTGGCCGTCGAGTTCCATTTCCAGGATCGAGGAGTGGAACTTCTCGCGCCGCAGGGCGTGGAACAGCGGGTTGTGGGCGATCTCGATGCTCACCGGCTCCTTGCCGGCCCCGTACAGGATGCCCGGAACTTTGTCCTGGCGGCGCAGGCGGCGGCTCGCACCAGTGCCTTGCGCGGTTCGTTTGCTGGCGATGACTTTCATTTCATACTCCGTTGGTTTGCGATACCCCTTTGGGTCGGGCATTTCCGCGGATGCGGAGCATTGCCCGGTGTCGTCGGTCCGCGGGCCGCGACCAGCCGCGGCGGACCGGCCGCACTCACTCGATGAACAGGGAACTCACCGAGTCTCCGCGCGCGATGCGCGAAATCGTCTCCCCCAGCAGCGCCGCACAGGAAAGCTGCCGGATCTTCGGGCAGCTTGCCGCCGCTTCGCTCAGGGGAATCGAATCGGTGACGACGATTTCGTCGAGCACCGAGTCCATGATCCGGTCCACCGCCTTGCCGGACAGCACCGGATGGGTGCAGTAGGCGCTCACGCGCACCGCGCCGCGCTCCCGCAACGCGGTGGCGGCGTGGCACAGCGTGTTGGCGGTGTCCACCATGTCGTCCATGATCACGCAGCTGCGACCGTTCACGTCGCCGATGATGTTCATCACCTCGGCAACGTTGGCGCGCGGGCGGCGCTTGTCGATGATTGCCAGATCGGCGTCGAGGCGCTTGGCCAGCGCGCGCGCGCGCACCACGCCGCCGATGTCCGGCGACACGACGACGAGGCCGGCCGGATTGCGCTTCCAGACGTCGCCCAGCAGGATGGGGCTTGCGTAGATGTTGTCGACCGGGATGTCGAAGAAGCCCTGGATCTGGTCGGAATGGAGATCCATCACCAGCACCCGGTTCACCCCGGCGATCTGCAGCAGGTTGGCCACCACCTTGGCGCTGATGGCGACCCGTGCGGAACGTGGACGCCGGTCCTGGCGCGCATATCCGAAGTAGGGAATCGCCGCCGTGATCCGGCCGGCCGACGCGCGCTTGAGCGCATCGACCATGATGACCAGTTCCATGAGGTTGTCGTTGGTCGGCGCGCAGGTCGACTGGAGCACGAAGACGTCCTTGCCGCGGACGTTCTCGTTGATCTCGACGAAGATCTCGCCATCGGAAAAGCGCGATACGGACGCGCGTCCCAGCGGGATGTTGAGATGCTGGACGACGGCGTGCGCGAGTTTCGGGTTGGCGTTACCCGAAAACACCATCAAATTATCCGGCACTAGTGCGGACATACGAGGCAGTCTTTCTCAACCGGAAGCACACGCAGGGCGGCCGCGGGGGGTGCGCGAAGGGGGTCGCAGACCGCCTTCGGAGCGGGTCCGCAGGTACCTCGCAAGTGCTGTTGGCTGGGGAGGAAGGATTCGAACCCTCGTATGGCGGAATCAAAATCCGCTGCCTTAACCAACTTGGCGACTCCCCAGCACGAAACCGAAACCGCAAAACCGGTACGCTACCAATCCGCCAGCGCGAACTCCGGCAAGCCAGGCACCGCCCAGACGGACCATTGCTGCCCGGGTGGAACCGCGTCCCGCAACGAGCCGGCGACCCGCTGCGCTGCATCCAGGCTTCGGAACACGCCAAAACACGCGGATCCCGAGCCGCTCATGCGGGCCGGACCATGCCGTTCCAGCGCCTCCAGCGCATCGTTCACCGGCGGAACGCTCTGCCGCACCACCGCTTCGAGATCGTTCGATCCGAAGAGGTCGGCCGCAGGGTCGGAAAGCGCCGCGGAAAAGCCCGACATTGTCGTCCGTTTGTGATCCCGTGTCAATTTCGGATCGGAAAACACCCCTGCCGTGGCGACCGGAACGCCCGGAAACACAATGACATACGCGACCTCGGGTGCCGGAACCGGAACGCACCGTTCCCCGATTCCTTCGACGAACGCCGCACCGCGGCCGAGGAAGAACGGCACGTCCGCCCCCAGGCCGAGCGCCAGCGCCGCCAGTGCGTCGCGGCTCCGTCCCAGGCCCCACAGGCGGTTGAGCGCGATCAGCGTGGTTGCCGCGTCTGACGATCCGCCGCCCAGCCCGGCGCCGACGGGAATGCGTTTCTCCACCCGGATCTCGACCCCGGGGCGCTTGTCGCCGGGCAGGGTCGCCTGCAGCGCGCGCGCCGCCCGCACCGCGAGATCCCGGTCCTCCGGACCCGTCAGGTCGCCGCCGCGCACGACCTGTCCGTCGCCGCGCCATTCGAAATCGAGGGTGTCGCAGAGATCCACCGGCACGAACACCGATTGCAGTTCGTGGTACCCGTCGTCCCGCCGCCCGACGACGTGCAGGAAGAGATTCAGCTTGGCGGGCGCGGGCAGGCCCAAAAACCGACGCGGCAAATCCATCATTTCACGATCCCGTTTGATCCAGTACCACCCGAAGGCCCACCTGCGGCATGCCATCCTGCGCCGGCCGGTTCATCCGCAGCCGCCGGCGCGCGCCGAAATCCACCGTGACGACCCATCCGTCCTGCTCGAACCGCCGGGTGAACCCGTCCGCGGCGAGCGCCCGGAACGGCCGCCCCGGCGACGGGCGGCCCTGCACCCAGTCTGGCAGCCCGGCCACCGGCAGCGACCAGCCCAGCACGCGGCGGGACAGGGATTGGGCGTCCGGCCCGCGCTCGATCCGCACCGTGCCGCCCTCGGGCACGAGCACTTGCGCGCCGCCGCGTTCGGTTTCGATGCGCGCCAGCGTGGCGCCCAAGGGGGAGACGAGGTCCAGCGTCAGTGCCTGCTTGCCGACCAGTAGCGAAAACCGGCCTGTCCAGGCCTTTTGCTGCTGGACTCCGGTCACGGCCAGCGCGAAGCGTCCTTCGTAGTCGCGCTGCGCCGCCGGCGGTGGCGGCAGGGTTGCGCACGCCGCGAGCAGCAATGCCGCGGCGGCAGCCGAACTTCTCGACCGCAACGATCCGGGCATCAAGGCTTGATGTGCAGCCGCCGCAGGGTTTCCTGCAGCGTATCGCTGTCGCTTTCGGTGTTGCGGCGCTGCGCCTGCAGGAGCAGCGCGCGCGCCCCTTGGTGGTCGCCCAGCGTCCACAGCACTTCCCCGAGATGCGCGGCGACGTCCGGATCCTCTTTGAGGCGGTAGGCCCGCAGCAAGGTCTGCCGCGCCGCTTGCAGATTCCCCTGGCGGAACTGCAGCCAGCCCTTGGAGTCGACGATGAACCCGTCGTCCGGGGCCAGCGCGAGCGCACGGTCGATCAGCCTGGCGGCTTCGTGCAGGCGGATGTTCCGGTCCGCGAACGTGTAGCCGAGGGCGTTGTAGGCATGCGCGTAATCCGGGTGCAGGGTCATGAGACGGCGCAGGAGTTTCTCCATCACGTCCACCCGGTTGATCTGTTCGGCGGCCATGGCGGCGCCGTACAACAGGTCGGGATCGCCCGGGTACCGCTTCAGAGCACGCCGCAACAGCCGGTAGGCTTCCTGATCGTGATGCCCGTCGCGCAGCAACTCCGCCTGGGCGAGGAGGTGCTGCACCTGATCCGCGGGAGTGGGCGCCGAGACCGCGTCCAGCTTGCGGGTCGCTTCGGCGATGCGCCCCATCCGTCCCAGGACGAGCGCTTCGCTCACCGATGCGACGGCGCGCTGTTTCGCGCCCCGCACCTTGCGCAGCCAGGAGATGGCCTCGCCATATCGCCGTTCGCCTTCGGCAACCTGGGACATGTCGGTGTACAGGAGATCCTCGTTGTGTCCCAGCTCGGAGGGGCCGGCCGCGGCGAGATACCGGCGGAAATATTCCCGCGCCGCCCCGTAGCGCTCCGCTTCGAGCGCCAGCGCGCCCAGCGCGAACAGGGGTTCCGGGTTCTGCGGATCCATGTGCGCCAGTTCCTGGAACTGCGCACGCGCCTCCTCCAACCGTCCTTCTCCCAGCAGCAGGCGCGCATAGGCCTCGCGGACCCGCGCGGATTCCGGATGCTTCACGAGGAAGCCGGACAGCGTGGCAATCGCCTGGCTGCGGCCGTCGTCGGCGCCGTCGGGCCGCCGGTTGTCGTCGGGCGACGTGCCGCCGCCATTGAGCCAGATCTGCGCGACCAGGATCGTTGCCAGGGCCGAGTCCGGTCGCAGGGCGAGCGCCGCCTGGGCGTGTTCCAGGGTCGCGGCGCGGTCGCCCGCGGCACGTGCGGCGCGCGCGGCGATGACTTGGGTCGGGAAACCCCGGATCGGGTCATGGTAATACGGTTGCGCGAGTCCATCGAGCAGGGCAAACCCGCGTTTGCGCTCCGGCGCATGTGCCAGTACGGTCTGCAACTGATCCAGGAACGCGACCGGATCGGGAGTCTGGGCGAGGTCCTGTTCCAGGTACGGCCGCACGGTCCGGTACCGTCCGTTGGCCAGCAGCAGGGACACATACGCCTGGAGTGCCCCAGGGTCGCGCGGCGCGACGGTATGCCACAAGGCCGCGCCCTGCAGGGCGCGGCCCGCATCCCGCGCATCGATTGCGATTTCCGTCGCCCGCCGCGCGAGCCGGGGATCGTGAGTGTCCCGTGCCGACTTCATCATCGCCGCGAATGCCGCTTCCGGTTCGCCCCGCTGTGCGGCAATTTCCGCAAAGATCAGCCGGTACAGCAAACCGCTGGTCAGGGCGACGTTCGGCGGGGCGCCGGGCGCGGTCGTCGCCGGCACCGACGTCGATCGTTTGGCGTAATGCGGCATGCCGGAGTCCGGCGCGAACGGCTGGTGCGAGACGGAATGCGTCGTCGCGCAGCCCCCCAGAATCAGCGAAGCGGAAAGCAGTGCCACGGTACCGGACGCCAATTTGCCGGAACGCCGGGAGGGGTTGCGCGGAACAGGGAGCATTTCGAGGCCGGGAGGTTGGGAATTGCGATTGGACCTCATAATATCCCTTTGGGTTCAGGATCCGCCGTGCCGGAATTGCCAGAGGTCGAAGTCACAGCGCGGGAATTGGCGCGGCGGTTCACGGGAAGCCGCGTGCGTGCGCTGCGCGTCTTCCATCGCGGCTTCCGGTTGCCGGTCTCGGCGGCACTGCCCGCGGCCGTATTGGGGCAGCCGGTCGAAGGGGTCGGGCGGCGGGGGAAATACCTGCTTTGGCACTTTCCGAACGGGGTGCTCCTGTCCCACCTCGGCATGTCCGGCGCGTGGCGGATCCACGAGCCGGGATCGGCTCCGCCGCGCCGCGCCCACGATCACGTGGAAATCGAATGCGCCGACGCGCTGGCCCGCTTGAATGATCCGCGGCGCTTCGGCGTCGTGCTCTGGCATCCCGCCACGGGGGGCGACGTGGCCGCTCACCCCCTGCTGGCCACCTTGGGCATCGAACCGTTCGATCCGCGCTTCGACGCCGACTGGCTGGTCGAGCACACCCGGAACCAGCGCAGCGCGATCAAGTCGGTCCTGCTCGCCGGCCGCGTCGTCGTCGGGGTCGGGAACATCTACGCGTCCGAAACCTTGTTCGAGGCCGGGATCCACCCGGCAACGGCGGCCGGGCGCATATCGCGGCGGCGATACATCCGGCTTGCCGATGCCGTGCGGCAGGTGCTCGCCCAGGCCATCGCCGCCGGCGGATCGACCTTGCGGGACTTTTCCGGCGCCGACGGAGCCCAGGGGCACTATACGAACGCGGCGCGCGTGTACGGCCGCGCCGGCCAGCCCTGCCTGCGTTGCGGGACGCCGATCCGGCGAATCGTACAGGCACAGCGGGCAACGTACTTCTGTCCGGCGTGTCAGAAATCCTGAAAGGGTGCTAGTGTCCGGGGCGTCGTCCCGCACTGGGAACCCGCCCCGTTTCTCGAGCATGCCGCAATCTCCAGACGTACCGGACGCAATGGCAGAAGGTTCTTCGGAAACGTCCGGATTGCTCGCCGGCGTCGCGCGTTTTGGCGTCTGGCGCGACAACCTCGCCGCCTCGATCGACCGGCTTCGGCGCTGGCTGGAATCCGAGGACCTCCTCGACCCGGAGGCGGCGCGGCGCTTGCGCCACGCCCAGGACCGGCTGGTGGGGGATCGTTTCGTGGTCGCGTTCGTCGCGGAGTTTTCGCGCGGCAAGTCGGAACTGATCAATGCGATGTTTTTCGCGGACTACGGCCAGCGCGTCCTGCCGTCCGCTGCCGGCCGGACGACCATGTGTCCGACCGAAATCCTCTATGACGAAGCCATGCCGCCCTGCATCCGCACGCTGCCGATCGAGACGCGCGCGCGCGGCGGCAGCGCATCGGACTTCAAGCGTTCGGCCGGCGCGTGGCAGGTATTTCCGCTCGATGTCGAATCGGTGGAAGGCATGCACGAAGCGTTCCGGCTCGTTGCGCAGACGATGCGGGTACCGGCGGAAGAGGCGCGCGTCTATGGGTTGTACGACCCCGACGATCCGGAACAGGCCGCGATGCTGGGCGACGACGGGACGATCGAGATTTCGCGCTGGCGGCATGCGGTGATCAACTTCCCGCATCCGCTGTTGCAGAACGGGCTCGTCATCATCGACACTCCCGGCCTGAACGCCATCGGCACGGAACCCGAACTCACGCTCTCGCTCGTGCCCAGCGCGCATGCCGTGCTCTTCGTGCTGGCCGCTGATGCCGGGGTCACCCGCAGCGACCTGGCGATCTGGAAGCGTGTCGTCGGCGGCGAACCCGACAATGGCAATCACCTCGTGGTGCTCAACAAGATCGACGGCCTTTGGGATCCGCTCAAGACCGCCGGGGAGACCGAAGCGGAGGTCGCACGCCAGGTCGAAAGCGTCGCGGCGACGCTGCACGTCGACGCGTCGCGGGTGTTCCCGGTGTCGGCGCAGAAGGGCCTGTTCGCAAAGGTGGCTTTCGACGGCGCGCTGCTGCAGCGCAGCCGCCTGCCGCAACTGGAGGCGGCGCTCGCCGCGCTGCTCGCTCCCGCACGGCGCGAGTTGCTGCAATGGCAGACCATCGCGACGATCGAGCGCATCATCGGCGACGCCCGGCGCACCTTGACCGCGCGCGAACGCGGTCTGGTCGAGCAACTCTACGAGCTTCGCACCCTGCAGGGGAAGAACCAGAGCGCGATCGAGCGCCTGCTGCTTCGCGCCCAGGCCGAACAGCGGGAGTTCGAGGAGGCCATCCGCAAGACGCTGGCGGCGCGTTCCGTGCTCTGGCGGCTGGCGCAGGACGCGACCGCGCAACTGCGCGGCGACGCGGTGCACCGGTTGGCGCAGGACACTCAGGAGCGGATGCGAGGGGCGCGGTTGAGCCACCAGTTGCAGGCGATCGCCCGCGGCCATTTCGAGGACCTGCGCGCACGACTGCGTCAGGCCGGATCGGGCCTGGCCGAGATCGAGCGCATGGTTTCGGGGGTTCAGCGCAGCTTCGCGGAGCAGTTGGGTTGGAGCCTGCCGCCGCCGATGCAATTTTCGCTGGATGCGTACGTCGCCGAGATCGATCGGCTCGAGACGGCCCACGCGGCCCAACTCAAGCCGATCGCGTTGTTCACGCGTGAGCAGCGCGCGTTCGTCGACTGGTTCCTCGAGACGGTGGTGCGCAAATCCTCCGGAATCATCGCCGGCGCCGAGCGCGACGCCGACGCCTGGGTGCGGTCCCTGTTGCCGCCGTTGGAAACCCAGGTCCGCGAGCAGCGCCAGCAGTTGAAGAAGCGCACGCAGGCCGTGGAGCGCATCCGCGATGCCCAGGGATCCCTGGACGAACAGATCGGGTGCCTCGAGGAGGCCCTGCAAAACGTGCATCGCCAACTCGACGCGCTGCGGCAGCACGCTGAGCGGATCCGTCCGTCGCGCCCCGACTTTTCCGGCCGGGGGACCTTCCCCCCGGAAATCGCGACGCGCGCCATGGAGGCGGCCGAGCGCCTGCTGTCCTGAACCGCAGATCCCGTGGAACCGTCGATGGAATTTGCGCGCGCGCTGCTGCGCTGGCAGCGAATGCATGGGCGCAACGATTTGCCCTGGCAGGGAACGCGCGACCCGTATCGCGTGTGGCTGAGCGAGATCATGCTGCAGCAGACGCGGGTCGCGACCGTGCTTTCCTACTACCCGCGCTTTCTCGATCGATTCCCCGACGTCGACACGCTGGCCGGCGCTTCGACCGAATCCGTGCTGCAGGCCTGGGCCGGACTGGGCTACTACGCGCGGGCCCGCCTCGCCCATGCCTGTGCGAAGGCCGTGGTGACCGAATGCGGCGGCGCGTTTCCGCGCTCGGCGGCGGAACTGGCGCGGTTGCCGGGGATCGGCCGGTCCACGGCGGCGGCGATTGCCGCGTTCTGCTTCGGCGAGCGCGCGGCGATCCTGGACGCGAACGTGCGGCGGGTGCTGGCGCGCCGGCAGGCGATCGACGGTGATCCCGCACAGCGCGCGGTCGCGGATTCGCTGTGGGCGGTCGCTGAGTCGCTGTTGCCCGGCCGCCGCGACATGCCCCGCTACACCCAGGCGATCATGGACCTGGGGGCCGGCATCTGCACCGCCCGCAAGCCGCAGTGCGACATCTGTCCGGTGCGGGATGGCTGTCGCGCGCACGGCATGGGGCGTGTCGAGGACTTCCCGGCACGGCGCAAGGCGGCGCCGCGACCGGTCCGGTCGGCCCATTTCCTGGTCGTCCTGCGGGGGCCGCATGTTCTGGTCGAGCAGCGTGCCGCCGACGGGATCTGGGGGGGGCTGCTCAGCCTGCCGGAACACCCGGAAGTTCGGGCCTTGCGGCGCCATGCGCGGTCGTTGGGCGCCCTGGCGCCGCCGACGCCGCTGGCGCCCCGGCGCCACGCGTTCACCCACTTCACGCTGGCGTTCACCCCGCACGTCACCCGGCTCGGCCCCGATTCGCACCGCGTGGCGGTCGACGGCACTTGGCGCTGGCTTGCCTTGGGCGAGATCGAAAGCGCGGCCTTGCCGGCGCCGGTTCTCGCGCTGCTGCGCGAGGTCCGGGACGACTCGCCGGCCGTCCGCTCAGGACTTGCCGGAACGCGATAGGTTGCGGTGGCGGGCGAGCACGACGTTGCCCTGTCCGGCGAAGCGCGCCGCCAGGCGTTCCACCACATACGGAGAGCGGTGCTGGCCGCCTGTGCAGCCGATGCCAACCGTCAGGTACTGCCGGTTGTCTTCGACATAGCTCGGTAGCCATTTTTCGAGGAACCGGGCGATGTCGTCGATCATCTCGTTGACGAGCGGAATGCGCGCAAGGAAATCGGCCACCGGCGGATCCAGCCCGGTCAAGGGGCGTAGCCCCGGCTCGTAGTGGGGGTTGGGGAGGTTGCGGACGTCGAACACGAGGTCGGCGGCGACGGGAATGCCGTTCTTGAACGCGAACGACTCGAACGCCAGCATCAGGCCGGCGCGATCGAGATCCACGAACGATCGGACCCACTGGCGCAAGGTGCTCGCGCTGAGGCCGCTGGTGTCGATTTCGTGGGCCAGCGCCTGTAGCGGAGCCAGCATTTCGCGTTCCCGTTCGATGGATTCCTCGAGCGTCGGCTCCCGGTCCGTACCCGCATCCCCCTCGCGCAGGGACAGCGGGTGGCGCCGCCGCGTTTCGGAGAACCGCTGCACCAGCGCTTCCGTCGATGCGGTCAGGAAGAGAACCCGGACGTCGTGGCTCGCTGCGCGCAATTGGTCGAGCACCGCCGGCAACCCTTCCAGGGATAGCGCCGTCCGGGCGTCGATGGAGACCGCCAGCTTCGCATATCCCGCCTCGGAAAGCAGGGCGCATACCTGGCCCAACAGCGGCGCGGGGAGGTTGTCGACGCAGTAATAGCCGATGTCCTCGAGCAGCCGGATCGTCACCGACTTGCCGGAGCCCGACATTCCCGAGATCAGCACCAGGCGCATCGCGTGGCTACCCTGCGCAAGAACCGCGGCATGCGCGACGGCCGGACCGCTTCCCGAACGCGCTCCGCCGCCGAACGGCGGGCGCGCCCACCCCGAGGGGCCGTCGAGGGGGACGCAGACTTCCCTCGAGGCCGATCTTCCCGGACGCTTTCCGCAGGAAACGCCATTGTCGAAGCCATGGTGATGCGCGATGGGAAACGACCAGCATGGCGTGATTATCAACGATTAAGCGGCCGAGCCGCCATCGGTTCCCGCGTCCGCCTCCGTCCGGGTCCGCTTTGCCCGCTTGGCCGCCGAAATGCATTCGGAAATGAATTTCCGCCGGACCGGCCCGTGCAGCCCTTTCGCATGGGCCTGCTTGCTGCACTGGCCGAGCAGCGACGTGCGGTGGCGGTGCCGCTTGACGGGGTGGTCGGTCGCCGTGCTGCCGGCGGCAAAGCCCGCGACAGGCAGGACCAGCAGGGCGGTTGCCAGGATCTTTTTCATGATGCCTTCTCCTTCTCGGAAATCATTGCGAGGATGTCCACCCGGTTCGGGCGTGGGAAGGCATTGCAGCACCGGCGGGCGCAGCGCGCACTGCCGGAAACGGTAGGAGCCGCGCGGGGCGGTCAGGACTCCATCGCCTTGCGCTGGCGCTGCTGGAACTCGGCCAGGACGTCGATGCCCCGCAGCTTGAGGATCGTGGTCCGCACGGCGGCCTCGATCAGCACGGCGAGGTTGCGTCCCGCCGCAACCGGGACCATGACCTTGTGGATGTTCACGCCCAGCACCGACTGCATCGTGTCGGACATGGGCAGGCGTTCCATGGTGTCCACGGCGCTGCGGCGGATGAGTTCGACGATCAGCAGCAGTTTCATCTTGCGGCGTACTGCGGTCTCGCCGAAGATCGCCCGGATGTCCAGCAGGCCCAAGCCGCGGACTTCCAGCAGGTTCGCCAGCAGCGGCGGACATCGGCCCTCGACCGTGTTGGGTGCGATGCGCGCGAAGTCCACGACGTCGTCGGCCACCAGGCCGTGGCCGCGGCTGATCAGCTCCAGTGCCAGTTCGCTCTTGCCCAGGCCGGACTCGCCGGCGATCAACACGCCCATGCCGAGCACGTCCATGAACACCCCGTGCATCGAACAGTGCGGCGCCAGGGCTTTGGCGAAGTAGATCCGCAGCACGTCGATCACCTCCGCCGCCGCGTGCGTGGTGGCGAACACCGGCAGCGGCGCCGCCTCGATCAGCGCTTGGGTTTCGGGCGGCAGGACGCGTCCTTCGGCAAGCACCATCCCGAGCAGTCCGCCCTCGATCAGTTCGTTGGTGAAATGGGTGCGCCGCGCGGCGCTCATGCGCTCGATGTAGTCGATCTCGACCGCGCCGAGCACGTGGATCCGCCGCGGGTGGATGAGATTCAGGTGCCCGACCAGTTCCGACGCGCCGCCGCTGGGAAAGGCGTCCTCGGGAATCGCCCGCGAGGCGTGCGCCTCGCCGGAAATCCAGTGCAATCCCAGAAGTTCCCGGTTTTTCTCGAACAGGGCGCGCAGGGTGGCGGGCATTCCGGTTTCCTCTTTTGCGCCGCCCGCCTTTCGCGACGATGCGCGGGGGCGGGGCGGCCGGGACGTGATTGCCGAATCGCGCTATTCGCCGGATTCTGCAGCCGGTTGATGCTTGATCGGGTCGTGTGGATAGTTCTTCTTGAGTCGGTCCCGGTGCTTGAGGATCTGGCGGTCCAGCTTGTCCATCAGCCCGTCGATGGCCGCGTACAGGTCGCCGTCGACCGCTTCCGCGTGCAGTGCGGATCCGCTGACGCGCAGCGTGATTTCGGCCTTCTGGTGCAGCTTCTCCACCGACAGCTGGACGTCCGCTTCGATCACCTGATCGAAATGCCGTCGCACCTTCTCGAGCTTCTCTTCCACGTACCGACGCAGGGCCTCCGTGACTTCGATGTGATGGCCATGGATTGCGAATTTCATACGGTCCCCTTTCTGATCAGTCGGTAAAAAACGAACTCGCGTCCGTTGGAAACATCCTATATCGTTCGGCGCAAGGCGGCGGTCGGGATTTGCGTCTGTTCTCGATATTTCGCAACAGTCCTTCGGGCCACCACCATCCCCTGTTCCGCAAGCAATTGCGCAAGGCGGCTGTCGGAGAGCGGGTTGCGCTTGTCCTCGGCGTCGACGAGTTGGCGGATCAGGGCGCGGATGGCGGTGCTGGACGCCTCGCCCCCGGCATCCGTCGCGACGTGGCTGCCGAAGAAATAGCGTAGCTCATATACGCCGAACGGCGTTTCCATGTACTTGTTGGACGTGACCCGCGAAACCGTGGATTCGTGCAGGTCCAGGGTTTCGGCGATCTCCCGCAGCACCAGCGGCCGCATCGCGATCGCGCCATAGGTGAAAAACCGGCTCTGGCGGTCGACGATGGCCTGCGCGACCCGTTCGATGGTCTGGAAGCGCTGCCGCAGGTTGCGGATCAGCCAGCGTGCGTCTTGCAGGCGCGATGCCCAGTCGACGCCCGCCGCTGCGTCCCCGGGCGCGCCGTTCGAACCGGCGGTTCCGGCCGGCGGCGTCCTGGGGGTGTTTTCCGTCCGCAGGATGGACGCGTACGCGGTGTTGATGCGCAACCGCGGCATGACTTCAGGATTGAGCCGCGCCACCCAGCGTCCGCCGGCGCGGCGCACGAAGATGTCCGGCACGACGTAATCCGAGGCCGTCGCGGCGAAGCCCACGCCCGGATACGGATTGAGTCCGCGGATGCAGAGGTGCGCCGCGCGCAACAGGTCGTCGTCGACGCCCAGCAGCTTGCGCAGCTTGGGAAAATCCCGCGCCGCGAGCAGCGGCAGGTGGTCGCGAACGATCGCCCGCGCCACTTCGAGGACCCGGCGCGCGCGGACCGATTCCGGATCCTCCCGGGCGCCGAGCGCCTGCAGGTGCGCATCGATCTGCAGGCGCATGCACTCGGAGGCGTTGCGCGCGGCGACCCCCGGGGGATCGAAGCTTTGCAGCAGGCGCAGGGCGGTGAGCAGTTCCTGCTCGTCGATGCCGTCCTCCGGGTCGGACATCGCGAGCAGGTCGTCCAGCGAAACGCCGAGGTAGCCGTTGTCGTCGACGGCCTCGATCAGGCCCAGGATGATCGCGCGGTCGCGATCGGTCGCCGTCGTTGCCCCGAGCTGCATCCGCAGGTGGTCACGCAGCGTCGGCGCCGCAGTGGCCCAGTCCTGCGGCCGTTCCCCGCTGTCGTCATCGGTCGCCCGCGCCGTGGTCTGGGCCTCCGGCAGCCAGGACTCGGCCTCCCCCGCCGCGCTGTCGCGATCGCCGTCGGTCGTCGGTTCGGAACTCGGCCCGGACGGCTCGCCTTCGCCGCCTTCGCCGCCCGCGGCGTCCGCCGCCGGCGGCGCCTGCAGGATCGAGCCGTCGGCACCCAGGCGCAGATGGCTCGAAAGCGGGTCGTCGTCGCGCTCGAGCAAGGGGTTTTCCTGCAGCGCCTGTTCGACCTCCTGGTTCAGCTCCAGCGTTGAGAGCTGCAACAGACGAATCGACTGCTGGAGCTGAGGGGTCAGCGTCAGTTGTTGCGAGAGGCGAAGCTGAAGTCCCGGTTTCACCGTGTGCGCTGCCGTTACAGGCGAAAGTGGTCGCCGAGGTACACGCGCCGGACCGCGGGGTTGTCGACGATCTCGTCCGGTCGACCATCCGACAGCACCTGCCCCTCGTTGATGATGTACGCGTGGTCGCAGATTCCCAGCGTCTCCCGGACGTTGTGATCGGTGACCAGGACCCCGATTCCGCGCTGTTTGAGAAAGCGCACGATGCGCTGGATCTCGATCACGGCGATCGGGTCGACCCCCGCGAACGGTTCGTCCAGGAGGATGAAGCGCGGGCGCGACGCCAGCGCCCGTGCGATTTCCACCCGCCGCCGTTCGCCGCCGGACAGACTCAGTGCGGGGTTGGTCCGAAGCTCCTCGATCTGCAGGTCGGCCAGCAGATCGCGCAGCCGTTCCGTGATCTCCGTCGCCGACAGCGCGGCGCCGTCCTTGCCGACCTGCAACTCGAGGACGGCGCGGATGTTCTCTTCCACCGTCAGTTTGCGGAACACCGATGCTTCCTGCGGCAGATACGACAGGCCCATGCGCGCCCGCCGATGAATCGGGAGATGGGTGATCGGGTGCCCGTCCAGCGTAATGGTTCCGGAATCGAGCGGGACGAGTCCCACGACCATGTAGAAACAGGTGGTCTTGCCCGCGCCGTTGGGCCCCAGCAGTCCGACCACGCTGCCCGCTTCGACCCGCAGCGATACGTCCTTGACGACCTGCCGTTTTCCATACCGCTTGGCGAGGTTCCGCACCACGAGTTCGGCCGGCGCCGGCGCCGATTCCTCGCCGGCGGGCTGCCGCGCTTCGTCGGTGGCGATGGCAACGCCGCGTTCGGCCGCCGCGGTGCTCATTTGCTGCCGTCCCGGGTCGTTGCCGTCGGGACGGCGGACGCCCCCGCAGGGCCGTTCGATGTCGTCGCCGGGATGGGGGAGGATCCCGCCGGGACGGGGGATGTCTCGGCCGGATGCAGCCCGACCGCCTGGGACGTCCCGGCAACCGTGGTGCTGCGCGGCGCGATCCGGATGTGGACCCGCCCGTCGTCGGTGCCGGAGTTGCCGCTCGTCACGTCGTAGGTGGCGTCACGTTCGTTGTAGACGATGCGGGCGCCTTGCAATTCGTCCTGCAGTACGCCATTGTCGAACCGCTTGACGATCGCCTTGCCGGTCATGATCACCTTGTCGCTCTTGTCGTCGTAATCGATCCGTTCGGCGGCGCCATCGATTGTCGAGATCACTCCTGGCCGCACCGGGTCGCGCCGCTCGTGGTATCGCGCGAGGTTTCCGGGATCGGCGGTCGCGACGTAATGCTGATACCCCTCCGGATCCTGCCGATGCACCATGCGATCGCCGGTCAGGCGCATCGTGCCCTTCACCAGCAGGACGTGGCCGGTCAGCACCTCGACCTGGGTCAGGTCGTCGAGGGTGGAGTGGTCGGCCGTGACGTAGGCTTCCTTGTTGCGGTCCGCCCGCTCCGCATGGGCCGGCGCCATCGTCAAGGCGCCCCAGGCCAGCGCGCACGCGCACGCCGCAGCCCAGGCGCGGGCCCGCCGGGGGCTGCATTCCGCGGAGCGATTGGGATCGAGGTGCGTCATGGGTTCTCCCGCGGCGGGAACCGGCCGGCGACCTGGGAATGCAGGACCATCCGGTCCGTGATGTTGTTGTAGTCCATGCCGACTGCCTGCAGATGCGACGATCCGCTGTCGATCGTCACGGGATGCTCCGTCTGCATGCGATCCTGGTCCGGGATCACCAGCATTTCCTCCGTCTCCATGCGCAAGGGGGGGCGCTTGGCGGTGCCGGCCCGCGTGGCGACGACGTGGCCGCGCATGTCCACCGTTTCGAAATCGTTGACCGTGTGCGCCGTGTCCGACACCACCTGCAACTGCGGCCGGTCCGGGCGCAGGCTCACGGCGCGCGGATGCAGGAGATCGGCGTCGTCGGTCGCATCGTAGTGGGTGACCTTGTCGGCAAACACGCGCAGGTTCGGTCGTCCTTGCGTATCGAATTCGGTGAGCACGACGTTGTCGGCGTAAAAGTCGACCCGGCCGATCCGGCCCACGCTGCGCACCGAGCCCGCGCGCAGATCGCCGGCGTACCAGTAGCTCATCACGAGGACCGTGCCGAGGATGGCAACTGCGACCCAGCTTGCGATTCGTTCGCCCATCGCTCGCTCACACCCACTCCCGCAGCAGCGGCTCCAGACGGCGCTGCGCCTTCAGCACGAACTGCGCCAGATCGCGGACGGCGCCGCGTCCGCCGGGCGATGGCGCCACCCAGTGCACCCGGTCCCGCACCTCCGGCAAGGCGTCCGCCGGCGCGGCGGCAAACCCGACGAGGGCGAGCGCGGACAGGTCGATCCAGTCGTCGCCCATGTAGGCGCATTCCTGCGGCGCGATGCCGGCATCGGCCGAAATGCGCTGCAAGGCGGCGCGCTTGTCGTCCTGGCCTTGCAGGACGCGGTCGATCCCGAGATCCCGGGCGCGGGCGGTGACGATGCCGGAGCTGCGGCCGGTGATGATCGCCATTTCAATTCCGGCCTGCCGCAACAGGCGGATGCCGAATCCATCGCGCACATCGAACGCCTTGAGCGCTTCGCCACGGCTGTCGAAATAGAGCCGACCGTCGGTCAGCACGCCGTCGACGTCGAAGGCGACGAGGCGAACGCGCGCCGCCCGACGCGCCGGCGACAGCCGTTCCAAGGTCGGCGATTCCGCCGCCCGAGCTCGGGTGCTGCGCGTCGCCATCAGATGACCTTCGCCGCCATCAGGTCGTGCATGTGCAGGGCGCCTTGCACGCGTCCCGCCGCATCGACGACGAGCAACTGGTTCTTGCGCCCGACCTCGAGCATCTGCGCGGCTTCCGCCGCCAGGGCGTCGGCGGCGATGGTGAGGGGAGTCCGCGTCATCACGTCGGCGACACGAGTCGCCCGGACGTCGGCGCCGGCCTCGAGCAGGCGGCGCAGGTCGCCATCGGTGAAGATCCCCGCCAGGCTCCCGTCGGGTTCGACGACCGCGGTCATGCCGAGCTGCTTGTGCGAAATCTCGTGCAAGGCCTCCATCACCGTCGCGTCCCGGCCGACCGCGGGAACCGCGGCGCCGGTGCGCATGACGTCGGCCACGCGGGTCAACAGCTTTCTACCGAGCGTGCCGCCGGGATGGGAGCGCGCGAAATCCTGCGCGCCGAATCCGCGGGCGTCGAGGCAGGCGATCGCCAGGGCGTCACCCATCGCCAGCATCGCCGCCGTCGAGGAGGTCGGCGCCAGATTCAATGGGCAGGCCTCCCGCTCGACGCGGCAGTCGAGATGGACATCCGCAGCTTGCGCCAGCGGCGATCGGCTCGAGCCGGTCATCGCGATCAGTGGTGTCCCTTCCCGCTTGACGATTGGCACGATGGTCATCAGTTCCGGCGAGTTGCCGGAATTGGATAGACCGATCACGACGTCCTCGGGGGTGATCATCCCGAGGTCGCCATGTGCCGCCTCGGCGGCATGCACGAACATCGCCGGCGTGCCGGTCGATGCCAGGGTGGCGGCGATCTTGCGACCGATGTGGCCGCTTTTGCCGATGCCGCTTACGACGACCCGGCCGCGGCAGGCCAGCAGCAGGTTGACCGCGTCGAGGAACGTCTGGTCGAGGCGGTCCGCCAGGGCGGCCACCGCCTGCGCTTCGATCTCGATCACGGAGCGCGCCAGCGCCACGGCCGAGGGCCCGGCCCGGCCGTCGGCGCCTTGCACGGAAGGGGCGTGAGAGGAATTCGTCATGGTTGTCCGGGAATCCGGTCGCCGATCATACTCCGCCGGGCCCGGTCATTGGCACGGGAATTGCTGTGATTTCCCGGCCGCCGCCGCGGTTCCGGGAGGTTCCGGATTCCATTTGACCGCCCTGCCGCCGTCTGCGACGATTCGCCCGTCTCGGCGAACCCGCATCCGCTCCTGCCGTTCCCGCCCCCTGGGAATCCGTCCGAAACCGCCGAGAGAAAGCGCCGCACCGTGCCGATCCCTTCGTCCTGCCCGGAAATCCTGCTCGCCCCCCGTGTGCCCGCCCTGCGCGGCATCGCCTGGTGGACCGAGTCCGTCTCGTGGTTGTTCCGGGGCATCGCAGGCATCGGGGTGTGGGTGGGGATGCTGCTCATCCTGTTCGGTTCGCTGGCGCTGCTGCACCTCGTCCCATACCTCGGGTTCCTCGTTTCCCATCTACTGTTCTTCGTGTTCACCGGGGGCCTCATGGTTGCCGCCGACAAGACCGCGCGCGGCCAGACGCCCACGTTCTCCGACCTGTTTGCCGGATTCGGACCCAAGGGGGGAGCGCTCCTCGGCGCGGCGCTCGTGCTGCTGGTGGCGAGCATCGGCGCCACCGCGGTCGTCGCCCTGATCGGCGTCGGCAGTTACTACGACGTGATGTTTCACGGCGCCGGCCATTTCGATCCGGATTCGCTCCCGGATCTCTCGGGCACCGCCACCGGGTCCACCATGATGGCGCTGGGCTGGCGAACGTTCGGGCTGCTCGTCCTCGCGCTGGTGCTCTACCTGCCGATCACCATGGCCAGTTGGCTTGCGCCGGCGCTCATCATGCTGCGCGACGCCGCGCCCGGGGAGGCGCTGCGGCTCAGCCTGCGCGCGGGCTGGCGCAACGGCGCCGCGCTGACGATGTATGGCTTGTTCGCGATCGGACTGGCGCTGCTCGCGACCCTGCCGGTGCTCGTCGGCTGGCTCTTTTTCGGTCCGCTGGCCTATCTGTCCACGTATGCCGCGTCCCGCGACCTGTTCGAGTGCGCGGGGCGGGACGAAGCAGCGGGCGAGATCGTCGCGGAAATCCTCGACTGACCGCGCCCGCGTTCCGTCGCCTCGGAAGAATCCGCGAGCTCAGTAACCGCCCTTGCCGTATGGTTTCGGCAGACCGGCGATGCGCACGCCCTGCTTGGCCGGCCCCATCGGGAACAGGTCGTAGAGACGCTTGCTGTCGCAGCCATCGAGGATTTCGCCGACATCCTTCAACATCGCCCGGAAGTTGGGGGTATGCCCTTCCTGGCGGAACTGATCCCGCAGGTAGCGGATGACCGCCCAGTGATCGTCGGTCAACTCCACTCCTTCGGCCGCCGCGATGGCCGTGCAGGCGGCGTCCGAGAAGTCCGGCTCCAGCAGATAGCCCTCCTCGTCCGCTGCCACCGTCCTGCCGTCGATCGTGTATTCCATGACGTCGTCTCCTGTCTTGTAAATCGAGACGCCGATTAACGAACCGGACGGACGCCCCGTCAACACCCGGCACGGGGTATGCGCGACGCTACCCGCGCGGGGGGCGTTCGCCGCCATGGTCTTTTCGCGTCGATGCGCAGGGCGGTGCCGGACCGCGTCGCGGCCGGGACGCGGTCAACGCGTCCTGCGCGCAACCACGACCCGATTCCGGCCTTCGCGCTTGGCAGCGTAGAGCGCCTGATCGGCGCGCTCGACCAAGGATTCCACCGTGTCGGCGCCCTCCCAGCCGGCGACGCCGGCCGACATCGTGATCGAGGCGATCGATTCCTCGTTCGAACGACTGCGGATCCGACCCTGTTCGACCCGGGTCCGGATCGTCTGGGCAAGCGATTCGGCGGCCTCGATCGGATGTCCGGGAAGCAGGACCGCGAATTCTTCGCCGCCGTAGCGCGCGGTCGTCCCGGCAGGGCCGACACAGGACAGGATCGCGTTGCCGACCGCCACGATCACCCGATCCCCGAGCGGGTGGCCATAGGTATCGTTGATGCGCTTGAAGTGATCGATGTCGAGCAGGATCAGCGACAGCCGCGACGGATCACCGCCGGTCTGCCGTACCGCCAGCTCCAGTTCCCGATCGAAGCCGCGGCGATTGAGCAATCCCGACAGGGCATCGGTCACCACGTCGGTCTGCAGCTTGTCGATTTTCTCGGTCAAGGACCGGATCTTGCTGTGCGCCTGCTCCAACTGGCCGGAGAGCTGCCGGATATCCCCGCTCATCCGTCCCGCCCCCGCCTGCATGGCGAGAATCGCCGAGGCAAGATCCTCCATCGACGTCGCGGACGAGAGCTCTTCCTGGAACTGCGCGAGCTGGTGACGGAATTCGGACGCGCCCTGCCCGGTCTGCGCGGCGTTGCGCTGGATCTCCTCCAGCATCTCCATGAGGCTGGCGCGCGCGGTCAGGATCATCCGCTCGGCCGGTTCCACCATGTGCTGCATGTACAGCGAATAGGTGCGCGACGGCGCGAGGCGCGGCCGCTGCGCCAGTTCCTGGTCCACCGCGTTCTGGAGCTGGGGGCGGTCGCCTTTCGCGTACTCGTACCAGAGCGCGTAGCTGATCGGGTAATACCCCGCGGCGTGCCGCGTCATCAGCGGGATGGTTTTTTTCAGGAGCTCGGTATTGAGCGCGAGGTCTTCAGCGGAATCGTCCAGCATGGCGCACCCGAGAACATTCGACCACGACGACCCGGACGCGGTGCATCACGGGATGATGTTTGGCCAACGATAGCCAAAACGAAACGCCCGAAATCGCCCAAATAACGGCCCGAACGGCCGGCACTTCCGTCCTGGACACTCGCGCCAGCCCATCGCCGGCGATCGGATACCGCAGACGGCGAATCAATCCCGCAGGCCCAGCGCCCTCCGCAGATGCGGTGCGGTATGGCTTTCGGTCGCGGTGGCGACCTCTTCGGGCGTGCCGGCGGCGAGGATGCGTCCTCCGCCCTCACCGCCTTCCGGGCCGAGATCGACCACCCAGTCCGCGGACTTGATCACGTCGAGGTTGTGCTCGATGGCGAGGACCGTGTTCCCCAGGTCGCGCAACCGCCGCAGGACGTCGAGCAGCATCGCAATGTCGTGGAAATGGAGGCCGGTCGTCGGTTCGTCGAGGACGTAGAGCGTGCGCCCCGGATCGCGCTTCGACAACTCCTGCGACAGCTTGACCCGCTGCGCTTCGCCGCCGGAAAGGGTGGTCGCGCTTTGTCCCAGGCGCAGATACCCCAGCCCGACCTCCGCCAGCGTGCGCAGCCGCCGCTCGAGTGCCGGAACCGCGCCGAAGAATTCCAGCGCTTGATCGACGGTGCAATCGAGCACCTCGGCGATGTTGCGGCCTTTGTACAGGACGTCCAGCGTTTCGCGGTTGTAGCGGCTTCCCCCGCAGACCTCGCAGGGGACGGTCATGTCCGGGAGGAAGTGCATCGCCACGGTAATGACTCCTTCGCCCTGGCACTCCTCGCAGCGGCCGCCCGGCACGTTGAACGAAAACCGCCCGGCGTCGTAGCCGCGGCTGCGCGCCGTGACCGTGGCCGCGAACAGTTCGCGGATGGTGGCGAAGATTCCGGTATAGGTGGCGGGGTTGCTGCGCGGGTTGCGGCCGATCGGCGCCTGATCCACGGTCACGACCCGGTCGATGTGTTCCGCCCCGTCCAGTCCGTCATAGGGCGCGGCGCTGCGCCCGGCCGCGCCGCCGCGCGCCAGCGCGGGCACCAGGGTATCGAGCACGAGGGTCGACTTGCCTGAACCGGACACGCCCGTGACGCAGACCAGGCAGCCCAGCGGCACCGCCAGGTCGATGCCGCGCAGGTTGTTGCCGCGCGCGCCGCGCAGGCGCAGCCATTGCGGACCGGCGGGTGCCCGTTGCGCGGGCACCGGAATCGAGCGGCGGCCCGCCAGGTAGTCGCCGGTGAGCGATTGCGGATTCGCGGCAACCGCTTCGGGGGCGCCCTGCGCGACCACGGCGCCGCCGCGCGCGCCGGCACCGGGCCCCATGTCGACGAGATGGTCCGCGGCGCGCATGGTGTCTTCGTCGTGTTCGACCACGAGCACCGTATTGCCGAGATCCCGCAGGCGCTCCAGGGTGCGGATCAGGCGGGCGTTGTCGCGCGGATGCAGGCCGATCGACGGCTCGTCGAGCACGTACAGCACGCCGGCCAGTCCGGCGCCGATCTGGGAGGCGAGGTGGATGCGCTGCGCCTCGCCGCCCGAAAGCGTGTCGGCGCTGCGCGCCAAGTTGAGGTATCCCAGGCCGATCTCATCAAGCAGGCGCACGCGGCCGGCGATCTCTCCGACGATGCGCGCCCCGACCGCGTGCCGCGGCCCGGCGATCGCCAGCGTTTCGAAGTAGGCCCGGGCCCGGGTCACCGGCATCGTCTCGATCTCGTGGATCGCGCGCCGTTGCGGCCCCTCCCCGACGAACACGAAGCGTGCTTCGCGGCGCAGGCGGGCTCCGCCGCAGTCCGGGCAGGGCTCGGACGCCGCGCCGGCCGCTTGCGCGGTGTCCGGCGCGGCACCGCCGCGCGCCACCACACCGAGCCCACTGCAGCGAGGGCAGGCGCCCGCCGGATTGTTGAACGAAAACAGCCGCGGCTCCAGCACGGGCGCGGCGTAGCCGCATTGCGGACAGGGGTGCCGGCTGGAAAACAGGGTCTCGGCGCCGGCCTCCGGCTCGACGAGCAGCGCCGTTCCGCCAGTCAGCTTGAGCGCGGTTTCGAGTGATTCCGCCAGTCGCGATCGCGCTTGCGGGCTGGCGCGCAGACGATCGACGACGACGTCGAGTCGCGGCGCCGCCCCCGCCGTCGCTGCCGCCGCCATGCGGTCCGCGTCGACGATCGTGCCGTCGACGCGGAACCGGACGAAGCCGCGCGCGCGCAGGTCGTCGATTCGGGCGGCGACCGGACCGCCGTCTTCCCCGCGCAGCGGCGCGAGAATGTGCAGCATGGTGCCGGCTGGACGCGACATGGCCGCATCGACCATCTGGGCCACGCTCTGCGCGGCGAGCGGAATATCGGGATGATCCGGGCAATGGGGCTGGCCTACGCGGGCGAACAGTAGCCGGAGGTGATCGTGCAGTTCCGTCACCGTGCCCACGGTCGAGCGCGGATTGGCGGTGGCGCGCGCCTGTCGGATCGCAATCGCCGGGCTCAGGCCCTCGATCGAATCGACATCCGGCCGCTCCATCAGCGGCAGGAACTGGCGCGCGTATGCCGACAGCGACTCGACGTACCGGCGCTGGCCTTCGGCATAGAGCGTATCGAAGGCCAACGAACTCTTGCCGGACCCCGAGGGGCCGGTGATGACGATCAAGCGGCCGCGCGGCAGGTCGAGGTCGACATCGCGCAGATTGTGGCTGCGCGCACCGCGCACCCGGATCGGGTTCATCGCATCATGAAACGTCCGTGCCATCGGGAGCCCTGAACGTCCGCCTCATCGTGAGCCGTGAACGCCCGCGCATCGTGAGCGGTGAACGCTCGCGTCATCGCGAGCCCTGCAACCGACCCACTTCGTCATCGCGAGGCCCGCAGGGCCGTGGCGATCCAGCGGGCAGCCTGGGTTGCTTCGGGCTTCGCCCTCGCAATGACGATTGCTGCTTCGCCCTCGCAATGACGATTGCTGCTTCGTCCTCGCAATGACGATCATCTCCCTTACAGCTCGGTTTCGGCCGGCCCCTCATAGCGCTCGGTACGCCGTGCGCCCCGGCCAAGCTCCACGCCCAGCTGCTTGAGCTTGCGGTACAGATGGGTGCGCTCCAGCCCGGCCCGGTCGGCGACGCGGGTCATGCTGTAGTTTTCCTTGACGAGGAGATGCTCGAAGTAGATGCGCTCGAACTGGTCGCGCGCATCGCGCAAGGGCTGATCCAGGTTGATGCCCAGGGCCGCAGCTTCGCTCCCGACCGGCGCCGCGTCGGAAAACGCGGCCGACACGGCGCCATTCGTCTCGGGACCGCCGGGCTCCGGAGCGCTCGCGCCGCCGCCGGCGCCCAACGCCCGGGCCGGCTCCCGCCGTTGTTGTCCGTGGCGCAAGCCGTCGCGGACCGCGGTCAACAGGCGGGAGAGGGTGATCGGTTTTTCCAGGAAATCGAGCGCGCCCAGGCGGGTCGCCTCCACCGCGGTCTCGAGCGTCGCATGTCCCGACATCATGATGACCGGGGCATGCAACTGTCCCGCGGCCACCCACTCCTTGAGCAAGGTCACGCCATCGGTGTCCGGCATCCAGATGTCGAGCAGTACCAGATCGGGGGGCGTCTGTTCGCGGTGGATCCGCGCACGCGCGGCATTTTCGGCCGTCACCACGACATGCCCCTCGTCGGAGAGGATCTCCGACAGCAATTCCCGAATTCCGACTTCGTCGTCGACAACCAGTATGTTTGCCATGACCTGCTTCGCTTGCGTCAAACAGCGTCCGCCGCTGCAGGCTCCGAAAGCCGATGCAAAAGGACCGTCACCACCGCGCCACCCCGATCCCGGTTGACGATCTCGATCGTCCCGCCGTGCTCGTCAATGATCTTCTTCACCAAGGCCAAACCCAACCCCGTTCCGTGCGGCTTCGTCGTGACGTACGGTTCGAACGCACGGCGAAGTATATTCGTCGGGAAGCCGGGGCCGTTGTCCTCGATGGAAAGACGGACGGCGGGCCGGGCCGCACCCGGCCCCGCTCTGCCGGGCGGGGCCGCACGGACCACCTCGGTGCGCACGACCACCATCCCCGGCCGGTCCCGGCCGCGGCGATCCGCCTCGGCGACGCCGGCGATCGATTCGATGGCATTGCCGATCAGGTTGTGGATCACCTGCCGCAACTGCTCGGCATCGGCCTCGACGAGCGGCACCTCGGGGTGCAGGTGCAGTGTAACCCGGGGAATCGCTTCGCCCCCATCGCCGGCCGCCGGAGGGGGGCCGCCCCCGTTTTCCGCCTCTGCCGTCGTGTCTGCCCCGTACATCGAGCCGACCTCCTCCACCAGCGCATTGAGGTCGAGCGGGGCGAGGCGGGCCGCGGGCAGACGCGCGTAGTCGCGAAACTCGTCAACCATGTGCTTCATCGCCGCGACTTGGTTGACGATCGTCGTGGTGCCGCGGTCGAGCACGGCACAGTGTTCTTGCGGCAGCACCGGCGTGAGCTTCATGCGCAGGCGTTCGGCGGCGAGCTGGATCGGTGTCAGGGGATTCTTGATTTCGTGGGCGAGCCGTCGCGCCACCTCGCCCCAAGCCACCGCGCGCTGCGCGGAAATGACTTGGGTGATGTCGTCGAACACCACGACGTAGCCCAGTCCATCCTCCAGGGGCAGCCGCGAGCCGCGCGCCAGCAGCGCCAGCGGCTCCGCACCGATGTCGCCACCGACACGGGGTACGTGCATCTGCTGCTGCCAGGAATCCTTTGGCGTCGCGGCCAATGCCTGATCGTGAAACGCTCGGGAAATGTCCTTCGCCAGCTGCGGCATTTCGTCATGCAGCGATCGGCCGACGCGGGACGCCAGCGAGGTTCCCAGAATCCGCGCCGCGCCGTAGTTGGCGGTGACGATGGCGAAATGCTGGTCCAGGACGATCACGCCGGCAGACAGGTTCGCGAGCAGACGTTCCAGATAGGCGCGCGCCGCCTCGAGTTGCCGCGAGCGGGTTTCGACGGCGTTGCGGGCTTCTTCCAACTGGCGCGTCATCGCGTTGAACGACTGCGGCAGCAGGTTGAGCTCGTCGTTGCCCCGGAATTCCCGCACCGGGCGGAAATCGCCTTCGGCGACCGCCTTCGTGCCCGCGGCCAGTTCCACCAGGGGGGCCGTCATCGCCCCGGCCAGCATCATGCTGGCGGCAATCGCGGCGAATACCGCCAGCAACAGCGCCAGCGTCAGCGTCAGGCGGTAGATCCGCTGCAGGCCGAGGCGCGCCAGCGAGCGCTCCTGATAGTCGCCGTAGCCGGTCTGCAGCGCTTGTGCGTTTGCTGCGATTGTCGGTGGCACCGCTTGGACGAGCTCGAGCAGACGCGGTTCGTCGAGGCGGATCGAGCCCATTCCGGCGGATGGCCGCATTCCGTCCCGCGGGTGGGCGGCCGGCGCGAACCGGTAGGACGGTTCCGGTCCGCCCGACTCGAAGGGATTGCCGGGGATCGGCACGATGACGCGGACGCGCAGGCCCCTGCCCGGCTCGGTCGATAGCTCATCGCCTTCGATGGCGGCGTACCCGCCGGTTGCGAGGGCGCTGCGCAGGGCGCTTGCGGACGGAAGGAAGTAGGCAAGCTGGAATTTGCGGGCGGTGCTGGCCCAGACCACCTGACCGTTCGCCCGGACGATCAATGCCTGGTCGGCCCCCGTCCGGTCACGCAGGCGGGCCAAGGCGGCGCCCCGCTCCGGCGCCGGAGTATCCGCCAGCTCCTGCGCCATCGTGCGCGCCTTGGCGTTGAGTTCCTCCCGCTGCGCCGCCAGGACGGCGCGACCCAGCGCGAACCCGGACTCGAGCGCCCCTTCCACCTTGACGTTGAACCACGACTCGATCGAGCGCAGCAGGAACTGGGACGAGACCACGTAGACGAGCACGCCCGGCAATACGCCCATCAGCGCGAACGCAATGGCGAACCGGGCCATCAGGCGGGCGCCGAACACCCGCGCGCGCACGCGCCGCAAGAGGCGTACCGCCAGCCCGGTGACGACCGTGAAAAGAACGAAGGCGAGTGCGCCGTTCGCGGCCAGGAGGATGGGGTAGTCCCGCTCGAATGCGCGCGAATTGGCGCTTGCCGACATCAGGACGAACAGCAGCACTCCGGCCAGGGCCAAGGCCCCGATGAGGGAGTACCGAAGGACACGGGACATATGACGGACGCGGCGGACGGTGCGCGGTCAATGCGCTCCGGAAACCGAGAGCACGCACTCTTCCCAGCCGGATGTCCAGTCCCAGTCATGATCGGTGATCGCATTGACCTGGAACGGTTTGGGCAGCATCGACGTATCGAGCATCATGCGGATGCGGGCATGCACATGCTCGACGCTGTCGTCCAGCAGCGTCGCATCCCCGACACGCCAATGCGCCACGCGCCGCATCGTCGCCACCGCCTGGTCCAGCGTATCGAACGGCAAGGCCAGTCCGCCCCGCGAGAGGTGGTATTGCCGCGTCAGCGGGCTGTAGCTCAAACGGTATTCGATCGTGCGGTCGAGCAGGTCCTTGTCGAACCAGTACCAGCGGGAGCGTCGGATCTGGACTTCGATCCGGAAATACAAGGCGATCCCGTGATCGACGGCCGAGCGCAGCGACGGCGGCATGGCGAAGGCGAACTGCGCGTCGACGAAGGTTCCCGGGTCGCTTCCGTGCTGCACCGTCACGGCGGCGACGGCACCGTCCGTTCCGTCCGGAGACGCGTGCGCCGCGGTACCCGCCAGCGACAGCGCCACCGCGCAGGCGAACGCGAGCGCGCAGCGGCGAACCGCCGCCGCGCATGCCCGGGCGTCAAACCTTTTCCAGCAGCGCATAAAAGAAACCGTCCTGGAATACCGGCTGTTTGCTGTAATCGAATTCCATCGGCGCGGTCTGCGCGCTACGGGGCAGCAACTGCCATCCGCCGGGCTCGCCCTGCCGGAGCGGAACGATCCGGGCGTCGGGATGGCGCTCGACGAACGACGAACTTTGCTGTCGCCCCTCTTCCGGGAAGATGGAACAAACCGCGTAGAGCAATCTACCAGTCCGCGCGAGGAGGGGCCACAAGGCATCCAGCAATTTCGCCTGTTGCGTTGCCAATTTCGCAACATCTCCCGGACGGCGCAACCATACGACGTCGGGGTGGCGGCGTACGATTCCCGAGGCGGTGCAGGGGGCGTCGAGCAGGATGCGGTCGTACGGCCGACCATCCCAGAACCGGCCCGGGTGCCGCGCGTCGGCCACCAGAACCCGCGCGCGCGGCCCGGTCAGCGCCAAGCGCTGGAGGTTGGCGTCGATCCGGCGCGCGCGTTCCGGGTCGCGCTCGACGGCATCGACGGAGCAATCGCCAAGCTCGAGCAGATGCGCGGTCTTGCCGCCGGGCGCCGCGCAGGCGTCCAGCACCCGCATACCCGGCGCGACCCCGAGCAGGGCCGCCGCAAGCTGGGCCCCTGCATCCTGCACCGAAACCTGGCCCTCGGTGAACCCCGGAATGCGCTCCACCGGCAGCGCGCGATGCAGCCACACCGCCGATTCGCCGGCCCGGCTTGCCGCCAGTCCTTCCGCCGCCAGCTGGTCGAGGTAGGCGGGAACCGTGGTGCAGCGCACATTGACGCGCAGGACCAACGGCGGCTCTTCATTCTGCGCGGCGAGGATTTCCTGCGTCCGGCGCGCGCCGTATTCGCGGTGCAGCCGGGCCAGCCACCAGGGCGGTACGTTGCCGTGCCGCGCCGGATCCTGCTCGGCCTCCCGCACGAGTTCCTCCCGGCGGCGCAGGAACTCGCGCAGCAGCGCATTCAGGAATCCTGCCGCCGCCGCGGTTGCTTCGCGCGCGCGCGCTGCGCGCACGGCCTGGTCGACCAAGGTGAAATCGGGATACGCGCCGGCAAGCAGCTGCGCCGCGGATACGGCGAACAGGGCGCGCACGTCCGGGTCGGGCGGGCGGTGCGCAAGCCGGGTCAACAGGAATTCGGTCACCGCGAACCGGCGGACGGCCGTGGTCGTGACGTCGCGCAGCGCGCCGGCCAGCGCGGCCGAGGCGCCCCGACTCGTTTCCAGGGCCGCATCGAGCGCGCGGTCGAGGGACTGCCCGGCCTGAAAGCCGGACCATGCCTGCGCCGCGAGCATCAGCACGCGGCCGAGCGGGGGGCTGGCGGCGGCGGGGGCCGCCGGTTTGTCCGCTGCCATCGGTTCCATCAATGCGCCCCCTCGGCGCCGGCCGGTTCCGGCGCGGGGCCCGGCGGGAGCGTCGTTCCGACGGAGAGCGGAACCGCGGCGAAAAACGCTCGCGCGTCGATTCGCCGGCCACCGGGGCGCTGGAGGCGGGTGATGCGCAGCGCGCCATCCCCGGTTGCGACCAGCAGCCCCGCGGAGTCCGCGGCGAGTACCGTGCCCGGGGCCGGGGACGCCGCTCCGGTCGGGCGGTCGACCGGCTGCGCGAGCCAGAACTTGACGGTTTGTCCGGCGATGCCGCCGCACGCGCCGGGAAACGGGTCGAAGGCCCGGATGCGCGCCGCGAGGCGGGTGGCGGGTTCCCGCCAATCGAGCCACGCTTCGTTCTTGTGGACCTTGGCCGCATAGGTGACGCCCTCGGCCGGTTGCGGCTGCGGCTGGATCTCCCCGCGCTCCAGCGCGCGCAGGGTTTCCACCGCCAGCCGTCCTCCGAGATCCGCCAGCCGCTCCGTGAGCGTGCCCGCCGAGATGTCCGGCGGGATGTCGATCGATTCCCAGCGCAGCATCGGCCCGGTGTCGAGGCCGGCGTCCATCTGCATGATGGTGATGCCGGTGCGGAGGTCGCCCGCCTCAATTGCGCGCACCACCGGCGCGGCGCCCCGCCAGCGGGGCAGCAGCGAGGCGTGGATGTTCACCGCCGTCACCCGCTGGGTCCCTGCGGAAATTCCCTGCGGCAGTTGCAGAACATCCTCCGGCAGCAGCAAGCCATAGGCCGCCACGACCAGCACGTCCGGAGCGAGCGCCCGCAGGCGCTCCCGCGCGGTCGCCGCATCGTCTCCGCCGCGATCCGGACGCAGGCTCATCGGCGTGCAGACCGGGATGCCCCGCTCCGACGCGAGCACCTTGACCGGACTCGCCTGCAATCGCTGTCCCCGGCCGGCCGGGCGATCCGGCTGGGAGAGGACCAGGCCGACCTCGAAACCGGCATCGAGCAGCGCCGCAAGCCCGGTCGCGGCGAATGCGGGGGTACCCGCGTAGGCGATCCGCATCGGCCGTCCGGTCATGCTCACAGGCCCGCCGGCTCGCGCCGGGTGCCGCGAGGCTGCTCCCGCTGTTGCTCCATGTGCCGCTTGCGCAGCTTGGCGCGCGCCCGCGCCTGCTTGAGCAGAGACAGCTTTTCCACGAACACCTTGCCATCCAGATGATCGATTTCGTGCTGGATCGCCACCGCGAGGCGGTCTTCGCATTCGATTTCGAAGCCGTTGCCATGCGCGTCCTGCGCGCGCACGCGCACCTTGGCAGGCCGGGTCACTTTGTCGAACACGCCGGGAACGGACAGGCAGCCCTCCTCGCCCTCGGCGGTTTCCGGCGAAACCCATATCAGCGTTGGATTGACGAATACGCGCAGATCGCTCCGCGTTTCCGAGAGGTCGAGCAGGACCACCCGTTCGTGCACGTCGACCTGCGTCGCCGCCAGGCCCACGCCGTTGGCGGCGTACATCGTCTCGGTCATGTCCGCGAGCAGTTTGTGCAGACGGTCGTCGAACGCCGTCACCGGCCGCGCCACCTTGTGCAGACGCCGGTCCGGGTATTCCAATATCGTCAAGATCGCCATAAAACCATCCAACCGCGGAGAGCAGGGCCTTCCGCGCAAAAAACCGGCAGGGATGCGTCCCGGATTCTCCGGGCGTCCTGCAAAACCCCGGCCCGGGGGGAATCATGCCCGCCGCGGTCCGATCCATTCATCATCCGTCCGGACTGACCATTCCAGGCGCCGATTCGAGCCCGGATCGGCGCCGAATCGATTGTGGCAGTACCGGATTCGGTAGAAAATTTCCGCTTCAACCCGCTATCGTAGCGGTACGATGCGCGCACCGCCCGTCTTGCGGCCGGGCCTTGCGGCCGGGCCTGCTTCCGCTGGACGGGCGGGCCACATCAAAAATAGGGTCGATCCGAACATGATGAGTCCCGAAGATTGCCCGCGCAACGCGCGCTGCGGCCAACCTGCCCCTGTCCGCGAGTCTACCCCGCCGGCGGCCCGCGCCCCTGTGCGAGCCCGCACCCGATCGGGAGGGCCGGCTTCGATCCTGCGGGTGGCGTTGGTCGCCGCTCTGGTGCCGTGGGCGCTCGCGGGTTGGGCCGCGCCACGGCCCGAGGCGGTTACGGCCGGCCAGCGTGCGATCGCGGATCAGGTCGCGCGCGCTGGCGTGCCGCTCTCGGCGCTGGCGCCCGATGCGCCGGATCGCTATGTCGTGCGCCGCGGCGACACCCTGTGGGCCCTGGCCTCGCGCTACCTCCGCTCCCCCTGGCGCTGGCCGGAACTGTGGGGGATGAATCGCAACCAGATCCGAAATCCGCACTGGATCTATCCGGGCCAAGTCCTGGTGTTGATCAAGACGAACGGGCGTGCGCGGCTGACGCTGGAAGGCGGCGCCGGGCAAGCGGGCGTCGTGGCGACCGGTTCGGGTCGCGGCTCGGTGTTTGAAATCGTGAAGCTGACCCCGCGGATCCGGGACCTCGGCCCGACCTCGGCCAAGCCGATTTCGAGCATCCCGAACAACCTGATCGAGCCGTTCCTCGCGCAACGCAGGGTGATGAGCGCGTCCGAACTCGACAAGTTTCCCGAAATCATCGCCACGCAGGACGATCGCCTGTACCTCGGGGCGAATGACTTTTTCTACGCCCGCGGGATCCGCAAGGACGCTGCGCAGACGTACCACGTGTTCGGGGCCGCCCAACCGATCTACGAGCCCGACGACGTCGGCCACAAGAAGCCCATCGCCTACGAGGCGCGCTATCTGGGCACTGCGCAGGTGATCCAGGCGGGGTCGATCTCGAAGCTGCGGATCCTCGACAGCGTTCGCGAGATCGGGGCGGGCGACCGGCTGGTTCCGATCGAGCATCAAGACCTCATCGCGTACGTTCCCCGGCGTCCCGAGAGGCCGGTGCATGGACGGATCGTCTCCGTCTACGGCGGCGTGACCAGTGTCGGTGCGGACAGTGTCGTCGCCATCGATCGGGGCGCGCGGGACGGCTTGGAGATCGGTGACGTGCTGACCGTCCTGCAGCCTGGCGCGACCATCGTCGACCAGACTCGTTCCGATCACGAACAGGTGCGTCTCCCCGACATTCATGCCGGGCGCATGTTCGTGTTCCGGGTCTTCGACGGGGTTTCCTATGCGTTGCTCATGACCGCTACCAATCCGATCCGCGTCGGCGATTATTTCCAGCAGCCCGGCGACACGGCGTCGACGGCGGACATGGCGGCGCGGTAATCCGTCCCACCCCGGGGACGCTGTGCGGTTCGGGGCGGCGGTGGGCGGTGTGGAAAGGCGATCGGAATCGGCTCCCGATGCCGTGCGGCGCTGGCTGTCCGGCGGCCCCGGGCGTTTCGTGCTGACCCGCGACGAACCGGACTACCCGCCGTTTCTGCTGCATTTGAACGATCCGCCGCCCGTGCTCTTCGGCGCAGGTCGGCGCGATTTGCTGCAGGTGCCGGCGATCGCCATCGTCGGCAGCCGCAACGCCACCGAGCAGGGGAAATGCGATGCGCGGGCGTTTTCCGGCCATCTGGCGCGCGTCGGCTATTGCATCGTCAGCGGCATGGCGCGCGGCATCGACAGCGCCGCGCACTGGGGGGCCCTTGAGGTTGGCGGCGGCACGATCGCCGTCCTCGGGACCGGAATCGACGTCGTCTATCCGCCGTCGAATCGGCCACTCGCCGAAGCGCTGGCGCGTGACGGGTTGCTGATCGCCGAATTTCCGCCGGGAATGGGCGTGCGCCGCGATCACTTCCCCCGGCGCAACCGCATCATTGCGGCGCTTGCCCGTGGCGTTCTGGTCGCCGAGGCGACGTTGCGTTCGGGATCCCTGATCACCGCGCGCTGGGCCGCCGATCTCGGCAGGGAGGTGTTTGCGCTGCCCGGTTCGATCCACTCCCCGATGCACCGCGGCTGCCATCGCTTGATCCGCGACGGCGCGAAGCTCGTCGAGTCGGCGCAGGACATCTTCGAGGAATTCCATGACGGGGGTGCGCCCAATCCGCCGGTGCAGCCCTCCCGGGCCGGATCGGGCGAGGATCGCCGGCTTGCGGCCATGGGATACGACCCGGTCGATCTCGATACTCTGGCGGCCCGTCTGCGGGAAGATCCGGGAAGCCTCGCCGCGGCCTTGCTGGAACTCGAGTTGATGCGGAAGGTGGAGCGTCTTCCCGGAAATCGTTACCAGCGGCTGGCCTAGGCCGGGATCCGCTGCCGGATCCAGGGGACGAGTCGTCCGTGGCAGTTTGTTATCCTGAAAAAAAGGAGCGGGCTTACTGGAGCCGACGCGTGCCGACCCCACCATGAGCAAAAAGACCCTCATCATCGCGGAAAAACCATCGGTTGCTGCCGACATCGCACGCGCGCTCGGCGGCTTCACGAAAGAGCAGGACTATTTTGAAAGCGACGAATACGTCCTGTCGTCCGCCGTCGGCCATCTCCTGGAACTGCACGCGCCGGAAGAGTACGAGGTCAAGCGGGGCAAGTGGAGCTTCGCCCACCTGCCCGTCATTCCGCCGCACTTTGCTTTGCACCCGATCGAACGGTCCGAGGCGCGCCTCAAGCTGCTCGCCAAACTCGTCAAGCGCAAGGACGTCGGCGCGCTCATCAACGCGTGCGACGCGGGCCGCGAAGGCGAGCTGATTTTCCGATACATCGTCCAGCATGCCGGCGCCAAGCAGCCGATTCAGCGCCTCTGGCTGCAGTCGATGACCCCGGCCGCAATCCGGGATGCCTTTGCGCATCTGCGTTCGGATGAGGCGATGCAGCCGCTCGCCGACGCCGCCCGGTGCCGTTCCGAAGCCGACTGGCTGGTGGGAATCAACGGCACGCGCGCCATGACGGCGTTCAACAGCAAGGACGGCGGCTTCTTTCTTACCACCGTGGGCCGGGTTCAGACGCCGACGCTCGCGGTGGTCGTCGATCGCGAAGATCGCATCCGGAAATTCGTGCCGCGCGACTATTGGGAAGTGCGCGCGCAGTTCGGGTGTCGCGCCGGCACGTACGAAGGGCGATGGATCGACCCCAAGTTCAAAAAGCCGGAGGACGACGCGGAAGCCCGGGCGGAACGGCTATGGAACCGTGCCGATGCCGATGCGATCGTCGCCGCCTGCCGCGGCCAGACCGGAACGGCAAGCGAAGAGTCCAAGCCGGCGACCCAGCAATCGCCGCTGCTCTTCGATCTCACCTCGTTGCAGCGCGAGAGCAATGCCCGGTTCGGTTTTTCCGCGAAGAACACCCTGGCGCTTGCGCAGGCGCTCTACGAAAAACACAAGGTCCTGACCTACCCCCGGACCGATTCGCGTGCGCTGCCCCAGGATTACATCGAAGTCGTGAAGCAGACGCTGCAGCTGATGACCGGGGACGGAACCGCTCCGTCGGGACGCGGGCGATCGAAGGCCAAGAGCGCGGCGGACGCCGGGATGGAGGGATTCGCGCAATATGCCGGCTTCGCGGCGACCATCCTGCAGAACGATTGGGTGCGTCCGAACAAGCGCGTGTTCGACGACTCGAAGGTGTCCGACCACTTCGCCATCGTTCCGACCCTGCAGGCGCCGGGAACCCTCTCCGAACCCGAGTGGCGCATCTATGACCTGGTCGTGCGGCGCTTCCTGTCCGTCTTCTATCCGGCGGCGGAGTATCTCGTCACCACGCGCCTCACGGAGGTGCAAGGCCACCGCTTCAAGACCGAGGGGAAGGTGCTCGTAAAGCCGGGATGGCTGGAAATCCACGGCCGCGACGCGCAGTCCGAGCAGGGGTCGCTGGTGGCGATCGAGTCCGGGGAGCCGATCCGCACCGAATCGATCGATGCGCTTGCCCTGCAGACCAAGCCGCCGGCGCGATACACCGAGGCAACCCTGCTGTCGGCGATGGAGGGCGCGGGGAAACTGGTCGACGACGACGAGCTGCGCGCGGCGATGGAGGGCAAGGGCCTGGGCACGCCGGCCACCCGGGCCGCGATCATCGAAGGGTTGCTTACGGAGCGCTACCTGGTTCGGGACGGCCGCGAACTGCATCCGACCGCGAAGGCGTTCCAGCTCATGACGCTGTTGCGCGGATTGGGCGTCGACGAGTTGACGGCACCGGAGCTTACCGGCGACTGGGAGCAACGGCTGGCGATGATCGAACACGGCGCGCTGGATCGCGCGACGTTCATGCGCGACATCGCGACCATGACCAGCCGGATCGTCGAGCGGGCCAAGAGCTACGAGTCCGACACCGTGCCGGGGGATTACGCCACGCTGCGCACGCCGTGTCCGAAATGCGGCGCCGTGGTGCAGGAGAACTATCGCCGCTTTGCCTGCACCCACTGCGATTTCTCGATTCCGAAACATCCGGGTAGCCGGACGTTCGAGATCGAAGAAGTCGAGCAACTGTTGCGCGACCGCCAGATCGGACCCCTCTCCGGTTTCCGCAGCAAGATGGGCCGGCCGTTCTCGGCCGTGTTGAAGCTTTCCCCGGAGTTCAAGCTGGAGTTCGATTTCGGCAACGCCAACGATGCGGAAGACGGCGGCGCGGTCGATTTCACCGGATTGACCCCCCTTGGGCCGTGCCCGAAATGCGGCGCGGGAGTGTTCGAGCAGCCGATGGCCTACGTTTGCGAGAAATCGGTCGGGCCGACGCGCAGTTGCGACTTCCGTTCGGGGCGCGTCATCCTGCAGCAGCCGATCGAGCCCGAGCAGATGCGCAAGCTGCTCACCCAGGGCCGCACCGATCTGCTGCGCGGCTTCGTATCCAATCGAACGCGGCGCAAGTTCGCGGCGTTCCTGCTGACCAAGCCGGACGGCACGATCGGGTTCGAGTTCGAGCCCCGCGGCGCCGCGGCGTCCGCGGAGAAGGATGGCGAAGGGACGGCCAGGAAGCGGCCTGCGGCCCGCAAGACGATGTCGCGGGCGAAGAAGACGGTGGCGGCGGAATAGGCGCGACCACCTCAACGGGAACTGGTCGTCCTTGTCCTTGCCGTTCCCGGCCCCGTGACCGCGCCAAGGGAGCGAGTCGTCATTGCGAGGGCGCAGCCCGAAGCAATCCAGTGCGTTTCCTGGATCGCCGCGGCCCTGCGGGCCTCGCGATGACGGGGGGGCGGGCCTCGCGATGACGGGGGGGCGGGCCTCGCGATGACGGGGTGCGGGCTCCGCGATGACGGGGAGGTGCGGGCCTCGCGATGAGGGGGACGTTCGGATCAGACCAGCGCCAGCATCGAGTCCGCCATCGCGATGGCGCGCAGCAGGGACTTGTTGATGAGGTCGGGGTCAACCGGCGATTCGACCCCGACCGGGCCCGACTCGTCGGCGTCCGATTCGAGCGCAAGCACGGTTTCGAGGTAGGGACCGAGCGGCCCATCGCGGCGCAACAGGGCGGAGTTTGCCGTCTCCGGCAGATCGATCTCCCGGAGCAGCACGTCGAGATCCTGGCCGATGATCCGGTCCAGCAGCGTGAACGCGCCGACGATGAACGCTTCGTCCGCCTGGGCGGTCGAACGGGTGGCGGCGAGTACCAGCGCTTCCATGCAGTGGGCGCGCACCAGCGACACGAAGATCAGCGGCGTATTCTGGCCGTCCCGATTGGAAATCGCGAGCAGCAGGACCAGCCATTTGACCAGGCGGCCGTATCCGATCGATGCCACCGCCTGGCGCAGCGAAGTCGTTGGTCCGCCGCGGCGGAAGGCAGGGCTGTTCGCCAGCGTGAGCAGCATGTACGCCAGCAGGGGTTCGGCCTCGAAAACCTGCTCTACCGCGCGCAGGTCGGCATCCGTTTGCACCAGTCGCACCAGTTCGAGGATTGCCCGTTGCGACGGCGAAAACCCGTGCTCCGCATCCGGCGCCTTGGAGCCCAAGGGCCATCCGATGACCGCGTGCGCGCCCCCATCCAAGGCCGCCGCGGCCTGGTCGAGCGATCCGGCATCCAGCGACAACAGCGGAACCGGCAGTGCCGCCGCGCCCGCCCGGATGTCCGCGACGTGTCCGATCACGTATTGGAAGAACTGCAGGCCTTCGCGCTCCGGCAGCGCGCCGCTTGCCCGCAGGACGTGGCGCACGCCCTGCCGCCGGGTCTCGAAACGGACGCGGGTCCGCTCCTCGTCCCCCAGTTCGCTGTCGGGAACTTCGATGAGGACGTTGCGCGGTGCGGTCCAGCGTGCCATCGCCGCGTCATACGGGAAACCCTGTGGAGCAAGCACGACGAGTCCATGCGGAAACACGCCGTTTCCGCCGTCGGTGAATCCGCGCACCACGCCGCTCATCAGTCCGGACAGCGGTGCCGTATCGGCTGCGCCGCGTGAGCGCATCGCCAGGCGTACGCCGACCGGACGTCGGCCCTGGCCGACGAGCATCTGCCACCGCATGGCGAGCGAGTCGAGGGCGAGCGGCGCACCGGCACCCGGATCGTCGCTTGGCGACGCGTCTTCCGATCTGGGAGGGAAATCAAACAAGGCGCTACTCCGTATACTTTTCCAGCGGGATGCCCACTCTATCGGCGCGCCGCGGGGAAAAGTTGAAAGAGAAAACGGATTAGTCCCTACCAGTTAATGCGATACTTCGGCGCGATTCTTAAGAAGCCGGGTTCCCGAGCCATGCCCAAGTCCACCGCCAAGTCCATTGAGAAAGCCGTTTCCAGCGGCCGCAAGTCCTCTGCGAAAAAGACTGCCGCCCCGGCGCGCAAGTCCACCCGGACCGCGGCGGTCCCCGCGTCCGCCGCCCGCAAAGCCAAGATCGTGGTTCGCGATTCCGGCATTCATGGCCGGGGGGTTTACGCCGCCCGCGAGATCCGTGCCGGCGAACGCATCATCGAATACCGCGGGGAGGTCATTTCCTGGAAGGAAGCGGACCGCCGCCCGCCTTCGGATCCTGACGATCCCAGCCATACGTTCTTTTTTTCGCTGTCGGACGGCAAGCGGGTGATCGATGGCTCGATCGGAGGGAATTCCTCGCGCTGGATCAATCACTCCTGCGCTCCGAACTGCGAAACGACGGAAACCGAATCGGGTCGCGTCTACGTCGAGGCGCTGCGTGACATCCACGCCGGCGAGGAACTCGTTTACGACTATTGCTTGATCATCGACGAGAAGATCACGAAGAAGTTGAAGAAGCAGTATCGGTGCCTGTGCGGTGCGGTCGATTGCCGCGGGACGATGCTGGCGAAGAAAAAAAAGTAATTCGCCGCTGCCGCCCGACTCGCTCGGCCTCAGCGCTGCGGGGTGTTCTGCCGGCTTCCAAATGGCCGGTCGTCCAGGGTCATTACCGCCCGGAACAACGCGTGGGCAGTTTCCGCGACCACCAGCGCGAGCATGGTCGCGCATGCCGTTCGGATCGCCGCGCTGCCGAGCGCCATCATCGAATGCACCTCCGGCCCGGCAATCCATTCATAGGCGATTGCCGCGGCCAGCGAGAGCAGAATCCGAAAGCCCATGGTAGGCGCCTGTCATGCAAAACATAGGGGACGTCCCCTTTACCAATCGGCATTGGCGCTGTCGACTTGAGGGCTTCGGCTCGAGTGCCTACTGCAGGCGGTTCAGCGCATCCAGCACTACGGTTGTGGACAGGATCTCGGGCAGCAGGTGCGGGTCGCCGGAGCGGTTATAGACCACGTACATCGGTACGCCGCTGCGGGAAAATCGTGCCAGTTCCCGTGAGATCGCCTCGTTGCGTCGCGTCCAGTCCGCGCGCAGCAGCGCGACGTGATGTGCTCGCAGCGCCTGTTCGACCTGCGCGTCCCGCAGCACCAGGTGCTCATTGGCCTTGCAACTGATGCACCACGCGGCGGTGAAGTCGACGAACACTGGCCGCCCCTGCCCCAATGCCTGCTGCTGCGCTTGCGGAG
The DNA here is from genome assembly GCA_021842465.1 of Pseudomonadota bacterium. Taxonomy (GTDB): domain Bacteria; phylum Pseudomonadota; class Gammaproteobacteria; order Burkholderiales; family Burkholderiaceae_F; genus GJ-E10. Next base: position 64,215 of record JAKBZN010000002.1, read on the forward strand.
ACCAGTTGGCCCACCCGTCGGTACCGGTCGCGGCGCTGGCCGTCAGGGCGGACGCGGGTTGCGGCGGCATGGCGGCAAAGGACACCGGCACCGCCAGCGCCGCGACGGCCGCGACGGCCGCGAGCCACCGGAATTGCCGACCGCCTCGCTGTACCCGGCCCAAGGCCCAGCCGAACAGGCCGAATCCCGCCAGGGCCGCCGCCATCGCGATGAGTCCTTTGCCGTCGACCTGTTGCGCAAGCACCCATAGCAGCCAGACGCAAGTCAGGAACATCGGGATCGCCATGAGGTGCTTGAAACGCGCCATCCACGCGCCGGGTCGCGGCAGCAGGCGCAGCAGGGGGGGGAAAAACGTCACGATCAGGTAGGGCGTCGCCATGCCGGCGCCGAGAACGGCAAACACCATCAATGCGGTCGCCGCAGGCTGGGTGGCGGCGAAGCCCACGGCGGCACCCATGAACGGTCCGGTGCAGGGCGATGCCACGAGCACGGCCAGCGCCCCCGTCGCAAAGCTGGCACGCGGGCCGTCTCCGTCCAGCGCGCGGGCCAGGCGACCATTCGCGAGCCGCGTGCCGAACGAAAATTCGAACAGGCCGAGGAGGTTCAGCCCGATCAGGAAAAACAGTCCGACCAGCGTAGCGATCACGCCCGGCGACTGCAACTGGAAGCCCCAGCCGATTTGTGCCCCGGCTGCTCGCAGGCCCAGCAGCGCACCCGCCAGCCCGACGAACGTCAGCACGGCGCCGCCGGCATACGCCAAGCCGTGGGCGCGCAGCCGGGAGGGCGATTCGGCGCGATGTCGGACCAGGCCGATCAGCTTGAGTGAAAGCACGGGAAAGACGCAGGGCATCAGATTCAGGATCATGCCGCCCAGGAACGCGCCGGCCAGTGCCACCAGCAGCGCCCGGTTCGCCGGCGACGCCGTTGGCGGAGCGGGCGGAACCTCTCCAGGACCCGTGACCGGCGTGAGGTCTGCCGATTGCGCGGCCTCGGCCGCATCCGCGCCGTAGGCGCTCGCCGCGGTCGTCTTTGCCACCGCCCTGGGGGCCGGCGCTCCCGCGATCGCGACCGCGATTTCAGTCGCCGTGGTGCCGGACTCCAGGATGCCGCGCAGGGTATGGAATGCGGGGTCGATCGGAGTCGCCGCGGCCAGATCGAGATGCAGGTCGCCGTCGGCGAACGCCGGCCGCTGTCCCGCGGCCGCCTGGATCCGTCCGGGTTCGAGGGGGAAGAACCGAAGGTTGTCCGGGACCGGGCCTGCGCCGGCGTAGCGCATGCGGATGCGCGTCCCGTCCCATGTCGCCCGCAAGCCAGGGATCGCCCGTACTACCGGGATGTGGGCCCGTGTCGCCGCGAACTCCGTCGCATCGGGCGTGGGTAGCAGCGAGCCCGCCGTTCGCACCGGCAGCGACAGCGTGAGATCCGCTCCGCCTGGGATGCAAATGTCGCTGCAGACCAGCCAATCGGCGCGTACCGCGAAACGCGTGGTGGTGCCGGGCACGGCCGAGGCGGGTACCTGTACCGACACCGGCAGCAGCACTTCACCTTCATATCCGTAGTTCGCGAGGTCTCCGACCCGCAGCAGGGTCGGAGCCGGCCACTGGATCGGCCCCGCGGTGTAGCCTGCGGGCAGCTGCCAGCGCAGGCGGGTGGGCAGGCCGGCATCGCCGGCCACCTTCCAGTACGTGTGCCAGTGCGCTGCATGTTGCAGCCGCACGCCCAGAGAGGCCGTCTGCCCGGGTGCGACGCCGTTGAATTCCGACACCAGTTCCGCCCGTACGTATCCGGCGTTCGGATCGAATTGGTCGCCCGGAATCGCGGCCCGTGTGGCGGGAACCGCCGCGAGCCCGGCCAAGACTAATATTGCATTAAGGAAGGTTCGTACCATACACAGCATCCGCTCTCCGGGATTGCAGCCCGACGCCTCTTCGAACGCGCAGTTTCGAGCGAAGTTCCCCGGAGCGCCTCACGTCGCATGGATAACAACCTAACAGGAACTCCAATCGTGCGCACCCTCATTGTCGAAGACGACCCCACGCTCGGTGCCTCTACCGCGCATGGCCTGGAACTCGAAGGATTTGCCGTAGATTGGCGTACCGACGGCGCCAGCGCGGACGCCGCCCTGATCGCGCAGAAATACGACACCATCGTGCTGGACCTGGGTCTGCCCGGGATTCCCGGAGAGAGCCTCCTGCGCAGCTGGCGCGAGCGATCCGACTATACGCCGGTCCTCGTGCTGACCGCGCGCGGCTTCGTCCTCGACCGGGTGCGCTTGCTGAATCTGGGCGCGGACGACTATCTGGTCAAGCCGTTCGATCTCCTCGAACTGGGGGCACGGTTGCGCGCGCTGGCGCGGCGCCACGGCGGCAAGACGGAGGCCATGCTCGAGTACGGGTCGCTGTTGCTTTCCCGCAGCGATCACGTTGCCATGTGGAAGGGTGGTCGCGTGGAGTTGACCAAGCGCGAGTACCGGATTCTCGACACGTTGCTGCGCAATCGTGGGCGAGTGCTTACTCGCAAACAGCTCGAGGAAGCCCTGTATGGCTGGGGCGAGGAGATCGAGAGCAATGCCATCGAGGTGCATGTCCACAACCTGCGTCGCAAACTCGCCCGTGACCTGATCGAGACCGTTCGGGGAACCGGCTATCGCCTCAGCCCGCATGCCCAGTAGCGGCGAGGCGTCCCCGCCGGCAGTGCTCGGTTGGTCGCTGCGTCGTCGGTTGCTGCTGCTGACGGTAAGCGTCACCGCCATCGCCTGGCTGGTCGGCGGGACGGCGACGTTCTTCGTCTCGCGCCACATCAGCAATGCGTTGTTCGACCACCGGCTGCGCGACATCGCGGAAGAACTGCTGACCTTCGCCGACCACGAAATCACGGAACTGGAGGCGGCCGGGGCCGGCATCGTCCACGTCGAGGGCGCGCAGACGGTCGGGGCCCATTACCATTACCAGATCTGGACGCCCGAGGGCCAACTGCTGCTTGTGAGCGTTCACACCGGCCGCGCACCCTTTGCTCCGCTGTATCGGCGAGGATTTTCCACCGATCTGGTACGGGGCGTGCGCAGCCGGATCATCGTGATTGCGTCCGACGACGGCAGCAAGATCCTTGAAATGGCCGAACCCCTTTCGGCGCGCTCGGTCTACCTCGTCCCCGATCTGCCGCTGCTGCTGATTCCGTTGCTGTTTTCGCTGGCCGTGCCGCTCGGGTTCGGCGCCTGGATGGTCCGCGCCGCCACCCGCAGCCTGGACGAGTCGGCGCTGCAGTTGCGCCAGCGCTCTCCCGACGACCTGCGTCCGCTCCCGCTCGCCGGCCTGCCGCTCGAACTGACCCCGATCGTCGCGGCGATCAATTCGCTGTTTTCCCGGATCGAAAACGCGTTGGCGGTCGAACGCAGTTTCACCGCCGCCGCCGCGCACGAACTCCGCACCCCGCTGGCCAACATCAAGATCCAGGCGCAGGTGGCTTCGCTGACGCGCGACGACACGAGCCGGCAGCGCATGCTTGCCCGATTGGCGTCGTCGATCGACCATACGTCCCATATGGTCGACCAGCTGCTGACGATGTCCCGAATCGACGGGCTGATCGCATTGCGCGCCCAGGCGGTGCGGCTGCAACTCGATTCGGTCGCGGCGCACGTCATCGACGAACTGCGTTGCTCGGCCGACCGGCGGTCGCAGAGGATCATCGAGGAGTTCGACGCCGCAGACGTCGACGCGACGGAATTCGGGGTCGCGGTGCTGGTACGCAACCTGCTCGACAACGCCATCCGCTATACACCGGTCTCGGGGACCATCCGCGTCTGCACCGGCACGCGCGATGGACGCGGATTCCTGACCGTCGAAGACAGCGGTCCGGGCATTCCGGAGGCGCAGCGGCAACAGGTGTTTGAGCGGTTTTTCCGTTTGCCCAATTCCGGCGCCGAAGGGTGCGGGATCGGCCTGTCCATCGTGCGCGCCGTGGCGGAAATGCACGGCGCCGAACTGGCACTTGGGCAGTCCGTCCTGGGCGGGTTGAAGGTTACCGTCGAATTTCCGCCCGTCGCCGCTGAGGCGCCCGAGGTCCCGGTCGCGGTGGCAGACTCCGGCGATCCGTCGCATTCCTGAGTTGCAAGGAGAACCCTATGCGTTCGTTGCGCCGTCGTGTCCTGATCTGCTCCGACAACGAGCCGTTGCGCGCCAGTCTGTCCACGTGCCTTGCTTTCCACCCCGACCTCGAGGTGATCGGTTCCTGCGCCGGCACCGACGAAGTCTTGCGGCAGGTGGATGAGCAGGCGCCGGATGTGATCCTGGTCGATCTATCTCCTCCCGGACAATGGCAGGCCGCAACCCTGCATCGCATCCGCAACGGCCTGCCCGAGGGGCGGATCCTGGCGACCACGAACTGCACGGCCGACGAGATGGTCCGCGCGGTCCTGCGCGCCGACTGGGACGGCTTCATCGCCGCACAGGACCCGCTCGACGACCTGGTGAGAGCCGTGCGGGAGACGCCTCGTGGCCGGAAATTCGTTTCCTCGTCGCTGTCGGTCGCGTTGCCGGCCGATGTGCCGGCCGGGGGCGCCGATCGGCAGACCGGCGACGCCAGCCCATGGGATCGGCTGACGCTCCAGGAGCGCAACATCCTGCGCCTCATCGCGCAGGGCCACACCAACCGCACGGCCGCGGCGCATCTGCAGGTCAGCGCCAAGACGGTGGAGAAGCATCGCGCCAACTTGATGCGCAAGCTTGGCTTGCGCGACGCGACGGCGCTCGTGGAGTTCCTTCGCGAACGGGGTCTGCTCGACCCGCTTCACTGAGGCGTTTCCGGTCAGCCGGTCCGCTCCCCGGGCAGGGGCCAGACGATGCGGATGGTGGTGCCGCCGTTGCGCTGCGACCGCACCATGGTTCGTCCGCCGGTCGCCTCGGCCCGTGCGCGGACCAGGCCCAACCCGATCCCCCCGGCCACCGATGCGCCGAACTCCGCTTCTGCCGCCCGCGCATCGAAGCCGATGCCGTCGTCTTCGAGGGTCAGACTGACCCCGTCCGGATCCGCCTGCAGGCGCAGATTGGCGCGGCGGGCATGAGCATGGCGCACGACGTTATCCAGCAATTCCTCCACGATCCGGATCAGATCCGTATTGCGCAGGGCGGGGATTCGACCGTCCGGGATCGCCACTTGGCAAGACAGCTGGAGTCCTGGTGCGGATGCTTCCGCGGCGCGGCACCCGGCCGACACGGCGTCGGCGAGTCCGAGATCCTCGAGTTGACGGGAATGCAGGCGATCCGAAAGCTGACGCAGTCCGATCAGCACGTCGCGCAGCCGTCCCACGGCTTCCCCCAATGCCACCGCGCCGCCCGAGCCGGCGTCCTGTACCTGCCGCAATCCCGCCTCCACCGCGTATTTGGCGGCCGCGACCACGGGGGCGATTTCGCCGTCGAGCGCGGCCGCCGTACGCCGGCGCTGCGCATCCCAACGCGCGAGCACCGCATAGGTGGCCCGCTGCGCCCGCCGCACTTCTTCGGCGTTCGCCACGAGGCGGAAGCGCCGCTCGACCCAGAAAACGACGATTCCGCCGCCATCGCTGCCGGCACCCACGGTCATTTCGACCAGGGTTCGGCGCCCGCTTCGGCCCCGCAAGGCAAGCTCGAACTGGTCCACCGCGCCGAAGCGCAGGCGCGCAACCGCGACATCCGCCGCCGCACGCCATTCCTCCACTGCCAGATCCTGCAGCGACCGCCCTTGCAGTTCCTCCGGCGGGAATCCCAGCATCGCTGCCGCCATGGCCCCCGCTTCGCGGATGCGCCCGTCGGCGTCGATACGGACCGCCGTACGCGGCAGCGCACCGATGCCGTCCGGCAGCGATGCGGGCGGCCCGTCGGCGTGCCGGGTGGGGAGCGGATCCATGCGGCCCTCCTCTTCTCAGGTTCGCTTCATTGTTCCATGGGGGACGGTTGGCGATGATGAGGCGAGGCAAGTTTTGTTCTATTTCGTATCAGAATATGGACAATCTCCACGGCCACGTCGACTTGGTCTAATGTGGGGCGTGTCGGAACCACCCGGAGACCTGCCATGGAACGCTTGCCCCTCCCTTTCCTGCGCGGCGCTGCGCTCGGCGTCATGTTTGCGACTGGTCTTGCGCTGAGCACGGCCGCGGTCGCGGCCCAGCCCACCGCTGCCCCCGCTGGCCCAAGCACGATGGCGGCGGCGTTTTCCCGCCATGTGCAATGGCATCTGGACAACCTTGCCGATCGTCTCGAGATCGAGGCCTCCCAGGAGCCGGCATGGCAGAAGTTCGAGGCCGCGCTGCGCAGCGTCATGACGTTCCACTGGAAGATGATGACCTCACCGCTCCCCGGCTCGGATGCCAATGCGGCGACGATCGCGCGCCTGCGCGCCGATCGCGCCGCAGAGCAGGCCCGGAATCTGGATCGGCTGGCGAAGGCGACGGCCGCCCTGCGGCAGGTGCTGACGGCGAATCAGCGGGAAGTCCTCGACGAAGTCGCCAGCCGGTATGCCGGACACCGCTTCGGACATTGTTTCGGCCCCATGATGCGGGGGCGTGGCGGCATGGGCATGGGTCCGGGCATGGGTCCGGGCATGGGCTGGGGGCCGGGCGCGATGTCCGGCAACGGCTATGGCTGCGGCGATGGATACGGCTGTAACGGCCCGATGGGTGGCGCGATGGGTGGCGCGATGCCGGGGGGAACGTCTCCGGGGGGTGCCACCAAGGGGAACGGAGCGACTCCTTGAGCGGAATGTCGGCGTCCCGACCCGTCGCGGTTGCGCTGGCCGCGCTTTCCCTGAGCCTCCTGAGTCTTTGCCCGCCTTCGGCTATTGCGGCTTGCGCCGGCGCGTCCGCGCCGGTTGCCGCGGGCCGCTCGGTGTATCTCGAGGACCTCACCTGGATGGAACTGCGCGATGCGGTGCGCGCGGGGAAAACCACCGCGATCATTCCCATCGGCGGCACCGAGCAGAGCGGTCCCGCCATCGTCCTGGGGAAACATAACGCACGGGTGCACTGGCTCAGCGGGCGGATCGCGCAGCAACTCGGCAACGCGCTCGTCGCGCCCGTCGTTGCGTACGTTCCGGAAGGGTCCACCGAGCCGCCCACCTCGCACATGCGCTTTCCCGGCACGATCACCATCCCGCCGGCGGCGTTCGATGCGACCCTGACCTCCATCGCCGACAGCCTGCGCATCCACGGCTTCCGCACCATCGTGTTTCTGGGCGACCACGGCGGCTATCAGAAAGACGTGGCGCGCCTTGCGCGGCGGCTGAACCGGAAATGGGCGCCGGGCACGCGGGTGCTCGCGCCGCCGGAATATTTTCATGCCTCGTTCGAGGGGTTTGCGCACATTCTGCGCGCGCGCGGATATCGCGCCGACGAGCTCGGCACGCACGCAGGCCTGCTCGACACGTCGTTGTCGCTTGCGGTCGATCCGGCGCTGGTGCGGACGGACCTGCTGCATGCGAAGGGGGTGCCCTTCGACACCGCGCACGGCGTCTACCACGGCGACCCCCGGCGCGCGACCGCGGCGCTGGGCCGCCTCGGCCTGGACGAGATCGTCCGGAAGACGGTTGCGGCGATCCGGGCGCAGGACAAAACACCGTGAAACTTCGTCATCGCGAGGCCCCTAGGGCCGTGGCGATCCAGCGGGCGGTCTGGATTGCTTCGGGCTTCGCCCTCGCAATGACGATGGTTGCAGTTTCATCTCGTTCAGACGGAACGTGCCGCCGAGCGCGTAGTCCGGAACGCTCGCAATGACGATGGCCGCGGTTGCATTCCGTTCCGGGCGCGCGGAGCCGGATCAGGGCGTCGCTTCGCCCGACCAGCGCCGCCAACCGTCCGCGCGCAGCGCGCATGCCGGGCACGTTCCGCAGCCGTATCCCCACGGATGGCGTTCGCCCCGCTCTCCCAGATAGCACGTGTGGGTGTGCTCGACGATCAGGTCGACCAGGGGCGTTCCGCCCAGGGTCCGGGCCAGCGCCCAGGTCTGGGCCTTGTCCAGCCACATGAGGGGCGTCTGGATCGTCATCGGTTCGCCCATTCCCAGTGACAGTGCCTCCTGTTGGGCGCGGATCGTTGCATCGCGGCAATCCGGATATCCGGAGTAATCCGTCTGGCACATGCCGCCGACCAGCGTATGGATCGAGCGACGGTAGGCGAGCGCCGCGGCGAGGGTCAGGAACACGAGATTGCGGGCGGGAACGAAAGTGTTCGGTAGCCCGTTTTCCTGCATGAAAATCGCCCGCTCGCGTGTCAGCGCCGAGTCCGCGATGCGGCCGAGCACCGGGAGGTCCAGGGTGTGGTCCGGTCCCAGGCGGTCGCGCCACCGGGGCGACAGCGCCTGGATGTGTTCGCGGAGCACGGTGCGCTGATCGAGTTCGATGCGATGCCGCTGACCATAGTCGAATCCCACCGTTTCCACCCGGTCGTACCGTTCCAGCGCCCAGGCGAGGCAGGTCGTTGAATCCTGCCCGCCGGAAAAGAGGACCAGGGCCGCGGTCGCGCCGCGCACGCCTGCGCCGGGATCTGTCGGTGCCGTCGTTTCCATCATTTGCATCCCTACAGACATTTTCGCGGCGCGAGCAACTCCTCCGCGTGACCGCGATCGAGGCGCCGCCAACTCGCCGCATCGCTCAGAATGAGGAACCCGCGGTCTCCATCACGCACCACGGCGATGGTCAGCCGAGCGCGCTCGTCGCGCGTGTGCGCGCCCCAATCCCGTGCCGCGATCCGGAACGGGCTCCGCGCGAAATTCGCGACCCGGTCGACGCGATAGCGGTGGCCATGCCATTCGATTGTCGCATCCGCGGGCAGGGGCGCGGGCAGCGCGCGCAGGACGGCACGCAAGCCGGGAGCGAGCAGGTCGATGTGGATGTGCAGTTGTTCTTGCGATCGGCCATAGCGCGAGTTCACCGCCATGCCGACGTCGTCGTCCGGAACGACGACCCCGAAACGCGCGTGCGCCGCCCGCAGGGTGTGGGTGCGTTCCCGCCATGCCCAGGCGAAGTAATCCGGTTCGTCCGGCGACTGCAGCGCCCGGGCCTCCACCCCCACGCGCCGCGCGGTCGGGATCAGCAGGAAATGCGTCGCGCCGCAGCGATCCTTGAGCACGGCGTATCCCCACCGGTCTTCGCATTGCAGGGTCGCACTGGCAGAGTGCGGGCCGGCGCCGTTGCAGCCGCGGTCGACGATCCGCCAGAGTGCGAGGTCCGCGGGGCCGTCGGCGCGCGTCGCACATCCACCCCACAGCAGGGGCGCAGCGAGAATGAGCAGCGCGGCCAGTCCGACGCGGACGGCGTCATGACGCCGCGGTGGCATGTCCGCTGGCTCCCGGAGCGAGCACGTCGCGCAGCGCCACCACTTCTCCGATGAGAATCAGGGTCGGCGCGCGCAGGCCTGCGGCTTCCGCCATTGCCGGCAGCGTGGCCAGGCTGCCCACGACCGTGCGCTCCTGCGGGGTGGTGCCCTGCTGCACGATCGCCGCCGGCGTTTCCGGGCTGCGGCCGTACTCGATCAGCTTCGCGCACAGCACCGGCAGGCCCTTGAGGCCCATGTACACCGCAATGGTCTGCCGTGTGCGCGCGAGCAGCGGCCAGTCGAGGTTCATCGTGCCGTCCTGGAGGTTTCCCGTCACGAAGGTGCACGACTGCGCGAGCGCTCGGTGGGTGAGGGGAATGCACGCGCTCGCCGCCACTCCGACCGCCGCCGTGATACCCGGCACCACCTCGAACGCGATGCCGGCGGCGGCAAGCGCCTCGGCTTCTTCGCCGCCGCGCCCGAATACGAACGGATCGCCGCCTTTCAGGCGCAGCACGCGGGCACCTTCGCGGGCCAGGTCGATCATCAGCCGGTTGATGTCCTCCTGCGGCAGTGCGTGTCGGCTGCGGCGCTTGCCGACGTAGACCTTCCGCGTGGCTTCCGGCAGGAGCGCCAGGATTTCCTGGGAAACGAGGTTGTCGTAGAGCGCGACATCCCCTTCCCGCAGCAACCTGGCCGCGCGTACGGTGAGCAGATCGGGCGCGCCCGGCCCGGTGCCGACGAGGTGGACCTTGCCCGGCCCGCGATCGCCGGTCATTGCCCCGATCCGCCGTTGGCTGCCGGCGACGGTGCGGCGGGCCCCGGCACCGGCGCGGCCGGGGCGCCAGAGGAGGTTGCGGCCGGGGGGGCGGCAGGTGTCGCGGCTTGTGCCGGTACGGCCGCCGGCGTCTTCGCTTCCGCCGCCGTCTTTTGCAGGTGGGCAAGATCGGCGTCGGTGAGCAGGCGGAACTGGTCGGCGGCGATCTGGGCGTTCATCCGCCCGGGTTCGCGGAGGATGTCGTTCGGTGTCCGCTGCGAGATCCAGGCTGCCGCCACGATGTTGGCGACCAGGAGCAGAACGACGAGCACTTTCACCATGGGCCTCGGAAGATCCAGAAAACGTTGGGCAGGCCGCCGCACCGGTCGATCCGGCGCCGGCGTTTCTTCAGGTCCGCGGCTCGCCGGTCCATCGCAGCCGGAGCCCCCGCAGCACCAGGTCCGGCTCCACCGACCGCGTCACCGCCGTCCCCGGATCCCATGCCTGCGAATCTGCCCATGCCTTATACAGCAGTTCGGCGTTGCCGCCGCATAGCAGGACGTGGATCGCCGGGTCGTCGGCATCCCGGCCGGGCGCCGATGCGGCGGCCTGGTCCGCTCGGATTTGACGGATTCGGCGTTCGATCAAGCCGATCTGCGCGTCGACGATTCCGGTCTGCATCGCGTCGCCGGTGTTGTCGGGGTGGCGACGATACGCTCCGTCGGCGCGAGGCAGGCGCGCCGTGCCGCGGACGAGGCTGTCGTGCATGAGGCGGATCCCGGGCGCGATCACGCCGCCGACGAACCGGCCGTCGTCCGTCAGCGTGTCGGCGGTGGTGGCGGTGCCAGCGCTCACCACCAGCAGCGTGCCCTGCGGGCGGACGGTGCGCGCGCCGATCAGCGCGTGCCAGCGGTCCGTGCCGAGTTGCGCGGGATCGCGATAGCCGTTGCGCACGGAAATGCCGCGGGATTCGAATCGCGCCGCCGCCGAAAACCATCGCACAGGCCGTCCCAGTGCGGCGATCGTCGCCCGATCGATTGCGTCCTGCACGGACTGCGGCGCCACGCAGCAGCCTGCGGCATCGGACGGGGAATGCCCGGCGCTGCCGCAGGCGCTCCGGATTTCCTCGGCGAGGTGCGGCCCGTCGATCGGGATCGTTCCGCGGGGATCCGCATCCGACCATGGTCCATCCGGAGAGACGATGCGCCACTTTACCGCGCTGTTGCCGGCGTCGAGGAGTACGGTCTTCAAGACGGATCCTTGCCGGCGCACTCGAATTTGCGCGCCGCCGCCAGCATCGCGTCGGCGAACCGGGCCAGCCACTGCGCACGTTCGGAAAGCAGTTGTTCGGGCGGGATGTGTTCGGCAAGTTCGGCGACCGGCTGATCGATCGCGTCGCGCAGGCCGGCAGGAAGAATCAGGTTCACGCCCATGCCGATGACCAGGCTGCGCCCGCCCGCGGGATCTTCCGCCATCTCGCAGAGGATGCCCGCCAGTTTGCGCCCATCGAGCAGAAGGTCGTTGGGCCATTTGAGGCCGACGCGGATGTCCTGCGCGTGCAGCGCTTCGGCCGCCGCGACGCCGCAGGCCAGCGTGACTTCGGGTGTGCTCGCCGGGTCCTTGCGCCATGGCAGACCCAGGGAAAACAACAGCGACGCGCCGCCGTCGATCCAGCGACGCCCGAGACGGCCCCGCCCGCCGGTCTGGGTGCCGGCCACGCGCAGCACCGGGCTCCCGAACGCGCGGTCGCGGGCGCGGGCCATCAGGTCGGCATTGGTCGAGCCGGTCGTCGCGACCACCTCGACCTGCAGATCAACCGCCCGCAGGTGCCGCGCAATGGCCGTTGCCGAGGGCGGCTCCGGGAAATCGGACAGGATCGTCCGGTTGGCGGATAATTCTGCGGATGATTCTGTCGACATGATCCGAGGACAGTAGCGCCAATGGGCTTCTTCCGCAAACACGTCTTTTTCTGTACCAATCGCCGGGAAGCGCCGGACAATTGCTGCGCAAACCACCGCAGCGAGGAATTGCAGGCCTATGCCAAGCAGCGCTGCAAGAAACTGGGCCTCGACGGGCGCGGCAAACTCCGCATCAACAAGGCCGGCTGCCTCGACCGCTGCGACGAGGGGCCCTGCCTTGTGGTCTACCCGGACGAGGTCTGGTACACGTACGTCGACGAACGGGACATCGACGAGATCATCGATGAACACCTGATCGGCGGCCGGATCGTGGAGCGTCTGCGACTGCCGTGAGGCCCGACGTGGAGCGAAGATTGCTGGACGGCCCGGCCGGGAAACTCGAGGTCGTCATCGAGTCCCCTGCCGACGTGGCCCCGCGGGGCTTCGCCTTCGTCGGACACCCACATCCGTTGTACGGCGGCACGCTCGACAACAAGGTGGCATTCACCTTGGCGCGGGCGTTTCTGGCCTTGGGGTGGATTGCGGTGCGGCCGAACTTCCGTGGCGTCGGCGCGAGCGAGGGCGCGCACGACGAAGGGCGAGGGGAAACGGACGATTTCCTCTTCCTCGTCGATGCCGTTCCGCGCCTGGCGGAATATGCTGACCGCTTTCCCGGCCCGCCGCAAACGGCTCTGGCGGGGTTTTCGTTCGGTAGTGTCGTGGCGGCGCGCGCGGCAGAGGAACTCACCCGCCGCGGACGCCCGCCGCAGGCGCTTGCGCTGGTCGGCACCGCGGCGGGCAAGTGGGACGTACCCAAAGTCGGTTCCGGCGCCGTGGTGATCCACGGGGAACGAGACGAAACGATTCCGTTGCGGGACGTCTTCCTCTGGGCCGGCGAGTCGGAGGTTCCCGTGGTCGTGATCCCCGGCGCGGACCATTTTTTCCATCGGCGCCTGACCGTGCTCAAGCGTCTGGTGATGCAGAACCTGCTGGGCGCGGACGCGTCGTCGTTGCCCTCTCCCCTTGACGGACCATGAACTGCTGCCCTCCCCGCAAAAAAAGTCCCATGAATTTTCCGATGGATTTCCCGATCAAGATCATGGGCGAGAATCGCATCGAATTCGAACCGCAGGTGGTGGAGATCGTGCGCGCCCACGCGCCGGACTGGGATTGCAGCGCGGTCGAAGTGCGCCAGTCGAGCGGCGGCAAGTACCTTTCGGTGACGGTCACCATCCGCGCGCAGTCGCGCGAACAACTCGATGCCCTGTATCGTGCCCTGACGGGCCACCCGATGGTCAAGGTGGTGCTGTAAAGGGGAGGCGATGATGCGGCCGGCACGGGAGGCGAACGATGCGCTCGCGCGACAGGCGCGCGAAGCGCGGGCTCCGGTCCGGCTGCGGGATCTCGGGCGGGTCGAATATCGGGAAACCTGGCAGGCGATGCGGGCCTTCACCGAAGCGCGCGGTCCGGACACGCCCGACGAGCTTTGGCTGGTCGAACACCCGCCCGTATTCACCCAGGGGCAGGCGGGGCGCGGCGAGCACGTGCACGCTCCCGGAGCGATCCCGGTGGTTGCGACCGATCGCGGCGGCCAGGTCACCTATCACGGTCCCGGGCAGGTGGTCGTCTACACCTTGGTCGACCTGCGGCGCACCGGCTTCTTCGTGCGCGAACTGGTGCGGCGGATCGAGGAAGCGGTGATCGGAACCCTCGCGTCGCATGGCGTCGCGGGATTCCGCGTCGACGGCGCGCCGGGCGTATACGTCCGTATTGCCGGTTCGCCGCAAGCGGATCCCGGTTCGGACCCGCGTTTTCTCGATCGGGCCAAGATCGCCGCCCTCGGTATCAAGGTGCATCGCGGCTGCGCCTATCATGGGGTGTCCTTGAACGTGGCGATGGATCTGTCGCCCTATTCCCAGATCGACCCGTGCGGGTATCCGGGACTTCGGACGACCGATCTGGCTACACTCGGCGTGCGCCGCGACCGGCAGGCGGTCGGCGAGCATCTGCTCGAATGCCTGCGCGCCCAGATTTTCCCGGACTGATTTCTTGCCATGACCACATCCTCCGCGCCGTCGCCGACGGCAAAGCAAAAGGGCGCCGACAAGACCGCGCGCATTCCGATCAAGATCGTGCAGCCCGGCGATCGGTTGCGCAAGCCGGATTGGATTCGCGTGCGCGTGGGGTCGGGCGCGGAGTCCGCGCGCTATCTTCGCGTCAAGGAAATCCTCCGTACGCATCGCCTGCATACCGTCTGCGAAGAGGCGACGTGCCCCAACATCGGCGAATGTTTCGGCAACGGCACGGCGACGTTCATGATCCTCGGCGACAAGTGCACGCGGCGCTGTCCGTTCTGCGACGTCGGCCATGGCCGCCCCGATCCCGTCGATCCGGAGGAGCCGCGACAACTCGCGGAGACGGTCGCGGCGCTCGAACTCGAATATGTGGTCATCACCTCGGTCGACCGCGACGATCTGCGTGATGGCGGCGCCCAGCACTTCGTCGACTGCATCCGCGCCGTGCGGGCGGCATCGCCGCGCACCCGCATCGAGGTTCTCGTCCCGGATTTCCGCGGGCGGCTCGACCGCGCGCTGGAGATCCTGCGGCAGGCTCCACCCGACGTGATGAATCACAACCTCGAGACCGTGCCCCGCCTGTACCGGCAGGCCCGACCGGGGGCCGACTACGTGCATTCGCTGGCCTTGCTGCGGCGTTTCCGGGAGCAGGTGCCGAACGTGCCGACCAAAAGCGGCTTGATGGTGGGCATCGGCGAAACCGACGACGAAATCCTGGCGGTCCTGCGTGACCTGCGCGCCCATGGCGTGGAGATGCTCACGATCGGGCAATACCTGGCCCCCAGCAATCATCACCTGCCGGTGCTGCGCTACGTTCCGCCCGAAACCTTTGCCCGCTACGAGCGCGAAGCGCTGGCGATGGGCTTCGCGCACGCGGCCTGTGCGCCGCTGGTGCGGAGCTCCTACCACGCCGATCGGCAGGCGCGCGCCGCGGCCGTCGCGTGAGTCCGATCGCGGTGTAACCGCCGCATCCGCCGTGCAACTGCTCTTCGATCTGTGCAAATTGCGGATCGGTCTGATGATCGGTCTGACCGCGTTGTTCGGTTCGGTCGTATGCGCGGGGAAGTTGCGATTGCCCGGGCATGCCCTGGCGATGGTGTGCGCGGTGGTGGCTCTGGCCGCGGCGGCGGGCGCGTACAACCAGCTGGCGGAACGGGATCTGGACACGCGGATGGAGCGTACCCGCCGACGCGCCTTCGCCACCGGGCGTTTGGCCGCGGGCCCCCACTGGTATGCGCTGATCGCCCTGGTCGCGGCGGGCGGATTCCTGCTGGCATGGTTCGCCTGCAATCCGGTTTGCGCCGGATATGCGGCGGCGGGTTTCTTCACCTACGCGATCGTGTACACGCGCTGGCTCAAGCGCCGTACCCCATGGAATATCGTGATCGGTGGCCTGGCGGGACGCTTTGCAGTGCTGGCCGGCGCAACCGCGGCCGGGGCCGGCGTGTCCGCGCCGGTCGTCGCGTTTGCAGCGGTGCTGTTCCTGTGGACGCCGCCGCATTTCTGGAGCCTCGCGCTGGCGTACCGCGCCGATTATGTCGCCGCGGAGATTCCGATGATGCCGGCGGTCCTCGCCGAGCGACCGGCTGCGCGGGTCATCTTCGCGAGCGCCCTGGCGCTGGTGCTCGCGGGACTTTTGCCGGCAGCCCTCGGTCTCGGGCCGTTGTACCTGGGGTGCGCGCTGGCGTTGGGCGTCTGGTTCGTCCGCTCCAGCGCGATCCTGCTGCGCGAACCGTCGCGCGATCGTGCGATGGCCAATTTCCGGGTGTCGCTCGCCTACCTGGGGCTGCTGATGCTCGCGGCTGTGGCCGATATCGGCCTGGGCTGTCGCTATTGACCGACCGGGCGCCGGACGATGGTTTCGGTCATGGCAGGTTGCGCGATTGCGCGGCGGTCACGGGCATCAGGTTGCGGTCGAGGTGGTACATGATCCAGGCCGATCCGTTGAGCAGGATGAACACCAGGATGGCGGTGAAGATCAGCGCGAGCAGGTTCCACCCGTTTTCGGAACGCCCGTTCATGTGCAGGAAGTACCGCATGTGGACGACGATCTGCACCAGGGCCAGGGCGAGCAGCACGACGATCAGCGTGTCGGTGTCGACGACGCGCTTGTCCATGACCACCCAGAACGCAATCGCCGTGAGAATCGCTGACAGGACGAATCCCGTGGCGTAGCCCCGGAAGGTGATCCGTTCGGCTTGCCCCTCCGGCTCCGGCCCGAGGGGGAGATGCTGCGCGGTTTCGTTCATGGGAGGACGCCGATCAGGTACACGAACGTGAAGACGCCGACCCAGACGACGTCGAGAAAGTGCCAGAACAAGGAAAGGCACATCAGGCGGCGCCGGTTGGCTTCGATCAGGCCGTGGCGGCCGACCTGGGCCATGAGCGTGGCCAGCCACACCACCCCGAACGTCACGTGCAGTCCGTGCGTGCCGACCAGGGCGAAGAAGGACGACAGGAATGCGCTGCGTCCGGGGCCCGCCCCGTCGGCGATCAGCCGGGAGAATTCCCGCAGTTCGATGCCGATGAATCCTGCGCCCAGCAGGGCGGTGCACGCCAGCCACGCCAGCGTACCGGCCCGGGAGCCGGCCTGCATCCGCAGCACCGCGACGCCGTAGGTGATCGACGACAGCAACAGCAGCGCGGTGTTGATGGCCACCGTGGGCAGTTCGAACACCTGGGCACCGGTGGGGCCGCCGTCGTAGTGTCGACCCAGCACGCCGTAGCACGCGAACAGAGCGGCGAACAGCAGACAGTCACTCATCAGGTACACCCAGAATCCCAGCAGGGTGCTGTCGGGTGCATGCATCGCTTCGGTGATGTGGAAGCGCGGTTCGGCGGTGGCGGCGAGATCAGGCATGTTCAGTCAGCATCCGGGTGCGCCGCCGCTCGGCGCTTGCGACCTCGTCCGCGGACACGGAGAAGCCGCAGTCGTACCGGAAGGTGTGGCGGATGGTGGTGAAGACGAGCGCGGCGAACGCGAGGCCTGCCAGCGGCCACATGTGCCAGATCAGGCCGAATGCACAGACGGCGCTGAGCGCGGCCAGGACGAACCCGGCCGCCGTGTTGCAAGGCAGGTGGATCGGAATGAACCCGTCCGTCGGACGCACGTAGCCGTTCTGCTTCATGTCGTGCCAAGCGTCCTTGTCGTGCACTCGGGGCGTGAAGGCAAAGTTGTAGGGCGGCGGGGGCGAGGCGGTGGACCATTCCAGGGTCCGCCCGTTCCAGGGATCTCCGGTGCGATCGCGCAATCGGTCGCGGTGACGGTAGCCCATCACGATGCTGAGCAGGAAGCTCGCGATCCCCAGGAAAATCAATGCGGTGCCGAAAGCGGCGACCTCGAACCAGATCTGCAGCGACGGATCGTCGAAGTGGCTCAGGCGGCGGGTGACCCCCATCAGTCCGAGCGCGTAGAGCGGAACGAATGCGAAGTAGAACCCGATCAGCCAGAACCAGAACGAGAGCTTTCCGAGGAAGGGGTCGAGGCGGAAGCCGAACGCTTTCGGGAACCAGTACGTGATGCCGGCCATGCTGCCGAACACCACCCCGCCGATGATGACGTTGTGGAAGTGCGCGACCAGGAACAGGCTGTTGTGCAGGATGAAGTCGGCTGGGGGAACCGCCAGCAATACGCCGCTCATTCCGCCGACCACGAAGGTGATCAGGAAGCCCATCGTCCAGAGCATGGGCACTTCGTAGCGGATGCGTCCCCGGTACATCGTGAACATCCAGTTGAACACCTTGGCCCCCGTGGGAATCGCGATGATCATCGTCGCAATCCCGAAAAACGCGTTGACGCTGGCCCCGGATCCCATGGTGAAGAAGTGGTGCAGCCAGACGAGATACGAGAGCACCGTGATGACCACGCTGGCGTAGACCATGGATGCGTAGCCGAACAGTCGTTTGCCGCAAAACGTGGCCACCACCTCGGAAAATACCCCGAACACCGGCAGTACCAGGATGTAGACCTCGGGGTGGCCCCAGATCCAGATCAGGTTGACGTACATCATCGGGCTGCCGCCCCCGCCGTTGGTGAAGAAATGCGTTCCGACGTAACGGTCGAGGGCCAGCAGCGCCAGACATGCGGTCAGGACCGGAAACGCGGCGACGATCAGGATGTTGGAGCACAGGGCGGTCCAGGTGAACACCGGCATCCGCATGAGGCCCATGCCGGGGGCGCGCATTTTGACGATCGTGGCGATCATGTTGACGCCCGACAGCAGGGATCCGACGCCGGCCACCTGGAGGGCCCAGATGTAGTAGTCGACGCCGACGTCGGGGCTGTATGCCGCTTCCGACAGCGGTGGGTATGCCAGCCATCCAGTGCGGGCGAAGTTGCCAACGAACAGCGAGAGCATGATCAGTACCGCCCCGAACGCGGTCATCCAGAAGCTGAAGTTGTTCAGGAACGGGAACGCGACGTCGCGCGCGCCGATCTGCAGCGGGACGACGAAGTTCATCAGGCCGACGACGAACGGCATGGCGACGAAGAAGATCATGATCACACCGTGCGCCGTGAAGATCTGGTCGTAGTGGTAGGGCGGCAGGTAGCCGCCCGAATTCCCGAAGGAGATCGCTTGCTGGATGCGCATCATGACCGCGTCGCTGAAGCCGCGCAGCAGCATGATCAGCCCCAGTACGACGTACATCACGCCGATCCGCTTGTGGTCGGTGCTGGTGATCCAGTCGCGCCAGAGCGGACCCCAGCCGCGGAAATGGGTCAACGCCGCCAGCACCGCGACGGTACCGAGCGCGACCACCACGAAGGTTCCGACGAGGATCGGCTCATGGTAGGGAATCGCGTCAAGACCCAGGCGACCGAGCAGGAGCTGCCGCACGCCGTTCGCCCCGCTCATTCCGCGGCTCCGTCGGCCATCGCCGCGCGCGACGGGGTCGTGTGGGCCGGGGGCGGACAGGACCGGGGCGATCCGATGCAGCGGTCGACGATGGATCGAAATATTGCCGGATCGATGCTTCCGTATCGGCGGACCGGATCGGCGATGCTCGGGCGCACCAGGCGCAGGTACGTCTCGCGATCGAGACGAGCCGACGCATCGCGATTCCGCTGGATCCACTGCGCGAAGCGTTCGGAAGTCATGCCCAGGAACCGAAACTCCATATGGGAAAAACCGGCGCCACTGTAACTGGAGGAGAAGCCGCGAAATTCGCCGGGGCGGTTGATGACCGCGTTGAGTTCGGAACGCATGCCGGGCATGGCGTAGATCTGCCCGGCCAAGGCGGGGATGAAGAATGCATTCATCACCGATTGGGAGGTGATCCGGAAACGGATCGGCACGTCGATCGGCGCCGCCGCCTCATTTACGACGGCGATACCCTGCTTCGGATAGATGAACAGCCATTTCCAGTCGAGCGCGACGACGTCGACGGTCAGCGGACGGACGCCCGCGGCGACCGTCCGGTTGGCGTCGACCCGACGCAGCGGACGGAACGGATCGAGCGTGTGACTGCCGATCCAGGTGAGTGCGCCCAGCGCGATGACGATCAGCAGCGGCGCCGCCCAGATCGCCAGTTCCAGGTGCAGGGAGTGGTCCCAGTCGGGGCGATAGTCGGCGTCGGCATTCGATTGCCGGTAGTGCCAGGCGAAGAACAGCGTCAGGAGGATCACCGGGACGATGATCAGCAGCATCAGCAGCGTGGAGGTCACCACCAGCCGGCCTTGCTGGCGGGCGATGTATCCCGCCGGGTCGAACACAGTCCGGTGACATCCGCAAAGCGAAGCGGAAAGGATCGTGGCTGCGGCGCCGATGCGCAGCGACCGCAAGCCCAGGGAAGAGACCATGGTTCCGTCGTTGATATCGGGGCCCGGCGAAGCCTCCATAATAGGACGGTCGGATGTGCGGCAGCGGTTTGCGAACAGCGATGTGTCTTCGCGGTGCGGCACGGCAAATGTCCCTTCTCTCACGCTTGCGGAAGTAGGGTGTCATCCATTTTCCGAAAGCTCAATAAGGGATTCCCGTCGAAATTCTCGGAGTCCTGGAGACCCGGATGAACACCACCCGAACGATGGACGGACTTGACGCGTCGGATCCCGGCTTGCGGGGGTTGGCCGGTGCGCAACACGCGCTGTCCCCGGACGAGATCGCGATCGGGGTCCTGATCGGGCGGGTGTCGGAATATTTCGACTACTTCGTCTATGGGTTCGCCTCGGTGCTGGTGTTCCCGTCGTTTTTCTTCCCGTTCGAACGTCCGCTCGAGGGGACCCTGTGGTCGTTCACCGTGTTTTCCTTTGCGTTCATCGCGCGGCCGATCGGTTCCCTCTTTTTCCTGGCCATCCAGCGGCGGCACGGACGGGGCGCAAAGCTGGTCGCGGCGCTCGTCCTGTTGGGGACGTCCACGGCGGGGATCGCCTTTCTTCCCGGGTATGCCGCGCTGGGCCATTGGTCGTACGTCCTGCTGGCGGCATTCCGCACCGGCCAGGGGTTTGCGCTGGGCGGCGCATGGGATGGGCTGCCGTCGCTGCTGGCGCTTAGCGCGCCGCCGAAGCATCGCGGCTGGTATGCGATGACGGGCCAGCTCGGCGCGCCCGTAGGATTCATCATCGCCTGCGGCCTGTTCGCGTTTCTGCACCACTCGCTGCAGCCGTCCGACTTTCTCGACTGGGGCTGGCGATACCCGTTCTTCGTCGCGGTCGCCGTCAACGTGGTCACGCTGTTCGCGCGGCTGCGTCTCGTGATGGCGGACGAGTTCCAGGCTCTTTTTGCGGAGCGGGAACTGCATCCGGAAAAGGCCGGGGTACTGCTGCGCGAACAGGGGTACGTGGTGATCCTGGGCGCGTTCGGCGCGCTGGCAAGCTACGCGCTCTTCCATCTGGTCACGGTGTTTCCGCTGTCGTGGATCGTGCTGTATCCGCGCCAGTCGATCAGCCGGTTCTTCGTGGTTGAAATCGTCGCTGCCGCGCTGGGTGCGGTGGGCATGATCCTGTCGGGAGCGATTGCCGATCGCATCGGACGCCGCAGCACCCTGGCCGTGCTGGCGGTTCTCATCGCGGTGTTCAGCGGGTTCGTCCCCCGGCTTCTGGGGGGCGGGTCGGTGGGGCAGGACGTCTTTTTGCTGGTCGGCTTCGGGCTGCTCGGGATGTCGTACGGGCAGGCCGCCGGTTCGATGAACGACTGGTTTGCGCCCCGGTTCCGCTATACCGGTGCGGCACTGACCTCGGACCTCGCCTGGCTCATCGGCGCCGGATTCGCTCCGGTCGTTGCTTTGGGCCTGTCGGCGCGTTTCGGCCTGGGCTACGTCAGCCTCTATCTGCTGTCGGGATCCGTGTGCACCCTGGCGGCGCTGGCGATCGGCCACCGGATGCGCCGCGGCTGACCGGACGCCAGCCACTTCCTGGCTGTTTTTCCGCCAGGGAAGCGCCCCGGGTGTCGGTCCGCTCGGTCGCCGATACAGGGTTTCCCTTGCTTCTTGGGGGGTATGGGCGGTTACTCAATCCGGGGGGTATCGCCCCGGGATAATTTCGTCCTACGCTGCGGGGCCGTCCGCCGCCGGTTGCGCCCGGCTGTGGAGAGATATTGAAGACCTCGAGGAGCGTTCCATGCTTGTTCCCCTGTTCTCCCGCGCGCCGCGCAGCCTTTCCGTTCTGGCGGCCGTCTGCGTTCTGTTCGGCGCCACCACGGCATCGGCGGCAACGGCGAATTCCGCGGAGCGGTTCTTTCCGCCGTGGAGCCACGGCCGGAACAACCCGGTACCGGTGGCGCAGCGCGGCTTGGACTTCACCGTTCCCGAAATCGACAACCTGCCGGACTTCCACGGCAATCCGATGACTGCCCGGCTGACGATCTTCGTCGGCGGCAACTACTATTTCGCGATGGCGCCGCTGGTGGCGGAGTTCGAGAAGGAGCACCCGGAATTCCGCGGCAGGATCTACTACGAGACGATTCCCCCCGGCCTGCTTGCCGATCAGATCAAGAAAGGCGGCACGATCACCGTCGGTAACATGACCTGGACGGCGCATGCCGACGTCTATGCCGCCGGGATGCGGCGCGTGAAGCAGATGATTACCGACGGCTATGCCAGCGGGCCGGCGGTGCCCTACGTGACCAACACCCTCACCATCATGGTTCCCAAGGGGAACCCCGCGCACGTGGGCAAGCTTGCGGATCTCGGCAAGCCCGGGGTGCATCTCGTCATGCCGAACCCCGCGTTCGAAGGCATCGGCCGCCAGATCAAGGCGGCGTTGCACAAGGCCGGCGGTGCGGCGCTGGTTCAGACGGTATACGAAACCAAGGTCAAGAACGGAGAGACGGTCCTGACCCACATCCACCATCGTCAATCGCCGCTGTACCTGATGCTCGGTCGCGCCCAGGCGGGTGTGACCTGGCAATCGGAGGCGATCTTCCAGGAGGAAGCTGGCAACCCGATCCGTCGGGTGGATATCCCTCCTGCCGAGAACGTGACGGCAATCTACGCCGCCACCGTACTCAAGCGGGCGCCGCATCGGAAGGCGGGCCAGATGTGGGTCGATTTCCTGCGCTCGCCCAAGGCGCTTGCGGTGTTCGAGCACTACGGGTTCAAGGTGTACAAGGGAAAGTGACGGCAAAGGGGAAGTGACGGCACGCGCGGTCCGTCGCGGGCTGGATTTTCGTGAAACGCGTTCATCGCAAGGAGGAGCAATGGTGTTGAAGCGAAAGTGGTTGTCGGTGGCGTCGACGGCGGCGCTGGTCTCGGTGGCATGTGCGTTCGGCAGTCCCGCGTCCGCGGCCGATGCCGGGCATTCCGGATATGTGAAACCGCATATCACTCACGCGAAATACGGCCTGATGCGCCTGGTCGTGCCGCTTACCACGGACAACAAGAAGGTCCAGGGCAAGAAGTTGCGCAACATCCAGAACGGGTTGGATGCGGCGCGCGATTGGGGCGGAAAGTTCAAGGTGAAAGTCGTCCTGTACGCCAAGGGTCTGACCCTGTTGGAAAATCCCGCCCCGGCATTCAAGACGGAGATCGACAAGCTGCGCTCCCAGGGGGTGCGGTTCGTGATCTGCAATAACTCGCTGCGCGAGCAGAACGTCAACTTCCATTCGCTCTACGGCGTGAAGGATGCGGACATCGTCCCGTCGGGCTTTGCCGAGGTCGTGTACCTGCAGCAGAAGCGCGGCTATTCGGTCGATCCGGTGAACTGATCCGGAGCGGCGTTTCCCTCTCTCCCGCGCATGCGGGAGAGAGGGACTGAAGGATTGAGATGGCAAAGACGCGTGTCGGGGGCGGAGTCGTGCGGATTTCGGGAAATGGCGTTTGGCGGGCGGGAGCCGCTTTTGTCGCGTTGTTCGGCCTGACGCCGCTGTTTGCCGCGCCTGCGGACGTGTCCCCGGACGAAGCCGCGCTGGTCCAGCGCGGCGCGTATCTCGCGCGCCTGGGCGATTGCGTTGCCTGCCATACCGCCCCCGGCGGCGCGCCCATGGCCGGCGGGTTGGCGATGCAGACCCCGTTCGGTGCGCTGTATTCCACCAACATCACCCCGGACAAGGAAACGGGGATCGGCAATTACACCTTTGCGCAGTTCGATCGGGCGGTGCGGGAAGGCGTCGATGACGATGGCGACAACCTGTATCCGGCGATGCCGTATCCCTCGTTCGCGAAGACGACCCCGGCCGACATGCGCGCGTTGTATGCCTATTTTCTCCACGGTGTCACACCGGTGCATCGGCCCAACGAAGCCAACCACCTCGAGTGGCCGTTCAGCATGCGCATCGGCATGAAGTTCTGGAACATGGCCTTCCTCGATACGAACCCGTACCGGGCCGACCCGGCCAAGTCCGCCGAATGGAACCGCGGCGCGTACATCGTGCAGGGTCTTGGGCATTGCGGAACCTGCCACACGCCGCGCGGCGTCGGATTCCAGGAAATGGCGATGGACCAGGGTGGCTCCGCGGGCGGAGACTATCTCGGCGGCGCATCGATCGACAACTGGTACGCGCCCAGCCTGCGGGACCTGGGAACGCCGCACGACATCGCACGCTTCCTCCAGACGGGGCGCAATCCGCACACCGCGGCCTTCGGGCCGATGACCGAAGTCGTGCATCACAGTTCGCAACACTTTACCGATACCGACCTGAGCGCGGTGGCGAACTATCTCGCGTCCCTTTCGTCCGCGCCGGCGGGTTCGCCGGTGGCGCCGTCGCCTGCCGAAGCGGAGCATCGGCTGTATGGAACGGCGGGCGGCCTTGGCTACGTGCAGTTCTGTGCCGTGTGCCATCAGCTCGACGGTAGCGGTGCCGGCGACATATTCCCACCGCTCGCCGCCAACACCTCGGTGGTGTCGACGGATCCGGCTTCGGTCATCCACGTGATGTTGAGCGGCTGGAGGTCGGCGCAGACGCAGCGGTTCCCGCGGCAGTTCGCGATGCCATCCTTTGCTGCACTGTCCGATGCGGAACTGGCGCAGATCGTCAATTTCGTGCGCACGAGCTGGGGCAATCACGCGGCCCAGGTCACCCCCGACGATGTGGGCAAGTTGCGCGGCTCCATCGACTTGGCTGCCGTGAAGCCATCGAAGTTCGTCATGCCGCGGTTTGCGGCGATGCTGGACCGACCGGACTCCGCGCAGCTGATCCATGGCATGCGGCTGATGCTCGATACCAAGACCCTGCTGCCGCACAACGTCGGCGACGCGCTTACCTGTGCGAGCTGCCATCTCGACAACGGCACGGCGGCGCATGCGTCGCCCCTCGTCGGGCTCAGTGCCGTATTCCCGGCATATTCCCCGCGGGCGGGCAAGGTCATCGACTTCAAGGCGCGCATCAACGGCTGCATGCTGCGCTCGATGAACGGTGCGGCGTTGGACCGCGATTCGCGGGAAATGAATGCGATGGTCGCCTTCGTGGACTGGATGAAGGGCGATGCCGTGCGCGGCAAACCGATCCCGGGTCGCGGCACGACGAAGATCTCGCATGCGCTCGTGCCGGACGCGGTCAACGGCAAGCGCGTCTACCATGAGCAGTGCGCGGCATGCCATGGCGATGATGGCGCGGGTATGCGTCGCGCCGACGGCAGCTATGTGTTCCCGCCGCTGTGGGGGGAGCACAGCTACAACATCGGCGCCGGGATGGCTCGCACCTACAAGGCGGCGGCCTTCATCCGCGTCAACATGCCGGTCGGGAATACCCTCGACTTCCCGCTGGGCCGCGGCGGCTTGACCGACCAGGAGGCGGTGGACGTGGCGCAATATTTCACGCACCAGCCGCGCCCGGATTTCGCCGGCAAGATCCACGATTGGCCGAATCGCAAGCACCCGGGCGATGCACGCTACTGAGCGCGGGACCGGCCGCCGGTAGAATCGCCGCATGGCCAGTCTCTATCCGGTATTCCTGCTGCTTCACATCGCCTCCGTGGTCGTCTGGGTTGGAGGCATGTTCTTCGCCTACATGTGCCTGCGCCCGGTGGCGGCGCAACTGCTGGAGCCGCCGCAGCGCCTGCGGCTGTGGCGCGACGTGTTCGCGCGCTTCTTTCCCTGGGTATGGGCGGCGATCGTGCTGATCCCCGCCAGTGGGATGAGCATCCTCATCCCGGTCGGGGTGGACAACGCCCCGTCGCGCTGGTTCTGGATGCTGCGTGTTGGCACCGCCATGATCGCCATTTACCTGTATGTGTTCTTCGGCCCGTACCGTGCGCTGCGCAAGGCGGTTGCCGAGTCCGACTGGAAGGTGGGCGGCGCGGCTTTGGGCCGGATCCGCCGCTGGGTGGGGATCAACACGATTCTCGGGTTCGTGACCATCGCCATCGTGACGCTGGGGCGGTACCTGCCTTCCTGACGGGCCGGAGCGCGCCAAATACCCGGTCCGCGTCGCGAAATGGCGTATCGATTCCCATTTTGTTGTCAAATTGCAACGAAATGGTTTTTGTTTGCAAAACCCTATTGCGAAATGCTTGCCACTACGCGATTCTTATGCGTGCATTGATTTCGATTATCAATCGCGTTTTCCGAACCATAAAGCCACCACTACGTCAAGGAGCAACAACATGATCGGAGATGTCCCGCTGTGGGCGATCATCTTGGTTTTCGTCATTCCGCCGCTGTGCCTGTTCGGCGACTACGCGTCCATGCGCTCGCCTTCGAACTACAAGGCCAAGTAATATCCGGCCGATCACCGGATTCACCACCTGCCTCGCGGCGGGTCGGATGATCAGACGGGGCGGAAATCCGCCCCGTTCGCTTATTGGCCCGAGCCTACCGCTGCCGGCTCCGCGCTCGGGTTGTGCGCGGTTCCCCGCCGGTATTGCGCCAACTGCGCGTCCGTGAGGACTTCAAACAGGGCGACGACGCGCTGGACGCCGGAAACCCGCTGGACGGTGGATTCCGCGGTCTGCGCCTCCTGCGCACCGACGAGCCCCATCAGATAGACCGTTCCGTCGCTGCATACGATCTGGATGACGCCGCCGGGGAGCGTCTTTTGCTCCAGGAGCGCCGAGCGCACCTTGCCGGCGAGTGCCGTGTCGGAGAGGAAGCTCCGCGCGCCGCCGTAGGTGCCGACGCGGACCTCGTTGATGACTTGGCGCACGCCGCGGCAGCCCGCGGCCAAGCGCTCGATTTCGGCCCGGTCCGCCGCGGACAGGGCGTTGCCGGTGAGCAGCACGCGCTGGTTGTAGGATGTGACGTCGACGTGGGTGGCGGTGCCGAAGCGCTGCGTGATCACATCGTTGACGCGGTGCTCGATTTCCGCGTCTTCCACCTGGATGCCGGTGGATCGGCGATCGCTGAGCACCATCGCGCTTCCCAGCGCCGCGCCGCCGATGGCGACGACACAGCCGCCGGTGCTCGTAACGGCCGCGATCAGGGCCAGGGGCAGGACAATCGAGCGCAAACGCATCACCAAACCTCGCCTCAGAAGGATTCTTCGTCATCAAACGCGGAGCGGAGCCACGAAACCGCGCCCCGCTCGACGGTCACGGCGTCATATCGACACACGGGCCACCGGTCGCCAAAGCGCGCGCACAGATACAGGCGTGCCGCGCGCCGTATTTTGCCCCGCTTTATCCGATCGATGCTGGCGGCGGCATCGCCCGTCCGGTTGCGCAGGCGCACTTCGACGAAGACCAGCGCATCGCCGTCGCGGGCGACGATGTCGATCTCCCCGCTCCGAAAACGGACGTTGCGTGCAATGATGCGCAGGCCGTGCCGTACCAGGTGCGCGCAGGCGAGGTCTTCTCCTTGCGCTCCGCGTCGCTGGAGGATGCTGCGGCCGAACCGAAGGGGAGCATGCATGGGAGAGACATCCGCCGGTGGTCAGTGCGCCGGGATGGAGAACGGGTTGTGGGAGTGCTCGGGGGTTGCCGATCAGGAATTTCCGCCGGGATTGTATGTAGTCGCGACCCCTTTGGGGAATGCCGCCGATGTGACGCTTCGCGCATTGTGGGTATTACGAAACGCCGATTGCATCGCTGCCGAAGATACCCGGACCACCGCGCCCCTGCTGGCGCGGTACGGGATCGCGCGGCCGTTGCTGGCGGCGCATCGCCATAACGAGGCGGAGGCCGCGCAGCGAGTGCTTGCCCACCTCGCACAAGGCGAGCGGGTCGCTTTGGTCAGCGATGCCGGTACGCCGGCGATTTCGGATCCCGGCGCCGTGGTGGTGCGGGCGGCGGCGGATGCCGGGTACCGGGTGATCCCGATTCCCGGGGCGAGCAGCATGACGGCCGTGCTGTCGGTGGCGGGCGCGCACCCCGGCGATGTCCGGTTCATCGGGTTTCCGCCCGCGGCTGCCCAGGCGCGCAAACGGAAGTGGGCGGACCTGGCGGCGGATGCCGGGGCGGCGGTGCTGTTCGAGGCGCCGCATCGCATGGTGCAGACCGCGGAAGAATTGGCCGCCGCGCTGGATCCGGAGCGCGGCGTGGTCCTGGCGCGCGA
This sequence comes from Pseudomonadota bacterium, assembly GCA_021842465.1. Lineage (GTDB taxonomy): Bacteria > Pseudomonadota > Gammaproteobacteria > Burkholderiales > Burkholderiaceae_F > GJ-E10. The sequence continues at coordinate 92,086 of JAKBZN010000002.1, forward strand.
ACTCACCAAGAAATTCGAAACGATCGTCCGGACGACGGCCGGCAATCTGCCCGCCGAAGTCGCGCGCGCCGCGCCGCGGGGGGAATACGTGCTGGTGATCGATGCGCTCGAGCGGAGCGCACCACGACCCCAGGACGAAATTGATGCGGGAACGATGCGCTGGCTACAGGCGCTGGCTGGCGCCCTGCCGGCTTCGCGCGCCGCGGCGGTTGCCGCCGCGGCGACCGGGTTGCCGCGGGACCTGCTCTATCGCGCGCTCTGCGCGGCCCGGGGCAGGGACGACGACTCGGCCGCCGATCCGGTTCCATAGGCGAACACGATTGCCTTGCGCCCGAGGAATCGGGACAGGCGACGCGCCATGTCTTGCGCGGTCGTCCGGTCCGCCGTGTCGCCGATCAGAACCCGATTGAGGCGGTCCGACCGCGCGACGCGCGCCAGGCGCGCCTGCGCCGGCAGCGGGGCGGCCTGCGGCGCGCCCAGCAGGAGGTCGAGCCGGTCGCGCAAGGCGTCGGCATGGGCCGGGCTGGAGAAGGCGCCGAGTTGCACCGCCCAGTGGGTCTCCGTGCCGTCGGCGGCCGGCTGCAGTTCGGGCGGCGGTCGATCCGCGTCGAGCAGGGTCTGTACCGGATCGGGGGCGCCGCCTGCGGGCGGAGCGGCCGTCGGCGGGGGATCGGCGGCTACGGTCGGGGCCGGCGGCGAGTAGGCCGCGGGAACCACGCCGTCGACTGCCGCGGGTATCGGAACGGGGGGCGTGACGGCCCGCGGGGACAGCGCCGCCAGCTCCGCGTCCGGGCGGCCGGTCTTCCAGCTTCCGTCGGCGATCTCGCGGTTGGTGATCCGGTCCACTTCGACCTCTCCGGTACCCGGCCCCGCGATCCCGAGCCGCGTCGCCGCGGCATAGGACAGATCGATCACGCGATCGAACAGGAACGGCCCCCGGTCGTTCACGCGCACGATCACGCTGCGGCCGTTGCGCAGGTTCGTCACCCGGGCGTAGCTCGGGATCGGCAGCGTGGGGTGCGCCGCCGTCATCGCGAACATGTCGTACGGTTCGCCGCTTGCGGTGCGGTTCCCTTGGTACTGGCGGCCGTACCAGGACGCGATGCCGCGCTGCTGGAACGGAACGTCCCGGGTGATCGGAACGTAGCGCCGCCCCAAGGCGTAGTACGGCCGATTGGCGTAGGGGTCGAAAGGCTCGACGCGCGGGGTCGCATCCGCCTCCTGGGAAAGATGCGGCGGCACCTTGGCCGGTGGGCCGTCGTTGGCGTAGTAATGCGGATGCGGAACCGAAGCACAGCCGCCCAGGATCAGCAGGGCGGTCAGGCCGAGCGTGCGTGTACGAGCCATGTCGGAATGTCCTGTGAGTCAGCTCTGGACGAGCGGCCGATGCCGCTGGATCGCCATCAGCATTCCACACGCGATCCCGATCGTCGTCAATGCGGTACCGCCATAGCTGATGAGTGGAAGCGGCACGCCGACCACCGGCAGGATACCGCTCACCATGCCCATGTTGACGAAGGCATAGGTGAACAGGATCATCGCGATCGAGCCGGCGAGCAATCGCCCAAACGGCGTCGCCGCATGTTGCGCGATGCTGAGTGCCCGCGCGACGAGCATCGAGAAGAGCGCCAGGAGGACCAGGTTGCCGATCAGGCCGAACTCTTCGGAATAGACCGCGAAGATGAAGTCCGTGGTCCGCTCGGGGATGAACTCCAGATGCGCCTGCGTTCCCTGCATCCATCCTTTTCCGAAGACGCCGCCGGAGCCGATGGCGATCATCGATTGCAGGGTGTGGAATCCCTTGCCGAGCGGATCGGATGACGGATTGAGCAGGGTGAGGATGCGGTTGCGCTGGTAATCGTGCAGGAACATCCAGCCGATCGGCAGCGCCGCGAGGGTGACGGCGGTCATCGCGGCGAGCCAGCGCCAGGGCAGCCCCGCAAAGAAGATCACATAGAAGCCCGCGGCCAGGACCAGGAGCGCGGTTCCGAGATCCGGTTGGCGGGCGATCAGTCCCACCGGCGCGAGCACCAGGGCAAAGGCGACGACGAAGTCCGCCGTGCGCAGCCCCTCCGCACGCTTCTGGAAATACCAGGCCAGCACCAGGGGGACGCCGAGCTTCATGATTTCGGCGGGCTGGAAGCGCGTGAAGCCGAGATCGAGCCAGCGCCGGGCGCCGTTGACCGAAACCCCGGCTACCAGCACGGCGAGCAGCGCAAGCAGACCGACGGCATAGACGGGAATCGCCGCGCGCAGCAGGAGCCGCGGCGGAATCGCCGCGGTGCCGAGCATCAACGCGCCCGCAAAGGCAAAGTTGCGCAGCTGCCCGGTGAAGTGGCCCGGCTGGTCGGATGCGGCCGAGTAGAGCGTGACCAGTCCGACGAGCATCAGCGCTCCCAGCGTCGTCACCAGGGCGGGATCGATCAGATCGGCAAACCGCCGCGCGAAGTTGCGCGCCGCGGTCCGGGCGTTCGCGTTCATTTGGCGTCCTTCCCCGCCGCCGGTTCCCGGCCAAGCAAGTAGTAGTCCAGCACCTCGCGTGCGATCGGGGCCGCGGCCTCGGAGCCCCAGCCGCCGTTCTCCACGAGCACGGCAAGTGCGATCTTCGGCTGCACGCCCGGCTGCGCCGGCGCAAACGAGATGAAGAGCGAATGGTCGCGATGGCGTTCGGAGAGCTGCGAGGCATGGTATTTCGCGCCCTGCGCGATGCCGACGACCTGCGCCGTGCCGGTCTTTCCAGCCGCCTGGTACGGCGCCCCCTGGAATACGTGGTACGCGGTGCCTTCGGGCGACGTCGTCACGCCGACCATGGCGGCGCGCACCAGGGCGACATATTCCGGATCGAGCGGGATGCGCGCGGATTCCTTGTCCACCACCTTGGTCCGTTTGCCGGTGTTCGGGTCCTCGATTTCCTTGACGAGGTGCGGTCGCATGACGACGCCGCCGTTGGCCAGGGTGGCCACCGCATGGGCCAACTGCAACAGGGTGAAAGCGTTCTTTCCCTGCCCGATGCCCAGCGAGATGGTTTCCCCCCGGTACCACTTCTGGTGGAAACGGCGCCAGTTCCAGGCCGTCGACGGCAGCACGCCGCGCGACTCGCCGTCGAGGTCGATGCCGGTCAGTTGTCCGAAGCCGAACGGCTTCATGAAATCGTGGATCGCGTCGACGCCGAGGTCGTTGGCGACCGAGTAGTAATAAACGTCGCTGGACACGACGATGGAGCGGTAGAGGTCGACCATGCCGTGCCCACCTTGCGTGCCGCCTTCGCGGAACATGTGTCCGCCGAAGTCGTAATAGCCGGGGTCGAGCATCGTGCTGTCCGGGCGCCGCTTGCCCAGCTCCAGCGCGGCGAGCGCCATGAACGGCTTGTACGTCGAGCCGATCGGATAGGTGCCGCGCAATGCGCGGTTGAGCAGCGGCTTGTCCGGATCGTCGTTCAGGGCCTTCCAGTCGGCGCTGTCGATGCCGTCGACGAAGAGGTTGGGATCGAAAGTCGGCATCGAGACGAACGCCAGCACGTCGCCGGTCGCGGGTTCGATGGCGATCAGGGCGCCGCGCCGCGCCCCGAAGGCGCGTTCGACCACCTCTTGCAGCTTGAGGTCGATCGACAGGATCAGATTGTTTCCCGGCTTGGGCGGCGTGCGTGCCAGCGTCCGTACCGGGTGCCCGCCGGCGGTGATTTCCATCTTGTCGTACCCGGTGATGCCGTGCAGCGCCTGTTCGTAGCTTTCCTCGATGTCGAGCTTGCCGATGTAGTTGGTGCCGTCGTAGTTCGCCGGATCGGCGAAGCGGCGGATGCGGGCCTCGTCGGCATCGCTGATCCGGCCGATGTAGCCGAGCACATGCGACGCGGTCTTGCCCAGCGGGTACTGCCGGAACAGGCGCGCATGCAAGGCCACGCCGGGGAAACGGAACCGCTCGACGGCGAAGCGCGCCACCTCGGCGTCGGTGAGCTTGGTCCGGATCGGCACGGAATTCAGGCGCTTGTAGTCCGACAGCGTCTTGAAGAACCGCCGTCGGTCGCGCAGGGTGATCTCGATCACCTGGGAGAGCGCGTGGATGGTCTCTTCGAGATCGGGCACATTCGCCGGTTCGATCTCCAGGGTGTATGCGGAGAAGTTCGTCGCCAGCACCGCGCCCGTCCGGTCGACGATCAGGCCCCGGTTGGGCGTGACCGGTACGAGCGCCGTCCGATTCTGCTCGGCGCGCGCCTTGTATTCGCGGTAGCGCACTACCTGCAACCAGCCGAATCGCGCAAGCAGGGCCGAGAACCCGCCGGCGACCAACGCCGACGCCGCCACGAGGCGTCCGCGGAAGCGCTGGATGTCCTGTTCGGGATTGCGTAAGGGCTTCATGGAGCCGAGTTGCCGGGCCGCTGCGGTTGGGTTGGAGACTGCTTGCGCAGGGGGGAATCGATCCGGATCGGGCCGCGCAAACCGGTATTATGGCAATGATGAAAGCCAATCGTCGCGAACCGCTCCCCTGGCATCACCCGAAAGAGTTGGAGGACGATCCCTCCGCCCAGGAGCGCATTCAGGCGATCATGCAGTCGCCGAGCTATGAACCGGCCGATCAGGACACGCGGTTTCTGTCGAGCGATGGCATGCGGGGGGTCCGGCTGCAGTTGGATTACTCCAAGGCGGAAGAACTGCTCGAGCGCCACGGCATCAAGCACACCATCGTCGTCTTCGGCAGCACGCGGATCCGCGAACCCGCCGCGGCGCAGCGCGCCGTGCAGATGTTGCAGGCCCAGGCGGCGCGGATCGGCGAGACCGACACCGTCGCGGCCGCGGAGCACCGGCGCAGGATCTCGGTGGCCGAACGGATCCTGGCCAAGAGCCGGTATTACGACGTGGCGCGCGAGTTCGGCCGCCTGGTCGCATCGGGCGGGAACGGACCCGGCGATTCGCGCGTCACGGTCATGACTGGCGGCGGTCCGGGCATCATGGAGGCGGCCAACCGCGGGGCGTTCGACGTCGGCGCGGAGTCCATCGGGCTGAACATCTCCCTGCCGCACGAACAGTATCCGAACCCCTACATCACCCCGGAACTGTGCCTGCGTTTCCACTATTTCGCACTGCGCAAAATGCATTTCCTGATGCGCGCGCGGGCGCTCGTCGCGTTTCCGGGCGGATTCGGCACCTTCGACGAACTATTCGAAACGCTCACCCTGATCCAGACGCGCAAGCTCGATCCGGTGCCGGTCGTGCTGATCGGCCGGGATTACTGGCGTCGCGCCTTCGACGTCGACTTCCTCGTCGACGAGGGGGTGGTCGATGCCGAGGACCGCGAGCTATTCTGGTATGCCGAGTCCGCCGAGGACGCCTGGAATGGCATTCTGCAATGGCACGAAAACAACGGGACGCCGCTCTATCCGTAACGCCTCCCTGCCGGCAATGGCATCCCTCTGCCGCATGGGGAGATGGACCAGGGAGTAAGAAAAAATGAAAATTTCCTTTCATGGTGCCGATCGCGACGTTACCGGTTCCTGCCACCTCGTCGAGTGCGCGGGGCTGCGCATCCTGATCGACTGCGGACTGGTCCAGGGCGACCGCGAACTGGAACAGCGCAACCGTGCGCCGTTCGGGTTCGATCCAAAGTCGATCGATTTCGTGCTGCTGACCCATGCGCACCTCGATCACTGCGGGAGGCTGCCCCTGCTGGCCAAGCGGGGATTCCGCGGCGAAATCATCGCCACGTCCGCGACCCGCGATCTGGCGCGGATCGTCATGCTCGATTCCGCGCATCTGCAGGAGGAGGATGAGCGCCACGCGCGATACCGCCGCGAGCACGATCGCCACGGCGATCACCGCGGCGACGCGCAGGTCGACGAGACGGCGTTGTATACGACGCTCGACGCCCTTGACAGCCTCGATCGCTTCGGCCGCGCCGCGTCGTACGGCGAGGCGATTTCCCTGGCGCCCGGCGTGCGGGCAACGTTCTTCGACGCCGGACACATCGCCGGCTCGGCCAGCGTCTTTCTCGAACTCGAGGAAAACGGCGCGCGGCGTACGGTGACCTTCTCGGGCGACCTCGGCAACCAGGGGCGGCCGCTGCTGCGTGCGCCGGTGGCGCCGCCGCATTCCGACGTCGTGGTGATGGAGACGACCTACGGCGACCGCCTTCACAAGCCGATCGCGCCGTCGATCGAAGAACTGTACGCCGCGATTCACGAGGTCTTCGAGCATGGCGGTAACGTCGTCATTCCGACGTTCGCCCTCGAGCGTGCCCAGGAGATCCTGTGGTTTCTGCGCGAAGGCCAGGAGAAAGGCCGCATCTCGGAAATGGCCCAGGTCTTTCTCGACTCTCCGATGGCGATTTCGGCAACCCAGATTTTCGAGCGGCATCCGGAGTGCTTCGAGCCGCATGTGGCCAAGCTGTTTCACGGCGGCGGGGATCCGTTCGCGCTGCCGGGCCTGCACTTCACGCGGGATGCGACGGAAAGCATCGCCATCAACCGTTTCCGGTCGGGCGCGATCATCCTGGCCGGCGCCGGCATGTGCAACGGCGGGCGGGTTCGCCACCACCTGCGCCAGAATCTCTGGCGGTCGAACTGCGCCGTCGTGTTCGTCGGCTACGCCGCGCGCGGCACGCTGGCCCGGCGGATCATCGACGGCGCGCAGAGCGTGCGGATCTTCAATGAAGACGTGCCGGTCCGTGCGCGCGTCCACACCATCAACGGATTTTCCGCGCACGCGGACCGCGACGAGTTGCTCGCCTGGCACCGCGCGATCCGTCCGCCGCGGACCATCCTGGTCCACGGCGAACCCGAGGTCATGCAGTCGTTTGCCGGACTGCTGGAAGGCACCCAGGTGGAGATGCCGGGGTTCGGACAGGAGTTCGAAATCTAGCGTAGTGCGTCGTGCAGGCGCGCGTAAGCCTGCGCAAGCGATTGGCGGCTGCGCCTCGCCGGGGCCGGCTACGCGGTGGTCGCCCCGCAGGGGCGACTGCGCTCCGCTGCTCGGTCCGCGGGCGCACGGCCAACTTGCTGCGCGTCCTGCGGACGCTGCGCTCGGACAGGGGCCGTGAGTCAGAAGAAGAGGCGCGCGTTCGCGCGCCGCCCGCGGCCCTCCGCTGCTCGCCACCGCGTCTCATGCCGGCCCCGGCGGGGCGCAGCCGCCAATCGCAACTATGAGTAGCCACGATCCGGCAGGAGGGTGCTCACCTTCGGCCCCGTGCAATGCGTTCGTCACCACGGTGCCGTAGCCCGCAATCGGAGTGCTGCGGTCATTTCGCGCTGCAGCCGGCCTGCGGCAGGTCACGACCCAATCCGGCTGTTCGAGGCGGTACTGGTTCAGCAGCCGGTATCCAAGTGGAGCGGTCGCCCAGCACGCCTGATCAGGGACGGCACGTCGGTCATTCCGGGCATGGGGGCCGGCGGTCAACGCAACGGCAATGCGCGTGTAAGCCGCCACCCAGGGAGCCGAGCGATTTGCGCTTCCGTCACATCCGGTGATGGGCATCACCCCGGGGCGGACACCCGACCCACTGCTGTCGGTCAGCCGTCAGCGGTTCAACGGTAGGAGGTGGGATTTTTTACAGTTTGGAGGAGCGGAGGGGGATTTTCCCGCAGGAATGTCGAAATTTTTTACATTCCCCCCCCCGGGATTTGCCGATTCTCTCTAACACATTGATGTGGCGATGGATAATTTCCCTCGGCACGAATTGTGCTTTATTTATCTGCGGAGCGGCGAGACCGCGTAAAGGATGAAGAATGAAAACCAAGGCAGAGAGGACCTTCATGAAACGGCAACGCGGGATTGGGGCATTGCTTGGGGTGCTGTTGCTGGGGACGGCGGGGCTGGCGCAGGCGGACACGTTTGTTGGGGTATTGCCGACGACGCCGGGTGGAACGAACTATCAGGCGTATTACGATTCGACGACGAATCTTACGTGGCTGGCGAATGCCGACATGAACGGCTTGATGACTTGGTCGGCGGCTAATACGTGGGCATCGAGCCTGGACATCAATGGCGTCACGGGATGGACGCTGCCGACGACGACGCCCAACTCATCAAACTCCGCACTGGACTGTTTCGGCTACAACTGCACGGGCAGCCAGATGGGGAATCTCTTTTACAACGGGCTGGGCGGGACGGCGAGGAATTCCATCACGACCAGCCACAACAGCAACTACAACGATTTTTCCAACGTCCAGTCCGGCCTCTATTGGTCGGCCACGGAGTACGCGCCCAATGCCAACGGCGCGTGGGGCTTCAATTTCGGCAATGGCGGCCAGGGCGTCGGCAGTAATACCGATAGTTTGTATGCGTGGGCTGTGCACTCGGGCGATGTCGGCGCGCCGGCGACCGGAGTCCCGGAGCCCGGCGTGCTGGGGCTGATGGGGATGGCGATTGTGGGCGCAGGCCTCGCGGCGCGGCGACGCTTGGCACTTCGGTAATTCGAGGGATTCGGCTCTTTTGAGGGGGTGCAGGGGGAGACCTCCCCCTGCGGGTCGTCGTGCCTTGTCGGGAATTTTTACACCGTGGCCCGGTACGAGCATCTGCCGATCTACAAACAGGCGCTGGACGTGGCGGTGCACTTCGAGAAGGTGGTGGCGGGTTTCAGCCGCTATCACAAGTACACGCTGGGCACGGAATTGCGCAACAAGAGCCGGCAGGCGGTGACGCTGGTCATCAAGGCCAATGCCGCGCGCGACAAGCGGGAGCAACTGCTCGCCTTGCGCGACTGTCTCGACGAATTGCTGATCGTGATGCGCATCGCCAAGGAAGCGCGGGCCTTCAAGAGCTTCGAGTCGTTTACCTACGCCGTCGAGCAGGTCGTATCGGTTTGCAGACAGAACGAAGGGTGGTTACGCAGTACGCAAAAGGCGTGAACGCGAGGGGGCCTGAATCGCAGCTTTGCGGGCGCAAGCCGAAGGCCGCGAGCGAGCCGATGTGTCATTGTGCGCCTGTCCCGCCGGGATCCGTACACCGGCATGTCGATACAGGGCGCGCTACCCGTTCACCGGGATGCGCGTCCGGTGGGGCGGAGGATTCTCCGCCGGAAAGTGGACGGGCAAACGTCCAGTCCAACAACTATTGGTCGGCCACGGAGTACGCGCCCAATACCAACAACGCGTGGAACTTCAATTTCAACAATGGCAACCAGAACAACGACAATAAGACCAATAGTTTGTATGCGTGGGCTGTGCACTCGGGAGAATGATCGCCCTTGATCTTTCGCTGGAGAATTTGTACCGGCAGTATCACCGCTGCCGGCGCAACAAGCGAAACACCGCCAACGCCTTGCGCTTCGAGGCCGAGCAGGAGAAGAACCTGGTCGCGCTGCAGGAAGCACTGGTGACGCGCAGCTACCGCCCCGGCCGTTCTGTCTGCTTTTTTGCAACCAAGCCCAAGCTGCGCGAGATCTTCGCCGCCGATTTCCGCGACCGGGTGGTGCACCACCTGCTGGTGGAGTACCTGGAAGGCATCTGGGAGCCCGTCTTCATCCACGATTCCTACGCCTGCCGCAAGGGCAAGGGCGTGCATGCCGCGGTGGATCGTTTGCAGAGCTTCCTGCGCCAAGCTACGGCAAACGGAACGCGGCCAGCCTGGTTCCTGCAACTCGACGTGCGCAACTTCTTCATGCGCATCGACAAGGACATCCTGTTTGGCATGCTTGCGCGCAAGCTCCGGGACGAAACGGCGCTCTGGCTCACGCGCACGCTGGTATATCACGATTGCACCGAAGAGTTCGTGCTGCGCGGTAAACCCGCCCTGATGGATGCCATACCGCCGCACAAGACACTCTTCGCCGCCGAGCCGAACAAGGGATTGCCGATCGGCAACCTCAACAGCCAGTTCTTTGCCAACGTGTACCTGAACGGCCTCGACCAGTTCGTCAAGCACGAACTCCGATGCCGGCACTATCTTCGCTACTGCGACGATTTCGTCCTGCTCGCCAACGACCCGGAGATCCTGCGCGATTGGCAAGCGCGCATCGAGAGCTATCTGCGAGACGATCTCGCGCTGGAACTCAACCGCAAGCAGCGCCTGGCGCCGGTGTCCAACGGCGTGGATTTCCTGGGCTACATCGTGCGTCGCGATTACATGCTCGTGCGGCGGCGGGTGGTAAACAACCTCAAGGCCAAGCTGCGGGACTATGAGGCCCGCAACGTTGCCGACCGAGGCGATGCGCTTTGCTACCGGCTTGACGAATCGCGGCTCGATGCGCTGGCTTCCACGTTGTCCTCCTATCTCGGGCACTTGAAGCGAGCCTCCAGCTGGCGGCTGTGGCAGGCGCTGTGGCAGCGGTTCGGGTTTCTCCAGCTGGTTTTCGATTTCGACCCGGCGCGCTGGAAGCTCGTGCGCAAGTTTCCCGTGCCCGCCGATCTCAATACCGTGCGCCGGCAGTACCGCCATCTCCGCTGGCGGTTTCCGCAGGATGCGCTGTTTTTCCGTGTCGGGCGCTTTTACGAGTGCTATGACATCCGCGAGCCGGAATGGGTCTCGCACCTCGGCTTGAAGCGCATGGGCTGGACGCGCCGGGGCGCGCGCTGGGGTTTCCCGCGGTCGCATCTCGAACGCAATCTCGCGGCTGCGCTCGCCGCCGGTTTCCGCGTGCTGCTGATTGGCGAGCGCGAAGGCGAACACGGTCGCCCGCGAAGGCGCGTGCCGATATGCCGGCTTGTTCCGCACGGCTGACCCGCGCTCCCATGGTGCTCAGTATTGGGTAGACGCGAGGACCCAAGTCCATCAGCAACGGTTCGTGCTTCTCCCCGGCGAGACGCGCGCCCACGTCGCTGTGATGCCCGGCAACGAGCTTGGCCGAGGCGCAAATCACTCGGCCCCCTGGGCGGCGGCTTACCGCCGCATTGCCGGCACATTGCCCGCCGGCACCGATGTCGGCGCTGGCCGACCAGCACTCGTAGGTGCTACGGCAGGTGTCAGAGTGAAGCGGTCCCTCGAAAGACAGCTTCGGAAGACGGGTGGTGGACTGCTCGTGGCCGGGTCCTGCCGGCCCAGGATGCACCGGAGCGGCCATTCCGCCATCCGCTGCCAGCGTGTAGCGGACGACTGAGTGCCCGGCTACCGGGGGCCGGGAATTGCAACCCTGGTTTGCACGTAGCCTCCTTCCTGCGATGCCACGGCGTTTGCCACGCATTCCGGTGCAGGGCACCCGGAACGTGTGCGGGACACCCTTCCCACGCATCCGTCGCGCAGGGACGACACGTCGTGACATGCGCGAAGCCATCCCGCTCCAGGCGGAACGAAGCGTTCCCCCCAACTGCGCAGGGGGAACGCGGCTCCGATTACAACATCCCCGCCGCCACCGTATCGTTGTGCGCCGGATCGATGAGGATGAAGCTGCCCGTCGCCCGGAACTGCTCGTAGCGGTCGGCCGCGATCGGGTTTTGCGTGCCCAGCGCCAGGCGGACGATGTCGTTGGGCTCGACCCGGGCTTCGCCGGTCTCCCAATCGAGGGTTTCGATGTTCAGCCGCGCATGCACCGCGCCCACGCGTACCCGGGTTTCACGGGTCGCCTGTCGGAGCAGATATTCCCGGCGCGGGTCGAGCGGCTGCTGGCCGAGCCAGCAGACCATCGCTTCGGTACCGGCGCGGGCGGCCTGCGGGACGTGTTCCGGGTCCGCGAGCAGATCGCCGCGGGAGATGTCGATCTCGTCGACCAGAGAGAGCAACACGGACTCGCCGGCCACCGCACGGTCGCGCGCTTCCGTGCCGATCGCGATGGCCTGGACCCGCGATCGGGCGCCGGACGGGAATACGGCGATCTCGTCCCCGACCGCGACCGTGCCGGACTCGATCCGTCCGGCGTAGCCGCGGAAATCCGCCTGGGAAGGACGGCATACCCACTGGACCGGGAAGCGCAGCGGCGCCTCGGCGTCGGCTTCGCGCGCCGGCGCGGCTTCCAGCATTTCGATCAGGGTCGGCCCTTCATACCATGCCAGTTCCGGTGCCCGGTCCACCACGTTCGCGCCGGTCAGCGCGGACAGCGGAATGTAGTCGACGTTCACGTGCAGCGAAGGGTGGCGCTCGAGCCAGGCGCGGAATTCGGCGGTGATTTCCGCGAACCGCTCCTGCGCGTGCTCGACGAGATCCATCTTGTTCACGGCCACGATGAGGTGGTGGACGCCGAGCAGGCCGGCGATGGTCGCGTGCCGGCGCGTCTGGGCGAGGATCCCCTTGCGCGCATCGACCAGCAGAACCGCTGCGTCCGCCGTCGAGGCGGCGGTGACCATGTTGCGCGTGTACTGCACGTGGCCCGGACTGTCGGCGATGATGAACTTGCGTCGCGCGGTGGCGAAGTAGCGGTAGGCGACGTCGATTGTGATGCCTTGCTCGCGCTCGGCCACCAGGCCGTCGGTGAGCAGCGAGAGGTCGACCGCCGAGAGCCCGCGGCGTTGCGCGTTGTGCTCGAGCGTCGCCAGCGTATCCGATAGCAGCGCCTTGGTGTCGTACAGCAGGCGCCCGATCAGGGTGCTCTTGCCGTCGTCGACGCTGCCGCAGGTGAGGAAGCGCAGTACGCCGAGATCTTCGGTGGGATGTCGTTGCGGTATGACGTCGCGTTTCATCAGAAGTACCCTTCGCGCTTGCGTTGTTCCATCGAGGCCTCGGACGTCTTGTCGTCCATCCGGGTCGCGCCGCGTTCGGTGAGCGTCGCGTCCATCGTTTCCGCGACGATCTCGTCGTAATTGGCGGCAGTCGATTCGACCGGGCAGGTGCAGGAGATGTCGCCGACCGTGCGGAAGCGCACGCTTACCGTCTCGACCGTTTCCCCTTCCTTCGGCGGGGTGAGCGGCGTGACCGGGACGAGGGCGCCGTTGCGCCGGACCACCGGGCGCGGGTGGGCAAAATAGAGCGACGGCACTTCCAGCCCCTCGCGCGCGATGTACTGCCACACGTCGGTTTCCGTCCAGTTGCTGATCGGGAACACGCGCATGTGCTCTCCCGGGGCAACGCGCGCGTTGTAGAGGTTCCAGAGTTCCGGGCGCTGGTTCTTCGGATCCCATTGCCCCCAGCCGTCGCGGAAGCTGAATACGCGTTCCTTCGCGCGCGCTTTTTCCTCGTCGCGGCGGGCGCCGCCGATGCAGGCGTCGAAGCGGAATTCGGCGATCGCGTCGAGCAGGGTCACCGACTGGTGCTTGTTGCGCGACTCGTCGGCGCTGCGCAGCACGATCCGGCCGCGCGCGATCGAATCATCGATGGTGCGGACGATGAGCCGCTCGCCCAGTTCGGCGGCCCGCCGGTCGCGGAATTCGATCACTTCGGGGAAGTTGTGCCCGGTGTCGACGTGCAGCAGCGGAAACGGGAAGCGCGCCGGGCGGAACGCCTTGGTGGCGAGGTGCAGCAGGACGATGGAGTCCTTCCCCCCCGAAAACAGCAATGCCGGCTGCGCGCATTGGCCCGCGACCTCGCGCAGGATGTGGATGGCCTCCGACTCAAGCCAATCGAGATGGGACAGGCGAACGGGCGCCGCGGAAGGGTTTCCGGCCTTTGGCGACGGCTCGGCGACGAAACTCATGCGAATTCTCCGGTTGGATTGCCGGCTGCGGCACGATGGCCCGCCGCCGGTTTGCGATGCAGCCCGCATTCCTTGGACTCGGGGTTCTCCCACCACCAGCGGCCGGCACGGATGTCCTCGCCGACGGCGATGGCGCGCGTACAGGGCGCGCAGCCGATGCTGGGATAGAAGCGGTCGTGCAGGGTGTTATACGGCACGTCGTGGGCGCGGATGTAGTCCCAGACCTGCGTTTCCGACCAGTCGTGCAGGGGGTTGAACTTGTCCAGACCGCGCTCGGCGTCGAATTCCCGGGCCGGCAGCTGCGCCCGGGTCACCGCCTGCTGGGCGCGCATGCCGGTGACCCAGGCGTGCTTGCCGGCGAGCGCGCGGGCAAGGGGCTCGACCTTGCGCACGGCGCAGCACGCCTTGCGGTTCTCCACCGAGGCATAGAAGCCGTTGATGCCGTTGGCGGCCACCAAGCGCCGCAATGCATCGGCGTCGGGGGCCCAGGTCTGGAAGCATCTGCCGTAGCGTTCTTCGACCTGCTGCATCAGGGTGTGGGTCTCTTCCGGGAGGCGCCCGGTGTCGAGCGTGAAGATGTCGATGGCGAGCGCGTGCCGGCGGATGAGGTCGAGCAGAACCATGTCTTCCGCGCCGAAGCTCGTCGAAAAGGCGGCGGGCGCCTGCTCGGCCGCTTGGCGCAGCAGGGCCAGTGCGGAATCGATCTGCGCGTTCATGCCGAAACCTCTGTCCGCCGGAACCGCGGAAGCGGTTGATCCACGGACCCTTGGTAGCTGCCCGAAAAGACCTCGAACCCGCGCAGCGCCGTCTCGGGATCGCGGTCGGCGCGCAACACGAACGTGTCGAAGCCCACGCGGCGCAGTGCGAACAACTGATCCTGCAGGATGTCGCCGAATGCCCGCAGCTCGCCGCGCCAGCCGTAGCGGCCGCGCAGCAGGGCGGCCGTCGAGTATCCGCGCCCATCGGTGAATTTCGGAAAATGTACGCCGATCGCCTGGATCCGGGGGAACAGGGCGACGGCACGCTCCGGGTCATCGGTCGGGCCGAGCCAGACGCCGATGGGGCCCAGCTCCGGCAGTCGTTCGGCATGGGCCAGCGCCCGGTCGAGCGGCAGCAGGAGCGGGTGGCTGTGGGGAGCGCCGCCCGGCGAAAACTCGTCGATGATGTGTTCCTCGTCGATTTCGCGGCGGATTTCCCCCCAGCGCGCGTCATGTTCGACGACGTGCCAATCGTCGGCGGCGATCTGCGGCCGGCCATCGATGAGTCGGATGATGCGATGCGGAGTGGGACGGGCTTCAGACATTGGCAACTTCCTCCGCGGTTTCCTGTGACGGATACACCGCCATTTTGAACGGCGCGACCCCGACGCGCTCCAGGGTATCGATGAATCGCTCGTCCGGGTTGCGCAGCGCCACGTACAGATCGAGGAGGGTGGCGACGACCCCGGGGACCTCCGAGGCGGCGAACGCCCGGCCGAGCACGGCGCCGATCCGGGTCGACGTTGGGTCGGCGCCGACCGTTCCGCCCAGGGTGACCTGATAGAACTCCTCGCCGTGCTTGTCCACGCCCAGGATGCCGATGTTGCCGACGTGGTGGTGTCCGCACGAGTTGATGCAGCCGGAAATGTTCAGGCTGACCTCTCCCAGGTCGTGCACGTAGTCGAGATCGTCGAAGCGGTCGCGGATCGCGGTGGCGATGGGAATCGACTTGGCGTTGGCGAGGGCGCAGAAGTCGCCGCCCGGGCAGCAGATGATGTCGGTGAGCGCCCCGATGTTCGGCGTCGCCAGTCCCCGCGCGCGCAGCGCCTCCCACAGCGCGAAGAGATCCTCCTGGGCAACGTCGGCGAGCACCAGGTTCTGTTCGTGGGTGACCCGCAGTTCGCCGAAGCTGTACGCGTCCGCCAGGTCGGCAATCGCGTCCATTTCCGCCGCATCCGCGTCTCCCGGCGCCTTGCCGTTGCGCTTGAGCGAGAGCGTGACCGAGGCGTAGCCGGGAACGCGATGTTCCCGTACGTTGCGGATGCGCCAGCGGGCGAAGCCCGGGTGTTGCGCGTCGAGTGCGCGCAGGGCTTCGACACCCGACTCGACGGCTTCGGCCGATTTCCGCTCGTAGCGGGGTGGCGCGAATCCTTCCGCGATGCGCGCCAGTTCCGCGTCCGTCGCGGTGCCCGGGCCGTTTTCCAGGTGTGCGAATTCGGCATCGACCTGGCGCGCGAATTCCTCCGCGCCCAGCGCGCGCACGAGGATCTTGATCCGCGCCTTGTAGGCGTTGTCGCGGCGGCCGTAGCGGTTGTAGACCCGCAACAGGGCTTCGGTGTAGGTGGTCAGGTGGCGCCACGACAGGCCGCGGCGCACGATGACGCCCAGGATCGGCGTCCGGCCGAGTCCGCCGCCGGCGAGCACGTCGGCGACGACCTCTCCCGCATCGTCGCGTCGCAGATAGAAACCCAGGTCGTGGACCGGCACGGCGGCGCGATCGGCTGGCGTGTCCCCCGTCGTGCCGCTGAATGCGATCTTGAACTTGCGCGGCAGGAACGAGAACTCCGGATGAAACGTCGACCACTGCCGCAACAGTTCGCAATACGGCCGCGGGTCGACCGTTTCGTCGGGCGCCACGCCCGCGAACGGATCGGTGGTGATGTTGCGCACGCAATTCCCCGAAGTCTGGATCGCGTGCATTTCGACCGACGCCAGGGCGGCGAGGATGTCGGGCACCTCTTCGAGTTTCACCCAGTTGAACTGGATGTTCTGGCGGGTGCTGAAATGCCCCGTGCCGCGATCCCAGGTACGGGCGATGTGCGCGAGCACGCGGAGCTGGTGCGCCGCGAGCAACCCATACGGAATGGCGATGCGCAGCATCGGCGCGTGCCGCTGGATGTAGATGCCGTTCTGCAGCCGCAGCGGGCGCAGTTCGTCGTCGCTCAGCGCGCCGTCCTTCCAACGTTCCACTTGGTCGCGGAACTGCGCCACGCGCTCGTGCAGCATTTGCCGGTCGAATTCGGTATAGCGGTACATGATTGTCAGCGGGTTTCGTTCAAATCCAGAGTAGGCGGAGGCCGAGCAACAGCAGCATCGCCACCAATGTCCAGCGGAGCGCGCGCTCCGGCAGCCGGCTCGACAGGCCGGCGCCGAAGCGGATCGCGGGCAGGGAGCCGAGGAGCAGACCCAGCAGCATGGTGGCGTTCACGGTACCCAGGGCGGCATGCCCGAGCCCGGCGATCAGCGTGAGGGGCACCGCATGGGCGAGGTCCGCGGCGATCAACTGGCGCGCCGGAACGGCCGGATACAGGAAAAAGAGGGCGACGGTGCCGATGGCTCCGGCCCCGACCGAGGTGACGGTCACGAGCGCGCCGATCAGCGCGCCGACGGCGATCGTGGCGAGGGCGCGCCCCGAATCGGCGCCCGCCAGTGCATCGAGCGGCTGCCCCATCCCTGCCGCGGCCGCCGCGAGCGGCGCGGCGGCCGCGCGCAGGCCCAGCGACTGGATCTGGACGCGGAAGGCGAGGGCTCCGGCGGTGAGCAGCAACGCGGCGCCGAGGGCGGGCTGCACCACCGCCGCGTATTGGGCCGAATACGCGGCCGCGTCGGGATGCCATTGGTGGATCGCGAACAGGGTAGCCAAGGCCGCCGGGACCGATCCGGCGGCCATCCGCAGCGGGATCGCCCAGGGGACGATTCCCTTGCGCGCGTAGCTGCGGACGCCGGCGGATTTCGTGATCGCGGCGAACAGCAGGTCGGTGCCGACGGCCACTTGCGGAGGCACGCCGAGCAGCAGCGTGAGCAGGGGGGTCATGAGCGATCCGCCGCCGACGCCCGTGGCGCCGACGATGAATCCGACCACCGCTCCGCTAAGGATGAACTGCAACAGCACCGCGAATCTCCGTAATGAACCCGAAGGGTACGGACGGACGCGGCCGCGGGGAACGAAGCGATTGCTATGCGGTTATGCGGTTACGGAATAACGGGAACAACCCCTTTCCCGCGCTCTCGGGGGGCGGGGGCGAGGGGCCAAACGCATGGCGCGGCTCAGGTCGCCGCCGCGCTCTCTACGGCGGCGGCGATGACGTCCGCCTGGGCCCGGATCGCCGTGGGTATGGGGATCCGCCCGTCCAGCACATCGCGCGTCCATCGCGCCGTGGCCACGGCATCCATTCCCGGCAATTCGAGGTCCGCCCGCGCGACCGATTCCCCTGTGAGGACCGTGGTGTGCGCGCCGCGGAACCAGCGTTCGACGCTCTGGGGCCGGCGCGCGTTGACTACCGATTCCCCGTCGGTGGCGCGCATCGCCATCGCGTGCGTTCCGGTCGTGGCGAACAGTTCCGCCTTCATGTCGCGGAAATGCGGATGGGTGTAGCTCGTGATCAGCAGGCTGGCGCCTTCCACCGGGCAGATCAGCTTGGCGAGCGTGTGCCCGACGTTGCGGACACCCAGCAACCGGCGCAGGTCGATCAGCCGGGCGAGCGGCGGGCAGACCGACTCGAGGGTCAGCACGGCGGGCAGGCCGTCGCGCCGTCGCTGCACCGCGTCTTCGGGGGTCGCGCACTCCGGCACGCCCAGTTCGCGAAAGATTTCCTCGGTGGTGACGCGGCGGCGTCCCGCTTCGGGCTCGGACGGCTGGCCGTGGATCAGCACCGGCGTGCCCTCGCGCGCGAGCAGCATGGCGAGCAGCGGCACGAGGTTGGCGATCGACCGTGCGCCGTTGTAACTGGGGATGACCACCCACCCGGGGTCTGCTGGCCCGGCGGCGCTTGGCACGCGGCGCAGGGTGGGTCCCACCGCGTCGAGGAATCCGGCGATTTCCGCCGCCTCCTCGCCCTTCATGCGCAGGGCGATGAGGACCGCGCCCAAGGCCAGGTCGCTCACCGCGCCGTCCAGAATGGCGGCCATCAGTTCGCGGGCGCGTTCGCGCGGCAGTCCGCGGGCGCCGTCCTTGCCGCGACCGATCTCCTTGAGATACGGGGCCACGGCGAACGGGGTCGGAACGGTCTGGGTCATGGCGTCGGCAGCGCTACGGTAGGGACCGCGGAACGTAGCAGGACCGTTCAGCCTGCGTCCATCCCCGCGATGGCTTGGGCCAGGAAGGTGGTGATCCCGGGCAGTTCCGACAGCACTGGCAGCACCTGAATCTCGACCGCCGGGTGCGCCCGCTGAAAGGCCTCCAGGATCGCGGGCAGATCGTCCAGGATATGGCCGCCCCGCGCCCAGAAGACCGGTGCCACTGCGATCCGCCGTTTTCCCGATGCGGCGAGGACGGCCAGCGATTCTTCGAGGGTGGGAGGCTGCAGTTCCAGGTAGGCGATCGGCACCGCGAGGTTCGGGTGGGACCGCAGGAGTTCCGCCTGCAGACGGCGCAGCGGCTCGGACCACACGGCGCCGCGGGAGCCGTGGGCAAACAGAACGATTGCATCGCGGTCCAGGGGCATGACGTGTCTCCGCAGGGGCGTGCCGACTTTCTCTTTCTAACTAACGGGTCCGGTAAGGTCGATGGCACCGGGGTTGCCGTATTATCGCCGGATGCGGAGCGCTGCGGCGCTCGGGACGAAATTGGAGAACAGCGATGGCATCGGTGAACAAGGTGATTCTGGTCGGCAATCTCGGCCGCGATCCGGAGGTGCGGTACAGCCCGGACGGGGCGGCAATGGCCAATATTTCCGTCGCCACGACGTCGCAATGGAAGGACAAGAACACCGGCGAGAAGCGCGAAGAGACCGAATGGCATCGCGTTTCGTTTTTCGGCCGCTTGGCGGAGATCGCTGGCGAGTATCTCCGGAAGGGCTCGTCGGTGTACATCGAGGGCCGTCTGCGGACGCGCAAGTGGCAGGACAAGGAAAGCGGCCAGGATCGCTACAGCACGGAAATCGTCGCCGACGTGATGCAGATGCTCGGCGGCCGCTCGGGCGGCGGTGGCGCGCCGATGGACGATGAACCGCGCGCTGCGCGCGCCCCAGCCTCGGCGTCCCGCCAGGCGGCCCGGCCAGCCAGCCGCGAATCCGAGCCGGCGGGCGGAGTGGCCGAACTCGACGACGACATTCCGTTCTAGCGAACACTTATTTCTAGGTGTTGAGTAAGCCCCGCAGAAGGTCCTGTTTTTACAGGGCCTTCTTTTTTTTATGCCTTTCTTGACTGTTGAAAAAGATTGTTTATAGTTGTGCACTTGTCCGATTCGTAGATAAAGGACGTCGGTGCCTCGACTTTCCATTCATGTGCTGCCCGGCGGCGAGCGGGCGCCGATGCTCCATGACGATCATGGGCTGCCGCTCTTCTACCCGACACTCTTCGCAACCACGCAGCTTCGCAATGCCGGGGCTGCGGTCAATACGATCCGTAACAAGCTGGCTGATGTCGAGGTGCTCCTGCATTGGGAGCGACAGCACGGTCGAGACTTGATCTCGGAGTTCGCCCAAGGCAACTTTCTCTCTGTGGCAGATGTCGTGTCGCTACGCGACTTCGCCAAACTCAACATGCGCGGCCAGTTGCCGGATTCGAGCAAGGCAGGCACCTCCAAGGGCGGAGTCACATATTTCTTGGAGTCAAAGGTTGCGTCCAGTCATGCGCAGGCAGCGGTCGGCGGGCAGCAGCACTACAACCGAATCAGCACGCTTGCCGACTACCTGGAGTTCACCGCCGCCGTGGTGACCCAGCACCGGAACTCGCCCCAAATTGCGCAAGACATCGAGCGCATGGCGAGAACCATCCGAAAGCACCGCCCGCGTGGCCTGGCATCGGGGCGCAATGAGGACCTTGATCTGCGCTCGCCACCGTCCGAATTGGTTGATCGCTTCATGTCCGTTGGCGCGGAGGATTCTTCAGAGAACCCATTCCTGAGTCCCGATGTGCGGTTGCGCAATGCCATCATTTTCGGATTGCTGCGGCACACAGGCATGCGCCGAGGCGAGCTTCTGAGCCTGCGCCTCGATCAGCTTGATCTCGGCCATGAACCGCAGGTCTGGGTGCGCCGCAATCAGGACGACATCAACGACTCGCGGCGCTACCAACCCGCATCGAAGACCAAGGAGCGGTTACTGCCCCTCCCGCTATCGTTGGCCGAGCAGATTCAGCGCTACATCATGCAGGTGCGGCCCAAGATTGCTCCCGCGCGTCGGCACCCCTACCTGCTCGTGACGCATCGCAAGGGGGCAACCTGGGGAAAGCCCCTCACCCTCTCCGCGCTCAGCAGCCAAATTTTTGTGCGCATGCGAATGGTCGACCCGGCATTTATCCAAATCCATCCGCATGCCTTTAGACACCATTTCAACTATGAGCTGTCTGCCACCATTGATGCGCAGAATGCCAAAGCGGTGGGAGCGACCAATGGGCTGGGGATCGCACGCATCAGTGAGGCACGTGAACTGGACGTTCGGGCGTTCCTGAACGGACATCGCAGCAATGCCTCGGGGGCCGCCTATAACCGGCGGCACATCCGCGAAACCAGCGATAAGGCTATTCGGCAGGTACAGGCTGAGCTGATGCGCAGCCAGCAGACCAAGGAAGACAAGAATGAGTCCTAAAGCCCAGAAGGCCAGGAGGGACGCACCCCTCTTATCTACATCGAAAGACGGATACCAGTTTGATCCAAATGACAACCATTGGAAGCTGAACAAGGATGTGACGATTTCGCTTGTCCTTCCTGATCGGCTGGACAACGACACCGAGAGGGGATTCCGCGCAACTTTGCAACGCTATGCCGAGGAGGCGTCGGCTCGGCACACGCGCAACATGGAGACGCGCTTCAAGCGTTACTTGCGCGACACGGGCGCATCGCGTGTCACGCCGACGGATCTGATGAACTGGCGCGCCCTGCTAGGTCAGGACGAGCAATGGCAGTTGGGAGGTCTCAAGGGCTTTCTCCTGGCTTGGCACGATTATGGTTTCGATGGTATTTCCAACGACGTTGTGGACCTCCTTCAGGGCTGGCGGATTCAGGGGAATGAAAAGGGCGCTGCCGTGGCGAGCGGCTGTCCTGAAACGGGGCCTTACACCGATCTTGAAATCGCCGCACTGTTGGACTGGGCCAACATGGCTGTTGCAAATCAGACCCTGGCGTTCGAAGACTATGCCTATTTGCTTGTGCTGGCGATGACCGCCCGGCGCCCGGTTCAGATCGCCGCACTCCGAGGCAAAGACTTGATCCAGCAGACGTCGAGAGGCGTGCAGCAATTCAGGCTCAACTGTCCGCGAGCCAAACAACGGCGAACCCGCTTTCGAGGGAGCTTCCGGGCGTTGGCTACCATAGAAGATCTGTATCTGGTGCTGCAGCAACAGCACCGCCAATCAGTGATCGCGGTAGAACATGCAATCGGCGCACACCTCGATCCTGACCTTGCTGCGGAAGTCCCGATCTTCATCAACCGACAGGTGCTCAAGCACCTCATGGATGTAGCGGATCTCAAAAAAATCCTGTTTGGATCGGCACCTGACCAACTGCACGCAACCACCACGTGGCTCGCTGGATGCCTGCAACGCTGCGCCAGGGCATCGACGGCACGGTCGGAGCGCACTGGCGAATTCATCCGCCTCTCGGCAACGCGCTTCCGGCACACACGGGGCACCAAACTCCGCCGCGAGGGGTTTGGCCCGTTCGTCATCGCCGAACTGCTGGATCACTCCGATATCCAGAACGTCAAGGTTTATACCGAAAACACCGCACAGGAAGCTGTGATCATCGATGAGCTAATCGGCCCCCAGCTCGCGCCCTTTGCTCAGGCCTGCCTGGGCAGGCTTGTCAAGTCTGAACGCGACGCCATTCGTGGGGACGATCCGAGAAGTCGTGTGCCCAATGATCGACAGCACCCTGTGGGGACGTGTGGCAACTATGGGTTTTGCGCTAGTGGCTATCGAGCGTGCTACACCTGCTATCACTTTCAGCCCTGGATTGATGGACCTCATGAAGAGGTGCTTGCAAACTTATACGGTGAGAAGGAACGCGCCAGGGCTGCTGGGTGTGCGGACGTGGTGGTCAATGCCAACGACCAGCTGATTCTCGCAGTCGAGCACTGCGTCCTGCTGTGTCGACAGGCCAAAAGCGCCACCCCCAATGCTCTGACGCTTGAAGGAGCTCAATATGGGTGAACTCGTCCAATTCGTGCCGCGCGCCGAGCGCGACGCTAAGGCGAATCTGGACGAGTTCATTCGCTTGGCCAGGGATGAGTTGACGGCCTTCGGTGCTGGAGTCGCATGGGATAGTGATCGGTGGGAGCAGAACGGGACGGTTGTTGTCTTCGCGACCAAAACAGCCCCACTGGGTGCATATTCCTTCACGCCGATGGCAGAGCCCTTCAAGGACTTCGCTAAAGCGTATGTCCGTTATCGCTACAGCCACCGACCAACGAAAGAGGTCGCGGCTTTGATTCAGGCGCTCCGCTGCGTGGAGGCCGGCCTCCTCACCGCATCTGGCACTGCCGAAATCGTGAGGCTGAATGGCGCCGTAATGGATGTTTGCGCCGAAAAGTGCCGGGAGTTCTATACAAGTGATGATGTGCGATGCAATACGGGACGGCAGATTCAAAAGCTCTTCGATTTTCTACGCGAAAAGAACCTGGTGCCCTCGCTGCCGGCATGGCGCTCCCCTTTCAAAAAGCCGGTGATCCTCACTGAGGATCTAGGGTCTGCCGGGCAAGCCCACCGCGCATTCAAGCTACCGACGAACGCGACGATGTTGTTAGTCGCCGATTTGTTTGCGCAGGCGAACGATACGGAAAGCCGCTATTTTTCTTCGATCCTCATCTTGCTGATGGCGACACCGAGTCGTATCTCCGAGGTTCTACGGCTGCCAATCGACTGCATTCAATGGGAAACGGACGAGGCTGGTGTGCAGCAAATGTATCTACGTTGGCGCGCAGCGAAGGGCAAGGGGCCGATGAAAAAGTGGGTCCTGCCTGTGATGCAGGATGTGGTCAAGGAAGCCGTTCAGCGGCTGCTGGAAATTGGCGCACCTGCGCGGGATGCCGCACGTTTCGCATTTGAGAATCCTGGGCGGTTCATGCGACACGAGGATTGCATCGCCGACCCTGACGCCGAGCCCACCCGCACCCTCTTTCCGGATGAATTCTGCGCGGCAATTGGGGTGAAGGGCTGGGGTTCTGGCCGACTGTCGGATGGGTCGGCAGCCTGGACACGGGTCGTGGCGGAGAAGGGCTTCATGCATCTCATTGATCAAGGCGCCACGAGCTATCGCGATCTCGCCAATTATGTGCTGCAGACCTATGGTGGGACTTATTGGCCTTATATCGATCCCGAGCAAACCGTGAAGACATGGGATGCGCTTTGCTTGCACAGAGACCGCGAATTTCACAAAGAGTTTTCGGTCAAGAATGTTTCTTGGCGATTGCCGACTGCGAATGATGTTAATGCGCGCCTTAGCCCAGAAAAAGGGCTATCAATTTTTGACCGAGTGGGGTTCAAAAACCCCGATGGAACCAGCATCAAGCTGACCACCCATCAGCTCAGGCATTGGCTCAGCACCATGTCGGAGCGCGCAGGCATGGACGATTTCACGCTGGCACAGTGGGCTGGCCGTGCACGGGTTGCGGACAATCGGCACTATGATCACCGCACCGCTGAGGAACGCTTGCAGGCGGCAAGAGACCTGGTTCCCGTCGAGCGTCCATCTCTGCTAGAGCGCTTCAAGGCGCGCCAACCTGTCACCTATCAGGAACTTGGCGTAGATCGACTCGGCACAGCCAAAGCCACGCTCTATGGCATGTGTGTTCACGACTATGCAATGGCTCCCTGCCAAAAGCAGCGCGAGTGCATGACCTGTAAAGAGCATGTGTGCTTCAAGGGGGATCACGTCACTCTAGAGCGCCTGCTGATTCTTGAAACTCAGACAGAACTGCTCCTCGAAAAAGCCCAGCAGGCACACCGCGACGGCGACTTTGGTGCCGACCGCTGGGTTGACAACCACAAGTGGAAGCTCGCGCATGTCAGAACCATGAGGATGGCACTACAGAACCCGCAGATCCCTGATGGGGCGATTCTGAGAATCCCCGAAGGACATGATCCATCCGCGGTTCGCCGTGCGCTGATGGACCTCGGCATAGAGAACCAGCCTGGAACCGGGTTTCCCCGGATTTCGATCGCTCCTTTGGCGCTGGACTGAATATATGCCCAAGAGAATCATCACCAAAACCAGTTTGCCCAAAATCCTGCGCGAACTGGACCGCTGGGAAGGCAAACTGACCTGGCCCTTGTTTTGCGATCGCGTCGCCAAAGTGCTGGATGTGCCTTCGGTATCGCGGCATACGATGTACCTTTACCCTGCGATCAAAGAGCGTTTTGAACAGCGCCAGAAGGACTTGCGGGAGGCTAAAGAGGCGCTTCCCAGAGATTACACCCTGGAAACGGCAAATCGCCGGATTGCAGACCTTGAAGCACAGGTCAAAAGGCTGGAAGAGACTAATAACTTGCTGCTTGATCAGTTCCGTCGCTGGCAATACAACGCCTATGCAAACAATGTGCGGATGGATCTTCTGGCCTGGGACAAACCCTTGCCAGAGATCAACCGATCCGGGCGCCGCGAAAAGCGAAAGGGCTAGCTTCGTTGATCAAAAATCCCAAAAACGATTTCGCCGAGCCAATGATCGCCGGCTCATAAAAGCACCAAAAATTGGATAAGCACACGATGGCACAGAACAACAGCAGCAAGAACGGCAATGGCGGAAATCTTGGTTTCGAGGCCGAACTTTTCAAGGCCGCCGACAAGCTGCGCGGCAACATGGAGCCAAGCGACTACAAGCACGTCGCACTCGGGCTCATCTTCCTCAAGTACATCTCCGATGCTTTCGACGCAAAGCACAAGGCGCTGCTGGCCGAAGACGCGCAGGCCGCCGAGGACAAAGACGAATACCTCGCTGACAACGTGTTCTGGGTGCCGAAGGAGGCGCGCTGGTCGCACCTGCAGGCCAATGCCAAGCAGCCCACCATCGGCACCTTGATCGATGACGCGATGCGCGCCATCGAGAAGGACAATGAGTCGCTCAAGGGCGTACTGCCCAAGGACTTCGCCCGACCCGCGCTCAACAAGGTGATGCTGGGCGAGTTGATCGACCTGATCTCCGGCATTGCGCTGAACGAGGAAGGCGACCGCTCCAAGGACATCCTCGGGCGCGTGTACGAGTATTTCCTGGGCCAGTTCGCCGGAGCCGAAGGCAAGCGTGGCGGCGAGTTCTACACGCCACGTTCTGTGGTTCGTGTGCTGGTCGAAATGCTCGAACCGTACTCAGGTCGCGTCTACGACCCTTGCTGCGGATCGGGCGGGATGTTCGTGCAGTCTGAGAAGTTCGTGCAGGAGCACGGCGGCCGCATTGGCGACATCGCGATCTACGGGCAGGAGTCGAACTACACCACCTGGCGACTGGCTAAGATGAATCTGGCCGTGCGGGGCATCGATTCCGACATTCGCTGGAACAACGATGGCAGCTTCCACAAGGACGAGCTGCGCGACCTCAAGGCCGACTACATCCTCGCCAATCCCCCTTTCAATATCTCCGATTGGGGCGGCGACCGCCTGCGTGAAGACATGCGCTGGAAATTCGGCGCGCCGCCCGTGGGCAACGCCAACTACGCCTGGCTCCAGCACATCTACCACCATCTCGCGCCCAACGGCACGGCGGGCGTGGTACTGGCCAATGGCTCGTTGAGCTCGAATCAGTCTGGCGAAGGCGAGATCCGCAAGGCGATGATCGAGGCCGACGCTGTGGACTGCATGGTGGCCCTACCCGGACAGCTCTTTTACTCCACGCAGATCGCCGCATGCCTGTGGTTCCTAGCCCGCAACAAGAACCCGGGCCGTGGCCTGCGTGACCGACGCGGTCAAGTTTTGTTCATCGATTCCCGCAAGCTGGGCGTGCTGGTGGATCGCACCCGGCGCGAACTCACCGACGAAGAAGTCCAGAAGATCGCTGATACCTACCACGCGTGGCGCGGTGAGAAAGACGCTGGGGAGTACGCCGACGTGGCGGGCTTCTGCAAGTCAGTCTCGATGGACGAAATTCGCAAACATGGCCACGTGCTGACGCCTGGCCGCTACGTTGGTGCTGCAGATGTGGAAGACGATGGCGAGCCCTTCGAGGAAAAGATGCTGCGGCTCTCAGCCCAGTGGCGCGGGCACCGTGCTACGGCAGCCAAATTGGATGCGTCGATTGAAGCCAACTTGAAGGAACTCGGGTATGGCGAATGATTGGCGTCCATCCACTTGGGGTGATGAAGTTACCCTCGAATATGGAAAGGCTATCCGTGGATACAGCCAAACCCACGGCAAATATCGTGTTTTCGGCTCGAATGGCCCCATTGGCTGGACATCCGA
Source organism: Pseudomonadota bacterium (assembly GCA_021842465.1). Taxonomy (GTDB): domain Bacteria; phylum Pseudomonadota; class Gammaproteobacteria; order Burkholderiales; family Burkholderiaceae_F; genus GJ-E10. Next base: position 118,873 of record JAKBZN010000002.1, read on the forward strand.
TGCACTGACTCAAGGGCCTGGTGTCGTGCTCGGTCGAAAAGGAGCGTATCGAGGCGTTGAGTTCTGTCGTGAGCCATTCTGGGTTATCGATACTGCGTATTACGTGGTTCCGAAATCCGATTTGGATATGCGCTGGCTTTACTACGCAGTGAAGCATTACAAACTTGGTGAAGTGGATGACGGATCGCCGATCCCCTCAACAACTCGTGCTGCCGTCTACATGCTTGAACTAGATGTCCCTCCCAAGCATGAACAACAGGCCATTTCCCGCATCCTCGGCACCTTGGACGACAAGATCGAACTCAACCGCAAGGAGAACGAGACGCTGGAGGCGATGGCGCGCGCCTTGTTCAAGGCGTGGTTCGTGGACTTCGAGCCGGTGCGCGCCAAGCTGGAAGGCCGCTGGCAGGGCGGCCAATCACTGCCCGGCCTGCCAGCGCACATCTACGACCACTTTCCAGACCGGCTCGTGGAATCGGAGTTAGGGGAGGTTCCGGAGGGGTGGCGACATTCGACGATTGGCGAAGAAGTGACGGTCTGTGGCGGTTCGACTCCCAGCACCAAGGAGTCTGAGTATTGGGAAGGTGGGCACCACTGTTGGGCCACGCCCAAAGACTTGTCTGCCCTTAAGTTCCCCGTATTGCTGGACACCGATCGGAAGATCACCGATGCCGGTCTCGCAAAGATCAGTTCGAGCCTCTTGCCTGTCGGCACAGTGTTGCTCTCTTCCCGCGCGCCAATCGGTTATCTGGCCATCGCCGAGGTTCCAACGGCGATCAACCAAGGCTTCATTGCGATGAAGTGCGATGGAGCGCTGCCCAATGTCTTTGTGCTGCAGTGGTGCAAAGAAAGCATGAGCGCAATCGTCGGTAATGCCAACGGTTCGACATTCCAGGAGATCAGCAGGAGCAATTTTCGGCCAATTCCCGTCGTAGTTCCTTCCGAACCCGTACTGGCGGATTTTACAAATTCGGCAGATTCTCTTTATTGGCAGCTTGTGGAAAACGAACGTGAGTCCCGCTCCCTCGCCCAACTCCGCGATACCCTGCTGCCCAAACTGATCTCCGGCGAGCTGCGCATCAAGGATGCGGAAAAGTTTATCGAGGCTTCCCAATGAGTGACGAGGTTATGGATAGCGCCGTCGCAGCGCCACGCCGCAAATCCATCCTTGAACTGGCGGCGGCGGAGGCGCAGGCCTTTCTGCTGAAGCCGGAGAGCTATTGCAGCCTTGATCTTCCGCCCTATATTCGCTTCGATGCTTTGATCGAGGCAACACATGAGGCGCTTACAGGGAAAAAGCTTTCGGACTTGTCCTCCAAGCCGCGAGATCATGATGACGTGAATTACACCATCCTCAACAACAAGGACGGCAAGTTTGCGTGGCGACCGTTTCAGTTAATTCACCCTGCGCTGTATGTCTCGCTTGTGCACCAGCTGACGACGGACGCCCACTGGCAATCGCTGGTGGAGCGTTTCGCCGCATTCTCTGCAAACAGGAAGATTCACTGCCTGAGCCTGCCGGTTGTCTCGCTGTTGGGGGAGAAAGACAAAGCGGAACAGGTTTCCCAGTGGTGGCATTCAGTGGAGCAGCGCTCCATCGAGTTGTCGCTGGAATACGACTACCTGATTGAAACCGACATCACCGATTGCTACGGCGCCATCTACACCCACTCGATCGCGTGGGCCGTACACACCAAGGAAGTAGCGAAAGCAAACCCAAACCGAACCGACAAGACACTGCTCGGTAACATCATCGACGCCCATATCCAGGACATGCGGCATGGGCAAACCAACGGCATTCCGCAAGGCTCTGCGCTGATGGATTTCATCGCCGAACTGGTGCTTGGCTTTGCCGACCATGAATTGTCCGAAAAGATTCAGGCTTCGAAGATCAAGGATTATTGCATCCTGCGCTACCGGGACGATTACCGGGTCTTCGTCAATAACCCACAGGATGGTGAGCAACTCATCAAGTTGCTGACCGAAGTCATGATTGGTCTTGGTCTGAAACTCAACCCCGGAAAGACCAAAACAAGCAACGATGTGGTACGCGCATCGATCAAGGGCGACAAGCTCGCTTGGATCTTCCGCAAGCACAGCGAAAAGAGCCTGCAAAAGCACCTGCTCATCATCCATGACCACGCTATGAGGTTTTCCCATGCAGGCAGTCTTGTGGTGGCGCTGAACGCGTTCCACAAACGCATTGCACGCTCGAAGCGCGTGCTCGAACAGCCGATGCCCATGATCGCCATCGTGGTTGACATTGCCTATCGTAACCCACGCACCTATGCCATCTGCGCTGCAATTCTCAGCAAGCTGATGAGTTCTTTGCCATCGGAAGAAGAAAAGACGGCCGTTGCAGAAAAGATCAAGGCCCGGTTTGCCAAGATCCCTAACACTGGGCATATGCAGATATGGATACAGCGCATCACCTTGCCTATCGACAAAAGCATTTCGTATGAGGAACCGATCTGCAAGCTGGTATCGGGGGAAGACGTGTCGCTGTGGAACATGCAGTGGATTACCAACGAGGAATTGAAGACGTCGATTGCCACGTCGGTGATCGACAAAAACGTGCTTCAAGAGTTGGAACCTGTGATCACAACCAAAGAAGTCGAACTGTTTCAGTCAAAGGAAATGGAGGGCTACTACTGATGGCGATCATCAAACTATCGATCCAGGTACACGAAATGCCACGCCTGCCGCGTGCCTGCACTGAGCTTAGGGAAACCCTATGAAAGCGACCGAAGCCAAGCTGCTCGATTTCCTGAAGAGATCCCCGCAGTTCATCATCCCAATCTACCAGCGCACCTATTCCTGGAGTTCGCCGCAGTGCCAGCAACTGTGGGATGACATCCTGCGTGCTGGCAGTAATGATGCCATCGGCGGGCATTTCATCGGTTCGGTGGTGTATATCGAGCAGGGTCTGTATCAGGTGTCCAGCCAGTCGCCGCTGCTGGTGATCGACGGCCAGCAGCGCCTGACAACGGCCATGCTGATCATCGAGGCGCTGTGCCGTCAACTGGGTGAGGCCGAGCCCATCGATGGCTTCTCGGCCAAGAAGCTGCGCAACTACTACCTGCTCAACCCGCTGGAAGACGGCGAGCGCGGCTTCAAGCTGTTGCTGACGCAGACCGACAAGGACAGCCTGCTGGCCCTGCTGCGCCAGAAGCCCTGGCCGGCCCAGCCTTCGCTGCGCATTCAGGAGAACTATGCCTTCTTCGAGCAGCAGGTAACGGCGCTGACCGACCTCACGCCACTGTGCCGGGGGCTGGCGAAGCTGATCATTGTGGATATCGCCCTCAGCCGCGAGCAGGACAACCCGCAACTGATCTTCGAGAGCATGAACTCCACCGGGCGGGCGCTCAGCCAGGCCGACCTGATCCGCAACTTCGTACTGATGGGGCTGACGCCGGCGCACCAAACCCGGCTGTACGAAGACCACTGGCGGCCGATGGAGGTGGCCTTCGGCCAGGAAGGCTATGGCGAGCACTTCGACTGGTTCATGCGCCACTACCTGACGGTGCGCACCGGCGACCTGCCCAAGATCGGTGATGTGTACGAGGCATTCAAGGCTTTTGCCCGCACGTCCGAGCAGGCGTCGGCCGGGGTGGATGCGCTGGTGGCCGACATCCATACCTTCGGTGGTTACTACTGCGCCATGGCGCTGGGGCAGGAAACTACCAAGGCACTGGCCGAAGCCTTCCAGGATTTGCGCGAGCTGAAGGTGGATGTGGCTTACCCCTTTATGCTGGAACTCTATGATGACTTCGCCCGTGCCCGCCTGAGCAAGGATGACTTCTTCGCTGCGGTGCGGCTGGTGGAAGCCTATGTGTTCCGGCGTGCCGTGTGCGCCATCCCTACCAACTCCCTGAACAAGACCTTCGCCAACTTTGGCCGGGCCTTGAAGAAGGACCGCTACCTGGAAAGCATTCAGGCGCACTTTCTCAGCCTGCCGTCCTACCGGCGCTTTCCCGGTGACGAGGAGTTCAAGCGCGAGCTGAGTGTGCGCGACTTATACAACTTCCGCAGCCGCAGCTACTGGTTGCGGCGGCTGGAGAACCACGGTCGCAAGGAACGGGTGCCGGTGGATGAATACACCATCGAGCACATCCTGCCGCAGAACGAGAACCTCCCTGCCAAATGGCGTGAGGCGCTGGGTCCCGACTGGCAGCGGGTGCAGGCGAGCTGGCTGCACACCCTCGGCAACCTGACGCTCACCGGCTACAACGCCGAATACAGCGACCGCCCCTTTGCCGACAAGCGCGACATGCCCGGTGGCTTCAAGCACAGCCCGCTGCGCCTGAATGAGGGCCTGGGTGTGCTCGACACCTGGGACGAGGCCGCCATCCAGGTCCGCGCCCAGCGCCTGGCCGCGGAGGCGGTGATGGTCTGGCAGGCCCCCGCACTGTCAGCGGAGGTACTCGCCGGCTATCGGCTGCCGTCGTCTGTCAGCGTCGGCTACGACCTGAGCGATCACCCGCAACTGGCCGCAGGTGCCGCCATGCGGGCCCTGTTCGATGCGCTGCGCAAGGAGGTGATGGCGCTGGACCCCGGTGTCACCGAGGAAGTGCTCAAGCTGTATATCGCTTTCAAGGCCGAGACCAACTTTGTGGATGTGGTGCCACAAAAAAGCCGCCTGCGGCTGTCCCTGAACATGGCCTTCCATGAACTGCACGACCCCAAGGGCCTGGCCAAGGATGTGACCAACCTCGGCCGCTGGGGCAATGGCGATGTCGAGGTCGGCCTAAGTACCCTGGAGGAACTGCCCTATGTCATGGGGCTGGTACGCCAGGCCTTTGAGAAGCAGATGGGGAATGGCGGAGGGGATAGTTGATGGCCTTTCTATCCGAAGCCCAACTGGAAACCGCGCTGCTCACGCAGCTGACTGGGCTGGGCTTCGCCTGCGCCTCGGACGAGGTCATCGGCCCCGACGGCAAGCAACCGGAGCGGGAAGCCTACGACGAGGTGGTGTTGAAAGGCCGGCTTGGCAATGCGGTGGCGCGACTGAACCCTGGCCTGCCATTCGAGGCGTGTCAGGACGCAATTCGGAAGGTGACGCAGTCCGAACTGCCCTCACTGCGCGAGGAGAACCGCCGCCTCCACAAGCTGATGACAGAAGGCGTGGACGTCGAGTACTTCGCCGACGACGGCACGCTCACTGCGGGCAAGGTATCGCTCATCGACTTTGAACGGCCAGAGCAGAACGACTGGCTGGCCGTAAGCCAGTTCGTGGTGATCAACGGCCAGAACAACCGGCGGCCCGATGTTGTGGTGTTCGTGAACGGCTTGCCGCTCGGTGTGATTGAACTGAAGGCACCAGGTAGCGCCGGGGCGCATCTGTTGGGTGCATTCAACCAGCTGCAGACCTACAAGCAGCAGATTCCGGCACTGTTCAACACCAACGCGCTGCTGGTGACATCGGACGGCATTGCCGCCCGGGTGGGGTCACTCTCGGCAGACCTTGAGCGCTTCATGCCGTGGCGTACCACCGACGGCACGGCCGTTGCACCGAAGGGCGCGCCGGAACTCTCGACACTGATCGAAGGTGTGTTCGAACAGCGCCGCCTGCTGGCCTTGCTGCGTGATTTCACGGTCTTTGGCGAAACCGGATCGGGACTCGTCAAGATCATCGCCGGCTACCACCAGTTCCATGCGGTGCAACACGCGGTCAACAGCACGGTGACTGCGTCCGCGCCGGGCGGCAATCAACGGGTCGGGGTCATCTGGCACACCCAGGGCTCCGGCAAAAGTCTGCTGATGGCGTTTTACGCCGGACAGCTCGTTAAGCACCCGGAAATGGCCAATCCGACGCTGGTGGTGTTGACCGACCGCAACGATCTGGACGATCAGCTTTTCTCGACGTTCTCGATGTGCCGCGATCTGATCCGGCAGACGCCGGTGCAGGCCGAGAGCCGCGAAGATCTGCAGAAGGTCTTGAACCGCGCATCGGGTGGCGTGATATTCACGACCCTGCAGAAGTTTGGCGAGATCGCCGAGCCGCTTACCACACGACGCAACGTGGTCGTCATCGCGGATGAAGCGCATCGCAGCCAATACGGCTTCAAGGCCAAGGTGGACGCGAAGACCGGCGAGATTTCCTATGGCTTCGCAAAGTACATGCGTGATGCCCTGCCGAACGCATCCTTCATCGGCTTTACCGGCACGCCCATCGAGGCGGACGACGTCAACACCCCGGCGGTGTTCGGCAATTACATCGATGTCTATGACATCAGCCGCGCCGTCGAGGATGGTGCGACGGTGCCGATCTATTACGAATCGCGGCTGGCACGCATCGAACTCAACGAGGACGAGAAGCCGAAGATTGACGCCGAGGTCAACGAACTGACCGAGGAAGATTCCGAGGCTGACCAAGAGCGCTTCAAGAAGAAGTGGTCAACCGTCGAAGCCCTGGTCGGCAGCGACAAGCGCCTGGCGTTGGTGGCCAAGGACATGGTCGCCCACTTTGAGGATCGCGTGGCTGCCCTCGATGGCAAAGCGATGGTGGTGTGCATGAGCCGCAGCATTTGCGTGAAGCTCTACAACGAGATCGTCAAGCTGCGCCCGGATTGGCACAGCGCCGATGACAAAGCGGGCGTGGTCAAGATCGTGATGACGGGGGCGGCGAGCGACCCGCAGGAGTGGCAGCAGCACATCGGCAACAAGGCGCGGCGTGATCTGCTGGCCAAGCGTGCTCGTGATCCGAACGACTCGCTCAAGCTGGTGATCGTTCGGGATATGTGGCTCACCGGCTTTGACGCTCCGTGCATGCACACGATGTACGTAGACAAGCCGATGCAGGGCCACGGGCTGATGCAGGCGATTGCGCGCGTGAACCGCGTGTTCCGGGACAAGCCGGCCGGCCTGATCGTGGACTACATCGGCATCGCGCAAAACCTGAAGTCGGCCCTGCAGCAGTACTCAAAGAACGACCAGGCCAACACCGGCGTCGACGAAGCGCAGGCCATCGCGGTGATGATGGAGAAGTACGAGGTCGTGCGGGACATGTGCCACGGCTACGACTACGCATCCGCGATGAACGGGACCCCGCAAGAGCGTTTGGCCATGATGGCGGGAGCCATCGAGTGGATTCTCGATCTGCAGCAGAAGCTGGCGGCGAAGGAAAAGACAGCGGAAGGCAAGAGAACCGCCCATCGCCGGTACCGGGATGCGGTGTTGGCGCTGTCCAAGGCGTTCGCCTTGGCATCCGCTTCCGACGAGGCCCGCGAAATTCGGGAGGAAGTTGGCTTCTTCCAGGCGATCCGTGCCGCGCTGGTCAAGAGCAGCACCGGCTCCGGCGTGGCCCAGCACGGGCGCGAACTGGCGATCCAGCAGATTGTCAGCCGTGCGGTGATCTCGACCGAGATCGTGGACATCATGGCGGCTGCGGGCATCAAGAGCCCGGACATCTCCATCTTGTCTGACGAGTTTCTCGCCGAAGTCCAGCAGATGGACCGCAAGAACCTTGCGCTGGAAGCCTTGCGCAAGCTGATCAACGACGGCATTCGCTCGCGCAGCAAGGCCAACGTGGTGCAGACCAAGGCCTTCTCCGAACGCTTGGAGGACGCCGTGGCGCGCTACCACGCCAACGCCATCACCACCGCCGAGGTACTGCAGGAACTGATCCAACTGGCCAAGGACATCCGTGCGGCCCGACAGCGCGGTGAAGAGTCCGGGCTGTCCGACGAGGAGATTGCCTTCTACGACGCGTTGGCCGAAAACGAAAGCGCGGTGCAGATGATGGGTGACGACAAGCTCCGGCTGATTGCACACGAGCTGCTCGTGAGCCTGCGCGAAAACGTCTCGGTGGACTGGGCGCATCGTGAGTCGGCCCGCGCCAGGATGCGCGTGCTGGTGAAGCGCATCCTGCGGAAGTATGGCTACCCGCCTGACCTTCAGGACACCGCTGTACAAACGGTGCTGCAGCAGGCCGAGGCCTTGTCATCGACCTGGTCGCTGCCGCTGCGGCCCCTCGCCGGAGCCACTTTCGGATAAGCGCCGGAAAATGTCGAGAAAGCGAGCATGGAAGGCATTGGAAACGCCGCTTTATCGACTAAAAGATTTAACAAAGTAGAAAATAACCGGAATCGTATTTACAAATCAACATCAAAATCATAAGGTTATGCGCCAACAAGGCGGAGTGCATGCTTGCGTCTTGTGTGCACAACCGTTTTAGGATATCGCCGCCAGCACCTCCGCATGCAGTGCCGCCCCGGTCGTCGCGATCGCCGAGGGTTCCGCGAGCGGATCACCGCCGTTCCAGCTGGTGATGCATCCTCCCGCTCCTTCGACGACCGGAACGAGCGCGGCGATATCCCAGTAAGAGAGAACGGGGTCGAGCATGACGTCGGCCCCGCCCGTTGCCAGGGAAAAATAGCCGAAGCAATCGCCCCAGGTGCGCGCCAGCTTCGCGCGGCCGGCGATTCGGCCCAGGGACTCTCCCGAACCTTGCTCGCTCGAACCGGGGAGCGAGGTCATCAGCACGGTGGCCTGCGCCAGCGGGCGCGGCGCGCGCACGCGCGCTTCCCGTTCCGTGCCGTCCGCAAGATGCAGCGTCGTGCGGGTGCCCCGGCCGATGAGGGAGACTCCCGCGGCGGCATGGGCGATGCACCCCAGGATCGGTCGGTATCCGCAGCCATCGTCCCGTTCCAAGGCAATCAGGGTTCCGAAGAGAAAGCAATTGCTCACAAACGCCTTGGTTCCATCCACCGGATCGAGAATCCATCGATAGCGGCCGCCCTCCCGCACGCCGAATTCCTCGCCCAGGATGCCGTGTTCCGGATAGCGGGCAAGGATCCGTTCCCGTAGCGCCGCTTCCGCGCCGCGATCCGCGGCCGTGACGGGCGAGGCGTCCGCTTTGTCCTGCACGTCAATTCCCGTCAGGAACAGCGGTCGGATGACGTCGAACGCGCAAGCGACCAGCTCCTGCAGGAAGGGTACGAATTCCCGCTCCTCGGCGACGCCGAGCGCGGCGCTGTACCGCTGCTGCCGGCCTTCGGGCGTGATTCCAGTCGTTTCCAATGGCATCTCCCTGACGTGATTCCCTTGCAATGCGACGCACCATCTTGGTGCGAGATGGGAAAAACTGTTGTTTTCCGTTCCCCGTGGGTCGAGCCGGACGGATAGTACCGGCTTACACTCGCCCCCTTTCCTCGCGTAGGGAGATGGGATGAGTGATTCATCCGATCGGGCGATTCCCCAGGTCAAGCAGTCATCGCTGGTGCTGGGTGCGCTGGGGGTGGTCTACGGCGATATCGGCACCAGTCCCTTGTACACCCTGCAGACGACGTACGGCTCGGCTGGCGGGGGAGGGCCCGAGGTTGCCTTGGGCGCTTTGTCCTTGATCGTCTGGACGCTGATCATCATCGTTTCGGTCAAGTATGCGGCGCTGATCATGCGCGCGGACAACGACGGCGAGGGCGGGATTCTGGCGCTGATGGCCCAGCTCGCGATGAAGGGGCGCGACCATCCGATCGTGGTTGCGCTCGGCATTCTCGGCGCGGCCATGCTCTACGGAGATGGCGCGATCACCCCGGCGATCTCGGTGCTGAGCGCGCTCGAAGGCTTGAAGGTCCCGGCGCCGAAACTGGCGCCGTACGTCTTGCCCGCGGCGGTGGCGGTGTTGTTCACCTTGTTCGCGATCCAGCGCCGTGGTACGACGAGCATCGGCAATCTGTTCGGCCCGGTCATGGTCGTGTGGTTTGCGGTGATCGGCATCCTCGGCCTGGTCCACGTGGTCCGGCATCCGTCCGTGCTGGTAGCGCTCGATCCCCGTTTCGGACTGCGGTTCCTGGCGGATCACGGCCGCGCCAGCCTTCCCATCCTCGGCTCGGTGTTCCTGTGTTCGACGGGCGCGGAAGCACTGTATGCCGACATGGGTCACTTCGGTGCCCGGCCCTTGCGCGTCGGTTGGTATGGATTCGTATTTCCGGCATTGCTGCTCAACTATTCCGGTCAGACGGCGCTTGCACTCGGCCACGTCATGAAGCCGAACGACAACCCGTTCTTCCTGATCGTCCCATCCTGGGGGCAGATCCCGATGGTCCTGCTGGCGACTCTGGCAACGATCATCGCCAGCCAGGCGATCATCAGCGGCGTCTACTCGATGACCCGGCAGGCGATCCAGCTCGACCTGTGCCCGCGGCTGGCCATCACCCACACCTCGGAGACCGGATACGGCCAGATCTACATCGGCGCGGTGAACTGGCTGCTGATGGTGTTCACACTGGGATTGACCCTCGGCTTCGGTTCGTCGGACCGGCTGTCGGCGGCGTACGGCATCGCGGTGGCGATCACGATGCTGCTCACCACCTTTCTCATCTTTCGGGTCATGCGCGAGCGCTGGGGATGGCCGTGGGTGGTGGTCATCGGGATCGCCGGCGCGTTTGCCGCGGTCGACCTTTCCTTCGTCGTGGCGAACATGACCAAGGTGGCCGATGGCGGCTGGGTGCCGCTGGCGGCGGGAGGCATGATCTTCTTCGTCATGCAGTCCTGGCGGTCGGGTCGCCGCGCGGTGACGCGGCAGACCGCGCGGGAGACGATTCCGTTGCAGGACTTCATCGCGACCGTGCATGGCGTTTCGCACGTTCCCGGGACGGCGGTCTACCTCGCGCGCCGTACGGACGTGGTGCCGTTGGCGCTGTTGCACAGCCTCAAACACTACTCGGCGCTTCACGAGCGCAACGTCGTCCTGCACGTCGTCACCGAGCAGACGCCGCGTGTTCCGCCGACCGAGCGGGCCGAGGTGGCATCGCTGGGCAACGGGTTTCATCGCATCGTCCTGCGCTATGGGTTCATGGAATCCCCGGATCTGCCGGCGGCGCTGGCGCGGTGCAGCCTGGACGGCGAGGGCTTCGAGATGATGCGGACCACGTTCTTCGTTTCCCGGGAAACGGTGGCGGTCGCGCCCGGGCACCTGCACCTGCGCGCGCAGCGCCGCCTCTTCGTCTGGCTGCACCGCAACGCCGCCGACGCGACGGAGTTTTTCCGGATTCCACGCAACCGGATCGTGGAACTCGGTTCGCGGATCGAAGTCTGAGGGTGCGCCGCCGCCCGTCCGGGCGGGGGTGGGGGCGACTCCGTTCGGCGCCACGTGCCACGGCCGGGCGGTTTTCTTATAATTCAGGCAGTTGCGGTTTTTTGCGAGATTGCCATGCCGATATACGCATACAAGTGTTCCACCTGTCAGTTCGAGCAGGACGTTCTGCAGAAGATTTCCGACGAGCCGTTGCACGTCTGCCCCCACTGCGGCGCGGAGACGTTCGCCAAGCAGCTCACGGCGGCGGGGTTCCAGCTCAAGGGAAGCGGCTGGTACGCCACGGATTTCAAGGGCGGAGGGGCGTCCAAGCCGGCGAAGGACGACGCCAAGGCCGCGCCGCCGTGCGGCGGCGGCGCGTGTCCGGCGTGCCCGGCGGCTGAATAAGCGACGCTTTGCGATTCCCGGACGCCCGCGTGCGGCCCCGACGAGACCTGCCCGGGCGTGATGGCGGCTGCGCGCGCGCGGATGCGGCGGCGGCCGGAGCCGGGCTTTGCATGGCGCCCGCGGGAACGCCGGACGCCCGGACATGCTGAAACGATACCTGGTCACCGGCCTGCTCATCTGGATTCCGCTTGCGCTCACGATCTGGGTCTTGCACATGATCGTGACCAGCATGGACAGCACCCTGCTGCTGCTGCCGCCGCAGTGGCGGCCGCAGCGCTGGCTGGGGTACGATGTGCCGGGCTCGGGCGTCGTGTTGACGTTCCTGGTGGTGCTGCTGACGGGAGTGTTCGCGGCAAACATCATCGGCCAGCGCGTGGTGCGGTGGTGGGAGGCGATCCTCGGGCGCATCCCGATCGTCTCGAGCATCTACCGCAGCGTCAAACAGGTTTCCGACACCTTGCTCGCGCAGGATGGACACTCGTTCCGCCGCGCGGTGCTGGTGGAGTTTCCGCAGCGCGGACAATGGTCCGTGGGGTTCGTGGTCGGCGCGGCGAGCGTGGGCATTTCCCCATACATCGATCCGGACTCGATCACCGTGTATGTTCCCACGGCGCCGAACCCGACATCGGGCTACACCCTGATCGTCCGGGCGAGCGAGGTTCGCGATGTGCAGATGAGCGTCGACGAGGCGCTCAAGTTCGTCATTTCGATGGGCGTCGTGTCGCCGCCGGATAGCTCCCCGAACAGCGGGGAGCGTGCCGGCTCGTAGTTTCAACATCCGGAGAAGGTTTTCGTTTTATGCGTACCGAATATTGCGGGCGGGTGGACAAGCGTTTCATTGGGCAGACGGTGACGCTGTGCGGATGGGTGCATCGCCGCCGCGATCACGGCGGCGTGATCTTCATCGATCTGCGCGACCGCGAAGGGCTGGTCCAGGTGGTGTTCGATCCCGCGTCGCCCGACGTCTTCCGTCTCGCCGAATCCTTGCGCGGCGAGTATTGCATCCGGTTGACCGGAACCGTCCGCCCCCGCCCCGAGGGCACCGTCAATCCCGGCCTGGCATCGGGGGAGATCGAGGTGCTGTGCGCATCGCTCGAGGTGCTCAATGCGTCGATCACGCCGCCGTTCCAACTCGACGACGACGACCTTTCGGAGACCACCCGGCTCACGCACCGCGTCCTCGACCTGCGCCGGCCGGCGATGCAGAAGAATCTGCGTTTGCGCTACCGTGTCGCCATGGCGGCGCGGCGATTCCTCGACGCCCACGGATTCCTGGACATCGAAACACCGATGCTCACCAGGAGCACGCCCGAGGGCGCGCGGGACTATCTCGTTCCCTCGCGCGTCCATGACGGCATGTTCTTCGCGTTGCCGCAATCGCCGCAGCTGTTCAAGCAGCTGCTCATGGTTGCGGGCTACGACCGCTACTACCAGATCGTCAAATGTTTCCGCGACGAGGATCTGCGCGCCGATCGACAGCCGGAGTTCACGCAGATCGACATCGAAACGTCCTTTCTGGGCGAGATGGACATCCGCGCGCTGATGGAAAGCATGGTTCGCGAGATGTTTCGCGAGGCCATGGAGGTGGCGTTGCCGGATCCGTTCCCGGTCATCACCCATGCCGAAGCGATGTCGCGGTATGGCTCGGACAAGCCGGATCTGCGCGTGCGGATGGAGCTCACCGAACTCACGGACTGCATGCGCGACGTCGAGTTCAAGATCTTCCGGGCGGTGACGGAGCTTGCCGACGGGCGGGTCGCCGCCTTGCGCGTGCCGGGCGGCGCCGCGATGCCGCGCTCGGAAATCGACGCATACACCCAGTTCGTCGCGATCCACGGCGCCAAGGGTCTGGCCTACATCAAGGTGAACGAGCGCGCGAAGGGGCGTGACGGATTGCAGTCGCCGATCGTCAAGAGCCTGCATGACGCCGCGCTCCAGGCCATTCTCGAGCGCACGGGTGCGCAGGACGGCGACCTGCTGTTCTTCGGCGCGGATCGGGCCAAGGTCGTCGCGGCCAGCCTGGGCGCCTTGCGCGTGCGCATCGGCCATTCGGAGTTCGGCCGCGGCAATGGGTTGTTGGAGGAGGGGTGGCGCCCGCTATGGGTGGTCGATTTCCCCATGTTCGAGTTCGACGACGAGGAGCAGCGCTGGGTTGCCGCCCACCATCCGTTCACCGCGCCCAAGGATGGCCATGAGAATTTCCTCGAGGCCGACCCCGGGCGCTGCGTGGCCAAGGCCTACGACCTCGCACTCAACGGCTGGGAGATCGGCGGCGGTTCGGTCCGGATTCATCGCGAAGAGGTGCAGAGCAAGGTGTTCCGGGCACTCAAGATCGGCCCCGAGGATGCGCGCGCCAAGTTCGGGTTCCTGCTCGACGCCCTGCAATATGGTGCGCCGCCCCACGGTGGCATGGCCTTCGGCCTGGACCGGATCGTGACCATGATGGCTGGCGCGGAGTCGATTCGCGACGTGATCGCCTTTCCCAAGACGCAGCGGGCGCAGTGCCTGCTTACCCAGGCACCGTCGGAAGTCGATGAAAAGCAGTTGCGCGAACTGCACATCCGGTTGCGCAATCCCGTCGTCGTGCAGTGATCTTGGCCGCCGTCGTACCGTGAAGCCGTCGCGGCTGCGCATCGCGACCTACAACATCCACAAGGGGGTGACCTCGTTCCGCCGCCGTTCCCGGCTGAACGAGCTGCGCCTGGCCTTGCACCGGATCGACGCGGACATCCTGTTTCTCCAGGAGGTGCAGGAGCGCAGCGATCGCGGCGCCGCCGCCCAGCTCGACGTCCTGGCTTCGAGCGGGTATCTGTACCGGGCATACGGCGTCAACGCCGTGTATCCCCAGGGCCATCACGGCAACGCGATCCTGTCGCGGTTTCCCATCGAGCGCTACGTCAATCACGACATCTCGGATCATGTCCTGGAGCGGCGCGGAGTGCTGCACGCGGTGGTGCACTGTCCGGACACCCCGGACTGCGGAATCCATCTGCTTTGCGCCCACCTCGGCTTGATCCAGGCGAGCCGGTTGCGGCAGGCCGACTGGCTGGCCGCTTTCATCGAGCGCGAGATCCCGCCGGATGCCCCGCTCATCCTCGGCGGAGATTTCAACGATTGGCGGCGCCGGGTCGACGAGCGCTTGCGCGCCCGGTTGGGATTGGAGGAGGCGGCGGAGGCGATTCCGCCATCTGCCTGGGCGGAGCGGATGTTGCCGCCGCACCGGCAACCTCGCGTGGCGCGCACCTTTCCGAGTTTTTCGCCGTGGCTTACCCTTGATCGGATCTACGTCCGTGGGTTCCGGGCGCTTGCTGCGCGCGTGCCGCGCGGCGTGTCGTGGGCGCGCTGCTCCGATCACGCGCCCTTGATTGCGGATCTGGAGTGGTCGTGAGCGGTGCGTCTTCGCCGCGGCCGACTTCGGGCCTGATCGCCGCGGTTCTGGAAGGAAAGTTCGAGCCGCTGGCCAGGCCGCGGCTGCGCGATGGCAACCGCTTGCGCCTGTTCGCGTCGGCCGGTCCGTATTCCGAGGCGCTGCTCGAAGCGATTGCGAGCGCACGGCATTCGGTGAATCTCGAAACCTATATTTTCGCCGACGATCGGGTCGGTCGCCGGGTGATCGACGCGCTGATTGCGGCGGCCGCCCGAGGGGTGCGGGTTCGCGTCCTCATCGACGGCTATGGTGGCGGCGATTTCGCGCAGCGGTTGGTCCGCCGCTTGGCTCCACTGGGCGTCGTCGTACGGATCTACCGACCGGCGCATTGGTGGCGTCCGCGGCGCCACATGTTCCGGCGTCTCCATCGCAAGATCGTCGTGATCGACGACCGGATTGCCTTTGTCGGCGGAATCAACGTCAACGACGATCCGGAGCGCGACGAGCATGACGGCGATCGAATCGGCCCGCGTCTCGATATCGCGGTGCAATGCGAGGGACCGATCGTCGCGGCAGTGGCGCACGCGGTGCATCGCCTGTGGTGGTCGATCGGCGTCGCCAGCCTGCGCGAACGGTCCGGTCCGCCGCCGCATCGGCCGCGCCCATCGCCGCCCGAACCGGGCGGCGTGCGCGCCGCGTTCCTTCTGCGCGACAGCCTGCGCAACCGGCACACGATCGAGCGCAGTTACCTCGCTGCCATCCGGTCGGCGCGGCACGAGATCCTGGTGGCAAACGCATATTTCCTGCCGGGCCGGCGGTTCCGCCGTGCGCTGGTCCGCGCCGCCCGCCGTGGGGTGCGCGTCCGCCTGCTGCTGCAAGGCCGGATCGAGTACCTCATCCAGCATTACGCGCAACGTGCGCTCTATGGCCAGTTGCTCGATGCGGGGATCGAAATCTTCGAGTATCGCGACAGCTATCTGCATGCGAAGGTCGCCGTCGTCGACGACGACTGGGCAACCGTCGGGTCGAGCAACATCGACCCGTTGAGCCTGCTGCTGGCCCGGGAGGCCAACGTGCTGGTGCGCGACCACGCGTTCGCGGGCGCGCTGCGGAACCTGCTCGAGACGGCAATTCAGACCGGATCGCACCAGTTGCACGCGCTGCTCT
This sequence comes from Pseudomonadota bacterium, assembly GCA_021842465.1. Lineage (GTDB taxonomy): Bacteria > Pseudomonadota > Gammaproteobacteria > Burkholderiales > Burkholderiaceae_F > GJ-E10. The sequence continues at coordinate 134,829 of JAKBZN010000002.1, forward strand.
TTTCGAAGCGATCCTGGGGCGAGCGCGTGCTCGACTGGATCACCTACGGCATCGTGCGCATTGCGACGATCCTGCTGGCGCGCGGAAACAACTACTGAGGAACCGCCGGTCCGGGTTCCGTGCTCAGTGCAGCGACCGCCCGGGTTCCGTCAGCAGCGCCGAAAGGCCCTGCTCCGGCAGCGGCCGGGAGAACAGGTGTCCCTGCGCGAAGTCGCAGCCAATGCCGTGCAGGAAATCCGCCTGGGCCTGGGTTTCGACGCCTTCCGCGGTGACGAGCAGGCGCAGGCTGCGGCCGATTTCGACGATTGCGCGGACGATCGCGGCCGATTCGGCGCTGTCGGCGATCTCGCGCACGAATGAGCGGTCGATTTTCAGCTTGTCGAACTGCATGCGCTTGAGCGACGCCATGTTGGAGCGGCCGGTTCCGAAGTCGTCGAGCGCCAGCCGGACGCCCATTTCCTTGAGGTCCCGCGAGACCGCTTCCATGCGCTCGGCGTCGCGGATGAACATCGATTCGGTGAACTCGAGTTCAAGACAGTGCGGAGGCAATCCGCTCTGCGCCAGCGCGTTGCGCACGGTGTCGACGATGTCGCCGCGACGCAATTGCACGGCGGACAGATTCACTGCAACCGGGATGTCGCGTCCCTGGGCTTGGCGCCAGCGCTGCGCGCAGCGGCAGGCCTCCCGCAGCACCCATTTCCCGAGCGGAACGATGAGCCCGCTTTCTTCGGCGATGGGAATGAATTCGTTCGGCGGGATCAGGTGTCCGCCGTTCGTCGGCCAGCGCAGCAGCGCTTCGATCGATTCCACGCCGTGGTCGGAGAACCGGATCTGCGGCTGGAAGTGCAGGCGGAAGCCGCATTCGGACAGCGCGGCGCGCAGGCGCTGCTCAAGATCGAGCCGTTTGACGAGCGCCCGGTTCATCGATTGGGTGAAAAAGCGGAACGTATCGCGTCCCGCCGCCTTGGCGTGATACATCGCCATGTCCGCATGACGCAGCAGCGTGTCGAAGTCGGCGCCGTCTCCCGGGTACAGGCTGATTCCGATGCTGCTGCCGGTATGGAACGTGTGCCCATCGATCTGGAACGGCTGGCGCAGCGCGCGTACCAGTTCCTCGCTGACGGTGGTGACCGCGTCCGCGCTGTGGACCTCCGTCAGGATGGCGACGAACTCGTCGCCGCCCAGGCGACTCAGGATGTCGGTTTCCCGCAGCATCTCGCGCAGCCGGCGCGAAACTTCGGCCAGCAGGGCGTCACCGACGGAATGGCCGAAGACGTCGTTGATGTACTTGAAATTGTCGAGGTCGACGAACAGCATTGCCATCTGCTCGTCGTGGCGCACCGCATAGGCGGCGGCGCGCTGGAATCGGTCATAGAGCAGGGTGCGATTGGGCAGGCCGGTCAATTGGTCGTAGTGCGCGAGGTGGTCGATGCGCTGTTGCGCCTCCTTGCGCTCCGTGATGTCGGAGTAGATCGCGACGTAGTGGACCTCTCCGCTGCGCTCATGGCGCACCCGGGTGATCGACAGCCATTCGGCGCAGAGGTCGCCATTCTTGCGCCGGTTCCAGATTTCCCCTTGCCAGTGTCCCTGCTGGGTGAGTGACCGCCAGAACGCGGCATAGAACGCCGGGTCCTGGCGCCCCGAAGACAGAATCCGCGGATTGGCGCCGATCACTTCGTCGCCCGCATACCCACTGATGCGGGTGAACGCCGGATTGACGGCGACGATCGTGCCGGATGCGTCGGAGATGAGCACGCCGATCTGCATCGAATCGTAGACGCTGGCCAGTAGATGCCGTTGCGCTTCGAGGTTGACGTTCGTGGCGATCAGGTGTGCGGTGCGTGTTTCGCGTTCCCGGCACAGGCGCACGGCGTTGGTCAGATGGGCCAGGACCGGGCGGAACATGCTGGCCAGCGGCAGACGGGTCTCCGGAAGGACCGGCGCAAGGAGCAGCAGCAGGCCCGTCCCGTTGAGCGGGAGTGCCAGGAATGAACGGTAGCGGGGGAGTCCGAGTTCGGCGAGCAGGGCCGCCCCGTCCTCCTGGCGGACGACGTCACCTCCCGCCATGGCGGCGGGGATGCGCAGGGCCTGCCCCTCCCGCTCACGCAGGCGAAAGTCTCCGACGACCGCGGCGATCCGGCCCTGGTGCGCCGTCGATCCGCCGGGCAGGTGGGTCAGGTCGAGGAGCGCGATGCCGACGGGAAACGACGTGTGATAGAGCAGGCGCTGCAGAACCCGCGCGAGCAGCGGCCGCAGCTTGGTTTCGCCGCCGATCGTCAGCAGCAGGTCGTAGAGAACCGGAAGAACATGATCGGTATTGACGATGGACGCCGCCGCGGTAGCCATGAGGCCGCTCCTACCAGAGGGCGGCGACGAGCGCGGCGTTGTGGAACAGCGGATATCCCCACAAGGTTGATGCACCGATCTCGCCCAGCGACAGGGCGCCCGCGATTTCGCGGCAGCGGCTGCGGCGATGCAGTTCCGACAACTCCGATTCGGCTTCCGACAGGCCGAGATGGAGGCGGCGCCCGGCGCAGTAAAAGAGCAGCTTGTTGCGCCCCGCGACGTCGCCGTTCATGCGGGAGACGCGATCCACCAGGGCATCGACCGTGTCGTGGGTGTCGACGGCGGGGCCGCCGAGCAGGGTCAGCATCGAGTGGGGCGGAATCTCTCCCGCGCAGCCGATCGATCCGTCCTCGTGCAGCGTGGTGGGAATCCGCACCAGGATGTTGTGGTTCGCCCGTACGATGCCGAACGGCAGGTGGACTGCGTGCCGATAGAAGTTGTCGCGCGTGATCGCCACGTCGTAGTGGGTCTGCGCGAGTTCGCAGTAGACGTCGAACGCCGGCCGCCAGTCGATGTGCGTGATCCGGTTGCCTTCGGTCGTGGTCGCCAAGTAGGTGCGCTCCGGCAGGCAATAGCCATGCTCGAGGATGGCGCCATGGTGATCGCGCAGCAGCAGAAAGAGCGCCCGGTCGCCCAGAAACCGGGTACGGTCGAACAGGCAGGGCATGGGCTGGAACGATTCACTGCCGGCGCTGGCGCCAGCGTAGTGCACCCGGTCGGCAAGCTCGAGGTACAGCGCGTCGAGCATGGAGCCGATCACCGGCACCATCGCGTCGAACAGCATGAAGAGCGTGCACTCGTCGTCGGTGGCCGCGACTTGCGCGGCGATCTGCGCGCCGATCTGCTCCGCGATGGCGGCATGCTGTCCGTCGTTCGTGATCGGGTCGGAAAACACCGTGAATGGCGCTTCATCGAAGCGCAGCAGCAGGCAACCGGAATTGCGGAATCCCCGCTCGACGATCAGCGCCGGGAATATGCCGCCGAAAATCGGGACGTCCACTTCGGTCGCCAGGGACTGCAGCGTTGCGACCGCCGGCGCCTCGGGTTCCGGAAGCAGTGCGAACACCCCCATCGCCGGGAATTGCGCCTTCCATGCCAGGAAAACGGCTCGCGCACGATCGCGCTCGACTGCGTGGAGATAGTGGACAGCGTTGGGCATGGTTCCCGGTTGGTCTAGGGGGCCGATGCCTCCCTGCGGGTGCGCTGCCTTGAATCACCCGCTCGGAACTTGGCCCGCGGCACCTGCCCGCGACCCCCCGTTGCTCGATGGTGCTCTAACGAGTTTATGGTAATCCCGAACCATCGGGAAAAGCAAAAGATTCCGATCGGCTGCGCGGCCCGGCGGATCAGCCGTACAAGCGCCAGCGCCGGACCAGGTATGTCATCGACGCCAACGCCGCCACCGTCATGGCGATCCCGTGGGCCTGTCGAATGTCCGCACCCTCGAACCATTGCCCAAGCGCCAGAGCGACCCACGGAATCGCGGCGCAGGCGGCGATCAAGCTCCACAAGGCGAACTGGCGCTTTTTCTGGGTTCTTTCGGGCAGGTAGTGCCCTGCGTAGCGCATGGTGCGCCGCCCCACCAAGGCGAGGGGGAAGGCGGTGCCCGCAGCGGCGCCGAGTGCCGCGAATACGGTCAAGTCTGCCAAGTGCTGCACGAGGTCCGGTAGCATGGTCTCTTCCTTGCGGAACGAACGGAGCGGATGGATGCGCCCGCGGGGTGCCGAGGCGCTGCGGCTCGGCGGGGTCCGGGAAACCGGCAGGGACCTCGCCGCAGGAGAAAGCGTGCCGCATTTGCAAACGCTATGCAATCTCATTTCCGCCTCTGGTTGAGGGATGTTGCGTTTTTCGCAGCGGGCCGCTCCGTTTCTTATGGAATGTTCAGCTTCGTGCGCGCAGGCCGCGTTTCCGGCCCGGTGTCCGGCGCGGTTTTTCGCCCCTGGAATAGAATCCGACGGATCCCTCTCCCAAGGAGTACTCCCTTTGTTCAGCCCCGCTGACCCGGTGGTTGTCGCCGGCCCGGCCCTGGAGTTCGAGCAGCGCATCCTCGACGGCATGCCGGCGATCGAGCATTGGTTTCGCCACCAGTGGCACGAGCACACACCGCCCTTCTACGCCTCCGTGGATCTGCGCAACGCGGGGTTCAAGCTGGCTCCGGTCGATACCAACCTGTTTCCCGGGGGGTTCAACAACCTGGCCGACGAAGCGCTGCCCTCGGCAGTCCAGGCGGCGCAGTTTGCGATCGAACACACCTGCCCGGAAGCGCGCAAACTGCTGCTGATCCCGGAGCGGCATACCCGCAACGTCTACTATCTCCAGAACGTCGCGCGCTTGGCGCGCATTCTCGAATCGGCCGGACTGGAGGTGCGGATCGCCAGCCTGGCCGACGAAATCGTGGCCGAGACCACCATCAGCCTGCCCGGCGGCGATGCCTTGCGGATCGAGCCGCTGGAACGCCGCGGAGCGCGGCTGGGGGTGGCTGGGTTCGACCCGTGCATCGTTCTGCTCAACAATGACCTTTCGGCGGGAACGCCGGCCGTCTTGCGTGGTCTCGACCCTGCGCAGGTCCTGCTGCCGCCGCTGCATGCCGGGTGGTCGGTGCGCCGGAAGTCGCAGCACTTCGCGTGCTACGACGAGGTGGCGGCGGAATTCGCCCAGCTGGTCGGCATCGATCCGTGGGTGGTGAACCCGCTGTTCGCACGATGCGGGGAGATCGATTTTCGCGAGGGTTCCGGGGCCGAGTGCCTGGCGCAACAGGTCGACCGCCTGCTCGCGGCGATCCGCGACAAATACCGGGAGCATGGCATCCGGCAGGACCCGTTCGTCATCGTCAAGGCCGACGCCGGGACTTATGGCATGGGAATCATGACGGTGCGCGATGCCTCGGAAGTCGAATCCCTGAATCGCAAGCAGCGCAACAAGATGGCAGTGGTCAAGGAAGGGTTGCGGGTTACCGAGGTGATCGTGCAGGAAGGCGTTCCCTCCTACGAGACCGTCTCGCAGGGGGTTGCCGAGCCGGTCGTCTACATGATCGACCGCTACGTGGTCGGCGGGTTTCACCGCGTGCATCCCGAGCGCGGCGTCGACGAGAACCTCAATGCGCCGGGGATGCATTTCGTCCCCCTGCCGTTCGACGGCAGCTGCAATCTGCCCGACACCCACGCGGCGCCGGGCGCCTGTGCCCTCAATCGTTTCTATGTGTACGGGGTGATCGGGCGCCTTGCCTTGCTCGCCGCGTCGCGGGAGCTGGAGCGGACGGCGGCATGACGTTCCTGTTCGTCGTCGATCCCCTGGAGGCGCTCAAGCCGGCCAAGGATTCGAGCATCGCCATGATGCGCGAACTGCAGCGCCGCGGGCACGCGGTCTGGACGTGCACGCCCCGCAGCCTGGCGTGGGAGGGGGGGGTGGTCCGCGCCGAATCCGCCCGCCGCATTGCGCTGCCCGATGGCACGGGGGGAGCGCCCTGGTTTGCGGTGCGGGAAACGGCGTCGCGGGCGTTGGCGGAGTTCGACGCGGTGTTGATGCGCAAGGACCCGCCCTTCGACCTCGAATATCTCTATGCCACCCACCTGTTGGAGGCGGCGGTGCGGGCCTCCCGGCCGGCGCGCGTCTTCAACGATCCGCGCGCCCTGCGGGATCACAACGAAAAGCTGGCGATCACCGAATTTGCGGACTTCATCCCGCCCACGCTGGTGAGCGGCGATCCCGCCCGCATCCTGCGCTTTCGCGAGGAGCAGGGGAGCATCGTCGTCAAGCCTCTCGATGGCATGGGCGGTGCGGGCGTGTTCCGGATCGACGCCGGAGACCCGAACACCAACGCAATCCTCGAAACCATGACCCGCCTCGGGACCCGGACCGTCATGGCGCAGCGTTTCGTGCCGGAAATCGCCCAGGGGGACAAGCGGATCCTGCTGGTGGGCGGGGCGCCGGCGCCGTTCGCCTTGGCGCGGATCCCGAAGCCGGGCGATGCCCGCGGCAACCTCGCCGCCGGCGGAACCGGCCGCGCACAGCCGCTCAGCGCCCGGGATCGGCAGATTGCGGAGCACATCGGGCCGGTGCTCGCCGGACGAGGCCTTCTATTGGTGGGACTGGACGTGATTGGCGATTTCGTCACCGAGATCAACGTGACGAGTCCAACCTGCTTCGTCGAGATCGAATCCCAGACCGGTTTTTCGGTCGCGGCGATGTTCGTCGAGGAACTGGAGCGGCGCATCGGCATTCCCCCCGCCCCTGCGATGCGCAAGGGCGAGTGAACCATCGCATGCCGGGAATCCTCGTCATCGCCCATGCGCCGTTGGCCTCCGCGCTCGTGAGCGCGTCGCGCCACGTCTATAGCCGCGACCCCTGCGCCGCGTCGCGGCGACTCATCGCGCTGGACGTGGCGCCCGACGCCGACATCGGCGTCGCCACGGCGCAGGCGCGCGCGCGGCTCGCAGAGGCGGATCGGGGCGACGGCGTCCTGGTGATCACGGATCTGCTCGGCGCAACCCCCGGGAATGTTGCGGCATCGCTCGTGGAGCCCGGTCGGGTTGCGGTAGTCTCGGGAGCAAGCATGCCGATGCTGCTGCGTGCGCTTTGCTACAGCGCATCGGATCTGGAGGATGTTGTGGAAAAGGCATTGCGTGGCGCGGTGCAGGGCGCGCAGCGGGTGGCGGCTCCCGCACCGGAACGCGGCGAAGGAGGGGCCGCGTGATCTCCCAGTCGTTCACCATCCGCAACCAGCTCGGAATGCACGCCCGGCCCTCGGCGCAGTTGACCCAGGTGGCGTCCCGCTTCCAGAGCGAGGTGTTCATCGCCAAGGAGGGTCGGCGGGTCAATGCGAAATCGATCATGGGCGTGATGATGCTCGCTGCGGGACCCGGCGCGGTCGTGACGGTGGATGCCACCGGCCCCGACGCGGAAGAGGCGGTGCGGGCGCTCGGCGACCTCATCGAGGGCGGGTTCGGTGAGATCGCCGCCGCGGTCCGCTAGCGGGTACGGGGAAAGCGTGGAGCGCGTGCCTTCGTTGGTCCAGCAACTCGGCGGCTACGGCGTTGCCTGCGGCATCGCGATCGGCCGCGCGCACCTGCTCGCGCCGAGCGAATTCGAGATTCCCCAGTACCACATCGCGCCGGACGCCGTGTTGCACGAAGTCGCCCGGCTCAACAACGCGTTTTCCCTGGTGCGCGCCGAGATCGAGGAACTGCGTGCCGACGTCGCGGAGACCGCTCCCGCCGAGGTGGGGGCGTTTCTCGATCTCCATCGGATGATTCTGGACGACTCGCTCTTGTGCGATGCGCCACGGGATCTGGTGCGCAGCCGTCACATCAATGCGGAATGGGCGTTGACCATCCAGTTGGAGGAGGTCTGCCGCCAGTTCGAGGCGATCGACGATGAGTATTTCCGCAGCCGATCGCAGGACGTGCGGCAGGTGGTCGAGCGGGTTTTGCGCCGGCTGGCCGGCGGGCGATCCGCGCGGGTGCCGTTGCCCAAGGATGCCGAAACGGGCGAGGCGACGATCCTGGTGGCCCACGATCTTTCGCCGGCGGACGTCCTCCATTTCCGGGAGCATTCGGGGGTTGCATTTGCGGGGTTTCTGACGGAGATCGGCGGGCCCACTTCGCACACCACGATTCTTGCGCGCAGCCTGGGAATCCCCGCGGTGGTCGGTATTGCCGGCGTACGGGAGGCGATCGCCGAGGGCGACCGCCTGATCGTCGACTCGGATTCGGGCCGGGTATATCTCCGTCCCGATGCGGAAATCCTCGCGGAAAGCCGGCGGCAGATCCGCGCGACGACCCAGCAGCGTGCCGGATTGCGGAAACTGCGCGGCAGGTTGGCCCAGACCCGGGACGGCGTCCCGGTGGAACTGCTGGCGAACATCGAGCTGCCCGGCGATGCCCGCGATGCCGTCGAGGCGGGGGCGGACGGCGTCGGCCTGTTTCGCACCGAGTTCCTGTTCATGAACCGCGACGACCTTCCCTCGGAGGACGAGCAGTACGAGGCCTATGCGAAGGTGGCGCGGACCATGAAGGGCAAGCCCGTGGTCATTCGCACGCTCGACGTCGGCGCCGACAAGGTGCTCAACCCCGGCGCGCATCCCGGCGTGGCGGGGGTGCGCGACGGCGACGGCTCCGGGCCGCAACCCAACCCGGCCCTCGGCCTCCGGGCGATCCGGTATTGTCTCGCCTATCCGGATCTGTTTCTGACGCAGCTGCGGGCGATTCTGCGGGCGTCCGAGCACGGCATCGTGCGCCTGCTGGTGCCCATGCTTGCGCATCTGCACGAAATCGATCAGGCCATCGCGTTCGTCGCCCGCGCCCAGGAGCAGCTCAAGGATCGTCGGCAGAAGTTCGACGCCGGCATCGAAATCGGCGGCATGATCGAGGTCCCGGGCGCCGCGCTGAATCTCGGCCCCTTCGTCCGTCGCTTGCGATTCCTGTCGCTGGGAACGAACGATCTGATTCAATACACCCTCGCGATCGACCGTACCGACAGTTCAGTAGCCTATCTCTACGAACCTTTGCATCCCGCCGTGCTTCAGTTGATTCACCACACCATCCGCAACGGGGAAAAGGCCGGTTTGCCGGTCTCCGTCTGCGGCGAAATGGCCGGAGACGGCGCCGCGTCGGAATTGTTGCTGGGCATGGGGCTGCGACGGTTTTCGATGAGTCCGGCGCAGATCCTGCCGATCAAGCAGCGCCTGTTCGAGGTGGATACGAAGGCGGCGGCCCGACTGGCCGCGCGCGTTGCCCGCATGCACGATCCGGTCGAGATCCGTTCGGCCTTGCAGCGTGCGGACAGGGCCGCGCGGAAGGGGACGAAATGACCGTCGAATCGCCTGTCGACGCGCGTTCCGTCGGCGTTGTCGAGTCCCAGACCATGCGCTTCGACGCGCCGCTGCCGCTGGCCAGCGGCGCGCAGATTGCGCAGTACGAATTGCGCTACGAGACCTACGGCACCCTGAATGCCGCGCGGGACAACGCGGTCCTGGTCTGCCACGCCCTCAATGCGTCCCACCATGTCGCCGGGACCTACGCCGGCGTGGCGCGCAGCACCGGCTGGTGGGACAACATGGTGGGCCCGGGAAAGCCGGTCGATACGCGGCGGTTTTTCGTGATCGGCGTGAACAACCTGGGATCCTGTTTCGGTTCGACCGGACCGATGTCTACCGATCCGGCCACCGGCAAGCCGTATGGCGCATCGTTTCCCCTCGTCACGGTCGAGGACTGGGTGGATTCCCAGGCGCGACTCGCTGATGCCCTGGGCATCGAGCGGTTCGCGGCGGTCCTGGGGGGGTCGCTGGGCGGCATGCAGGCGCTGTCCTGGGCGATCCGCTACCCGCAGCGTCTCCGGCACTGCGTGGCCGTCGCCACCACGCCGCGTCTGTCCGCGCAGAACATCGCCTTCAACGACGTCGCGCGCACCGCGATCCGCAGCGACCCCGATTTCCACGACGGCGACTTCTATGCTCACGGGGTCGTGCCCAAGCGCGGCTTGCGTGTGGCGCGCATGCTCGGCCACATCACCTATCTGTCGGGTGACGACATGACCGAACGCTTCGGCCGCAGCCTGCGCAGCGGCGATTACAGCTTCGGCTATGGCGCCGAGTTCGAAGTCGAGTCCTACCTGCGGTATCAGGGGGACAAGTTCTCGGAGTATTTCGACGCGAACACCTATCTCCTGATCACGCGCGCGCTGGACTATTTCGACCCCGCGCGCGAGCACGGCGGCGATCTCGTGCGGGCGCTGGCGCCGGCGATCGCGAAGTTTCTCCTGGTCTCCTTCACCACGGATTGGCGCTTCGCGCCCGAACGCACCCGCGAGATCGCCTCGGCGCTGATCGCCAACGGGCGCGACGTGGTTTGCTCGGAGATCGACGCGCCGCACGGGCATGACGCGTTCCTGCTCGCGGATTCCCGCTACCACGGGCTCGTCGCGGCGTATTTTCAGCGCATCGCGCAGGAGGCTGCCTGATGTTGCGCCAGGATCTTGCGCTCATCGCGCAGTGGATCGGCGACGGCACCCGTGTGCTCGACCTGGGTTGCGGCGACGGCACCCTGCTCGAACACCTGCGCGCGGCGCGTCGCTGCCATGGCTACGGTGTCGAGATCGCCGACGAGTCGGTGCTGGCTTGCGCACGCCGGGGCGTCAACGTCATCCAGGCGGACCTGGAGTCCGGCCTGCGCATGTTCGCCGACGACATGTTCGAGACGGTTGTGCTGTCGCAGACCCTGCAGGCGATGCACCATGTCGAGGCGATCCTGCGCGAAATGGGTCGCGTCGGGCGGCGCGGCATCGTGAGTTTTCCGAACTTCGGCCACTGGCGCCATGCCGTGTCCCTCCTCGGCGGCCGGATGCCCGTCACCCCGGAAATTCCTTATCAGTGGTACGACACCCCGAACATCCATCTCTGCACCCCCAAGGACTTCGAGGTCCTCGCCGCCCGGCTCGGACTGCGCATCACCGACCGCGCGCTGCTCGCCCGTGGTCGGCCGGTGCGTTTCTTCCGGGATCTGCGGGCGACGGTGGCCGTATACCGCTTCGAAAACCCCGCCGGGTGACCGCGCCGTCCTCCTCCTCCCACGCCGGTTTGCATATTTCCCGAAATTCCGATTACAATCCTGGGCTCGCTTGAGGAATCGGGCGACCAATTTCTCCCCGGACGGGACCAAGACTGACCGCCGTACCCAAAGCCGCGCTGCGCGGCCTGGGGTCGGCGGGAAAAGTTGGGACAAAAAATGATCCAAATGCAGACGATGCTCGACGTCGCCGACAACACCGGCGCACGAGCGGTGATGTGTATCAAGGTGCTCGGCGGCTCAAAGCGCCGCTACGCGAATATCGGCGATGTCATCAAGGTCACGGTGAAGGACGCCGCGCCGCGTGGTCGCGTCAAGAAGGGCGAGGTCTATAGCGCCGTCGTGGTGCGGACGGCCAGCGGCCTGCGCCGGGGCGACGGCTCGGCGATCAAGTTCGACAAGAACGCCGCCGTGTTGCTCAACAACAAGCTCGAGCCGATCGGGACCCGGATTTTCGGGCCGGTGACGCGCGAGCTGCGGACCGAGCGGTTCATGAAGATCGTCTCGCTCGCCCCCGAAGTGCTGTAAGGAGTGTTCGGATGCAACGCATTCGCAAAGGTGACGAAGTCGTCGTGATCGCGGGCCGCGACAAGGGCAAGCGCGGCACGGTGGTCGAACGCGTGGACGCGACCCATGTCCGGGTCGAGGGCGTGAACGTCGTGAAGAAGCATGTTCGCCCGAACCCGATGAAGGGGACCAACGGCGGCATCTCCGAGCAGACGATGCCGATCGACCAGTCCAATGTCATGGTCTACAACCCCGCCACCGGCAAGGGCGAGCGGGTCGGAATCAAGGTCGTCGACGGCCGGAAGCGGCGCGTGTTCAAGCGCAGCGGACAGCCGGTCGGGGCCGCGAGCTAAGGTCCGGAGGAAGAAAGCATGACCCGTTTGCAGGACCAATATCGCGACACCGTCGTGCCCGAGCTGATGAAGCAATTCGGCTACAAGACTGTGATGCAGGCGCCGCGGATCACCAAGATCACGCTCAACATGGGCGTTGGCGAGGCGGTCAACGACAAGAAAAACATCGATGCTGCGGTCGCCGACATGACCCGGATCGCAGGGCAGAAGCCCGTCGTCACCAAGACCCGCAAGGCGATTGCCAACTTCAAGGTGCGGGAAGGCCTGCCGATCGGCTGCATGGTGACCCTGCGCGGCGAGCGGATGTATGAATTCCTGGATCGCCTGATCACGGTTGCGTTCCCCCGCATGCGCGATTTCCGCGGCGTTTCCGGGCGCGCGTTCGATGGCCGCGGCAATTACAGCATCGGCCTGAAAGAGCAGATCATTTTTCCCGAGATCGAATACGACAAGATCGACAAGCTCCGGGGAATGAACATTTGCATCACGACGACGGCGAAGACCGACGAGGAAGCCAAGGCGCTTCTCTCGGGATTCCGCTTCCCGTTCCGCAATTGAGCGAGGTGTACGGTGGCAAAGCTATCCCTCATGAATCGTGAAGCCAAGCGCGCTGCCTTGGTCAAGAAGTATGCGGCCAAGCGCGCTGCGCTGAAGGCGGCGTTCTGTGATCAGACGCTGTCGATGGAGGATCGTCTGCAGGCGCAGCAGCAGTTGCAGGCCCTTCCGCGGAATGCCAGCCCGACGCGCCTGCGCAACCGCTGCAATCTGACCGGCCGCCCGCGCGGCAATTTCCGCAAGTTCGGGCTCGGCCGCAGCAAGCTGCGCGAGGCCGCGATGCGTGGCGACATCCCCGGCCTGATCAAGGCGAGCTGGTAAGGCAAGGACCCAATCCATGAGCATGAGCGATCCGATTTCCGACATGCTGACGCGCATTCGCAATGCGCAGCGTGTCGAGAAGAACGAAGTGACGATGCCGTCTTCGAAGCTGAAGGTGGCCATCGCCGAAGTGTTGCGCGATGAAGGGTATATCGATGGCTTCCGGGTCGTCGGCGATCCCGGCAACGCGCACCTCGAGCTGCGCATCGGCCTGAAGTACTATGCCGGGCGCCCGGTGATCGAGCTTCTCGAGCGCGTCTCCCGTCCCGGGTTGCGCATCTATCGCGGCCGCGACGATCTGCCGCAGGTCATGAACGGCCTGGGCGTTGCGATCGTTTCGACCCCGCGCGGCGTCATGACCGACCGCAAGGCCCGCAATCAGGGCGTTGGCGGCGAAGTCCTCTGCTACGTCGCCTGATCGGGAGGGTACGGCATGTCACGTGTTGCACGCATTCCGGTTTCGCTCGAAAAAGGCGTCGAGATCCAGGTCGGCGAGAGCGAGATCACCGTCAAGGGCCCCCAGGGAACCTTGCGCCAGGCTGCCAGCGGTCTGGTCCATGTCAAGGTCGACGGGGGAGAGATCCATTTTGCGGCGGCCGACGAGTCGCGCGAGGCCAAGGCCATGAGCGGCACCATGCGCGCCCTGGTGGCGGCGATGGTCCACGGTGTCAGCAAGGGGTTCGAGCGTCGTCTGACCCTGGTCGGCGTTGGATATCGCGCACAGGCACAGGGCGACAAGCTCAATCTGTCGCTGGGGTTCTCGCATCCGGTCGAGCATCACATGCCGACGGGAATCAAGGTCGAGACGCCGACCCAGACCGAGATCGTCATCAAGGGGGCCGACAAGCAGCGCGTCGGCCAGGTGGCCGCGGAAATCCGCGCATACCGTCCGCCGGAGCCCTACAAGGGCAAGGGTGTTCGCTATGCGAACGAGACCGTGGTCTTGAAAGAAACGAAGAAGAAGTAATTTCGCCGGATTCAGGTCATCATGATCAGCAAAAAGCAATCGCGTATTCGCCGGGGGCGCGCGACGCGCGCACGGATCGCGCTTCAGCGCGCCAGCCGGCTTACGGTGCACCGCACGAATCTCCACATCTATGCGGCCGTGATTTCTCCCGAGGGCGACAAGGTGCTGGTATCGGCCTCGACGCTGGAGCCGGAGGTGCGCAACGAATTGTCCGGGGCGAAAGGGCACGGCGGCAATGTCGCCGCGGCACGCCTGATCGGTACGCGGATCGCGCGCAAAGCGGCGGCGGCCGGAATCGAACAGGTTGCGTTCGATCGTTCCGGGTTTCGCTATCACGGTCGCGTCAAGGCCCTGGCCGATGCGGCGCGCGAAGCCGGACTGAAGATCTAAAGGAAACCTACGATGGCACGGATTCAGGCCAAGAACCTCGGCGAGGCCCGCGATGACGGGATGCGCGAGAAGATGATCGCGGTCAACCGCGTGACCAAGGTCGTCAAGGGCGGACGGATTCTCGCGTTCGCGGCGCTCACGGTGGTCGGCGACGGCGACGGGCGGGTTGGGATGGGTAAAGGCAAGGCGCGGGAAGTTCCGGTCGCCGTGCAGAAGGCGATGGAGCGGGCGCGCCGCGGCATGAATCGCGTGCCCCTTCGGAAGGGAACCTTGCACCACACCGTCGAGGCTCGCCACGGTGCTTCCCGGGTGATGCTGGCGCCGGCGCCGGAAGGTACCGGCGTGATCGCCGGTGGTCCGCTGCGCGCGATCTTCGATGTGATGGGCGTTCACAACGTCGTCGCGAAGGCGCATGGCTCGACCAATCCATACAACATGGTCCGGGCGACCCTCAAGGCGCTCGACAAGTTGCGGACCCCCGCCGAAATTGCGGCCAAGCGCGGCAAGACGGTGGAAGAGATTCTGGGCTGAGGGCGGCGATGACGGAAAAAGCGGACGGCAAGACGGTCAAGGTTACGCTGGTGCGCAGCGTTGCCGGAACCAAGATGGACCACCGCGCCACGGTGCGCGGCCTGGGTCTTGGACGCCTGAACAGCTCGCGCGTGCTCGAAGACACGCCTGCGGTTCGGGGCATGATCAACAAGGTTTCCTACCTGGTCAAGGTGGGTTGAGGAACGCTCATGCGCTTGAATTCCATCAAACCGGCGGCGGGCTCCAAGAAGGTCCGACATCGCGTCGGGCGCGGCATCGGCAGCGGCTGGGGAAAAACCGCGGGCCGTGGCCACAAGGGGCAGAAGTCCCGTGCGGGCGGGTTTCATAAGGTCGGGTTCGAGGGCGGCCAGATGCCGCTGCATCGGCGTCTTCCCAAGCGCGGCTTCACGTCGCTGCAGCGCCGGTACATCGAGACCATCCGCCTCGCGGTCATTCAGAACCTCGACGCGCAGGAGATCGACCTGCTGACGCTCAAGAGCGCCGGAATCGTGTCGGTGCTGGCCCAGGGTGCACGGATCGTCAACACCGGAACCATCGACCGTGCGGTGAAGGTCCGTGGCCTCGGCGTGAGCGCCGGTGCCCGTGCGGCCATCGAAGCGGCGGGCGGCTCGGTCGAGCCGGTCGGCGCGGCCTGACGGCGGCGACAGGAAAAGGGGGATTTGTGAACCGGCCCGGGAATGCAGCGGTCAGCGGGGGGAAGTACGCCGATCTACAGCGTCGGCTGGTATTTCTCCTGCTTGCGCTCGTCGTCTACCGGATCGGCACGCACGTCCCGGTTCCGCTGATCGATCCGGACCAGTTCCGGCGCGCCTTCCAGTCGCAGCAAGGCGGAATTCTCGGCCTGATGAACATGTTTTCGGGCGGCGCGCTGGCGCGGTTCTCGATCTTTTCGATCGGGATCATGCCGTATATCTCGGCGTCGATCATCCTGCAGATGCTCGCCTACGTCATGCCTTCCCTGGAGGCGTTGCGCAAGGAAGGGGAGTCGGGACGGCGCAAGATCACGCAATACACCCGCTACGCCACGGTCGGTCTCGCCGCGGTGCAGTCGTACATGGCGATCGTGGCGATCGGGTCGGTTCCCCATCTGGTCATCGTCCCGGGGTTCCTCTTCCGATTTCTGGGCACCGTCTCCCTGGTCACCGGTTGCATGTTCTTGATGTGGCTCGGCGAGCAGATCACCGAGCGCGGTCTGGGCAACGGCATTTCGATCATCATCTTCTCGGGCATCGTGGCGGGACTGCCGGGGGCGATCGGTCGATTGTTCGAACTCGTGTCCAGCGGCGCGCTCGGGTACCTCTCGTTTTTTGCCATCGCCGCCCTGATCGCGGTTGTCACCGGATTTGTGGTGTTCGTCGAGCGGGGCCAGCGGCGGATTCTCGTCAACTATGCCAAGCGACAGGTCGGAAATCGGATCTACGGTGGTCAGAGTTCCTATCTTCCCCTCAAGCTCAATATGTCCGGGGTGATTCCGCCGATCTTCGCGTCGTCGATCGTCTTGTTCCCGGCGACCATCGCGGGTTGGTTTTCGACGGGCCATGGGATGCGGTGGATTCGCGATCTGGCCGCGACGCTGCAGCATGGTCAGCCCTTGTATCTGATCTTGTACGCGTCATTGATCGTATTTTTCTGTTTCTTCTACACCGCGTTGGTGTTCAATACGAAGGAGCAGGCCGACAACCTCAAGAAGAGCGGCGCGTTCGTGCCCGGAATTCGTCCCGGTGACCAGACGGCACGATTCATCGACAAGATTCTGCTGCGTCTGACCTTGGCGGGGGCCATCTACATCACGCTGGTCTGTCTGGTGCCGGAATTTCTTTATCTGCGTTGGAGTGTGCCGTTCTACTTCGGCGGCACTTCGCTGCTCATCGTGGTGGTGGTGACGATGGACTTCATGGCTCAGGTACAGGCGTATTTGATGACGCACCAATACGATTCGCTGCTCAAGAAGGCGAATTTCCGAGGTGCGCCCGGGTTGATGCGGTGAAGGTATGGCGCGCGACGACGTGATCCAGATGCAGGGGGAGATTCTCGAAAATCTTCCCAATGCCACGTTCCGCGTGAAGCTCGAGAACAACCATGTGGTTCTGGGGCACATTTCCGGCAAGATGCGGATGCACTACATCCGTATTCTGCCGGGTGACAAGGTGACGGTGGAATTGACACCGTACGACCTTTCGCGGGCAAGGATCGTCTTTCGGGCGAAATAGACACGCCGGAGTGTTCCGTTCGGGACGCGTGCCGGGGGTGAGGGAACAGGAGTACGACATGAAAGTCATGGCATCGGTAAAGAAGATGTGCCGGAAGTGCAAGGTGATCCGCCGCAAGCGCGTGGTGCGGGTGATCTGCTCGGACCCGCGCCACAAGCAGCGTCAGGGCTAAGAATGGAATCCTTCGGGACTTTGAGAAAGTGAACTAAGCAATGGCACGGATAGCCGGAATCAATATTCCCCCGCATCAGCATGCCGAGATCGGCCTGACGGCGATCTACGGCATCGGGCGCGCGCGGGCGCGCGCCATCCTGGATGCCGTGAAAGTTCCGTATGACCGGAAGGTCAAGGAGCTGACCGACGCGGAAGTCGAACGTATCCGGGAAGCGGTCGGCCGCTTCACCGTCGAGGGTGATCTCCGCCGCGAAATCCAACTCTCGATCAAGCGCTTGATCGACCTTGGCTGCTATCGCGGCATGCGGCACCGCCGCGGCCTGCCGGTGCGGGGCCAGCGTACCCGCACCAACGCCCGTACCCGCAAGGGTCCGCGTAAGGCCGGCGTCGCACTCAAGAAAGGATCCTAAGCATGGCAACGCGTAACCCGAGCCAGCAGCAGGCAGCGCAGCGCGCGCGGAAGAAGGTCAAGAAGAACATCGCCGAGGGCATCGCCCACGTCCACGCGTCCTTCAACAACACCATCATCACGATCACCGACCGCCAGGGCAACGCCCTTTCGTGGGCGACCAGCGGCGGGGCGGGATTCAAGGGCTCGCGCAAGTCGACGCCGTTCGCGGCGCAGGTTGCCGCGGAGACGGCCGGCCGTGCGGCGCTGGAATGCGGCGTGAAGAACCTCGAGGTGCGGATCAAGGGCCCCGGCCCCGGGCGCGAGTCCTCGGTTCGCGCGCTCAATGCTTGCGGGTTTCGCATTACGTCCATTCAGGACATCACGCCCGTTCCGCACAACGGCTGCCGCGCGCCCAAGCGCCGACGCGTCTGAGACGGCGGAGCCATCTGGTGGAATACGGAACCGATAACCTGATCGCCGCGGCATGTGCCGCCGATCTTTGCTGAGCAGGAAGAGAACATGGCTCGCTATACCGGAGCAAAACTCAAGCTATCGCGGCGGGAAGGCACCGACCTGTTTCTGAAGAGTGCACGTCGCGCGCTCGATACCAAGTGCAAGGCCGACAGCAAGCCCGGGCAGCATGGCCGGACGTCGGGTGCCCGACTGTCCGACTACGGGACGCAGCTTCGCGAGAAGCAGAAGGTCAAGCGCACGTACGGGGTACTGGAGCGGCAGTTCCGGCGCTATTTCGCCGAGGCCGAGCGCCGCAGGGGCAACACGGGCGAGAACCTCATCGCGTTGCTCGAGTCGCGTCTCGACAACGTCGTGTACCGCATGGGCTTCGGCTCGACCCGCGCAGAAGCGCGGCAACTGGTGTCGCACTGCGCGGTCGAGGTCAACGGCAAGGTGACGAACATCTCGTCGATGCTGCTGCGCGCCGGTGACCTGATTGCGATCCGCGAGCGCGCGCGCAAGCAGACGCGCATTCAGGACGCCCTCGGTCTTGCGGCCCAGAGCGGATTCCCGTCCTGGGTCGAAGTCGACGCGCAGAAGATGACCGGCAAGTTCAAGGCGGTCCCGGACCGCGGAGACGTCGCGCAGGACATCAACGAGTCGCTGGTCGTCGAGTTGTATTCCCGGTAATGCGGGGGCGGCGCCGGCGTAATGCGGGAGCCGGCGCTGCATCGCGAATCCCGCGACCATCCAACAGCCTTATCGGTGTAACGAGCCGAGGGTATTGAAAGGGATTGTGTCAGCATGAATGCCACAGGATTGTTGAAGCCGCGCTCCATCGAAGTCGAATCGATGGGCCCCAACGCCGCCGTCGTGACGATGGAGCCGTTCGAGCGCGGTTATGGCCATACGCTGGGAAATGCGCTGCGACGTATCATCCTGTCGTCGATGGTCGGCTATGCGCCCACCGAAGTGCAGATCGAAGGCGTCGTGCACGAGTACTCGACCATTGACGGCGTTCGCGAGGACGTCGTCGACATCCTGCTCAACCTCAAGGGCATCGTATTCAAGCTGCACAATCGCGATGAAGTGACGCTGAACTTGCGCAAGGACGGCGAAGGCACGGTGACGGCGGGCGATATCGAACTGCCCCACGACGTTGAGGTGATCAACCCCGACCACGTGATCGCGCACCTTTCCGCTGCCGGCAAGCTTGCCATGCAGATCAAGGTGGAAAAGGGCCGCGGCTACGTTCCCGGAAACGTCCGGGCGTTCCGCGACGACCATTCCGCGACCATCGGCCGAATCGTGCTGGACGCGTCGTTCTCGCCGGTCCGACGGGTGAGCTACACCGTCGAGAGCGCGCGGGTCGAGCAGCGCACCGACCTCGACAAGCTCGTGATGACGATCGAGACCAACGGCGCGATCGCGCCCGAGGAAACGGTTCGGCAATCCGCGCGCATCCTGGTCGAGCAGCTTTCGGTCTTCGCGGCGTTGGAAGGCGTTGGCGAACCGGCCCATGCCCAGCGAGCGAAGGTCGACGTCGACCCGATGCTGCTGCGCCCGGTCGACGATCTGGAGCTGACCGTGCGTTCGGCGAACTGCCTCAAGGCGGAAAACATCTATTACATCGGCGACCTGATCCAGCGCACCGAGAACGAGCTGCTCAAGACCCCGAACCTGGGCCGCAAGTCGCTCAATGAGATCAAGGAAGTGCTTGCGACGCGTGGCCTCACTCTCGGCATGAAGCTGGAGAACTGGCCGCCGGTCGGGCTTGAGAAGTAAACCACTGTCAGAAAAGAGAAGGAAATCCCATGCGCCACGGACACGGACTGCGAAAACTCAATCGCACCAGCAGCCACCGCTTGGCAATGCTGCGCAACATGTCCAACTCGCTGTTGCGTCACGAGGCCATCAAGACGACGCTTCCCAAGGCAAAGGAATTGCGTCGCGTCGTGGAACCGCTGATCACGCTCGCGAAGGAACCGACGGTGGCCAACCGCCGTCTGGCGTTCGACCGCCTGCGCGACCGCGAAATGGTCGTCAAACTGTTCGGCGAACTCGGCCCCCGCTACAAGACCCGGCCGGGCGGCTATCTTCGCATTCTCAAGTTTGGGTTCCGCAACGGCGACAATGCGCCGATGGCGTACGTCGAACTGGTCGACCGGCCCGCGCCGGTCGAGGCGGCGGAAGCCACCGCCCAGCAGTAACGGCCGCCCACCCGCTGCCGCGATCGGCGGCGGGTGGCGCAGTTTTTGCCGGGAGGACGGACGCCCCGCCCGCCTCCCCTCGCCGCCGCCCTCGGCGGAGGCCGCGCGAGCGGTTTCAGGACCCGGCGAAGCCGGCGTCACGGGTTTGTAATCGCACCGCCATATAGTCCCGCCCGATGCAAGGGCGCAGCGGTCAATCCCCACTCGACGAGCAGCGATCCGGCGGCGGACAGCGCCGCTATCGCGCAATTTTTGTCTCGGACATCCACCTCGGAACCCCTGGGTGCAAAGCCGAGCACCTGCTCGACTTTCTGCGCCACAACGAGTCGGACCTCATTTACCTCGTCGGCGACATCATTGACGGATGGGCGCTGCGGTCGCGGTTCCATTGGCCGCAAGCGCATAACGACGTCGTGCAGAAAATCCTGCGCAAGGCCCGAAAGGGAACTTCGGTCATCTACATCCCCGGCAACCACGACGAGGTGGCGCGCCAGTTCTGCGGCTTGAAGTTCGGCGAGGTTTCGATTTGTGCCGAGGCACAACATCGGCTTCTCGACGGTCGGACGCTCTGGGTGACCCACGGGGACGTCGCCGATGGCGTGATTCGTCACGCGAAATGGCTGGCTCACCTGGGCGACGCCTTGTACGACTGGCTGTTGTGGCTCAATCGCCACTTCAACAATCTGCGGTCGCGCCTCGGCTTCGGATACTGGTCCCTGTCGCAATTCCTGAAGTACAAGGTCAAGAACGCGGTGAGCTTCATCAGCGACTTCGAGCACGTCCTGATACGCGAAGCCCGCAAACGAGGATACGACGGCGTGGTCTGCGGCCACATCCACCATGCCCAGATCCGCGAGGTGGACGGGGCGCTCTACGTCAACGACGGCGACTGGGTCGAGAGCCTCACCGCACTCGTCGAAACCCTGGATGGGCGGCTGGAGATCGTCGAGTGGAAGGAAATCCTGGTGCCCAATCCCCCGTCCCCCCACTGGAGCCGTGACGACGAGCCGGCCGACCCGGAAATTTCCGTGGCACTGGCGGAGGGGTGCGATCCATGAAGTTCGTGACGGTGACCGACGCCTGGCATCCTCAGGTCAACGGCGTGGTGCGAACGATCGAAGCGACGAACCGGGAGTTGACTCGCGCGGGGCACATCGCGGAAGTGATCGCTCCCTCCGACTTCCAGACCCTTCCTTGCCCCGGGTATCCGGAAATCCGTCTTGCCCTGTTTCCCCATCGAACCCTGGCGCGCGCACTTCGGCGCGCCGCCCCGGACGCGGTGCACATCGCCACCGAAGGTCCGCTCGGGGTCGCGGCGCGCCGGGTCTGCCTACGCCATCGCATCCCCTTCACGACCGCGTACCACACCCGCTTTCCGCAATATCTGAAGGCGATGTACGGCGTCCCGGAGCGTTGGGTGTACCGCTTTCTCCGTTGGTTCCATGGGCCCGCCCGCCATCTTCTGACGCCCACCCCGCACGTCGAACGCGAACTGGCGGACTGGGGTCTGACCAACGTCGCGCGCTGGACGCGCGGGGTCGACCTCGACGCGTTCCGCCCTTCGGACGTCCCGTTCCCGGGCGTCCGGGGACTGCCGGGGCCGCTGTTCCTGTACGTCGGCCGGGTGTCCGTGGAGAAGAACATCGACGCGTTTCTGGAACTTGACCTCCCCGGCACGCGGATCGTTGCCGGCGTCGGGCCGGAACTCGACTTGCTCAAGCGCCGCTACCCGGACGTCTGCTTCGTCGGCGTCCTCCCGCGAGAGGAACTGGCGCAGCTCTATTCGAGCGTGGACGTCTTCGTGTTCCCGAGCCGCACCGATACCTTCGGCCTGGTCATGCTCGAAGCCCTCGCCTGCGGGACGCCGGTTGCCGCGTATCCGGTCCAGGGTCCGCTCGACGTCGTCGGTGGGTCGAACGTCGCCGTCCTGGATGAGGATTTGCGGAAGGCGGCGTTGGCCGCGCTGCGGATCGAGCGCGGGGCGTGCCGCGATTATGCAGAACGGTTTTCGTGGCGCGCGGCAACCGAGCAGTTCATCGCGCTGCACGACACCGGACTACCGGCCGGTCTCTCGTAACCAGCGCGCCGCATCGAGGGCGAAGTAGGTGAGGATGCCGTCGGCGCCGGCGCGCTTGAAGCCGAGCAGGGACTCCAGAACCACCGCGCGCTCGTTGAGCCAGCCGTTCGCGGCGGCGGCCTTGAGCATCGCGTATTCGCCGCTCACCTGGTAGGCAAAGGTCGGGACGCCGAACGCGTCTTTGACGCGCCGGACGATGTCCAGATACGGCATGCCCGGCTTGACCATGACCATGTCGGCCCCTTCCTGCAGGTCGAGCGCAACCTCCCGCAACGCTTCGTCGCTATTGCCGGGATCCATCTGGTAGACGGCCTTGTTGGACTTGCCGAGGTTGGCGCTCGATCCCACCGCGTCGCGAAACGGCCCGTAGAACGCACTGGCATATTTCGCGGCGTAGGCCATGATCCGGGTATGGATGCATCCGGCATCCTCGAGCACGGACCGGATCACGCCGATTCGCCCGTCCATCATGTCGCTCGGCGCGACGATGTCCGCACCGGCTTGGGCATGCACCAGGGCCTGCCCCTTGAGCACTTCGACGGTCTCGTCGTTGAGAACGTAGCCGGTGTCGTCGATCAGCCCGTCCTGTCCGTGGGTGGTGTAGGGATCGAGGGCGACGTCGGTCAGGATGCCGAGTTCCGGGAACCGATCCTTGAGTGCCCGTACGGCGCGGGGCATCAGGCCGTCGGGGTTGAGCGCCTCGCGCCCGTCGGGTGTCTTCTGCTCAGCGCCGACGACCGGGAAGAGCGCCAGAACCGGAACCCCCAGGCGCAGGCACTCTTCGGCCGCGGCGAACAGCGGCGACAAGCCCAAGCGCTGAACCCCCGGCATCGAGGCGACCGCTTCCGTCCGGTCGGGATGGTCGTGCACGAAAACCGGGTAAATCAGGTCATCCGGATGCACACGGTTCTCGCGCATCATGCGCCGCGAAAAATCGTCGTGCCGCATACGGCGCATGCGTACGGTGGGGAAGGCGCCAAGTCCGGCAGAAGCGTTTTTCATTCCTGATCTCCGGGTTCCGTCTCATCAAAGCTGCCAAGCATTTCCGCGGCGGTTTCGCGCAACTCGTCCAGCCCCGTCCGGTCGAGCGCGGAGAACAATTGTACGGAAACGGGCAGCGGCAACTCCTCGGCGCGGTGCTCGGCCTGACCCAGGACCGACCGGCGCTGCATCGTGCCGATCTGGTCGGCCTTGGTGAGCAGCATATGCAGTCGGAACCCGTCGAGGTCGTCCCGGCCGCAGATCCACGCGATCAGCGCCTCGTCGGCGGGCAACAGCGGTCGGCGCGCATCCATGACCAGTACCACGCCCCGCAGCATCCGCCGGCCGTGCAGATAGCCTCCTACGAGCCCGTCCCAGCGCGCGCGGGTGCTTTCATCGGTCTTGGCGAACCCGTATCCGGGAAGATCCACCAGATACCCGCACGGCTTCCGCTCGGCCAGCGGAGCGTCGTCGAGCACCGTAAAGAAGTTGAGCATCTGCGTTCGCCCCGGCGTCTTGGACGCGAAGGCGAGCCGCCGCTGCTGGGTCAGAATATTGATGGCCGAGGACTTGCCGGCGTTGGAACGGCCGACGAACGCCAACTCGGGCAGCATCGCGAGTGGTGCGGACGAGAGTCCTGCCAGTTCCGCCACCGATGTGGCGAATGTGGCGGTTTCGAAGCGAGGGGAATTGTTCACGGGGGGTATGGGTGAATACTACTTTCCGGTAACGGCGCAAGCCGCCGCAACCTCGTTAATATGGCAGTCCGAGTGCGGAGTTTGCCGCAAACCGCGAGGGCACATCGATGAAATCCATGAAATTCCGAAAAAACCCGGCGAGCGCACGCGCGGCGATCCGCGCAGCGGTTCCATGCCTTGTGTTCGCAGCGGGGGCCGCGATCGCCCCGGCGGCCATTGCCCAAGGCGGCGCAGCCAACCCCGCCGTCGATCCGCAAGCCGGAAAACAACTTGTGGACCAGGTCTGTAGCGGCTGCCACGGACCCGGCGGCAATTCGACCGTGCCGAACATTCCCAAGATTGCGGGCCAACACCGCGACTACCTGGTCAAGCAACTCGTCGACTTCGCCAAGCCGCCGGAAGACAAGACCTCGCGCAGCAACGCAATTATGAGCGGAATCGCGTCGTCGCTCACGCCGACGGATCGGCGCAACGTCGCCACGTGGTTGGCGGAACAGAAAATGAGTCCTGGTGCACCGGCGGCCGACAAGGCGGAGTGGGAGATCGGGCAGCGCCTCTACCGCACGGGGAACGCTACCGAGGCCGTGCCGGCGTGCGCCGGGTGTCACGGGCCGAACGGTGACGGTCTGCCGGCCCGGTATCCGAGACTTGCCGGCCAGAACGCCGACTACGTCGACGCCCAGTTGCGCGCGTTCCGGGATGGAACCCGGCACAACAACGAAGCGATGCAGCAGATTGCGTTCCGTTTGTCGGACCCCAACATCAAGGCGCTGGTGACCTACATTTCGAGCCTGCAGTCGCAGTAATCTTCGGATTGCATCGGGGGCTGCTTTCGGGCCTTCGACGCTCCGGGCCCGCGTCTTCGCGAGGAGAGCATGTCGCAGCTTTTTTCCCCGATCCGTCTGCGTTCCATCGTCGTACCCAACCGCATCGGCATGTCACCGATGTGCCAGTACTCCGCGCAGGATGGCCTTGCCCAGGATTGGCACTTCACCCACTACGGCGCGCGCGCGGTTGGGGGGGTGGGCCTGATCGTTTTCGAAGCGACCGCCGTCGCCCCGGAGGGGCGCATCAGTCCGGGCGATCTCGGGCTGTGGGAACAACGGCAGATCGCCCCGCTTGCCGGGATCGTGCGATTCGTTCGCGCCCAGGGGGCTGTGCCGACCATTCAACTCGCCCATGCCGGGCGCAAGGGAAGCATCGGGCGCGGTTGGGAGGCGCAGCGGGCCTTGGCCGCTTCGGAAGGAGGATGGCCGGTGCTTGCGCCGTCTCCGATTGCGTTCAGCGATGCGTACGCGGCGCCGCAGGCGCTCGATCGCGCGGGCATCGGGCGCGTGGTTGAACAGTTTGCCGCCGCCGCCGGCCGCGCGCAGGAGGCGGGGTTCCAGGCCGTCGAGGTGCATGCCGCGCACGGGTACTTGCTGCACCAGTTTCTTTCGCCGCTCGCGAACCGACGCGAGGATGAATACGGCGGATCGTTCGACAATCGCACGCGCCTGCTTTGCGAGGTGGTCGCCGCGGTGCGTGGCGGTTGGCCGGAGGATTTCCCGGTCCTGGTTCGCCTGTCGGCAACGGATTGGGCCGAAGGCGGGTGGTCGCCCGACGACACCGTCGCGCTTTCCAGAAAACTCAAGGACCTTGGCGTCGATCTGATCGACGTTTCATCGGCCGGGTTGCTGCCATCGGTTGCGGTTCCGGCAGGCCCCGGCTACCAGACGGAATTCGCCGCCCGCGTGCGCCGCGAGACGGGCATTGCCGTCGCCGCGGTCGGGGCGATCACGGCGCCCGCGCAGGCGGATCACATCATTCGCACGGGACAGGCCGACATGACCTTCCTTGGCCGCGAACTGCTTCGCGACCCGCATTGGCCGCTGTCGGCGGCGCGAGCGCTGGGCGTAGCGATGCCCTGGCCCAACGCATATCTCCGCGCAGCGCCGGCGGGGGCTCCTGCCCGCTAGCCCTGGTTCCTTGTTCGCGCCAAGCAAACGCCGCTGCGCGGTTTCGGCGCGCAGGGTCGGAGTTTCGTGTCCCGCGTTTACTTCGCGGCCCAGTTGTCGACCCATTCGATCCAGCGATCGATGATGCCGAGGCGCAGCAACACGAAGAACAGAATGATGCCGATGACGAAACCGCCCAACGTGGCCTGTGGAATACCCATTTGCGAACTCTCCCGCGGAATTGCGAAATCGCATCGACCCGATGCCATGATTGAAA
>JAKBZN010000020.1 GCA_021842465.1 Pseudomonadota bacterium
CGGGGCGAGTCCTTTCTTGGGTTTCCGGCACGACGCACTCCTTGCGTCCAATAGTGGCACAAATTCTAGTGCCAAGTTGGATGCCCGCGTCGGAGTCACGGTCGCCGGCTCGCGGATGCACTGGTCCGGTGATGTATCGCAGAGATAGTCGGTGACACTCGATCGGCGCCAGGGTGGCAAGCCGCCGCCCAGGGTGTTCGCGCCGACTGAAAAATGCGCAGATTCGCCGTGGTATGCCGGTCATCGAGTGACCAGCAAGCAATCCAGATCTTGCAGCAAAAGTTACATCTCACCCGCGATCGTGCTGATCACGGGCAGGCCGGCGCGTCTGGTCAAACTCCGCGCGGCCGCAACAATCGGGTTAACTGATGACGATACGCTGCTCGCGCCCGTCTTTCGATTTGATGACGAGCTCGCCACCTTCCTTCTCGGCTTCTTTGCTGAGCTTGAGTAGAGTGATGGCGCGGCGCAGCACCTCGGAACGCGAACTCGCATGCAAATCGTCTTGTAGACGATCGATCAGCTTTACGATCTTTGGGTCGAAGGAAAATGAAGTTGCGACCATTTGGAATCCCTCGATATGAACCGTTATTGAAAAAATAATAATACAGGAAGCGCCAGCGAGCAACGTACAAGTGTGTTCGCGCCGACTGAAAAATGAGCAGATTCGCCATGGTATGCCGGTCATCGAGTGACCAGCAAGCAACCCAGATCTTGCAGCAAAATCAACGTCTCACCCGCGATCGTGCTGATCACGGGCAGGTCGGCGCGTCTGGTCAAACTCCGCGCGGCCGCAACACTACGGCGAGACAAAGTCGTAAACGTCTTCGCGAAAGGCCGGAGATCGGCGCCTCAACCGCAAAATATAGTCGTAAATGCGGGGGCCCGACAAGGCGCTCTTTCTCGAGCAAACGGCACCCCCGGATTGGGGCGGAGATTCGTGGAGCGCGGCGAACGGTCCCGCCGAAACGCGGCGCCAATGGGCCGATAAGCCATCGCCCAGGGGGCCGACCGATTTGCGCTTCGCTTGTGTCCGGTTCCGGGCGTCACGCCGGGGCGGGCACCCGAGCTGACCCTGGCGCGGGTCGAAGGTTGGATTCTGGGGTGCGCGGGGTAGCCGAGCCGCAGCACTCGCCCGGTAGGAACTAGGCGGAAATTCGTCGTGGGTTTCGGCAGCACAGCGCCTATTTTACGGCTGGTCGAGTTCGCGCAGGTGTGATGGTACCGTTCGCTTGAGGCGCCTGACGAGAGCGGGGGCCATGTACTCGTATTTGTCGGGGATATCCAGGCACACAATCCGTTTGCCAGCTAGGGCTGGACAAAATTTCGCGAGAAGCGCCGCGACGTGCTTTTGTTCCATCGCGAAAATGATCTCCGCCCAATCGATCAACTCTCCCGAAAGCGGCCTCTCAGAGCCCTCGTCGATGCCGGCAGCTTTGCATTCGAAGCCAGGACGCCTCCCAAACACCTCAATCGCTGTCGGGCTGCGAAGTCGGCCCAGGCTGCAGACGAAAAGCACGTGCGTCATTCTGCGATCTTCGCACAGCTTGGGAGCAAGGCGGCCTGCGTCGGATCGACGGCGGGTATCCGATTGAAGGGGTCTCCTGGCGTAACTGGTCGGGGCCGGCAACACGGGCATGGGCGCTCGCAGGAAACGCGGCGGCAAGTCGCCGCCCAGGGACCCGAATGATTTGCGCGTCAGCGACGCCCGTTATTGGGCATCACGCCGAAACCCGGTCCCGACCCCAATGAGACGCCCGAGGATGTCCCCTCTCCGGAAGCTTCCATGCGTCCTGAGGAAGCCCAATCTACCCTGCGCAAGGGGTACCTTGATGAAAGCGTATCACCCAGCCGCCAAACGTACGCGTCCAGATTGAACTTCTCCGCGCATATTCGCATCCACGATCGCACTGAACCTTGGAGGTGTATGTGATTTGCGCCGTATTCACGTCGAGCATCCGAATCGCGAGATCGGGCCATGGCAAAACCGCTCCGATCGGTTGCGGAAGTGAGGAAATAATCTGCGCCCGCGCATGAATCTTCCCCGATCGGCCAAACTCGAAAAAATCTCCAGCGAACCTCGATTGTTGAAATGCCGGGTCGAAGCGCGTGGCTTCGCGCCACATCGCTTCCTCAAGGCGGATCAGCTCATCCTTCTCGGTCTCGCTCAGATGAAGGTTGTCCATGGAATGTGCGTTTCCCTCCACAAATCGCCGAGGTCTACCCGATGCAGCGTCTCGCGACGGCTGCTTGGTCAGGCCGCTTGCGCCTGAAAACGAACCCCTAGCGCTCGCGCGACTTTCAGGATCGTTGCGAAACTCGGATTCCCGCTTTCGCTCAGCGCCTTGTACAGGCTCTCGCGGCTGAGGCCCGCATCGCGCGCAACCTGGCTCATTCCGCGCGCGCGCGCAATATCACCCAATGCACGCGCAATTCCAGCCGCGTCGTCCGGGGCCTCGGTCAACCAGGCGTCCAAATATGCAGCCATCTCTTCGGGCGTGCGCAACTGTTCAGCCACGTCGTAGGCCAGCGTCTTGGTCTTCGAACTCTTCGCAGAACGGCGAGTCGCCATCTCGTACCTCACAGGTTCTCTGCCAAGCGCAGCGCGAGACGAATGTCCCGGCCTTGCGTTGACTTGTCGCCTCCAGCGAGCAAGATAATGAGTACGCCGCGGCGCTCGGTGTAATAGACGCGATATCCCGGCCCGACATCGATCTTCAGTTCGGACACGCCGCCAGTCAGTACACGATGCTGCCCTGGATTGCCGTGTGCAAGCCGATCAACGCGAACCTGTATCCGCGCGCGTACCGTCACGTCCTTGAGACCAAGGATCCAGTCACGGTACTCCTCGGTCATCTGGAGACGCATGGAAGAATTGTATCTCATGGGATACAAATGTCAATCCACGCGATACCCGCTTTGTGGCGGCCAGATCGAATGGCGCCAAGCCCGCTTGTGGCCGGGCCCGGGCGCCCAGCGCGCCCGGTTTCCGGCGCCGAATTTGCAGTACTGTACCGACGCACGGAAGTCTGCGGAAGCGCTCCACGCCGTGCTCGATCCTGCGGCCGCGGCGATTCAAACCTCGGTCTGTTGCGCCAGCTCAGAAGTGGCGCCGCCGCTCGCCGGAGCCCGCTGGCTGAAAGGCCGGGACATCCGGAAAGAAGAAGGGGGTGTCACCGCGGAATTTCGCGGGTCGCGAGATAGGACTCAGGGGGACTTACCGGATTGGCCAGCGGCCGGTAAAGTTACCGGAATTCCGCGCCGGAAACCGGGCGCGCTGGGCGCCCGGGCCCGGCCACGAGCGGCCCACCAGCCGTCTTCCGAAGCTGCCTTTCGGGGGGCCGCTCAACGCCGAGACCTGACAGCGCCTGTTTGTAGATCGGCAGATGCTCGTACCGGGCCACGGTGTAAAAATTCCCGACAAGGCACGACGACCCGCAGGGGGAGGTCTCCCCCTGCACCCCCTCAAAAGAGCCGAATCCCTCGAATTACCGAAGTGCCAAGCGTCGCCGCGCCGCGAGGCCTGCGCCCACAATCGCCATCCCCATCAGCCCCAGCACGCCGGGCTCCGGGACTCCGGTCGCCGGCGCGCCGACATCGCCCGAGTGCACAGCCCACGCATACAAACTATCGGTATTACTGCCGACGCCCTGGCCGCCATTGCCGAAATTGAAGCCCCACGCGCCGTTGGCATTGGGCGCGTACTCCGTGGCCGACCAATAGAGGCCGGACTGGACGTTGGAAAAATCGTTGTAGTTGCTGTTGTGGCTGGTCGTGATGGAATTCCTCGCCGTCCCGCCCAGCCCGTTGTAAAAGAGATTCCCCATCTGGCTGCCCGTGCAGTTGTAGCCGAAACAGTCCAGTGCGGAGTTTGATGAGTTGGGCGTCGTCGTCGGCAGCGTCCATCCCGTGACGCCATTGATGTCCAGGCTCGATGCCCACGTATTAGCCGCCGACCAAGTCATCAAGCCGTTCATGTCGGCATTCGCCAGCCACGTAAGATTCGTCGTCGAATCGTAATACGCCTGATAGTTCGTTCCACCCGGCGTCGTCGGCAATACCCCAACAAACGTGTCCGCCTGCGCTATCCCCCCAACTGTCAGCAACAGCACCCCAAGCAATGCCCCAATTCCGCGGTGAAGTTTCATGAAAACCTTTTTACCTTGTTGTTCATTTTTTTCGCGGTCTCGCCGCTCCGCAGCAGATAAAGCACAATTCGTGCCGACAGAAATTACCAATCGCCATATCAATGGGTTAGAGAGAATCGGCAATTCCTGGAGGGGGGGGGATGTAAAAAATCTCGACATTCCTGCGGGTAAATCCCCCCGCTCCTCCGATCTGTACAAAATCCCAACTCCTGCCGTTGAACCGCTGACGGCTTGACCGACAGCAGTGGGTCGGGTGTTGTCCACCCGGGCGTGATGCCCATCACCGGACGTGACGCAAGCGCAAATCACTCGGCCCCCTGGGTGGTGGCTTACAGGCGCATTGCCGTCGCGTTGACCGCCGGCCCCCATGCCCGGAATGACCGACGTGCCGTCCCCGATCAGGCGTGCTGGGCGACCGCTCCGCTTGGATACCGGCTGCTGAACCAGTACCGCGTCGAACAGCCGGATTGGGTCGGGTCCGGGTTTCGGCGCGATGCCCGACAGCGGGCGTCGCCGAAGCGAAAATCACTCGGCCCCTTGGGCGGCGGCTTTCCACCGCATTGCCGCTGCGGCGCCCGCCGGCGCCCATGCCCGGAATGGCCGACGTGCCGTCCCTGATCGGGCGTCCTGGGCGACCGCTGCACTCGGATACCGGCCGCTGAACCGATGCCGCCTTGTACAGCCGGTTCGGGTCGGGTCCGGGTTTCGGCGTGATGCCCGACAGCGGGCGTCGCCGAAGCGCAAATCACTCGGGCCCTTGGGCGGCGGCTTTCCGCCGCATTGCCGCTGCGCTGCCCGACGGCGCCGATGCCCGGAATGGCCGAGAACCAGACATGTAGCCTGCAGGACCAGATTCAAGCAGTGGTGTTGCGCGTTGACCCTCACCCCCGCCCTCTCCCGCACGCGGGAGAGGGGGAACCATAGCGCCGCCGCCTTCCTGCCAACGCGAATTTCCGCGACCCTAACCCAGGAACAACCGGTACGCGCCGCTTCCGGTCTCTTCCTGATACTGGTATCCCAGGTCGGCGAGGAAACGCCGGACCGCCCCGCGGTCGCGCTTCGGGGCCTGCATGCCCACGAGGATGCGGCCGTAGTCGGAACCCTGGTTGCGGTAATGGAAGAGCGAGATGTTCCATGCCGGCGACATCGCGCTCAGAAACCGCATCAGCGCGCCGGGGCGCTCGGGGAATTCGAAGCGGAACACCCGCTCGTCCACCGCCAGCGGAGAATGCCCGCCGACCATGTAGCGCAGGTGCTCCTTCGCGAGCTCGTCGTCGGTCAGGTCGCTCGTCGCGAAGCCCGCCTGCTCGAAGCTGCGGGCCAGGGCGCGCGCGTCGTCGCGCCCCGCGGTTTCGACGCCGACGAAGATGTGCGCCGTCGCCGCGTCCGAGATGCGGTAGTTGAACTCGGTGATCGCGCGCGTACCGAGCAGGGCGCAGAAGCGCTTGAAGGATCCGCGCTCCTCGGGCAGCGTCACCGCGAACAACGCCTCGCGCTGCTCGCCCACCTCGGCGCGTTCGGCGACGAAGCGCAGGCGGTCGAAATTCATGTTCGCGCCGCTGGTGATCGCCACCAGCGTGCGCTCGCGCAGACGCTTGCCCGCGGCGTATTGCTTGCAGCCCGCCACCGACAGCGCACCGGCGGGCTCGAGGATCGACCGGGTATCCTGGAACACGTCCTTGATCGCCGCGCACAAGGCGTCGGTATCCACCGTGACGATCTCATCGACGTAGCGCCGGCACAGGTCGAACGTATGTTTGCCCACCATGCGCACCGCGGTGCCATCGGAAAAGAGCCCGACCTCGGCGAGCTGCACGCGCCGCCCGGCGGCCAGCGAACGCGCCATGGCATCGGAATCGACGGTCTGCACGCCGATGATCTTGACCTCGGGCTGCACCGCTTTCACATAGGCCGCGACCCCCGCAATCAGCCCGCCCCCGCCGATCGGCACGAAGATCGCATCGATCGATGGCGGGTCCGCGTCGGGCTTGGCTCCCGGGTTCGCTCCCGGGTTCGCTCCATTGCGCGCGTGGTGCTGGCGCAGGATCTCCATGCCGATCGTGCCTTGGCCGGCGATCACGTCCGGATCGTCGAAGGGATGCACGAAGGTCAGCTTGCGCTTTTCCTGGAGGATCAGGGCGTGGGCATAGGCGTCGGAGTACGAATCACCGTGGAGAACGACTTCCGCGCCGCGGCTGCGCACCGCATCGATCTTCAACTGCGGCGTGGTCACCGGCATCACGATCACCGCGCGGCAACCGAGCCGCTGCGCGGCCAGGGCCACGCCCTGCGCATGGTTGCCCGCCGATGCGGCGATCACCCCGCGCGCACGCGCCGTGCGGTCGAGATGGACCATCTTGTTGTAGGCGCCGCGCAGCTTGAAGCTGAAAACCGACTGCAGGTCTTCGCGCTTGAGGAGGACGCGATTGCCCAATCGCGCCGAAAGGCGCGGGGCGGGGTCCAGGGCAGTCTCGATGGCGACGTCGTAGACGCGCGCGTTGAGAATGCGGCGCAGATAGTCGTTGGCCGGCATCGCCGCCGGATTGTACAGTTCGGCCTATGTCCTCGCCCGCAACACCCTTCGCCGCCCTCTCGCCCGACACCATCCTCGACGCGATCGATGCCGTCGGATCCCGCGCCGGGTTCCGCGCATCGGGCCAGCTTTTCGCGCTCAACAGCTACGAGAACCGGGTGTTTCTGGTCGGGCTCGAACCATCGGCCGACGCGCCGGCAGTCCCTGCCGCCCCGCCGCCCCCGACCCTGGTCGCGAAGTTCTACCGCCCCGGTCGCTGGACCGATGCGCAGATCCGCGAAGAACATGCGTTCGCGGAGGATCTGGCGCAGGCCGAAGTGCCGGCCGTACCGCCGTTGCGACTGAACGGCGAAACCCTGCACACCGCCGCCGGATTCCGTTTCGCGCTGTTCGAGCGCCGCGGCGGGCGCACCCCCGAACTGTCCGATCCCGCCGTGCGGGAACGCATCGGCCGCTTCCTCGGCCGCCTCCATGCGGTCGGCGCCCGCCGCCCGTTCGCAACGCGGATCCGGCTCGACGCCGACACCTACGGCGCCGAGCCCGGCGCCTACCTGCTGCAGCACGACTGGCTGCCGCCGGAACTGGTCGAGATCTACCGCGGCCTGCTGGCGCAGGCGCTCGACGGCGTGCGGCGGACATTCACCCAGGCCGGCGCACCGCGCTGGCAGCGCCTGCACGGCGACTGCCACCCCGGAAACATCCTGTGGAACGAAGCGGCACCCGAACCCGGGCCGCACTTCGTCGACTTCGACGACAGTGTCATGGGACCCGCGGTCCAGGACCTGTGGATGCTGTTGTCGGGCGACCGATCGGAACAGGAAGCGCAGTTGCGCGACGTGCTGGCGGGGTACGAAATGTTCGCGGAATTCGATCGCGCGCAGTTGGCCCTGATCGAAGCGCTGCGCACGCTGCGCCTGATCCACTACGCCGCCTGGATCGCGCGTCGCTGGGACGATCCCGCATTCCCCGCCGCGTTCCCGTGGTTCGAAACGCCGCGCTACTGGGAGGAGCGCATCCTCGAACTGCGCGAGCAGATCGCCGCGATGCAGGAGCCGCCGCTGGCGCCGTGACGGCTAATCGAGCGTTTCGGCGAGCCGGAACCCCATCGCGTAGGTGACCGAGCGCGGGTTGTGGCCATGGCGGCGGCGGGTGCGCGCGAGGTCGCGAAAGCGCGCGAAACTGCCGCCGCGCGCAACCCGGTAACGGCCGTGGATCTGCACCAGATGGTCGA
Organism: Pseudomonadota bacterium; assembly: GCA_021842465.1. Classification (GTDB taxonomy): domain Bacteria; phylum Pseudomonadota; class Gammaproteobacteria; order Burkholderiales; family Burkholderiaceae_F; genus GJ-E10. The sequence goes on from JAKBZN010000020.1 coordinate 7,913, forward strand.
CGACGGTGCGGCCGCCGGGGTAGGGCGCATAGTCGTCGGCGACATATTCCTCGACGTTGCCCGCCATGTCGTCGATGCCGAACGGCGAAGCGCCGCCGGGGAAGGCGCCGACCGCGCTGGTGCGGAACAGGCCGGTTTCGGCGGTGTTGGCGCAGTCCGCATCGAAGCGCTCGCCCCAGGGAAACTCTCGTCCGTCCGGTCCGGTCGCGGCGTACTCCCACTCCGCTTCGGTCGGCAGGCGAAAGCCGCGGCCGGTGCGCTGCGCGAGCCACGCCGCATAGGCGTCGGCCGAAGCGGCGCTGACCGTGTACACCGGGTGGTTGGCGCGTTCCGCCGGGAAGCGCCGGAAATCCCAGCTCGTGGGCAGCTCCGGGTGCCCGGTATCGAGCAGGAACTCGTGGTACTCGGTGTTGGTCACCGGATAGCGCGCGATCGCATAGGGGGCAAGATCGACGGCGTGGCGCGGGCACTCCTTTTCGATCCACTCGCGCTCCATCCCGAGTCCGTCGTAGCGCACCACCACCTCGTCGATCCGTTCGGAATCGAGTCCGATCTCGACCCGGCCGCCCGGGACGACCACCATGTCGGGGGCCAGCGCGCGGATCCGCGGATCGCCGATCCAGGCCAGCAGGTCGCCGGCGGCCAGGCGCTCGACCAGCGGGGCATCGAGGTCGCCGATTCGGTCCACCAGTTGCTCGGGCGCGAGGCCGCGCAGCGCGCGCAGCGCCGCCGGAAGCGTCGTTTCAAACCGGGTGGCGACGTAGTGGTCGGGCAGTCCGAGGCGCTCGCGGTCGCTGGGGGTACCGCAGAGCGCCCGCGGAAAGTGGGGCCAGTGCCAGCCGGTGTCGGTTTCACGCGTGGGAGAGTTCATAGAGTTCTCCATCGTAGGAGCTCGCGACGAAGCGCTGCCGGGCAGCGCGGTAGGTCAATGCCGAAATGCCGGCGGAGGTCGGCCGCCGCATCGGCAGCCAGCGGCGGTGGTGGAGGTCGAAGGCGGCCACCGTGCCGCCGTAGGATCCGGACATCAGCATCCGGCCGTCGGCGCTCGCCACCAGGCACTTGACCGAATTCGGGTGCGGGCTGGGATAGCTCGTCTCCTCGCCGTCCAGCCACAGCCGGAGCACGCGATCACGGCCGACGCTGGCGAAGCCGCCGTCGGCGATCGGGCAGCACGCATTGGCGATGCGGGTATGGGCCCTGGGGATCCGGCGCAGTTCGGACCCATCGCGCAGGTCGTACCAGGCGACGAGGGTCGATGCGCAGACCGCGAACAGACGCCCCCGCGCGGCGCTCAAGCCCTTGATGGCGCTGTCGTCGACGTGGATCTCCTGGCGCAGTTGCAGTTCCCCCGCCGCGCCGACCTCGAACAGCAGGACCTCGCCGGTGTAGCTGCCCACCGCCAGCATCCGGACGCCGTCGCGCTCGAAGGCGGTGGCGCAGTTCAACGGCGAGGAATGTTGATGGAGCGCGCGCCCGGTATGCGCATCGAACACGATCCCGAGCTGGCCACCGGTGTAGAGATGGTCGCCGACGAAGTGCAGGAAGTTGCAGAGGCTGCCCATTTCCGCCCGGGGCCGCCCGTTCTCGTGCAGCACGCCGGCATCGCCGATGGCGTATACGGCATCGTTGCGCACCGCCACCGCGTTGAGCGCCGGCCCGGCGGCGACGCCGTCCATGTCCCAACCGCCGTCGCGGGGATCGAAGATTCCATAGGTCGCGCCGAACGTGCCGACGGCAATGCGACCGTCGCCCAGCGCCGTCGCCGCGCGCGCCCAGACCGTCACCGGCAGCTCGCTGCGCGCCAACTCCCGCGGCATGCCCGCGCCCTGGCGCAGACCTTGCCAGAGGGCGATGCTGCGGTCGTAGCTCAGGGTCACCAGCAGGCCCGAGGCTTCGTCGAACACCACTTTTTTGATTCCGGCGCGATGGGCGGGGTGATAGCGGATCGCGCCGCCGCGGACGATGACGATGCGGCCGTCATCGTCGCCGGCCACGATACTGCCGTCAGACAGGATCACCAGGGAATCGGTTCGAACGCCGTCGATGTCGTGGACGGCAAGCTCGCGCCCCTCGGCGGCATCCCATTCCCGCACCGTGCCGTCGACGCTCGACGAGATCAGCCGTCGGCCGTCCGGCGACCAGGTCACCGAAAGGATGTTGCCGGAATGTCCCGGCATCGCGTGCAGGCAGCGGCCTTCGAGATCGAATACCCGGACCATCCGGTCCAGCGCGCAGGTCGCGACCCGGCGCCCGTCAGGCGAGAACGCGGCCATGTCGACATCGTCGCCGTGTCCGGCAAGCACCGCGCGCAGGCGCATCCCGGGCACGTCCCAGATTCGCGCCGAATAGTCGCTGCTGGCGGTCACCAGCAGCGACCCGTCATGATTGAAACTGCAATTGTTGACCAGATGGTCGTGCAATCCGCGACCCACGGCTTCGCGGGTCGACGCGCGCCACAGGATGACACGGTTGTCGTATCCGGCGGTGGCGATCCAGTCGCCGTGCGCCGCGATTCCGGCGATCGGACCTTGATGTCGCATAGGCATGAGAAGAGAAGGTGGCCAACGGGCGGCGCATGCGCCGCCCGCCGGGAACGATCACGCGTGCGTATTGATGTTCGTGCCCAACGACCCGGAGGTCGCGAGCTGCGGGGGCGGCGCCGCCGGCGCGGAAGGCGCCGGAGGAGCCGCACTAGGCTTTGCAGCCATCGGTTTTGCCATCACGGCATTCGCCATGCTGGCGGAGGAAATCGCCATTCCCATCGGATTTTTCTCCTTCCTGATTGCGTTGGTCGTGCGATGCACTCGGCCGCAGCGGATCCGCGATGACGGCATCGGTCGAAATCCGCGGCGTGCCGGTACGGCAGATATGCGAAAAACTTTATAAGGCGGCAGGGGGGTGGGGGATCGAAGAGTTATGCCGTCCGGACCCGGCTTTTCTTTCTTAATCTGACGGAAAGCGCCGATTTGCGTCGATTTCTGATGCTTCACCAAGAATCGCCGGCCCGACCTCTCCATCGCCGTACGTTCGTCGGAACGGGCCGATGCCCGTTCCGGCTCCGGGGGATTCCCGGCCATGGCGCCGCCGCGTGCCGATGCGACGGTACAATCCTCCACCTGCCATGAATGCCACGCAAGAGCCGCATCCGCAGCACGAGATCGGAAGAATCCCCGGCCTGGACCCGGTCCCTCGCCTGCGTGAGATCCCATACAACTACACCTCGTTCTCGGATCGGGAGGTCGTCCTTCGCTTGCTCGGCGAAGAAGCCTGGGCGGCGCTCGACGCGTTGCGCACGGAGCGCCGCACCGGGCGCAGCGCCCGCATGCTCTACGAGGTGCTGGGCGAGATCTGGGCGATCCAGCGCAACCCCTATCTGCAGGACGATCTGCTGGACCACCCCAAGCGCCTGGCCTCGGTCGTGGAGACCCTGCGCTACCGTCTGCGCGAAATCGAACAGCGCCGCGAGCCGGGTGAAGCGGCGCGCGACGCCAAGGTCGTTCTGCTGGTGCAGGCCGCGACCGCCGCCGTCGCCGCGTTCGCGGCATCGTTCGCGCGGGCGCGCGACCTCCGCCGGCGCGCGCTGCGACGATTCGGCCGCCATACCCGCCCCGACAACGTCTGTTTCGACGCCTATGCCCGCGTCTCCCATGTCACCGACGCCACCGACTGGCGCGTCGAATTGCCGTTCGTGGTGCTCAACCCGGACACCGAAGAGGAGATCCCGCACCTCGTCCGGGCCTGCGTCGAGCTAGGGCTGACCGTCATTCCGCGCGGCGGCGGCACCGGCTACACCGGCGGCGCGGTGCCGCTGGTCCCCGACGCGGCGGTCATCAACACCGAAAAGCTCACGGGCTGCGGTGAGGTCGAACACGTCGCGCTGCCCTCGGCGCAGCCGACCGAAGCCGCCGACCGCGCGGCGGAAGCGCCGACGGTATGGACGGAAGCCGGCGTCGTCACCCGCCGCGTCGCGGAAGCGGCCGAGCGCTCGGGTTTCGTGTTCGCGGTCGACCCCACGTCGGCCGATGCCTCCTGCATCGGGGGCAACATCGCCATGAACGCGGGCGGCAAGAAAGCCGTGCTCTGGGGAACCGCGGTCGACAACCTCGCTTGGTGGCGCATGGTCGACCCCGAGGGCAACTGGCTCGAAGTTCACCGCGTCGACCACAATTTTGGAAAGATCCACGACGTCGAGGTGGCCCGGTTCGACCTCGTCTGGAAGGACGGCACGCGCGCGCCCGACAAGGCCCGCGAACTGCGGCGCGAGCGGCTGGAAATTCCCGGCGCGCTGTTCCGCAAGGCAGGCCTGGGCAAGGACGTCACCGACAAATTCCTCGGCGGTCTGCCGGGGGTGCAGAAGGAAGGGTGCGACGGCATCATCACCAGCGCGCGCTGGGTGGTCCATCGCATGCCGGAGCACGTGCGCAGCTTCTGCCTGGAATTCTTCGGTCCGGTGCGCGACGCCATCCCGGCGATCGTCGAGATCACTTCGTACCTTGGCACCGAGCCGGGCGGAGCGGTACTCTCGGGCCTCGAACACCTCGACGCGCGCTATCTGCGGGCCGTCGGCTATGCCACGCGCTCACCGCGCGGCGGCCTGCCGCGCATGGTTCTGCTGGGCGACGTCGCCGGCGACGACGAGGCCGCGGTCGCACGCGCCTGCGCCGAAGTCGTGCGCATGGCCAACGCGCGCGAAGGCGAGGGCTTCATCGCCGTGAGCGCCGAGGCGCGCAAGGCCTTCTGGGCCGACCGCGCGCGCACCGCCGCGATCGCCCGTCACACCAATGCGTTCAAGATCAACGAGGACGTCGTCATTCCGCTCGAGCGGATGGGCGACTACACCGACGCGGTCGAACGGCTGAACATCGAGCTGTCGATCGCCAACAAGCTGGAACTGCTCGACGAGATCGAGCGCCACCTGCGCTCGGACCTCGCGCTCGCGCCCGGCGACGACCCCGACGCGCGCGGCCAGGAAAACGCCGAACTGCTGGGCGACCGTGTGCCGCGCGCACTCGATTTGCTGGCAGCGGTGCGGCGGCGCTGGATCCATCTGCGCGACGAGACCGATCTGCGGGACCTGCAGGACGGGCGCCTGCGGGTATCGTGGAAGACCGAAGTCCGCGAACCGCTGGCGCGGGTGTTCGGCGGCGCCGTATTCCGGCCGGTTCTCGACGCCTGCGACGCCATCCATGCCCGCGTGCTGAAGGGCCGGGTCTTCGTCGCTCTGCACATGCACGCCGGCGACGGCAACGTGCACACCAACATCCCCGTCAATTCGGACAATTACGCGATGCTGCAGACGGCCGAGCGCGCCGTCGCCCGCATCATGCAGGTCGCGCGCGATCTCGGCGGCGTGATCTCGGGCGAACACGGCATCGGCATCACCAAGCTCGAGTTCCTGCACGAGGACGAACTGCGGAACTTCCGCGAATACAAGAACCGGGTCGACCCCGAAGGCCGGTTCAACCGCGGCAAGCTCATGCCGGGCGCCGATCTGCGGCGGGCATATACACCCAGCTTCAACCTGCTGGGGCACGAATCCCTGATCCTCCAGCACAGCGACCTCAAGGGCGTGTCGGACGCGATCAAGAACTGCCTGCGCTGCGGCAAGTGCAAGCCCGTGTGCGCGACCCACGAGCCGCGGGCGAACCTGCTGTATTCGCCGCGCAACAAGATCCTCGCGGTGTCGCTGCTGGTCGAGGCGTTCCTCTACGAGGAGCAGACGCGGCGCGGCGTTTCCGTCCGGCATTGGGAGCAGTTCGGCGACGTCGGCGAACATTGCACGATCTGCCACAAATGCGCGACGCCCTGTCCCGTGGACATCGACTTCGGCGACGTGTCGATGGCGATGCGCGACCTCGTGCGCCGCATGGGACACGCGCCGTTCCGGCCGGTGGCGCGCGCATCGATGTGGTTCCTCGACACGACCAGCCCGCGCACCATCAAAGCGCTGCGGACCGGCTTGGTGCAGCTCGGCTATGCCGCCCAGCAGCTCGGGCATCGGATTCTGGCGCTTCCCTCTGCGCGCCAGGCCCGCCATCCGCCGGCGACGACGCGCGGCACGCCCGGGTCCGGCGGCGCTCCCGCCGTCGCGGCGCAGGCCATCCACTTCGTGAACAAGCGCCTCCCGGGCGGGCTGCCTACGCGCACGGCGCGCGGGCTGCTGGGAATCGAGGACATGCGCATCATCCCGATCGTGCGCGATCCGCAACGCACCCGCACCGACAGCGAGGCCGTGTTCTACTTTCCGGGCTGCGGTTCGGAGCGGCTGTTTTCGCAGGTGGGCCTGGCGACCCAGGCGATGCTCTGGCATGCCGGCGTGCAGACGGTGTTGCCGCCGGGATACCTCTGCTGCGGCTATCCCCAGCGCGGCGGCGGCCAGTTCGATCGCGCGCAGAAGATCATCACCGACAACCGCGTGCTGCTGCACCGCGTGGCCAACACGCTCAACTACCTCGACATCAAGACGGTGGTGGTGAGCTGCGGCACCTGCTACGACCAGCTGCAGGGATACGACTTCCCCGCGATCTTCCCCGGCTGCCGCATCATCGACATCCATGAATTCCTCGCGGAGCGGGGGATCCGGGTCGACGGGGTGTCCGGCGTGCGCTACGTCTATCACGATCCCTGTCACAGCCCGATGAAGCAGCAGGAGCCGCTCAAGACGGTCAACGCGCTGCTGCAGACGCAAGATGGTGCGCGCATCGGCCGCAGCGAGCGCTGCTGCGGCGAAGCGGGCCTGCTCGCCGTGTCGCGGCCCGACGTCTCGACCCAGATCCGCTTCCGCAAGCAGGAGGAACTGGAGCGCGACGCCGCGCGGCTGCGCGCGGACGGGTTCGAGGGCGAGATGAAGGTGCTCACCTCCTGCCCGGCGTGCCTGCAAGGCCTGCACCGCTACCGCGACGACGTCCCCGTCGAAGCCGAATACATCGTGGTCGAGATGGCGCAACGCATTCTGGGCGCGAGCTGGCTCCCGGACTTTGTCGCGCGTGCAACCGCCGGAGGCATCGAGCGGGTGCTGCTATGAGCGGCGCGGCAGCCACCGCGGCCTGCCCGCTGTGCGCCACCGACGGTGGAACGGTACTCTGGCGTGACGGCCGCCTGCGGGTGGTTGCGGTCGACGATGCGGACTATCCCGGTTTCCTGCGCGTGATCTGGGATACCCATGTCCGCGAGATGAGCGAACTCGATGCCGCCGCGCGGGTCCATCTGATGGAGGTGGTGTTCGCAGTGGAATCGGCGGTCCGCCGGGTGCTGGCACCGGATAAGATCAACCTGGCGAGCCTGGGCAACGTCGTGCCGCACCTGCACTGGCACGTGATCGCCCGCTACGCCGACGACGCACACTTTCCCGATCCGGTGTGGGGGGTGCGGCGCCGCGATCCGGATCCGGCGCGTCTGGCGGCGCAGCGCGCGAAACGGCCGGAACTGCATCGGGTCGTGGCGGAGATGCTGCAAGCGAGCGGTTTTTCCCCCGTTCCCGCGGAGGCGGGAGCGGGTGGGGATGCGGATCGCGAGCAAAACCCGCCGCATTCCGCGGATTGAAGTAAAGGGCCTTCCATGCGCCTCGCGGTCGTTTCCGACATCCACGGCAATCTGCCGGCCCTCGAAGGCGTGATCGCCGACTTCCGCCGGCGCGGCGTCGACGCCGTGGTCAACCTGGGCGACAGCCTGTCCGGGCCGCTGCTGCCGCGCGAAACCGCGCAGTTCCTGATGGCGCAGACGGACTGGATCCAGCTCGCCGGCAATCACGAGCGCCAGATCCTTGACGAACGCGGCGCCTGCGGCCGCTCGGACGTCTACGCGCGGACGCAACTCGGCGATTCCGAGCGGGCCTGGATCGCGACCCTGGCCCCGAATCACCGCATCGCGGAAGACGTGTTCGCCTGCCACGCCACGCCGACGACCGACATGGTGTACCTGCTGGAGACCATCGAGTCCACCCACCTGCGGGTGGCGACGAGCGACGAGATTGAAGCGCGCCTCGAAGGCGAGGCGGCGGCGCTGGTGCTCTGCGGCCACAGCCACACACCGCGCAGCGTACGGACGGCGCGTGGCCAATGGATCGTCAATCCCGGCAGCGTCGGGCTGCCCGGCTTTCTCGCCTGCGGCCCGACCCCGCACCGCGTGCAGAACGCCTCGCCCGACGCGCGCTATGCCATTGTCGAACGGGGCGAGACGGGCTGGTCCGTGTCGCTGATTTCCGTTCCGTATGACCACCGCAGCATGGCGGACCTCGCGGGACGCCGCGGGCGGCCGGAATGGCAGCGCGCGCTGGCGACAGGGTACGTGTGACCTCCCCGAGCCGGCGCGGTCAGATCCAGCGACGCACCCGCGCCTTGTAACGCCGGTATTCCTCGCCGAAGCGGGCTTCGAGGTGCGCCTCCTCGTGGCGGATCACGGCGTAGCGCAGGCTTGCCCAGATGAGCGGGGCGAACACCAGGGGCCACGCCGTGCGCAGCCATGCCGCGGCACCGATGAGGAAGCACCAGTCGCCGACATAGATCGGGTTTCGACTGAACCGGAACGGCCCACCGGTGCAAAGCGCGGTCGCGCCCTTGTACGGGTTGACGGTGGTGCGATGGCGGAAGAAGGTCCAGAGCGTCCAAAAAAACAGCGCCATTCCGGCGCTGAAAAAAGACCATGCCACAGGCCTTGCGGCCCCGGCGAGGTCCAGGGGGAGATGCTGCACCTTGCGATCCAGCCACCAGCCCGCGACCACCGCCAGCGCATACGGCGCCGGCGGCAGCAGCAGGGTGCGAGGCTTGGCTGCGAGGCTCAAGGGAAACCCCGGAGCGGAAAATCGAGACGCCCGTGGGTCACGATTCCCCGTCTCCGTTGGCGCGGCCCGCCTCGTTTTCGCCCCACATCGCGTTGAGGATCGCGAGCAGGCAGGCAAAACCGATACCGAGAATCCAGGCGAAATACCACATGATCTTGTCCTCCCTCATCAATACGCGCTGTGTTCGTGCTCGCGCACGTATGCGGCCGTGACCTTCCCGGCCATGACCTTGTAGGCCCAGCTCGTGTACGCCACGATGATCGGCACGAAGATCAGCGCCGCCCAGAACATGATCCCGAGCGTAAGGTGGCTCGAAACGCTGTCCCACACCGTGAGGCTGTCCCCAGGCACGGTCGAGGACGGCATCACGAACGGGAACATCGCGGCGCCCGCGGTGCCGATCACGCCGGCGAGCACCAGCGACGAGGTCACGAACGCCCAACCGGTGCGGGCCTTGCCGAGCAGTCCCAGCGTCGCCGCCACGCCGAGATAGGCGATCCCCGGGAGCAGCATCGTGAGCGGCGCCTTGTGGTAATTGGCGAGCCACGCGCCGGCCTCGCGTACCACCGTCTTGCCGAGCGGATCGGCGGCGGCCGCCGGGTCGACGACCGAGGTGATGACGTAGCCTTCGATGCCCTTCGCCAGCCAGATCCCCGCGATGGTGAACGCCAGCAGCAGAACGAGGCCGGCGCCGCGGGCCGCCGCCACCGCACGCCCGTGGACGTCGCCTTCGGTGCGATGTGCGAGATACACCGCGCCGTGCATCGTGATCATCGCCGAGCTCACCACGCCGCACACCAGCGCGAACGGATTGAGGAGCTGCCAGAACGTGCCGGTGTAGGTTGACACCATCCGCTCGTCGAAGTGGAACGGCACCCCCTGCAGCAGGTTGCCGAACGCCACGCCGAAGATCAGCGGCGGCACCGCGCCGCCCACGAACAGCCCCCAGTCCCAGGTCGCGCGCCAGCGGGGGTTGTCGATCTTGCTCCGGTAGTCGAATCCCACCGGCCGGAAGAAGAGCGCCCACAGCACCGCCAGCATGGCCCAGTAGAACCCCGAGAACGCCGTCGCGTACACCAGCGGCCAGGCCGCGAAGATCGCGCCGCCGCCGGTGATGAACCACACCTGGTTGCCGTCCCAGTGGGGCCCCACGGTGTTGATCACGATCCGCCGCTCGACGTCGTTCTTGCCGACGAACGGCAGCAGCGTTCCCACGCCCATGTCATGGCCGTCCATCACGGCAAAGCCGACCAGCAGTACGCCCACCAGCAGCCACCAGATGATTTTCAGAGTCGGATAGTCCAGCATGTCTTTCTCCCGTCTCAGTGTGCGTGCGCCAGGGCGCTTTCACCGGAATACCGTCCCGTCCCCAGCGAACTCGGGCCGAGGCGGGCGAACTTGACCATCAAGTACATCTCCGCGCACAACAGCACGGTGTAGAACCCGATGAAGCCCGCGATCGATCCCACCAGGCTGGCGGGGCTCAGGCTCGATACGGACAGCTCCGTCGGCAGCACCCCGTAGATCGTCCAGGGCTGTCGTCCGTACTCGGCGACGAACCATCCCAGCTCACAGGTCAGCCACGGAACCGGCAGCATGAGCAGCGCCCAGCGCAGCAGCATGCGCTGGTTGAGGCACTTCCCGTTGAGCGTGCTCCAGAATGCCGCGACGAAGAGCATCAGCATCAGGAAGCCGAACAGGACCATAACCCGGAATGCCCAGAACATCGGCGCAACCTTCGGGATCGTGAGCCGTGCCGCCGCATCGATCATCGCGGGGGTCGCGGTCTCGACATGGTCGGTGTAGCGCTTCAGCAGCAGCCCGAACCCCAGATCCTTCTCGTGCGCCGCAAACTGCGCCTTGGCCTGGGCGTCGTCGGGATGCGCCCGCAGGGCCTCCAGGGCAGTGACCGCCTGGATACCCGAGACGATCCGGTCATGGTTGCGTGCCTCGATCTGGTGGATTCCCGGAATCTGCTGGGAAACCGATCGGGTGCCGATGAGGCCGAGCAGGTAGGGAACCTTGATCTCCCAGTCGTTCTTCTGCGCCTTTTCGTCGATGCCGGCCAGCAGGTTCAACGCCGCCGGCGCGGGCTCCGTGTCCCACATCGCCTCGAGCGCGGCCATTTTCGTCTGCTGCGCTTCGCTGACCATGTAGCCCGATTCGTCGCCCAGCACGATCACCGACAGCGCCGAAGCCAGACCGAACGCCGCGGCGATGCGGAAGCTGCGCTTGGCGAACTCGACATCCCGGCCCTTGAGCAGGTAGTACGACGAAATCGCGAGGACGAAGACCGCCCCCGTGACGTACCCCGCGGAAACCGTGTGCACGAACTTCGCCTGCGCGTCCGGGTTGAACAGAACGGCCCAGAAGTTCGTCAGTTCCATGCGCATCGTGTGGTAGTTGAACTCCGCTCCGACGGGGTGCTGCATCCACGCGTTGGCCACGAGGATCCACAATGCCGACAGGTTCGTCCCCAAGGCCATCAGCAGCGTCACCATCAGATGCTTCGCCTTGGACAGGCGGTCCCATCCGAAGAAGAAGAGCCCGATGAACGTCGACTCCAGGAAAAACGCCATCAGCCCCTCGATCGCCAGCGGCGCACCGAAAATGTCGCCGACGTAGTGCGAGTAGTACGCCCAGTTCGTGCCGAACTGGAACTCCATCGTGATGCCGGTGGTGACCCCTAGGGCGAAATTGATGCCGAACAGCTTGCCCCAGAAGCGCGTCATGTCCTTGTAGACCACCTTGTTGGTCATGACGTAGACGCTCTCCATGATGACGAGCAACCACGTCATTCCCAAGGTCAGCGGGACAAACAAAAAGTGGTACATCGCCGTGGCGGCAAACTGCAACCGCGACAACTCGACCAGATGCTCCGTGCCCATAGAATTTTCTCCACTACTGTTTCGAGGATTTCGAAAATCTCGCGCGAATCTTCCCGTCGACTTCTTGTTCAGCGGTCGCTCTGGCCCGCGGGACGGGTGCCGTCGTCCGGATGCAGGCCCATGGCTGCCGCGGTGCTGTTCGCATCCGCATGCACTTCGTAATTTCGTACGAACAGGAACCAGAGCAGCACGAGCAGGGCGATCTTCACGACGAGGATCACCGTGATCTCACGGGAAAGGTTGGGGCGCTTTCCGATCGCGGGCAGCAAGCTCGCAGCCATGGTCTGGTTCCCTTTGGTCGATCAGTGTTCCAATCGCTCGATTCCCAGCGCCTTGAGCACGTGCTTCTCATAGACCGGCTCGGAGCTTCCCGTCTTCATCTTGTACATGAAGTATTTCTCGAACGCGATCTTGGCCAGATGGACCCACTTGCCCTTCTTGAACCAGTTCACGTTGCGTGGCGGGATTTGCGGCAAGGCGACGAATGCCGCGCCGGTGTCGCCCATGTCCGCGAGGCAGATCGCGTTCCAGCTGCCGCGCGTCTTGGCCGGCTTGCCGGCGAGGTCGGCGGCGATGTTGTGCACGATGGCGGTGACCATCGTCTCGATCATGTAGCCGGTCTTGGGCGCGCCGGTCGGTACCGGCGTGACTTCAACCGGCGGGATCGCGACGCATACCCCGGCGGAGAAGATGTTGTGATACTTCTTGCTGCGCTGGTACTCGTCGATCAGAACGAATCCCCGCGGATTGCACAGGCCGGGAACCGCCGCGACTGCGTCGACGCCCTTGAACGCCGGCAGCATCATGCTGAACTTGAAAGGCAGCTCATGCTCCTTCCGTACCGCGCCGGTGTCATCGTGCTCGGTGACGAACATCTTGCCCGGCTCGACCCGCGTGACCTTCGCGTTGGTGATCCACTTGATATCGTTGTTGCGCAGTTCGCTCTCCAGCAGCGACTTCGAATCGCCCACGCCGCCGAGGCCCAGATGGCCGATGTACGGCTCGCTGGTGACGAAGGTCATCGGCACCTTGGCGCGAATGCGGCGGCGGCGGAGATCACGGTTAAGGATGAAGGCGAACTCGTACGCCGGGCCAAAGCAGGACGCGCCCTGCATCGCGCCGACGATGGCGGGGCCGGGGTCCTTCATGAAAGCCTGGTAGTCGGCGAAGGCCTTCTCGGCGTGATCCACCGTGCACACCGAGTGGGTGTTTCCTTCGGGGCCGGCCCCGGCAACCTCGTCGAACGCCAGCTTCGGCCCGGTGGTGATCACCAGGTAGTCGTACTGGACGGTCGCGCCGTCGATCAGCTCCAACGTGTTGTTGTCGGCGTCAATGCGGGTGACGGCCTTCGGAATGAACTCGATGCCTTTCTTCTCGAGATAGGGACGGATCGGCATGGTGATCGCTTCGCGGTCGCGCCAGCCGACCGCGACCCAGGGATTCGAGGGTACGAACTGGAAGAAGTCCGTCGCGTTGATCACCGTGACGCGATGCTCGCGACCCAGTTCGGCCCGCAACTCGTATGCAGCCGGCATGCCACCGGTTCCTGCCCCCAAGACGACGATGTGTGCCATGGTGAGATTCCTCCTGTCAGTTGGCACTCGGGAAACCCGCGTTCGCTTGCGGGTGGATGGTTGGTTCACGCGCGATCGTGGCGATGTCGGTCGCGGCGAAATCCGCGGATCCGGTATCGCCCGCGATGGTCGTTGCGGGAACTTCCCGCAACGTTGCATTGACCAGGCGCAGCGTCTGTTCGTCGAGAGAACCCGCCAGCGCCGCGAGCTGCAGGTCGTTCTTCAACAGATCCACCCGCGCCCGCAACAGATTCAATTCGGCGGCCGCCACGTCGCTTTGGGCGTCGAGCAGGTCCAGCGTGCTGCGGTCGCCGACCTTGTGTCCCAGCTTCGTCGCATCCAGGCGCACCCGCGCCGCCTTGAGGCTCGCCGCGAGCGCCGAGACGCGGCTCGCGCCCACGGTCAGCCCCAGCCACGCTTCGCGCGTCTGCAGCGCAACCTGCTGGCGTGCCTGTTCATCCTCCGCCTGGGACTGGTCGGCGAGATGCAGCGCTTCCTCTTCCTTGGCGCTTCGATAACCGCCCGTGAACACCGGCACGGTCAACTGCACCCCGATCATTCGCTCGGTGATCGTGTTGCTGGCTGGTCCGAAGCTGCCGCTGCCGGAAAGGCGGTCGCGAGCGGCTTCCGCGACGAGATCGATGGAAGGCGACGCGGTGATCCGATAGCGCTCCACCTGCTGCTGCGCGGTCTCGACCTGCAGGTCCTGCATCTGCAGCCCCGGGTTGTCCTGGTCGGCATGCTGCATCCATTGGTCGAGGCTCAGCCGCGGGCGCGGCGGTTGGGCTTCGCCCGGGACCAGCGGCACCAGGGCCTGCGGCGCGATTCCGGTCATGTCGGAGAGCGCGACCTGCTTCAACTCGAGATCCGTCTGCGCGGCCAGGATCTGCGCCTCGATCGCCTGCTCCCGCGCGTTTGCTTCGTCGATGTCGGTCACCGGGGCATCGCCGACCCGGAACCGCTCCCGCATCTCCGCCACGTCCCGTTGCACCGCCGCCCGCTGCTCGCCCAGCACGCGCAGCGTCTCTTCCGCGACCACCAGATCGAAATACCGGTCGGCCGTGCGCAACATCAACGATTGCTGCGCGTTCCGCCACTGCAGGTCGGCAACGCCCGCCGACAGCTTCAACTGGCGGCTCTGTGCAAGCCGCTTCAGATCGAACAGCGGCTGACGGGCCTGCACTTTCCAGCTCGTGGTCGTGCCGTCGTTGATCGACGTCGAGAAGTCGGCGCCGGTGACGGTGCCGATTCCCGGCCCGGAAAACTGGGCGCCGGTCATCGTCGTGTCGTTGGTCATCTTGCCGGTGGTCGCGGTCAACCCGACCGTCGGCCGCCACATGGCGGCGCCCACATCGCGCCGCGCGTCACCCGCCTGCTGCGCGGCGCGCGCCGCCGCGAACGTCAGATCGTGGGTCTCCGCGGAGTGCCATGCCTGGACGAGGTCGATGGCTTGGGCCGGCGCCGACGCCAAGGCGACCGCGCCGCCAAGGAACGCCGCCAGCACGCTCGCCGGCAGGGCGCGCAGGGGATTGCGGTGTCGCGTCCGGGAGGGGCGCTCGGCGATCATTCAGCCCTCCCGTCGATCTGGGCCGTGATCCACGCCCGAAGATCGGCGGCACCCATCGCCCCCGAGGTGCGCGCCTGCTCCTTGCCGCCCTGGAACAGCGCCAGCGTCGGAATGCCGCGAATGCGGAACTCGCCGGCGAGCTTCGGATTCTCGTCGGTATCCACCTTGACGAAGCGCACGCCGGGCATCGCCTTGGCCGCCGCGGCGAACTGCGGCGCCATCATCTTGCATGGGCCGCACCAGTCGGCCCAGAAGTCGACGACGATGGGCAGGTCGGTATTCGCGACATATCGATGGAAGGTCTGCTCGTCGAGGGGGATCGGCTCGAGCGGCATCAGCGCCGCGCCGCAGCGCCCGCAGACCGGGCCGTCGTTGAGCCGCTCTTCCGGAATCCGATTGGTGCTGCCGCAGGCGGGGCATACGAGATGCATGGCGGGCCTCCTCTAGCAGCCGGCGCGGACGCCGAGTTTGCGCAGGATGCTGTCCATCAGGCACCACCGCGTGATTCCGCTCTGCAGCAAGTTCGCGCCCACGAAGGCCGTGAACGCAAGCCACCACTTGCTCAGGAATACCGGGCTACCCGGGATTCCCAGGGCCAGGGAGATGAGGATGAAGGTGCCCGCGATCACGCGGACGAGTTGCCAGGAAGTCATGGCTCAGTCTCCTTTCGAAACGAGGCGTTCGGCGTCGGCGCCGGGATTGGCGTACTTGCTGCGGTATGCGGCGTAGTACAGCGTCGGAATCACCACCAGGGTCAACACCGTCGACACCAGGATGCCGAAGATCAGCGAGATGGCGAGTCCATTGAAGATGGGATCGTCGAGAATGAAGAATGCGCCCAGCATCGCAGCCACACCGGTCAGCACGATCGGCTGCGCACGCGTGATCGCCGACCGGACGATTGCCTGATCGAACGGCACCCCGGCATCGAGCTCGACGTGTACGAAGTCGACCAGCAGGATCGAGTTCCGCACGATGATGCCGGCCAGCGCGATCATCCCGATCATGCTCGTTGCGGTGAACTGCGCGCCCAGCAGCGCATGGCCCGGCATCACCCCGATGATGGTAAGCGGGATCGGCGCCATGATGATGAGGGGCGTCAAATAGGAGCCGAATTGGGCCACGACCAGCAGATAGATGAGCACGAGCCCGACCGCGTAGGCAATGCCCATGTCGCGGAAGGTTTCATAGGTGATCTGCCACTCGCCGTCCCACTTCAGCGCGTATCCGCTGTAGGCTTCGGCGGGTTGCCGGATGAAGTACTCGGAGATCGACCCGCCGCCGGGAGTGCGGATCTTCGCAATCGCCGGCCGCATCCGGAACATGCCGTAGAGCGGGCTGTCGATCTTGCCGGCCATGTCGCCAACCACATAGTTCACCGGCAGCAGGTCCTTGTGATAGATCGGCTGCTCCAGAGTGGTGTGCCGGATGGTCACCAGTTCGCCGATCGGCACCATCCGGCCGGCGGCGCTGCGCACGCGCATCTGCATCAGCGAGTGCAGGTCGCCCAGACGCTCCTGCGGCAGTTGCACCACCACCGGCACCGGATATTTCGATCCGTCGTGGAGGTAGGTCACCGAATCACCGTCCATCGCCGCACGCAGCGTGCGGACCACCGCCGACTCCGGGATTCCCAGGAGGGCCGCCTTGTGGCGGTCGACGTCGATCTTGATCTTCGGCGCCGACGCGATGCTGCTGTCGTCGATGTCGACGATGTCCGGCGTCCGCTCGAACACCGCGCGCACCGCCTTGGCCACCTGGAGGCGGCCGGCGGCCGTCGGACCGTAGATTTCCGCAACGATCGGCGCCAGTACCGGCGGTCCCGGTGGGACTTCCACCACCTTCACGTTGGCGCCGAAACGGCGCGCGATCGCATCGAGGTGCGGCCGCACGCGCAGCGCGATGGCGTGGCTTTCGGCCTTGCGCACGTGCTTGCCGAGCAGGTTGACCTCGATGTCGCCGACGTCGCCGCCCGCCCGCAGGTAGTACTGGCGGACCAGTCCGTTGAAGTTGATGGGCGATGCCGTACCGGCGTACGCCTGATAGTTGACGACCTCAGGAACCGTCGACAGGTAGGCGCCCATCTCATGCAATGCGGCCGCCGTTTTTTCCAGCGGCGTACCCGCCGGCATGTCGACGATGACCTGGAATTCCGACTTGTTGTCGAAGGGCAGCATCTTGAGGATCACCAGCCCCGCGACCGGCAGCGCAACCGAGATCGCGATCAGGGCGGAGATGAACACCCAGAGCATCCCGCGGCTGCGGCCACCCCGAGCCGGATCGAGCAAGGGGCGAAAGATCCGCTGGAACACCGGAGCGAGGGTTGCGGTCAGACGGCTCACCGACACGCCCTCATGCTCTGGGCCACAGGCCTCGCCCGACGCCGCGGCATGGCCCTTCATCCAGCGCCGCGCCAGCCAGGGCGTGACGACGAAGGCGATCGCGAGCGAGAGCATCATGCCCATGCTGGCATTGATCGGGATCGGGCTCATGTACGGACCCATGAGGCCGGTGACGAATGCCATGGGGAGCAGGGCCGCGATGACCGTCAGGGTGGCGAGAATCGTCGGTCCGCCGACTTCGTCGACGGCGCCGGGAATGATCTCGGCCAGCGTCTTCCCCGGGAACAGCTGATGATGGCGATGGATGTTTTCGACGACCACGATTGCATCGTCGACGAGGATCCCGATGGAGAAGATCAAGGCGAACAGCGATACGCGGTTGAGCGTGAACCCCCAGGCCCAGGACGCGAACAGGGTCACCGTCAGCGTCAGGATCACGGCACTACCGACGATCAGCGCCTCGCGCCGGCCCATCGCGAGGTACACCAGCGCGACGACCGACGCGGTCGCGAACAGCAGCTTTTCGATCAGCTTCTGCGCCTTGTCGTTGGCCGTCTTGCCATAGTTGCGCGTCTCCGCCACGTGCACGTCGGCGGGGATCACCGTGTTGCGCAGGACGGCCGCCCGGCGCATCACGGCGTCGGCCACCTGGATTGCGTTTTCGCCCGGCTTTTTGGTGATCGCGAGGGTCACCGCCGGATATTCGGGCCAGGGGCCGGCATGGTTTTGGACGTTGCCGCCGTCGCCGGCGTACCACACGTAGTGCTCGGGAAGCGGCGGGCCGTCGCGGACCGTCGCGACGTCCTTGAGATACACGGGGCGACCGTCGTGCACGCCGACGATGAGGTCGGAGGCATCCTGCGCATCACGCAGGAAGGGGCCGGTCGACACGGCAACCGAGCGGTTGCCCGAGACCAGGGCGCCGATCGGCAGGCCCTCGTTGGCCGCCTGGAGCGCGGCGCGCAGATCGGCCACGGTGACGCCGGCGCCCGCCATGCGCGCGGGGTCCATCTCGACCATCACGGCGTGTCCCGGACCGCCGATGGTGGTGACCTCGCGCACACCGGGGACCCGCTTGAGATCGGACTCGATGCTGTGCGCGACCCGCTCGACGTCGTAGGCCCCTCCGCGGCCGTCGGTTCGATAGAGCGTCAAGGCGACGATCGGCACATCGTCGATGCCCTTGGGCTTGACCACCGGCGGCAGCACGCCAAGGCTGCGCGGGAACCAGTCCCGATGCGACTCGACGGTGTTGTAGATGCGCACCAAGGCGGTGGTGCGCGGGACGCCCACCTTGAACTGCACGGTGAGCACCGCCATGCCCGGACGGGACACCGACATCACATGGTCGATGCCGGCAACGCGCGACAGCACCTGTTCGGCCGGACCCGCAACCATCTGTTCAACGTCGCGCGCGCTCGCGCCCGGGAACGGGATGAGCACGTTGGCCATCGTCACGTTGATCTGGGGGTCCTCTTCGCGCGGCGTCACCAGCAGCGCGAAGGTTCCGAGCAACAAGGCGACGAGGGCGAGCAGCGGCGTGAGCCGGTGCTCCATGAAGAACCCGGCCAGGCGACCCGACACGCCCAGACGGGAGTCGACGTGATGTCGGGTCATCAGCGCACCCGTGCCGCGGCCTGGGGATCCAGCGCGATACGCTCTCCGGGGCTGACGCCGGCGAGCACCTCCACGCGATCACCGTCCCGCCGTCCGAGGCGCACCTGGCGCAGCAGCGGATCACCCTTGGCGTCCAGCACATACAGTCCGGTCATTTCCGCTCGCACGACCACCGCACTCGCCGGCACGAAGATGCGCGTCGGCGCACCGGCTGGCGCTGGTAGCCAGAGTCGCGCGAAGGTGCCCGGCACCACGCCCGCCAAGCGCCGCGGAAGGTAGGCGCGCACATCCACGGTATGGGTTCCGGGGTCGGCGGCGGGGAGCACCTCGACGCGGTGCGCGGCAAGATGGGTCGTGAAGTCGGAGAGACCCGGCAGATCAACCGCGATCGACCCGCCCGGAACAACCGCCTCGGCGGCCGACTGCGGCACCGCGGCGCTGACGCGCAGCATCGCCGGGTCATAGATCGTCAGCAGCGGGCGTCCCGGCATCGCCATGTCGCCGACGGTGACGGGCACGGCCGACACCACACCGGCATACGGCGCCTTCACGATGTAGAACCCGGACTGCGTGCGCGCCGCGCCGGCCTGTGCCAGCTGCGCGTCGACCTGCGCCTGGGTGGCCCGGAACTGGGCCTCGGCGCGATCCATCGCCGCCTGGCTGATGTAATTCCTGCGGAACAGCTCGCGCTGGCGTTCGACTTGGCGCCGTGCGACGTCGAGGGCGGCGCGCGCAGCCCGAACCTGGGCCTCGCTGGCGGCGGCATCCTGCTCGGCCGCCCGCGCATCGATCCGGACGAGCACCTGCCCGGCCTTCACCCGATCCCCGGCCCGGACCCGGATCGCGACGATCGTCCCCGGAACCTGCGCCGACACCACCGCCTGCCGGACCGCCTCGACGACCCCGTCGTAGCTCTCCGCGCCGTCGCCGGGCGCCGACACGACCACCGCCGTCGCCAATTCCACCGCCTGCGCCCGCGGGCTGATCGCCGCGAACGCCGCCGCCGCGGCGATCAGCATCGCCGGAACCCATGCCGGCCGGCGCAGCGCCACGCGAGAGCGGATTGCCAACCGAGACCTTCCGTGCCCGTCCACCATTGCCACCTCGCAAACAGTTCGTTTTCGATCAAACAACGGCGCCCGCAGATCTTCCCCGTGAAAAACCCTGCGTGCAAGGAGTGCGAACCGGAAAACCAACCGACCCCTCCTCCGCGTTCCCGGCATTCCGCCGGGAATCACCCCAACCGGGTATGGCGCCGTGCCGCCGTTTTGCGTACTATGTAACTAATCAGCTAAATAGTCAAGTGGTAAAAATGCCGCATCCCAGCTCCCTGACGCGGTACCATCGACATGGGATCGGGCGGCGGCACCCTGGAGGCGCCGGCAGTTGCCGGAAGATTCCAACCGCATGAGGCATCACGATGACCACCACACCCAAAGCGGTATGTGCACGGATGGATGGACTGCCAATCGAAGCGCTGGAGCAGGTCGCAGCGTATTTCCAGGTTCTGTCGGAACCGACGCGCCTGCAAATCCTCAACCTGCTGCGCCAGCGCGAACACAACGTGGGCGAGCTCGCGCATCTGTGCGGCTATACCTCGGCCAACATCTCGCGCCATCTGGCGATGCTGACGCAGCACGGACTGGTTGCCCGGGAGAGCCGCGGCACGGCGGTGTATTACCGCATCGCGGACGATTCGATCTACGCCTTGTGCGACCTGGTCTGCGGACGCATTGCGCAGCAGCTCGACGACACGGCGCAACAGCGGGACTGGTTCGCGCCCCCGGCGCGCAAGCGGGCGCCGAAGAAGTCGCGGGACGCGGCGCCCAGCGAACGCTAGCGCCGCCATCCATTGCCCCGTACGGGGTGCGCCGCGGATCGCGGCGCCGATTTCATTTCGCCAGGCGGTTCGCGCGACCCGGCCGGTATTCGAATACGATCTGTTCGTCCGGTTTCGGCAGGTTCTTCGCCTTGTCCGGCCACTCGATCCGGCGCGCGAGATCGCGAATGACGTTGAGCCGCGCCTGTTTCTTGTCGTCGGCCAGAACCACGACCCAGGGCGCCGCGCCGTCGTGGGTCCGGCGCAGCATTTCGTCGCGCGCGCGGGAGTAGTCATCCCAGTGTCCCGGCGCCGCGGCGTCGACCGGACTGGACTTCCATTGCGTGAGCGGGTCGGCCGCACGGGCTTTCAGGCGCCGGGCCTGCTCGCCGCGACTGATGTCCAGGTAGTACTTGATGACCTGGATCCCCGCCTGCCCGAGCATCCGCTCGAACGGCACGACGCCATGCAGGAAGGTCTCGGTTTCCGCCTCGGTGCAGAAGCCCATCACCCGTTCCACGCCGGCCCGGTTGTACCAGCTCCGGTTGAACAGGACGAACTCTCCGGCGGAGGGCAAATGGGAAACGTACCGCTGGAAGTACCACTGGCCCAGTTCGTGGTCGGATGGCTTGCTCAGCGCCACCACCCGCGTGTCGCGCGGACTCAGATGTTCGACGATGCGCTTGATCGTCCCATCCTTTCCCGCGGCGTCGCGCCCTTCGAAGATGACGAGAATGCGCTGGCCATGCGCAATCGTGTGCCGATGCGCGCGAACCAGCTCGATCTGCAGGCGGCGCAACTCCGATTTGTACGATTCGGCCTTTGCTTTCATGCGGCGACACTACGCCGAAACCATGGGCCCGTCCACCGTTCCACCCGTACGGCGGGGGGCGCCGTGCCGCGTCGAGCGGCCGCCAGCGGCTCGACCGCAACGCTTGCCCGGCAGAACAAAATGGGTACAATCGCCGAAAAATCAGGAACAATGCGACCGTGCCGTCCAGCGCAGGGGAAGCGTTCCCGGCGCATGGTTGCCGGTTTCCAGAATCCGGGCGTTTCGCGCCCATCAACCACGACAGGGGAGGTGTTTCATGGTTTGGATCATTACGCTTTTCGGCGGTCTCGCCGTTTTCGCCGTGCTGGCTCTGACGATTGCCAAGAGCGCGCGCTAAACGCGACGCACGAAAGGCGCGGGTGGGAAACCCCCCCGCGCTTTTTCTTTTGGGGAAGACGGCGCGAGGGCATACGGCAGGCCTGCTGTAGGTCATTTCGTATTTCCCTATTCATCCGGGGTACCCGGAACGGGGTGGATTGCGCGGCGTGCGTTTCGCCGCAGAATCCGGCTTTGTCCACCACCTCCCGGTCCCCTTGCCATGCTCGCCCAACACCCCACGCCCTGGACTTCCCAAGACGTCGAGTTCTGGATCGGCGGCCCCACGATCGCGGTCCTGCTGATCATATGGGGCTACCTGTTCTGGAAAGGCTACCCCTATACCCGGACGGTCGCCTTCCGCAGCATGCCCTTCGTGCTCATCATCATCCTGTTCACGCTGGGCTTCGCCGCGGACCCGTTTTGACCCGACGCTAACTCGCCTTCTTCATCGGGCAGGTACTGATCCCCAGCACGCTGTACAGCGGGCACAGCCCGACCGCGCCGGTCGCCAGCGGAACCAGGCCGATCCATCCCCAGACGCCGATCGTTCCCTTCCACGCCAGCGCCACCAGCACCCCACCCACAACGATTCGCAACACGCGGTCAAAACCCCCTTCATTGATCTTCACGACGGCCTCCCATTCTTGTCCGGTTGCCGGCCACCCGGCCGACAGCACCATTGCACCACGGTCGATCAGGCAGGTCTGTGACGTTCATCACCGGGGCGTGCGGAAAGCCGGCGCCGTCCCGGATTACGGTGATCCGTCGGCCCAGCGCCGGAGCGCGTCGGCATCCAGCACGTCGATCCGCTCCCGGCGCACGGCGATCGCGCCGTCGTCGGCCAGGTGCTTCAGCAGGCGGGTCACGATCTCGCGCGCGCTGCCCAGTTCGTCGGCGATCTGCTGATGGGTCGCCAGGATCGTCGGGCCGCGCTCCCGCAGCAGGGCCGCCAAGCGTTGGTCGAGGCGGCGGAACGCCACCGCCTCAACCAACTGCATGAGATCGGCAATGCGGTCGGCGAACAGCCCGAACACGAACCGCCGGAACGGCGGCTCCGCCAGCCAGGCGTCGAAGAGCGCCCCCGGCACGAGGGCCAAGGTCGTCGGCCCTTCCGTCTGGCCGCGCGCGTTGTAGACGCTCGACGCCAGCAGGCAGCTCGTGGTGATGATGCAGGTTTCGCCGGGGGCGACGCGGTAGAGCGTGATGGCGCGCCCGTTCGGCGCCAGCTTGCTCACCCGCACCGCACCGCGGACCACCAAGGGAAAACCGGTGCAGGCCTGCCGCTCGTCGAACACCATCGTGCTGCCCGGCAGCGCAATCTCCCGCAGCCGCGACAACTCGCCGCGCGCCGAGGACGATAGTTCCGTCAGGACCGGATAAGAATGCTCCAGTTCAGCGATCATGTCCCGGCGCCAGCACCTCCCAGAACGAGTCCGGCCGCGACCTCGTCCCGCCGGCCGCGACCGGCCAGCATCTCGACCAACGCCAGACCGAAGGCGATCGCCGTTCCCGGCCCCCGCGAGGTGACGAGATTGCCGTCGACCACCACCGCGTCCTCACGATACGCCGCCGCAGCGGCCGCGACCGGCCCCCGCACCGAGGGGTAGCTGGTCGCCTGGCGCCCGGCGAGGTGGCCGTATGCGGCAAGAATGGTCGGCGCCGCGCAGATCGCGCCGACGGAGCGGTCCGGCTGCAGATATCGCTCCAGCAGCCGGCGGATCCGCGGATCGGCGCGCAGATTGTCGACGCCCGGCCCGCCGCCCGGCAGCACCAGCATGTCGAAATCCCGCGCCATCGCCGCATCCAGCGTGGCATCCGGAACCACGACCACTCGGCGCGACGCCGTCACCGGCCCCGGCCGCAGACCGGCGGTGACGACCTCGATGCCCGCCCGACGCAGCACGTCGATCACGCAGACCGCCTCGATCTCCTCGAACCCTTCCGCAAGCGGAATCAGAACGCTACGCATGGTGTCCCTCCTTGGCGTCCGATCATCGCCGCTCGGACTGCGGCCCCTCGGCAAATCGCGGGAGCGGCTCGTCGCCGCAGGACCACGCCGCCCGGGAATCCCAGTAGATGCGCGCCTGCGGGGCGAGCGGAATCTCGTCGTCGACCGACCCGGCGGGAACGAGGGCGAAACCCATCTCCGGCACGTAACGCGGCACCGGGCTGCCGCAGTTGCCGCAGAACTGCCGGGTGAAGCGCTGCGCCTGCGGCGGCTTGAAGTACCGCAACAGCGATTCTCCGCTCGTGAACGCGACTTTGGCATTCATCAGCATCAAGTTCGTCGCATGGCCGGTGCCGGTGGCTTTCCGGCAGCGCGAACAGTGACAATGGTAGAAGTGCCGCGCATCGCCCTCGATCTCGAATGCGACCGCGCCGCACAGACAGCTTCCTTTCAACGTGACCTGGGACATCTCCGCTCCTCGTTGCAATCGAAACCCCGGCGCCCGCGGGAACGCCGCCGAACCGCCGCAATCGTAAGCGCTGCGGGTACAGTACGGCTTTCCCGGGAGAAGGGGATGAACATGAAATATCGCCTGCTGGGCCGCACCGGCCTCTACGTATCCGAAATGTGCCTGGGCACCATGACCTTCGGCGGCGCCGGGTTCTGGAAGGTGATGGGCAGCCTCGGGCGCGGCGCCGTCAACGAAATCGTCAAGACGGCGTTCGACGCCGGCGTCAACTTCTTCGACACCGCGAACGTCTATTCCCATGGCCAGTCGGAATCGCTCCTCGGTGAAGCCTTGCATACCCTCGGCCTGCCGCGCGACGAACTGGTGATCGCCACCAAGGCGACCGGCGTCATGAACGACCTGCCGAACGGGCGCGGCCAGTCGCGATACCACCTGATGAACGAAGTCGACGCCAGCCTGCGCCGGCTGCAGGTCGACCACATCGACCTCTACCAGCTGCACGGCTTCGACCCGCTGACGCCCCTGGAGGAATCGCTGGCGACGCTCGACGATCTCGTCCGCTCCGGCAAGGTGCGCTACGTCGGTGTATCCAATTTCGCCGCGTGGCAGATCATGAAAGCGCTGGCGATCTCCGATGCCAACCACTGGAGCCGCTTCGTCAGCGTGCAGGCGTATTACACCGTCGCGGGGCGCGACATCGAACGCGAGCTGCTCCCGCTGCTGCGCGACCAGCAGCTCGGCCTGATGGTCTGGAGTCCGCTGGCCGGTGGTCTGCTCAGCGGCAAGTTCTCCCGCGACGGACAGGGGCCGGACGGCAGCCGGCGCGTCCAGCGCGCATTCCCGCCGGTCGACGAAGCGCGGGCGTTCGCGTGCATCGACGCCATGCGGCCGTTGGCCGAGCGGCGGGGCGTTTCGATCGCCCGGATCGCCCTGGCCTGGCTGCTTGCCCAGCGCGACGTCACCACCGTCATCATCGGCGCGAAGACCGTCGACCAGCTGCGCGACAACCTCGCCGCGGCGGAACTCGCCCTCGACGCCGAGGAGTTGCAGACGCTCGACGCGGTCAGCACGCTGCCGGCGGAATACCCCGGATGGATGCTCGCACTGCAAGGCGCATACCGGGCGACCGCGCCGGTGGCCGGCACGGCGCCATAGCGCGATGCGGCCGTTCCGGCTCCCGGCATCCGTCTATCTCTGGCCGGCGGCAGTCGTCACCGGCGCGCTTGCCGCCTCGGCCGCGTTGCTGTTCCGTGCGGCGATCAACGTCATCGCCACCGCCCTGACCGGCGTCGGCGGCAGCCTGGTCGCGGCGGCGACAGCACTCGCGCCCTGGCATCGCGCGCTGGTGGTGACGGCCGGCGGACTCACCGCCGGCCTCGTGCTCCATTGGGGACTGCGCTGGGCGGCACGCGGGCCGGACGGCGCGCAGAACATCGATTACATCGACGCGGCGCGCCAAGGAACCGTCGCTCTCAACGACCGCGCGACGTTCGTACGCAGTGTTTCGTCCCTGCTTTCGGTGAGCACCGGCGCCTCGATCGGCCGCGAAGGCGCGATGGTGCAGCTGGCGGCATGGTTCGCCTCCCTACTGGCGCGGCGCTTCCCATTTTCCGCCGAGCACCGCGATGCGCTCCTCGTCTGCGGCATCGCCTCGGGCATTGGCGCGGCATACCATGCGCCGATCGCCGGCGTCGTGTTCGTGCTCGAGTTGGCGCTGGGCTTCCTCGCCCGCAATACCGTCGCCCCGGTCCTGCTCGCCGCGGCAACGTCCAGCGGACTGATCTACTGGTTCGTGGAGCCGCGCCCGCTCTACCAGATGCCCGCCGTCGCGCTGGCTCCGGCCAGCATCGGGATCGCCATTCTGGCCGGCGTGGTATGCGGCGGCATCGGGTGGGTGCTGCTCACGGTGCTGGAACGCTCCCGTGCGATCTTTGCCGCGCTCACGCCTTCCCTGCCGGCCCGGTTTGGCTTGGGGAGCCTGCTGGTCGGCCTGCTTTCCGCCGCGGTGCCGGAAGTCTGGGGCAACGGCTACAGCGTGGTGTCGACCGTGCTGCAAGGCGGCTCCCCCTGGGCTTGGGTAGCCGTGATTTTCGCAGCCAAGGTGGTCGCGACAATTCTGAGCGCGGGATCGGGGGCGATCGGCGGGGTGTTCACGCCGACCCTCTTCGTCGGCGCGACCAGCGGCTACCTGATGGCCTGCATCACGCCGCACATCGCCTCGACCTTGGTCGCCGACCCGCGGGTGGTGGCGGTCATCGGCATGGCCGCCGTGCTCGCGGCCGTCACGCATGCCCCGCTGATGGCGATCGTCATCGTGCTGGAAATGACCAACCAGTTCCAGTTGACCCTGCCGGTGCTGGTGGCCTGCGGCCTCGCGTACGCAGTCAGCACCCACTTCGGCGCGCGTCCGCTCTACGGGAATCCGATCGAAGGCCGGCAATAGGCGCGCCCTGCGACGGCGGCGGCTTCCCGCTCGAGGAGCCGCCGCTTGCGTTCGACGCCCCAGCGATACCCGGACCGCGACCCGTCCTGCCGGACGATCCGATGGCAGGGCACGAGCACCGCCACCGGATTGGCGCCGCAAGCCCGGGCGACCGCGCGCGCCGCCGCGGGCCGGCCGATGGACCGGGCGATGTCGGCGTAGCTCGCCGTCCGCCCCGCCGGAATCGCGCGCAGCGCCCGCCAGACCTGCAACTGGAAGCCGGTGCCGCGCAGGTCGAGCGAGAGGCCGGTGTCGCCGTCCCAGGGCGCTTCGACGAAACGGAGCGCTTGCGCGGCGATGGCCGCCATGCCGGCGCCGTCTTCGATCGGCTGGGAATCCGCAAACCGCTGCCGCAGTTCGGCAACAAGTGCGGCGCGGCCGTCGCCCAACGCCAGACAAGCGATGCCCGCGTCGCTGCAAGCGACGAGCCCCGTACCCAACGAGGTTTCCCCCACTGCGAAGCGGATCGTTTCGTTCATGCGCCCTCCGTCGGTTGCGCAGCGCCAGGCGATCGACGCATTTCATACCAGCCTTTCGATCGGTTGACAACCCGGACGACCAGCAGCATGACCGGCACCTCGATCAGCACTCCGACCACCGTCGCCAGCGCGGCGCCCGACCGGAATCCATACAAGCCGATGGCAGCCGCCACCGCAAGCTCGAA
Organism: Pseudomonadota bacterium; assembly: GCA_021842465.1. Taxonomy (GTDB): domain Bacteria; phylum Pseudomonadota; class Gammaproteobacteria; order Burkholderiales; family Burkholderiaceae_F; genus GJ-E10. The sequence continues at coordinate 35,212 of JAKBZN010000020.1, forward strand.
GAAATTGGATGCGCCGATCAACGCGGACGGCCCGGCGACGTTGTGTTGTTCGCCGACGGCGCGATTCAGGAAGTACGCCAGCGCCGCGTTGAAGAACACCTGGACCAGGATCGGAACGGCGAGCAGCGCGATGACCAGCGGCTGCGCGACGATGGCCGGGCCCTGGAACGCGAACAGCAGCACCAGCATGGCCAGCAAGGCGACGATCGACCCGGTGCCGATGCGATGGAGGGTCGCGTCGAAGTGCGCCGTACCCCGCGCGAGCAGCCGTCGACGCAGGACCTGGGCCAGGCCGAGGGGAATCACGACATAGAGGATCACCGACGCGAGCAGGGTGCTCCACGGCACCGCGATCGCCGAAACGCCCAGCAATAGCCCGACGATCGGAGCGAACGCGAACACCATGATGGTGTCGTTCAACGCCACCTGGGAAACCGTGAACAACGGATCGCCGCCGGTCAGCCGGCTCCACACGAAGACCATCGCCGTGCAGGGCGCGGCAGCCAACAGGATCAGGCCGCTGAGGTAGCTGTCGATCTGGCCCGGCGGCAGCAGCGGCGCGAAGAGGTGGCGCACGAAGAGCCAGCCCAGCAGCGCCATCGAGAACGGCTTGACCAGCCAGTTCACCGCCAAGGTGACCACGATGCCCCGCACGTGCCGCCGCACTTCATGCAGCGCGCCGAAATCCACCTTGGCCAGCATCGGGATGATCATCACCCAGATCAGCACGCCCACCGGAATATTGACCTGCGCGACCTCGAACCCGCCGATCGCCTGGAATGCCGTCGGCGCGACGCGGCCCAGGATGATGCCGGCTCCGATGCACAGCGCCACCCAGATCGAGAGATAGCGCTCGAACCCGCTCATCGGCGCTTTCGCCGGGGCGGCGCACGCAGCCGCACACAATTGGGACACGATGGCTCCTCACCAACCCAGCGCGGCACGAACCGCCGGGACCAGCCGGGCTCGGATGTCGTCACGCACGCGCAGAAAGCTTTCCAGCGGCTCGCCATGCGGATCGTGGAACGGCACGTGGATCCGCGGCACCGGACGCGGGAACACCGGACAAGTCTCCTTGGCGTTGTCGCAGACGGTGACGACCAGATCGATCGGTTCTCCGATCACCGCATCCACATCCTTCGGGTGCAGCCCCGCAGTCGCCAGGCCGGCCCGCCGCAGCGCTTCGAGCGCGCCCTCGGCGACCTTGGGCTGCGGACGGGTGCCCGCCGAGATCGCGCGCACCCGCCCCGCAAACTCGTGATTGAGCAGCACCTCCGCCATCTGGGATCGACAGGAATTGCCGGTGCAGAGCACCAGAACCGTTTTGCATTCGCTCATGCCTTGTCCTTCGCGGAACGGGTCTTGATCGGGGTCTTGGCGGCGGCCTTGCCACCGGCTTTGCCGCCGAATTTGGCGGCGACTTTGGCGGACCTTACGCGGGTCGACTGCCGGGTCTTGGGCAGGCACGCCTTGCCCTGGCAACAGTTGTGCGTGAGGAAGGCGATCAGGTCATCCGTCGTGTCGTACGCCGCGGCGTAGCGGATGAACCGGCTCTCCCGCTCGCCGCGGATCAGACCCACCCGGCTGAGATGGGCCAGGTGGAACGACAGTGTCGCTGCAGGAATGTCCAGTTGCGCTCCGATCGCGCTCGCATGGACGCCATCCGGCCCCGCTTCGACCAGCAGGCGGAAGATCGCGAGCCGAGACTCGTGGCCGAGCGCGGCGAAAAGCTCGACGGCGTTCATTGTTTCCATAGTTCGAATATTATCGAATTTACGGCGATTGCGCAGCAACGCCCCACGCCGGCGCAACGATCGACCGCGACGTCGTCCGATCGCGCTCGATCGGACTCTTTGGTAAAATTGCGGTCTCTCCGGTTTTCCTTCGACGCGAGCCGCGTCACCGCAACCACGACCGCAGCGACGACGTCGCGCAACCGGCGGACTCGCGGCCTCGACGAAACGCAACGACGTTTCGCCGTTCCTCGAACGGCAAAAGGAGTGCGCGTGCGATTCTCTCTACGCTTCATCGTTCCGTTGGCCATCACGCTTGCCGTGATCGCATATGCAGTCGTTCCGCTTGCGGATTCGCTGACGCTGCAATGGTTCGTCCACGATCTCGATGCCCGCTCGACCCTGATCGCCAACACGATGCAGGACCCCCTGCAGGAAGACCTCAAGGTCGGGTCGCGCGGGCGCATCGTGGCCTATTTCAACCGCATCACGCAGGACCAACGCCTCGCCGCGATCGGGTTCTGCCCCGATTCGAAATCGCCGCTCCTGGCGACGCGCAACTTTCCCAAGGCGGTCGCCTGCTCGGACCTCGACCGCTTCCAGATTTCCGCGGAACGCGACCTGACCACGCCGACCGGCACCTTCCACATTTCGGTGCTGCCGGTGGCCGCCAAGGGCGAGCCCCTCGGACAGCTCATCCTCGTGCACGACACGAGCTTCATCCGCAAGCGCAGCCTGCAGACCGAGCGGTACCTGTTCTACTTCTTCATCGCCCTCGGCACCGTCATTTCCATCGTCACGGTGATCGTCGCGGAATTGAGCTGGCGCGGCCTGGTGCAGGGCACGCGCGCGCTGCTGCGCGGCGAGGGGCTGCTGCGTCCGGCGGAACGCATCACGATCCCGGAATTGCGCCCGATCGAGCGCGACCTGCGTCAGCTGATGCGCGACGTGCGCTCCGAAATCCAGCTTCGCGACGACAGCCAGGTGTCGTGGACGCCGGAAATGCTGCGGCAGATCCTGCACGACGATCTGCGCGACCAGGAAATCATCGTCGTCTCCAACCGCGAACCGTACATCCACGTCCACGGCGAGCATGGCATCGAAGTGCGCCGCCCCGCCAGCGGCCTCGTCACCGCGCTCGAACCAGTGCTGCGGGCCTGCTCCGGCACCTGGATCGCACACGGCGCGGGGCCTGCCGACCGCGAAGTCGTCGACAAGCACGATCGGGTGGCGGTGCCGCCCGGCCAGCCGGCATACCAGATCCGCCGCATCTGGCTCACGCCGGAAGAAGAGGCGGGTCATTACCTCGGATTCTCCAACGAGGGGTTGTGGCCCCTCTGCCACATCGCGCACGTCCGCCCGGTGTTCCGCAGCTCCGACTGGGAACACTACGTCGCGGTCAACCAGAAGTTCGCCCGCGCGGTGTCCGAAGAAGCCAAGGGTCCGAACCCGATCGTCCTGGTGCAGGACTATCATTTCGCCTTGCTGCCGCGGATGATCCGCGAGCGCATGCCGGATGCGACGATCATCACCTTCTGGCACATTCCCTGGCCCAACCCCGAGTCGTTCGCGATCTGCCCCTGGCAGGCAGAAATCGTCGACGGGCTGCTGGGCAGCAGCATCCTGGGCTTTCACACCCAGTTCCACTGCAACAATTTCGTCGACACGGTCGAGCGCGCGATCGAGGCGCGGGTGGACCGCGAAACCCTCACCGTGTCGTACGGAGGCAAGCAGACCGCCGTCAAGCGCTACCCGATCTCGATCGAGTGGCCGCCGGCGCCGGAAGCACGCCGGGATCCGGTGGAGAGCTGCCGCGCCGAGATCCGCCGCAAGAACGGCCTGCCCGCCCAGCACCTGCTCGGCATCGGCGTCGATCGGCTCGACTACACCAAGGGCATCATCGAGCGCTTTCGCGCCGTCGAGCGCCTGCTGGAAATCGAACCGCAATGGGTCGGCAAGTTCACCTTCATCCAGATCGCCGCGCCGTCGCGTTCGAGCATTCCCGAATACGAGGCCTTCGAGGTGCAGGTGCGCGCGCTGGCGACCCGGATCAACGCGCGGTTTTCCGGCGACGGACCGCCGCCGATCCTGCTCAAGGTGGAGCACCACGATCCCGAGTCGGTGTACCGCCACTACCGCGCCGCCGACGTCTGCTACGTGAGCAGCCTGCACGACGGCATGAACCTGGTCGCAAAGGAGTTCGTCGCCTGCCGCGACGACGAGCGCGGCGTGCTGGTGCTGAGCCGATTCACCGGCGCCGCGCGTGAACTACCGGAGGCGCTGATCGTGAACCCGTACGACATCGACCAATGCGCGATGGCCCTCCATGTCGCGCTCGAAATGCCGCTGCCCGAACAGCGTGCGCGCATGCGCCTGATGCGCGCACTGATCCAGGAATTCAACGTCTATCGCTGGGCGGGTCGGATGCTGCTCGACGCCGCCGGCATGCGCATGCGCCGGCGCGTGCTGTCGGGAAGCCGCAGCAGCGCCTCGACGGTGATCCCGATCCGCTCGGCGTCATCGACCGCCGGACGGTTGCGCTATTGATTGCTTCGGGCTTTGCCCTCGCAATGACGACCATTTCGTCCGTCGCAAGGTGATGGCTTGCCCTACGCGACCAACGCGGCCAGCCACGCATGCACCGCATGCACGTCGGGTAGCCGGAATTGCGCCGCGGTCGGTCCGTCGCCGACCTTGATCGACACGCCGCCCGCGCGATTGACCGCCTCGAACCCGGGTTCGTCGCCGAGATCGTCGCCGATGAACACCGGGCGGCGGCCGCGAAACGGCGACTCGGCGAGAAACGCCCGGATCGCGGCTCCCTTGTCATGTGCGGCGTCGAGGATTTCGACCACCATCTTTCCCGGCTGGGCGCGAAGATTGCGGTCCGCGGCCGCGAGGTCCTGCGCGAAGTCGTGCACCGCATCGGCGAGCTCCGGCGCCGCGCGATAGTGGATGGCGATCGCGTGCCCCTTGTCTTCTGCGCGGATCGAGGGGCCCCCGCCCACCCATGCGGCGATCCGCTGGCGCGCAGCCGCCAGCGATGCCGTGGCGGCGCCGGCTTCGTGCACCGCACCGTCCGCATCTCGGCGCTGCGCGCCGTGCTGCCCCGAAGCCGGCAAAACGAGGGGGGCGAGCAGCGTGTCGATCGACGCCAGCGAGCGGCCGCTCACGACGGCGACCGCGCCCTGCGATACCCCGAACAGCATCGTAAGCCGTTCGGCAACCTCCGGGGCGACCTGCACCATCTCGGGTGCCGGCATCATCTCCGCAAGGGTGCCGTCGATATCGAAAAACCATGCGGTCTCGCGCGGCGGAAATCGCGTCGGAACGTCCGTCCGCGGAGCGTCGCCCATCAGAATGCGTCTTCCCAGGAAACGCTGATGCGCACCGCGGCGCCGATCAGCCCGACCATCGAATAGGTCTGCGGAAAATTGCCCCACAGCTCGCCCGTCGTCGGATGGATGTCCTCCGACAGCAGACCGAGCGGATTGCGATGCGCCAGGATGCGCTCGAACAAGGTGCGCGCCTCCGCCTTGCGACCGACCGTCACCAAGGCATTGATGTACCAGAAGGCGCAGATCACGAACGCGGTCTCGGGCCGCCCGAAGCCGTCGTCGCTGTCGTAGCGGTAGAGGAAGTCACCGCGCGCCAACCGGCTCCCGACCACCTCAACGGTCCGGACGAAGCGCGGATCGTCGGCGGCCAGGAAGTCGAGTTCATGGAGGAGCAGCAACGTCGCGTCCACGTCGTCACCGTCGAACGTCGAGACGAAGCTTTGCATCGAGTCGTTCCAGGTGCGCGCGACGATCACCGCATGCATGGCGTCGGCCTGCTCCCGCCAGTACCGGCTACGATCCTCCTTGCCGATACGCTCGGCGATCCGCGCCAAGCGATCGCAGGCAGCCCAGCACATCACGCTGGAAAACGTGTGGACGCGCGCGACGTGGCGCAGTTCCCACGGCCCGGCATCCGGGCTGGCGAAATCGAGCGCGGCGCGGCGCCCCACCGCTTCGAGCTGCGCAAACAGGCGGTCCTGGTCCGCGAGCACGAGGCGCTGGTCGAAAAACGCATGCGTCGACGCAAGCACGATGCTGCCGTAGACGTCGTTCTGCACCTGGCGGTAGGCCTGGTTGCCGATCCGCACCGGGCCGAAGCCGCGATAGCCTCGGAGGACGTCGACGACCCGCTCGTCGAGGTCCCGGGCGCGCGTGACCCCGAACACCGGTTGCAGGTCGGCGTCCCCCATCTCGTCGACGATGTCGCCGACAAACCCGATGTACCCCTCCATTGTCCGGGTGTCGCCCAAGCGGTTGAGGGCCTGGATGACGAAATAGGCATCGCGCACCCAGCAATACCGGTAATCCCAGTTGCGGCCGCTGCCCGGCGCCTCGGGAATCGACGTGGTCAGCGCCGCGACGATCGCCCCGGTCTCCTCGAAATTGCAGAGCTTGAGCGTGATGGCGGCGCGAATCACCACGTCCTGCCATTCGAACGGCACCGACAACGACCGCACCCAACCCCGCCAATGGGCCTGGGTGCGCTCGAACCAGTCGCGCGCGACCGACTCGATTCCCGACGCCGGGCTCTCGTCGCTGCCGAAGATCAGCGTCCCGGGGCCGTCGAGCAGAAACGCGCGTTCCTCGGCCACATAGGAAACCGGCAGATCGGTAGTCAGGCGCAGGCTCTGCGACGGGCCGACGTAGCGAAGGTGGTTGCTGCCGCGGGTGATTTCGGGCCGGACCGTACCGTGCTCGAAACGCGGGCGAACCCGGATCCGGATGTGGGGCCGTCCCGACAGCGGCACGACGCGCCGCACCAGCATCGAAGGTCGGTGGATCCGCTCGCCTTGGGTGTAGCGGGGTGCGAAATCGGTGATTTCGACGGCGTTGCCGGCGCGGTCTTGCAGCACCGTCCGCAAGATGGCGGAATTGGTCAGGTAGGCTTGCTCGCAACGCACCTGATCGACGAGATCGATCGTGAAGCTGCCGTCGAAACCGGCGTCAGCGTCGTCGCACCCCGCTTGGGGCGCGTCTCCACCCCGGCCATCGATCAGGCGGCAGAACACCGGGTCGCCGTCGAAGCGGGGGAAACAACCCCAGACGATGCTGCCGTGGGGGTCGACGAGCGCGGCAATCGCGCAGTTGCCGATCACCCCGAGATGCAAATCATCCATGGCAGTTCCGAAATATGCGGTGAGGAATGATAGCGTTTCGTGCTCGCCACGCGGCCGCGAATGCGCTACCTTGCGGGTGGCTGCGGCGCCCGCACGCCGTATCACGTCGAACGATCTCCCCACGACCCGTTCCAAGGATTCCGATGGTGCCGTTGCCCCTCGACTGCCACGAATGCATCCGGCTTTTCATCGAAACGTCGCCCACGGCGGTCGCGATGTTCGACCACGAGATGCGCTACCTCGCCGTGAGCAGACGCTGGATCGACGACTACGGACTGAACCCCGAGGCAGTGGTGGGACGCTCCCATTACGAGGTGTTTCCCGAGATCACCGACGCGTGGCGGGAGGTGCATCGGCGCGCCCTCGCCGGAGAAACGATCCAGGAGAAGAACAGTCGGTTCGTCCGCGGGGACGGATCGGTGCAATGGGTGGACTGGGAGATCCGGCCCTGGTATACCAACTCCCGAACCGTCGGCGGCGTGGTGCTCTACGCCGAGGAGGTGACGGCCGGCCAGCAGACGTCGATTGAACTGAAGCGCCGCGCGGCGCGCTATCGCGCGGTCCTGGAAACGACGATCGAGGGGTTCCTGCTGATTCGCTCGGAAGACGGCCGGATCACCGAGGTCAACGACGCCTACGTGCAGTTGTCGGGATACCCCCGCGACGAACTGCTGACGATGCGGATTTCCGATCTCGAGGCGAAGGAAAGCCACGGGGAAGTCGCCGCGCACATCGCCCGGATCAAGGAACGCGGCCACGACCGCTTCGAGACCGTCCATCGGCGCAAGGACGGCACGCTCTGGCCGGTGGAGATCGCCGTCACCCACACGACGACCCCCGAGGATCTCTATTTCGCCTTCATGCTGGACATCACCCAGCGCAAACAGGCGGAAGCACGCGTCGCCGACTACGTCACGCAACTGGAACAGTCGATGTTGGCGACCCTGGCCGCCGTCGCCAACATGGTCGAGCAACGCGACCCCTACACCGCCGGCCACGAGCGGCGGACCGGCATCATCGCCGGCGACATCGCCCGCGAACTAGGATATTCCCCCGAGCAATGCCGCGTGCTCCAACTGGCCGGCATGGTCCACGACATCGGCAAGATCGGCGTGCCGGTGGAAATCCTGTCCAAGCCGAGCCGCCTCACGGCGGTCGAATATGAACTGGTGAAAACCCACGTCGAACGCGGCTACGACATCCTCAAGGATGTGCGCTTCCCCTGGCCGATCGCCGACATCATCCGCCAGCACCACGAACGCCTCGACGGCAGCGGCTATCCGCGGAATCTGCGCGGCGACGACATCCTCCCCGAAGCGCGCATCCTCGCCGTCGCTGACGTCCTGGAATCAATGGCCTCCCATCGCCCATACCGGCCGGCCCTCGGCCTGGAAGCGGGGCTCAAGGAACTCCAGAACCACCGGGGCGTCAAGTTCGACGTCGACGCAGTCGACGCGCTGCTACGGCTCATCCGCGAAAAGCAGTACGAACTCCCCCGCTATTGATCCGGCAACCTTGCACTTGAAATTTGATAGGACGCCCCGATATGGGGAAGATGGAAGCAACCGACATGAGATCGTTGTCGCGCGAAGCGCGGCATGAGAGGCGCGTGCAGGTGATCCGCC
>JAKBZN010000044.1 GCA_021842465.1 Pseudomonadota bacterium
CCAGCGGGATCGAACCGCCGATCAGCCAGATGCCGTGCCGCGCCGCCGTTTCGGCGAGGAAATCCTGGATCGGCCCGTGTCCGTCGGCTTCCCGCAGCGCGAGCTTGTCGGTGTCGCGCAGCCCCATCAGACAGAAGTATTCGGGCAGGGCCACGAGTTGCGCGCCCTGTCGCGCCGCCTCGGCGATCTGCTCGGCCGCCGCGCGCAGGTTGTCTTCGCGGCGCGGCGTGGACGTCATCTGGATGGCGGCGACGCGCAGGCGCGGCGCCGGCTCGCGGCTTGCGGGAAGGGTGTTCATTGGCTGATCGGCTGTACCTTGGGATGGGACCAGGGACCGGTTACCTGATAGGCCTCGGTGAACGCTTCCGAGAGCGGCTTGCGGAGCAGGTAGTTCGCGATGAATGCGCCCAGACCTACGGCCGGGTTGATCAGGGCGGCATATGCCAGCGATGCCGTGCCGGCATTGATCTCCGGGATCACCACGACCGTCAGGTCCTGCGTTTCGGCGCGCAGGTCCGCGCTGCCGCGCACGCGGACGACGGCGTTCAGCCCCTTCATGATGAAGTCGTCGGTGGTGAGTGTGCCGTTGGCGATGGTCGCGGTGCCGGTGAGCGAGTCGAACGCGAATCCTTCGGCGAACAGGTCGCGGAAATCGCCGGTGAGCCGGTGGCCGAGCGATTGCAGCGACAGGACGCCGAGCAGTCGCGCCGCTCCCATGTCGGCGTGGAGGAACTGGCCGTGGCCGGTTTCATTGTGCAGGGTTCCGGCGAGCGTCGGGTAGTCGATGGAAAACGGCGATCCGATCCAGGAAAGATGTCCCTTCAGCGTGCCCTTGCCGCCGCGCACCAGGCCCGGGAAGCCAAAGCGGCCGAGCATCTGGCCGGCATCGGTGTAGAAGATCACCAGATCGATGTCCATCTTCCGGCGCGCGCGCGGCTTGCCGCCCGGCGTCGCCGGAGGGGCGGCGGCAATGCGCTGCCATTGTCCGTTGGCGGTGATCCGGCCGTCGCGATTGATCAGGACGAAGCGCTCCAGGATCCAGGTGTTGTGGTTGCCGGTGCCGATGTTCTTCGCCGTCAGTTCCAGGCGGCCCAATCGGTTCGCGCCGAGCTGGAACCGGTCGGCGATGATGTCGAGCGCCGGGAAGTCCCGCGGCGCGGTGTCGAGCAGGTTGGACACTTGCTCCTGCTGCCCCGCCGGAATCGCGAGCCGGGTCAGGCGCGCGGTCAGGCGGCCTTCCGTCGATCCGCGCTCGCTGCCGACCCAGTGCAGGGATCCCGCCGCCTGATCGCTGACGAGATCCGCCGCCCAGCCAACGCCGTCGTCGCGGTGGGCGGTGAGCGTGACATCGGCGAGCGACCGCCCCGCGAGCTGGAGGTGCTTGGCCCGCAAGCGGATGGTGTCGAGCCATGCGAGGTCCTGCGCCGAGAGCGCGGCCGCGGACTCCGTTTCCGTGCCCGCGGACCGCGGCGGCGCGACCAGCGCGCGCCAGCGGTCGATGTCGAGTTGATCCTGGTCGATCCACAGGGCCACGCCGGTGCGTGGCAATACGGCCGGGGTGCCGATGCCGATGGCCCCGCGGTCGATCCGCGTGGTCATGCCGGATCCGGGCGCCGCGCCCGCCGTCGGCGCGTGCACCTCGTGGAGTGCCGCATCCACGAGGGTCCCGAGGCGGACCCGCAGGAAATCCTGCAGGGGGGCCCGATTGGTGGCATTCGCCGCCGCCACCGGGGTCGATTCGATGTGCAGGGGCAGGGGCGCGGCGGCGCCCTTGCCCAGCGGCGCGGGCAGGTTCATCTTCAGGCCGACGAGGTCGGAGTCGATCCGGTATCCCAGCCGCCCGTGCCGCACCGTCACCGTGGCGGTGTAGCGGATTTCGCCTTCGGTCTGGTCGATGATGCGGCGCAGGAACGTGGTCGGCACCTGACGCCGCGCGCCGCCGGGCGTCGCCGTCCCGGCGCCGTGGACGACCAGGGTGCCGTCCGGCAACGTATCCCCCGCGATGGTCGCGGTGCCGCCGAGGAATCCGGCGTGCATGCCGGTCAGGCGGGAGGTCCGCGCGGTGAAGGCCAGATGTCCGGCGAGTTTCGTGAAGGGAGCCAGTTCGGGCACCAGGGTGAGGGTGTCGTCCTGGAAATCCACGCCGCCGGTGACCTGGGTCTCCTTCGGATCGGCGAGCGGGATGTCGAGGCGCACGTTCAGGCGCGTCGGCCCGGCCCCGCGGCTGGTCGCAAGCCACCCGCCCGTGCGTACATCGACGGGACTCGCGCCGACGTAGCGCAGCAGATCGCGCAGATCTCCCGCGCCCTGGCCGTCGACGAGCAGATGCGCCCCCGGATGCTCCATCGGGGACACGCGCGCCGTCACATCGGAAAGGGGATATCCGGCCGCTTGGGCGTGGGCCGCCCGCACCGTGAGCCGGTTGCGGTCGAAGGTCACCTCGGCATCGATGCCGGAGATCGCCGGCCAATGCACCCGGGCCGGGAACCCCGGGAACACGGGATCAATGTCGATGCGGCCGCCGGCGACGTGGAGGGACGCCTGGAAGTCACCGGTCTGCGGATCGGCAAACGGAAATTTCTGCGGATCGCCCTGCAGGTGGAATTTTCCGCCGGTGACCTGGCCGTCGCGCAGTGCACCGGTCAGCCAGCGGCGGCTCGCGCTGCGCAGCATGATCGGCAGGTACTGCGCGACCGCGGCCACCCGGGCGCGGCGGATCCGGCCCCGCAGGTCGAGCGGCATCGCCGGATCCTGGGCACGATAGCGCCCGGACGCATCGAACGCGAGGTCGCCGTTTTCCGCAGTCAACGAGTCGAGGTCGATCTGCAGCCCCTGGCCCTGCGGTGCGTTCGGCGTATTGCGCCAGCGCAGGGTCGCCGCCAGGCGATCGAAGGTGATGCGCGGCGCCACGAGCACGTTGTCGGCGTGGAGCGCGACGCCCGTCGAGTCGATGCGCAGGGTTCCGTGCTCCGTCGAACCGGTTTCCCGGCCGGCATCGACATTTCCCGAAAGGTTGTCGAAGGCATACCGGCGCAGGGGCTCGCCCCGTTCCCGCGCGGCGGAAGCGGCGGGGGAGTGCGGGCCGGCCGCATCGGCCGCCGCCCCGCCGAGGCGCAGTCCCAGTTGCGAAAAATGCGTCCGGACCTGGAACGCGCTGGTCGCGGTCACCGGTTCATCCCAATCCGCCTCCAGGTTTTCCAGGGCGCCGCGCGCCCCCGCATGGCGCACCGCGGTTTGCCAGTTCTGCGGCAGGGGGATGAGCGCGGCGAGGCGGCTCAGGTCCCCCAGCGCCAGGCGGTTCGCCCGCAGTTGCACGCGCTGCTGCGCCCCGTTGTCCTGGGGATGGTGGAATTGCCGGTTGACGTAGACGAGGTCGGTGGGCGGCAGCGTCACGCTTTCCCCGGTGAGATGCAGGCCCGAGATCCGGATCTCCCGGACGTCGGCATCGCGCGTCTCCCGCCGGCTCGCCGTCAGCGTGCCCGCGACCCGGTCCAGGCGCAGCGGCTGCAGGTCCGGCCGCAGTTGCGCATCCACGCCCGCCAGGGCGAAGTCGGCGCGGATGCGTTGCGCGCCCGTGCCGGCGAAGTCGAACCACACGCGCAGCGCACCCTGCGCGTGATCGAGGCGGACCGATGGCGGAAGGACGTGCAGCAGGCGGCCCCAGCCCGCGAGATCGGCGAAATCGAATTGCGCGTATACCCGGCCTTCCCAGTCCTGCAGCGGGGCGTTGCGCGCCAGGAACGGCGGGTGGACCTGCCCCCGGACGTCGAGCACCCCGGCCAAGTGGGCCGGCGGTCGCACCTGCAGCGCGAAGCGGTGGAAAAACAGGCCGCGTTCCAGCAGGAGGTTCACGTCGGTGAATTGCAGCGGCGGGGCGCCTGCATCGGTGTAGCGCACGCGGGCGTCGACCACGCCGATGCGTCGTTGGGCCAGCAGCCAGGCCAGGCCGTCGCCCTGGGAGTGGCTTTGCTGCGGGTCGATCGGGATGCCGCCGATGCGCCAGCGGTGGTCGGCAAGCCGTTCCACCGCGACTTCCGGCGCGACGATGGTGAGCGCATGCATCCGCGGTTGCAACGCCAGCAGGCTCATCCAGGAGACGACGGCATCGACCTTCGGCAGCGACAGCGCGGTCTGTCCATCCGGCCCCTGGATGCGTACGTCCTGCAGCATCAGCCGCGGGTACAGTCCTTCCCAGGAAGCATCGATGCGGCCGATCGTCACCGGCGCCTGCAGTGCGGCCGTGGTGGCGGATTCGATGTCGCCGCGCCAGTCGCCGATATGCGGCAGCAGGTAGTACCGGGTGGTCAGCACGACTCCGCCGAATCCGAACCATCCGGCAAGCAGCGTCACGCCGACCGCGCGCAGCAGGAGTTGCGTAACCCGCAGGCCGCGCCAGCCCCAGCGCCGGAAGATCGATCGTTTGGCGTCGATCGATGCCTGCTCGGCGAACGCTTCCGCGGCGTGGGTGGCCGAACGGGCGGCCGAATGCACGGCTTCGCTTGCGGCGCGTGCCAGGGACTCGGTTTCGGTCGGCGGGCGGGGGGGGCCCGGCGGTGGCGGTGTGGCGGTGGACATCGTCGTTTTTATGGTGATTTCAACACTAACATAGGTATCGTGAACGACTCATTGCGATCGATCTACGACGGCGTCGTTCGGGCCTACGGCGCCAGCCGTTTCCTGCGCCGCAGCTTGCTGCGCGAGGGCTTCGCGTCGGCCGCGCAGCCCGACGGCGCCCGTCCGGCCGCGGCCGAAGCGGACTGGCTGCGGGAAACCGCACAGGAACCCTGGACCGCGGAGCGGATGGCGCGAAGCGGGCGCGAGATGGCGGCACCGGACGGCGATCCCGTGGCGGCGGCAGCGCTCGCCCTGCGTCGCTTGCGCCGGCGCATGTTGTGCGGACTGCTCGTGCGCGACGTGGCCGGGGTCGCGCCGCTCGACGAAGTCATGCGGACCATGACGGCATTCGCGGAATTCGCCGTCCGGACCGCGCTGGCCGCGATCCTGCCCGATCTCGCGCGGCGGTATCCGGTGCCGCAGACCGCCCAGGGCCGGCCGCAGGATCTGCTCGTGGTCGGCATGGGCAAGGCGGGCGCCTGGGAACTGAACGTTTCCTCGGACCTCGATCTGGTGTTCGTCTACGGCGAGGAGAGCGCGTCGGCGCAGGAGTTCTTCGATCGCGCGGGGCGCCGCCTCATCGCCGTCCTGGCCGACGCCGACGAAGACGGGTTCGTGTTCCGCACCGACGTGCGCCTGCGTCCACACGGCGATTCCGGACCGCTTACCGTGTCCTTGGCGATGCTCGAGGAGTATTTCCAGCGCGACGGGCGCGAGTGGGAGCGGTTCGCGTGGTCGAAGGCGCGGGTCCTTTCCGCGCCCGTGCTCGCCGCGGAGGCGGATTTCCGGGACCAACTGGCGGCATTGGAGGCCGTGGTCACGCCGTTCGTCTACCGCCGCTATTTCGATTTCGGCGCCATCGGCGCGATCCGCGACCTGCATGGGCGCATCCGTGCCCAGGCGCGCCGCAAGCGCGGCGGGGCGGATGCGGCCGGCCGCGGCGAATACGACGTCAAGCTGGGTCGCGGCGGCATCCGGGAAATCGAATTCATCGCCCAGGCCTGGGGAATCATGCGCGGCGGGCGCGATGTCCGGCTGCGGGAACGCGCCACGCTGCCGATGCTGGCCACGCTCGCCGCAACCGGGCGGTTGCCGCGGGAGGAGGCGGAGGCCTTGTCCGACGCCTACGGGTTCCTGCGCCGCCTCGAGCATGCCGTGCAGTATCGGGACGACGCGCAGACCCACCGCGTTCCGGCCGACCCGGCCGAACGCGAAGCCGTCGCGCAGCTTTTCGGGGCCTCGTCGGTGGCGGACTTGCTGGCGCGCTATCACGCCGCGCGCGAGCGCGTCGAGCGGGCGTTCGATGCGATGTTTCCGCCGGCGGAAGCCGAAGCCGGCCGGGCGGCGCAGGGCGGCATCGAGGAGGCGGACGATCTGCCGGAGCCGATGCGGCGGTTTCTGGCGTCGGCCCGGGTGGCCGCCTTGCCGGAGGTCCTGCGCGCCCGGGCGGGTGCGCTGGCGGCGGCCGCGGTAGCCGAAATCGGCGCGATCCAGCGGGAAACCCGGGAAGACCGCGGTGCCGGGGGCGACCTCAATGACGCCGACGCGATCGCCGTGCGCTGGGTCCGTCTGATGGAGATCATCGGGCGCCGGGCGACGTATTTCGCGCTGCTGGCGGAGTACCCGCGGGCCCATGCCCGGGTGCTGCGGGTGCTGGCCGCCGGCGGCTGGGCTGCCGAATACCTTTTGCGCCACCCGATCCTGCTCGACGAACTGATCGATCCGCGCGCCGAGGAGTTCTCGGCCGACGTCGACGTGCCCGCGTACTGGGCGGCGTGGGCGCGGGACCTCGATGCCGCGCTGCGCGCCGCGGGCGCGGACGTCGAAGCGCAGATGAACCTGCTGCGGGATGCGCACCACGCCGCGGTCTTTCGCCTGCTGCTGGCGGACCTTGCCGGACATCTGACGGTGGAGCGGCTCGCGGATCACCTGTCGGCGGCGGCCGATCGGGTGCTACAGATCGCGCTCGATGCCGCGTGGCGCAGCATGATGCCGCGGGATGCGGCGGGGTCGGTGCCACCGCTGCCGCGCCTTTGCGTCGTCGCATATGGCAAGCTGGGCGGGCGCGAGCTGGGTTACGCCTCGGATCTCGATCTGATCTTCGTGGTCGACGATGCCGCCGGCCCGGGGGAAGCGGACCCCGCGCGCTGCGCCCAACTCGTGCGGCGCTTCCTTTCCTGGCTGACCACCGTCACGTCGAGCGGCAATCTCTTCGAGATCGATCTGCGCCTGCGGCCCAACGGCAGCGCCGGCGTGCTGGTCACGCCACTGGCGGGGTTCGAGGGCTATCAGATCAATGCCGACGGCCATGGCGCATGGTTCTGGGAACATCAGGCGCTCACCCGCGCCCGCCCCTGCGCCGGCGATGCCGCAGTGGGCGAGCGGATCGAGGCGATCCGCCGCGGCGTACTGCAGCGGGAGCGCGATCCGGATCTGGTCCAGGCGGAGGTGGTGGCGATGCGCCGTCGGATGCTCGAAGGGCACGCCCATCACGACGCGCGCTTCGACTGCAAGTTCGACCGCGGCGGCATGATCGACGTCGAATTCGCCGTCCAGGCCTTGGTGCTGCTGCACGCCCATCGGCATGCCCGGCTGGTCGAGAATCGGGGCAACATCGGCCTGCTGGCCATCGCCGCCGAACTCGGCCTGCTCGATGCGGCGATGGCCGACGCCGCCGCGAACGCCTACCGCCGGTACCGGCGCCTGCAGCACGCGCTGCGGCTGGCAGGGGCGCCCGACGCGCGGGTCGACCGCGACCGGGTGCGGGGGGAGATCGACGCGGTGTTGCGGCTGTGGCATCGGGTGTTGGGAACCGGGGAGCCGCACGGTAAAATGCCTGATTGAGTTCTTTCCCGAAGGAAACCCCCAATGTCGATGTCCGACCGCGACGGCTGGATCTGGTACGACGGCAAGCTCGTGCCCTGGCGCGACGCAAACACGCACGTGCTCACCCACTCCCTGCACTACGGGCTGAGCGTGTTCGAGGGCTTGCGCGCCTATCGTACGGACGGCGGGACGGCGATTTTCCGGCTGCGCGAACACACCGAGCGCCTGTTCAATTCGGCGCGCATCTTCCTGATGCAGATCCCCTATTCGTTCGACGAGATCATGGAGGCCCATCGCGAGGTGGTGCGGCACAACCGGCTCGAGAGCGGCTACATCCGCCCGATCGCGTTCTATGGTTCGGAGAAGATGGGGATCAGCCCGAAGGGCGCCGCGGTCCACGTGGCGATCGCCGCCTGGCCCTGGGGCGCGTATCTCGGCGAGGATGCCTTGCAGAAGGGGATCCGCGTCAAGACTTCGTCCTACGCGCGCCACCACATCAACGTATCGATGGTGCGCTCGAAGACCGGAGGGCATTACGTCAACTCCATCCTCGCCAACATGGAGGCGCAGCGCGACGGCTACGACGAGGCGCTGCTGCTCGACACCGCGGGCTTCGTCGCCGAGGGCGCGGGAGAAAACCTGTTCCTGGTTCGCGACGGCCGGCTCATCGAACCGCAGCTGGTCTCCGGCCTGACCGGGATCACGCGCGCCTCGGTGATCGAATTGGCGCGGGATCTCGGGCTGGAAGTGGTTTCGCAGCCGATGACCCGCGATGACGTATATCTGGCCGACGAGGCATTCTTCACCGGCACCGCCGCCGAGATCACGCCGATCCGGGAACTGGACGGCCGGGTCATCGGCGCCGGCACGCGCGGCCCGGTGACCGAACGCATTCAGAAACGCTTTTTCGACGTCATCCACGGCCGCGACGAGCGGTACCGGCATTGGCTGACGGCGGTGTGAGGAACCCATGACCGCGACCACCCGAGCCGAACTGCCCGTCGTCGAACTGCGTGCCGACGAACTTCCCGCGTACTGCCCCAACCCGGCCATGCCGTTGTGGAATCACCATCCGCGCGTCTATCTTCCGCTGGAAGAGCGCGGCGAGGCGATGTGCCCGTATTGCGGCACCCGCTATCGACTGAAGCCCGGCGAGCACGTTCGCCACGGGCACTGAACCGCGCTCGACGGGCGCATAACCAGGCACGGTCCCCATGCAGCGCTTTGCAAAATCCATCCTCTTCGCTTCGGTGGAGGAGTGCGAACAGGCCTTCTACGAGGCATTGGAGCGCGGCGACCTCGACGCCCTCATGGAACTCTGGCTGCAGGATGACGACGTGTGCTGCGTCCATCCGGGCGGCGTGCGGATCGTCGGATACAGCGCGGTGCGCGCATCCTGGTCGTCCCTGCTCGGTTCCGGCGGCATCGCCATTCGTGCGACGGGCCGGCGGATCTTCGAATCGTCGACGATGGCGGTGACCAACGTCATCGAGGAGTTCGTCGTTCCGCAGGGCGGAACGACGCAGGTCGTGCATGTCCTGGCATCCAACTCCTTCGTGAAGCTTCCCACGGGATGGAAGATGGTGATGCACTTCGCAGCGCCGGTGCCGGAAGGGCACGCGGTGGAGGTCGAGGCGCACTCGGGGACGGTGCACTGAGGGCGGAGCTTGCTTCCGGGGTGTCCGCCGCCTGCCGTGCGCCCTGGTGGCTTCCGGAAGGCCACACCCAGACCATCATCCCGGCCCGATGGATCGCGACCCCGGAGGTCGTCTATCGCCGCAAACGCTGGGATACGCCGGACGGCGATTTTCTCGACATCGACTTTGTCTCGGATGACGTCTCCGCCGACGCACCGGTGCTGGTGCTTTTCCACGGCCTCGAAGGCGACTCGTCGTCCCACTATGCGCGCGTGCTGATGGACGGTTGCCGCCGCCACGGTTGGCGCGGGCTCGTCGTGCATTTCCGAGGCTGCGGCGGGGAAGACAATCGCCACGCCCGTGCCTACCATTCGGGTGACAGTGCCGAGATCGATTGGGTGCTGGATCGCGTCGCCGGCACCTGGCCCGCGGCGCCCCGCTTCGCCGTCGGGATTTCGCTGGGTGGCAACGCCTTGGCGAAATGGTGCGGGGAGCAGGGGATGGCGGCGGCGACGACGGTGCGGGCCTGTGCGGCCATCAGTGCCCCGTTCGATCTGGCCGCAGGCGGCGCCGCGCTCGAGCGCGGCTTCAATCGCATCTATACGCGCATGTTCCTGCGCACGCTGATTCCCAAGGCCCTGCACAAGGTCCGGCGGTTTCCCGGGCTCGCCGACGCACAGCGGATCCGCGCCTGCCGGACCATCCGGGAGTTCGACGACGCCTTCACCGCGCCCGTCCATGGATTCCGCGGCGTGGATGACTATTGGGGGCGATCCTCGGCCAAGCCCTGGCTGCGCCACGTCGCCGTACCGCTCCTGGCCCTGAACGCCGCCAACGACCCCTTCGTACCGGCGATCAGCCTGCCGCGCCCCGCGGATGTCGCGCCCTGCGTGACCATCGATCAGCCGGCGCAGGGCGGCCACGTCGGTTTTTACGCGGTAGCGCCGGATCCCTGGCATCTTCGTACGCGTACGTTCGCGTTCTTGCAGGCCTATCGCTGATTTCCAACGCAAACCCCCTCAACCCCGCCCTCTCCCGCACGCGGGAGAGGGGGTGCCCCTTCTGCCGCGCAGACGCCTAGTGTAGTGCTTTGTAAATTTTGGAACGAAAAGAAGGGGGGCCTTCGGGCGATCGAGCAGCGCGCCGCTCGATGCGGTGGCGATTCCCGATGCTTGCTGCACCACGCGAGCGAGCGGCGGCTGTGCCTCGTCGGGGCCGGCCACGCGGTGGTCGCCCCTCCGGGGCGACTGCGCTGCGCTGCTCGGTCCGCGGGCGCACGGCCAACTCGCTGCGCGTCCTGCGG
>JAKBZN010000045.1 GCA_021842465.1 Pseudomonadota bacterium
GCGCACGCGCCTGCATCAACTTCAGCTCGAATCGGTGCGGCTTGCCGAAACGATCGAGCGCATTCGCAACCGCAGCGGACAGATCGAATCCGAGCTGGAGGAGATCGGTCGCGAGGAAGCCGAACTCAACCGCCACCGCGAGGAGGCGGAAACCCGCTTTGCCCAGCTCGACGGCGAATTGGGCCGGTACCAGGAGGCGGTGGAGGCGGCGCGGTTGGAGGACGAGCAGGCGGCGGCGCGATTGCGGGAGGCGCGGGAGCGCCTGCGGCAACTCGAATCGCAGCGTCAGCGCGCCGAATTCGACGTGACCGGCCTGCAGGATCGCCGCCGCGACGTCGACCATGGCGCGGGTGTGGCCACCGCCGACATTGCGCGGCTGGGCGAGGAGATCGAGCGCGCGCGGCTCGAAGCGGCGAAGCTCGACGACAGCGGCGTGCGCGGGGAACTCGAGGAGTGGCTCGAACGGCAGCGGCAGGCGGAGCGCGCGGCGAGCGACGCCCGCTCCCGGTTCGACGAGTGGATGCAGCGCGCGCGGGCGAGCGACGACCAGCGGCAGAAGATCGAGCGCGGCCTGCAACCGCGGCGCGACCGCATTACCGATCTGCGCCTGCAGGAGCAGGCCGCACGGCTGGCGGTGGAGCAGTTCGACCGACAGCTGGCCGAGGTGGGGGTCGATGGCGACCCGGCGCGCGAGGCGCTGCGCGCGCTGCTCGCCCAGGCGCCGGCCGCCGCCGAGCAGGAGCGGGAGATTGCCCGGCTCGGCCAGGCGATTGCCGATCTGGGGGCGGTCAATCTTGCGGCGCTCGACGAACTGGGCGCCGCGCAGGAGCGCCAGGGTTTTCTGCGCACGCAATCCGAAGACCTTCGCACGGCGGTCGAGACCCTGGAGGACGCGATCCGCAAGATCGACGTCGAATCGCGCGCCCTGTTGCAGGAAACCTTCGACAAGGTCAACGGCCATTTCGGTGAGATGTTCCCGCGCCTGTTCGGCGGTGGTCAGGCACGCCTGACGATGACCGGCGACGAGATCCTCGACGCGGGCGTGCAGCTCACCGCGCAGCCGCCGGGCAAGCGCAACAGCTCGATCCATCTGCTGTCGGGCGGGGAAAAGGCGTTGACGGCGACGGCGCTGGTGTTCGCGCTCTTCAAGCTCAACCCCGCGCCGTTCTGTCTGCTCGACGAGGTCGATGCGCCGCTCGACGATGCCAATACCGAGCGGTTCTGCCAACTCGTGCGCTCGATGAGCGATGCCACCCAGTTCCTGTTCATCTCCCACAACAAGATCGCCATGGAGATGGCCCAACAGCTCGTCGGCGTGACGATGCAGGAGCAGGGGGTCTCGCGCATCGTGGCGGTGGACCTCGACAGCGCGGTCGACATGGCGGAGTCGGTGTGAGCCGCTTGCAGCTCGCCCTGATCGTCGTCGCGGCGCTCGTGCTGCTGGCCTTGTACGTCCAGGGGAAATGGCAGGAGCGGCGGCTGCTGCAGCGCATGCGCGCCACGCTGCACGGCGGCGTCGAGGATGCGCTGCTGCGGGCCGGTTCCGCGGCGGGCCCCGCTGCGGGTCCTGCTGCGGCCCCGGGGGGCGATGCCGCGGCCGGTGCGCACCCGCCTGAGCCGCAGGCCGGCGCGCGGACGGAACCGCGCTGGGAGGATGCGGCGGCGGGACCGGTCGGCGGGCACGGCGGGGCGGCGGCCTATGCGGCGGTTGCGGGGCAGGTGCCGGTCGAGGTGCGTGCGGCGCAACTGACCCAGGAACTGGCGGCGCGGACGGGTGGAGGAGGGCGCATCGAGCCGGAGGAGGTCGTTTCCGAACCGCTGCGCCTTCCGGCCGCCGCCAACCCGCCGGATTGGGCGGAAGACCCGATGCTCGATCTGGCGCTCGAGTTGCGCTGCGCCCGCGCGGTCGACGGCGTTGCCGTGATCGATGCCGCCGCGGCCCTGACCGCGGAATCGTTTCCGCTGCCGGTGCATTTCGTCGTCTGGGATTCGCGCCACGAACAGTGGGTGCTGCCGGACCGCTTCGGGTACTACACCGACGCCTTGGCGGCGATCCAGCTGGCGGGGCGTCGCGGCGCGCTGACGGCGGAAGTCCTGACGCGGTTCCTGGCGGCGGTCCGGAGCGTGGCGACGGCGCTGCAAGCCGATTTCGACGTGCCGGACCCGGAGCGGCTGCTGGCCCAGGCGCGCGAGCTCGATGCCGTCTGCGCACGCTATGACCTGCGCATCGGCCTGACCGTATTCGCCGCCGCCCCCTGGACCGCGCCCCAACTGCGCGCGGCGGCGCAGCGTGCCGGGTTCGTCCCCGGCGCGACGTCCCCGGGTTGGGTCTATGCCGACGAATCGGGGGCGCCGTTGCTGGCGTTGACCGCGGAATCGGCGACGCCCCGCAAGGTGGTCCTCGAGCTCGACGTGCCGCTGGTTTCGTCCTATGCCGATGGGCTGGCCGCGCTGATCGACCGCGCCGAGGCGCTCGCCGAAATCCTGGGCGGGCGCGTGGTCGACGACAACGGCCGGCCGGTGGATGCGGCGTCGATGGCGTCCGTGCAGCCCCAGCTTGCCCAGGTCCACGAGGAGATGGCGCGGGCGGGGATCGATCCGGGCGGTGTGCGGGCGCGACGGCTCTATCGGTGAGGGCGGGAATGGGAGACGCCGCGCGCGCGCGGGACCTGCGGGACACCATCGCGCGCCTCGATCACGCCTACTACGTCCTGGATCGGCCGCTCGTGCCCGATGCCGAATACGACCGGCTGTTTCGGGAGCTGCAGGCCCTGGAGGAGCGCAACCCGGCGCTGCGCACGCCGGACTCTCCCACCCAGCGCGTGGGCGGCGGCGTGCGAGCCGACCTGCGGCCCGCGCCCCATGCGGTGCCGATGCTGTCGCTCAACAACGCGATGGACGATGCCGATACGGCCGCATTCGACACCCGCGTGCGTGGGGCCATCGGCGGCGAGACGGAAGTCGCGTACTGCTGCGAACTGAAGTTCGATGGACTCGCGGTCAGCCTGCGCTACCGCGAGGGCGTTCTCGAACTCGGCGCGACGCGCGGCGACGGCTTCGTCGGCGAGGACGTTACCGCCAATCTGCGCACCATCCGCAGCATTCCCTTGCGGCTGTTCGGGACGGTGCCTCCCTTGCTCGAAGTCCGCGGCGAGGTGTTGATGTTCAAGCGGGAATTCGAGCGCTTGAACGCGGCGCAGCGCGCCCGGGGCGAGAAGGAATTCGCCAATCCGCGCAACGCCGCGGCGGGAAGCCTGCGTCAGCTCGATGCGCGGGTCACGGCACAGCGGCGCCTGCATTTCTTTGCCTACGGCGTCGCCGAGACCGCAGGGGATGCGAGCCCCGCCGTATCGCAGTCGGAGATCCTCGACTGGTTGCAGACGCTGGGCTTTCCGGTCTGCGAGCATCGCGCGCGGGTGCAGGGTCTGGAGGGCCTGCGCGATTGCTATGTGCGCGTGGAAGCGATGCGCGACGCGCTGCCCTACGAGATCGACGGTGTCGTGTTCAAGGTCGACGCGTTTTCGGCGCAGCAGCGCATCGGCTCGGTGGCGCGCGCGCCGCGCTGGGCGGTGGCGCGGAAGTTTCCGCCACGCGAGGCGGTGACGCGGCTGCGCGACATCGTGGTACAGGTCGGGCGCACCGGAGCGCTGACGCCGGTGGCGCGCCTCGATCCGGTCGAAGTGGGCGGAGTGACGGTGACCAACGCCACGTTGCACAACGAGGACGAAATCCGGCGCAAGGACATCCGGATCGGCGATCTCGTTTCGGTGCGGCGCGCCGGCGACGTGATCCCGGAGGTCGTTGCCGTCGTCGGCGATCATCCGCCGGATGCGCGGGAATTCGTCATGCCGGCGTCCTGCCCGGTCTGCGGGTCCGCCGTGGTGCGCGGCGAGGACGAAGCGGTGGCGCGCTGCAGCGGCGGACTGGTCTGCCCCGCCCAGCGCAAGCAGGCGCTGCTGCATTTCGCCGGCCGGCGCGCGCTCGACATCGATGGCCTGGGGGAGCGGATCGTCGATCAACTCGTCGATACCGGCCTCGTGCAGCGACCTTCGGATCTGTTCCGGCTCGGTGCGCAGGATCTGACGCCGCTCGAGCGCATGGGCGGCAAGTCGGCCGCGAACCTGCTGGCGCAGATCGCGCGCGCGCGCGACACGACGCTCGAGCGCTTCCTCTATGCGCTCGGGATCCGCAACGTCGGCGAGGCCACTGCGCGGGATCTGGCGCGGCATTTCCGCAGCGTCGCCACGAGCGCGGAGGCGGGCGGACGGGAGTTGATGCGCGGCATCGAGAATGCGAGCGAAGAAGACCTGATGCGGGTGCCGGAGGTGGGCCCGATCGTCGCCCGTTCGATCCGGCAGTTTTTCGCGGAGCCGCACAATCGCGAGGAACTGAGAAACCTCCTCGCGGCCATGGGAGCAATCGCGCCGCCGGAGGCGACAATGGCGGGTGCGCTGCCCCTGGCGGGCAAGACCTTCGTCCTCACCGGAACGCTGCCTCACTGGACCCGCGACGAGGCGGCGGCGCAGATCACGGCGGCCGGCGGGAAGGTGAGCGGATCGGTGTCGCGGAAGACGGCGTATGTCGTTGCCGGCGAGGATGCGGGCTCGAAGCTGGTGCGCGCCCGGGAACTGGGTGTGGCGGTGCTGGACGAAGCGGGGTTGCGGAATTTGCTGGGGTGACTCCGCTCCATAGCCGGGAGCGGGCGCGTCGGTCGAGGAATGAGGACGGATTCACGAATGTTTGCGATTGTCGGGGGTAGCGGCTTGACGAAACTCGCGGCGCTGGAAGCGCCGCGGCGGGAGCGCGTGCGAACGCCGTATGGCGAGCCCTCCGCGGAGCCGCGGATCGGCACCTTCGCCGGACGGGACGTCGTCTTTCTGCCGCGCCATGGCGACGGCCACGCGTTTGCGCCGCACGAGATCAACTACCGCGCCAACATCGACGTGTTGCGCCAGTTGGGCGTGACCGACGTGTTCGCGGTTGCGGCGGTCGGGGGGATCCGCGCCGACCTGCGCCCCGAGGCGCTGGTGATCCCGCACCAGATCCTCGACTACACGCACGGCCGCGCGACGAGTTTCTCGACGCCGGGAAACGTCGTGCACGTCGATTTCACCCACCCGTACACGCAGTCGTTGCGCGCGCGGTTGCTCGATGCGGCGCGCGCCGTCGGCGAAGCCGTTGCCGACGGCGGCGTCTATGCCTGCACGCAAGGGCCGCGCCTGGAAACGGCGGCCGAGATCGACCGGTTCGAGCGGGACGGTGCCGACGTCGTCGGCATGACCGGCATGCCCGAAGCGGTGCTGGCGCGCGAGGCCGGTCTGGCCTACGCGACCATCGCCGTCGTGGTCAATCACGCTGCGGGGCGCGGCGAGAGCGCGGAGAAGATCGAGTTCGCGCAACTCGGCGCGATCCTCGATCGGGGCGTCGCGCGCGCGGTGCGCGTGCTGGAACGCGCGGTGCAGCCATGATCCGACCCATTCTCCGGATGGGCGATCCGCGCCTGCTGCGCGTCTGCCGGCCGGTGGAGCGCTTCGATACGCCCGAATTGCACGAACTGCTGCGCGACATGTTCGACACCATGCGCGCCGCCGACGGTGCCGGTCTTGCCGCGCCGCAGATCGGCGTGGACCTGCGCGTGGTGGTGTTCGGCTATGACCACAACCCGCGCTATCCCGATGCGCCGCCGCTCGAGCCGACGGTGTTGATCAATCCGGTCATCGAGCCGATGACGGACGAGACCGAGGCAGGCTGGGAAGGATGCCTGTCGGTCCCGGGCTTGCGCGGCGTGGTGTCGCGGATCACGCGATTGCGCTACCGCGGCTGCGATCCGCGCGGCGTTGCGTTCGTGCGCGAGGCCGAGGGGTTTCACGCCCGGGTCGTGCAGCACGAATGCGATCACCTCGACGGGATTCTCTATCCGATGCGCGCCGATCTGCGACGCTTCGGCTTCACCGACGTCCTGTTCCCGAACGACAACGGGACACCGGATGAATAGTGAGAACGCAATCAGGATGCCAGTAAGGGGAGATGGTTGGCGACGAGCCCTCGACTGCGGAACTGGGATCCCGCAGCATCGTCTGCATTCATACGTGTTGATACGTATTCTCTTGGCTTTGTCCGGGGTCATAAGATGACCTTGCCGTCCAACGGAACCGCAACGGAAAAATAATCTCGGGTGGCGCGGGGTTCGACCGGAGTTCAACCGGAGTCCGACCGTATGACCGCTGACATCGAAAATTTCGGGGAGGGGGCATCGAGCCCGTCCCCGTCGCGTTCCGCGGGTCCCGGCGTTGCGCAGGAGCCGAGGAAGTCCTCCAGCCGAATTCCTCCGGCGTCCTGTCGCCAGTGCAACGTACGCGATCTGTGCCTTCCCGCCGGGCTCGCCGACGATGCGCTGCACCGCGTCGACGATCTGGTCGTCGGCCGGCGCAGGCTACGCCGAGGGGAAACGCTGGTCCGGGTGGGAGACCGTCTTGACTCCCTCTACGCGGTTCGCTTCGGATCCCTCAAGAGCACCATTCTGTTGGCCGACGGGTATGACCAGGTGACCGGCGTGCATCTGGCGGGCGAAATCGTCGGCTTCGACGGCATTGCCCTGGAGCGGCACACGTGCGGCACCGCAGCGCTCGAATACGCGGAAGTCTGCATCATTCCGTATCGCCGACTCGAGGAAATCGCCGTCACCGTCCCGGCGCTGCAGAACAATCTGCGCAGAATCATGAGCCGGGAGATCGTGCGGGAACACGGCGCCATGCGCCTCCTCGCCAGCAAGCGCGCCGACGAGCGGCTCGCGATCTTTCTGCTGAATTTCTCGCTGCGTTTCGAGGCGCGCGGCTATTCGCGTTCCGAGTTCCTGTTGCGGATGACGCGGGCGGAAATCGCGAGCTTCCTGGGCTTGTCGCTCGAGACGGTGAGCCGCTCCTTCTCGTACCTGGTGCGCAACGGCTTGATCGAACTCGACAAGAAACGCCTCGGCATCCGCGACTTCGAAGGGCTGCGCCGGGTTGCGCGCGTGCAAGCGTCGGATGATGAACCCGATTCCTGGAACGACGATTCCCGCGGCGACGATTCGCAACACCATTCGCAGCACCCACTGCCGGCACCCCACGCAGCCGCCACCACCGGCCAGCATTCCCAACGCCTTCCTTGACCGGGCAAACCGGGCCGCCGCCGATGCGTCTGCGGCGTTGTCTGGGTTCGAATAATCGGATACAACTACATATTGGAAAAAAGGGAATCATCGTTCCGATTTGTCTAGGATAAACGCGGGGATGCGCGGATTCGGTCGCGTACCAGGGAGTCCTCGCGGGTCGCTGGAGGAGAAAGGAGAAATGAGCCCTGGAAGCAAGGACGCATCCCAACGCGGTTCGATCCGCATCGGCGACCCCTTGGCCGAGGAGGAGGCGTTGCAGCCTGTTTTGGTCGAAGTCCTGGACGCGGCAATCGCGATCACACGGGCCGACTTCGGCAACATTCAATTGTTCGACCCGGTCGACGGTCGCCTGCAAATCGTGGCGCACCGCGGACTGCCCTCCTGGTGGCAGGACTTCTGGAATGCGGCGGATGGGGGTTCGGGTGCCTGCGGCACGGCCTTGGCGCGTCGGGAGCGGGTCGTCGTCGAGGACGTCGAGGAGAGCCCGATCTTCTACGGGACGCCCGCCCTGGAGATTCAGCGACGAGCCGGGATCCGGGCGGTCCAGTCCACCCCCCTCGTCGGCCGCACGGGCAATCCGATCGGCATGTTCTCGACCCATTTCCGCAGGCGGCACCGCCCGGACGAGGCCGAGGAGCGGTTGCTCGATCTGTTGGCACAGCATGCGGCGGCGATGATCGAGCGCGTGCGGGCGGATCTCGCGCTGCGGGATAGCGAGGAGCGATTCCGGATCCTGATCGAACATGCGCCGGTCGCGCTCGCGATGTTCGACTCCGACATGCGCTACCTCGCGGTCAGTCGACGCTGGCTCCGCGACTATGGACTGGGTGAGCAGGACATCGTCGGCCGCTCCCATTACGAGGTATTCCCGGAGATTCCGGAACGCTGGAAAGCAGCGCATCGACGCGCGCTCGCCGGGGAGGTGGTGCAGGAGCGCGAGGACCACTTCGAGCGCATCGACGGAACCGTCACCTGGCATCACTGGGAGGTGCGCCCGTGGCGGAAGGTCGACGGTACCGTCGGTGGCGTGGTGCTGTTCACCGAGGACATCAGTGAGCGCAAGCAGGCCGAGGCCGAGATTTCCGAGTTGCGCGCGGAAATGGAATCGCTGACGAAATCCCAGATCGCCGGTCAGACCGCCGCGGCCATCGCCCACGAGATCAATCAACCGCTTTCGGCGTGCGCGTCGTACGCGGAGGCGGCGCTGCGCCTGGCGCAATCGGAGGGGCAGGGCTCCGAGCCGCTCCGCCGTGCGCTGGAGGGCAGTGCGCGCCAGGCGCAGCGGGCCGGGGAGGTGGTGCGCGAGCTGTTGCAGTTCTTCCATGCCGGTGGGGGCGCCATCGAGCAGGTCCAGCTCGCGCAGGCGATTCCGCGCGCCTTGGCGCTGGTGGAGGGGAACGGCCACGGAGGATTCCATGCCGTGGTCGATCTCGCGCCGGACTTGCGCCCGGTGCGGGCCAATCGCGTCCAGATCGAGAAGGTGATCGTCAATCTGCTGCGCAACGGCGTGGATGCGATGCGCGCCGCGGGCGTCGAGACGCGACAGATCACGATCACGGTGCGCGCCATCGAGGACGACGGCAATCGGGCGATGGCGCGCGTGACGGTGCAGGATTGCGGCCCCGGGTTGCGGGCGGAAGAGATTCAGCACATCTTCCTGCCGTTTTGTAGCGGCAAGCCGGCGGGCATCGGCATGGGGCTGGCGATCAGCCGCTCGCTGATCGAAGCCAACGGCGGTCGCCTGTGGTGCGAGCCCGCGGCGGGGGGAGGGGTGTTCCATTTCACCGTACCGTTTGCCGCATGAACAGTCCTGCGATTGTTTCGGTGGTGGATGACGATCCCGCGGTGCGCGACAGTCTGTCGGCCCTGCTCGGGAGCGCGGGGTATACGGCGAGGGTCTACGGCGATGCCCAAGCCTTTCTCGCCGCATACTTGCCGGGCCAGGTCGGTTGCCTGGTCCTCGATGTGCAGATGGCAGGCATGAGCGGCCCGGCCTTGCAAACGGAACTGGTCCGCCGCGGCGCCGACGTGCCGATCATCTTCCTGACCGCCTATGGCGACGTGCCCACGTCCGTGCAGGCGATGAAGCTCGGGGCCGTCGATTTCCTGATGAAGCCCGTGGTCGGCGCCGAATTGCTGGAGCGGATCCATGCCGCGTTGACGAGAAGCCGGCACGCGCAGGATGAAGCGTCGCGCCGCCAGGCGCTGCAGGCGCGTCTGGAGGAACTGACCCCGCGGGAACGGGAGGTCATGGCGATGGTCGTGATGGGGTGGCCCAACAAGGTGATCGCACGCGAGCTCGGCATCAGCTATCGCACGGTGGAAATCCACCGCACCCGGGTGATGCAAAAGACCGGCGCCGGCAATTTGACCGAACTGGCCCGGTTCGCCGAGGTCGCCGGCCCGCCCAAGGCGACCTCGTCCTGACGACCGCCGCGCGCCGCGATCACGCCTGCATTTGGGCCCAGGTGTCGACGGGGTTGAGCTGGACGGCGCCGCCGGAGGCGGCGCGGGAGACGGCCTGGATGCTGCGGCTGAGCCAGATGAAGAGTTCGCGGAAGCGCAGGCCGTTGAGGTTGAGGGCGCCCTTGTTGCTGA
>JAKBZN010000021.1 GCA_021842465.1 Pseudomonadota bacterium
GTTGGTCAAGGCAACCGCCCGGCATCTGCGCAGCGTGCAGCGCCAGCCCGAGCGGATCATGCGCTATTTCGAACACGCCCCGGTCCGGTATGCAGCCTGATTCAACTTGGTTCATGCCGGCTCAATATGTGGGCATCCGATCGATGCCCTGCCGCCTTGGCGGATTGGCGCGGTTGCCCCCCGCGGGACGCTACGGACCGGCGGGCGTCGGCGTCACGATCCGCCAGCCGGCCGCGCAACTCGGAACGTACGGGTAATACCCCCGCGCGGCATCGCAGTAGTACCAGTACTGGGCAGCCGGCGGAACCGATACGTCCGGCCCCGGGGGAACCACCACGGTCGCCGGCGGGATGTAGGGCACGTACGGATTCGGGTATGGATAGACCGGCGCGACATAGAAATACCAGAGACCGCCGGCGATCCACCACCATCCGAGACGTCCGTCATGCACGCCGTGGTGCCAGACTCCCGACCGCCACACTCCCCAGTCCCGCTCACGAAAGCGCCGGATATCCCCGCGATACCGCTCGTTGTGGCGGTGCTGTCCGAACGCCGATTGGGCGATCGTCCCGGCGCTGATCCCCACCGCGATCGCCGTTGCGACGAACGCCCACCGGGTTGCGAGTTTCATGGCATTCCCTCCGCGCGGAACCGTGATCCGACCGCAGCCATCCTAGCGCGGCGATCCGTGGCACGCCGTGACCGGCGGCAAGGAATGCGCCGACGGCACGACTCCCGCCCGGAGCCGGAGCGAGGGCGCGCCGAATCCAGCCGGACGGCGCACGTCGTCGATCCTTGATCCAGCGCACCCCCGGAACATGTCGGATATCAGAAGCAGGGAATGGTCCGATTGCCGACTCGGCGCGATACTGACCGCGTCGCATCCGGGCGCCCGATCGCGGGCAGACTCAGCGGGCGCCTTTCATCCTTTCTTCCACGGATAAAAAGGTGACGTCATGGCTATCGTCAAATGGGACCCTTGGCAGGAAATCGAAGACATGTTCGACCGCTACACGCGCGCCGTCGGGTGGCGGCGCCACGGCAAAGGCGGGGAATTCGCCGCCGACGTCGAGTGGTCGCCCCAGGTCGACATCGCCGAGACCCCGGAAGCGTTCACGATCAAGGCCGAAATTCCGGAGGTCAACAAGGATGACGTGAAGATATCGATCGATCACGGCGTTCTGACGCTCGAAGGGACACGCAAACAGGAAAAGGAAGAGAAGAACAAGACGTTCCATCGCATCGAGCGCTACTACGGCCGCTTCAGCCGAAGCTTCTCGCTGCCGGAGAACGTCGACTCCGCCGGCGTGAAAGCCGCGTTCAAGGACGGCATGCTGACGCTGACGCTGCCGAAGAGTGCGCGGAGTGAACCGAAGGCGATCGAAGTCACGGTGGAATGACCGTGCGCCTCCGCGCCCAGCGCGGAGGCGCACGATGCGCTCTGGGAGGGAAGCGCCGAATCGACCCGCGGGCACCGCGACCGCGCTTTCCACCCGGATGACGATTCATTACAATTAGACCTTGGCCGGATCGAGGTGAACTCCGGTTCGCCAACGAAAGGAAATCGACCGACCCACGGCGTCGCCTTGCCGTGCCCCCAGGCGTTCCCCCTCCCGCAATGCATTTCGAAGTCATCCTGCGTCCCGGACGGAAACCTTGCTGCATCGCCGCCGCGACGTGCCGGAAAAACGGCGACCACCGCAGGTCGGATCTGCGGTGACTTCCCCCTTGCCGGCGGGCCGTTTCTCCAATGCCCTCCTGGCAGGGCTCGTGTGGCTGCTCGTCGGGCTCGGGGGCGAGTACCGGGCCGGCGTCGATCGCGTTCGCGCCGACGCGCTCCTTCATGATCGGGCGCTGCGACTCCTGGAAGACAAGCGCGCGGCCCTGGACAGCGTACTCAATGCCACCATGTTCCTCAACAGCGGACTGGTGGCGTACGTGCAGGCCCACCCCCGCCTGGACGCCCGCACGGCCCGAAGCATGCTGCGCACGCTGTACGTCCAGGGACACATCTTGCGCAACATCGGCCTGGCGCCCGGCAACCGCCTGACGTACGTCTATCCGCAGCGCGGAAACGAACGCGCCATCGGACTCTACTACCCCGATCTGCCGGACCAATGGCCGGCCGTGCAGCGCGCAATTCGTGACCATGCGCCGCGACTCGCCGGCCCGGTGCAATTGAAGCAAGGCGGAATAGGATTCATTTATCGTGTGCCGGTATTTCTCGACCCCGGCGGCCGCTATTGGGGCCTGCTGAGTACCGTCATCAATGCCGATGGGCTGTATGCCAGCGCCGGAATCCGACCGCACACCGATGGAATGCAAGTGGCATTGCGGGGTCGCGACGGATCCGGACCGCAGGGTCCGGGATTCTTCGGCAACCCCGACCTCTTCGCCACGGACGCGCTGCGCGCGCCGATCCACACTCCCGGTGGCAGCTGGGAAATCGCCGTACGGCCGATCGACGGCTGGCGTAGCGGGGGATCGGTCGCCTGGATCCGATTGGCCGCATGGATCGTGGGGGGCGCCCTTGCGCTCACGCTCTATCAGCTCCTTCAGATGCGCGCGGCCCGGACGTTCGCGCAGGAGGCGCTCGCGCAGGGCAACGCCAAGCTCAAGGCGCTGTTCGATCTGTCTCCGTTCGGAATCGTCCTCACCGACGTCCAGGGGCGCTTCAGCGAATGGAACGGCGCGCTGTGCAACATGCTTGGCGGGTCACCCGACGGCCGCGCGATGCGCGACATGGAGTCGCGGTTCTCGCGCCACCTGATTCCCCGCAAGGCGCCGGCCGAGGACGACGCGACAACCGCGCGCCACCTTCCGCAGCCATGGAACGTGGAGTATGCGCGCCCGGACGGGGCCGCCGTCACGCTCCGCATCCATGGCATCGAAATTCCCCAGGACGGGTCGCAACGTCCGCAGTGGTACATCGTGGAAGACATCACCGAAGCCAAAGTTGCGGAACAGGAAATCCGCCGTCTGGCGTTCTACGACCCGCTGACGCTGCTGCCGAACCGACGCCTGCTGCTCGATCGTCTGCACCACGCGCTCGACCTGGGCGCGCACCGGGCGTCCTTCGGCGCGTTGCTGTTCGTCGATCTCGACGATTTCAAGATCCTCAATGACACACTGGGGCACAATGCCGGAGACCAGTTGCTGCTCCAGGTGGCGCAACGGATCACTTCCTGCCTCCAACCCCGGGACACCGCCGCCCGCCTGGGCGGCGATGAGTTCGTGATCCTCCTTGAGGATCTCGCGACCGACGCGGCGGAGGCCGCCAGCATGGCGACGAGCGCCGCGGAGGAAATTCTCGCGGCCCTCAACATCCCGTACCGCATCGCCGGGCAGGATCGCCACAGCGGCGCAAGCATCGGGGTGAAGCTTTTCCAGGCGAACCGGGAACCGGTGGAAGAACTGCTCCGGCATGCCGACCTGGCGATGTATCAGGCCAAGTCGTCCGGCCGCAATGCGATCCGGTTTTTCGATCCGCAGATGCAGTCGATCGTGAGCCGCAATGCGGCGATGCTCGAAGAACTCCGCGACGCGATTCAGGATCGATCCTTCGCGCTCTACCTGCAGCCGCAGGTCGATGCCGCAATGCGTTGCACCGGAGCGGAGGCGCTGCTGCGCTGGATCCATCCGACGCGGGGAATCCGGCTGCCCGGCGAGTTCGTCCGCATCGCCGAAGACTCCGGCCTGATCCTTCCGCTCGGCCGTTGGGTCCTGGCGCAAAGCTGCCTCCTCCTGGCGGACTGGCGCATGACACCCGAGTTCGCGGGGCTGACCTTGTCGGTGAACATCAGCGCTCGTCAATTGCAGCACCCCGATTTCGTCGATCAGGTCCGCGACGCGCTCGACGCCAGCGGTGCCGATCCATCCCGACTGCGCCTCGAACTGACGGAAAGCAGCATGATGGACGCGATGGAGGATGCCATCGCCAAAATGACCGAACTCCGGCGCATCGGCGTGGGATTCTCCCTCGACGACTTCGGCACCGGACACTCGTCGCTCGCCTATCTCAAGCGCCTCCCGCTCGACGCGCTGAAAATCGACCGCTCGTTCGTCGACGGACTTCCGCACGACACCAACGACACGGCCATCGTCCGCACCATCATCGCGCTCGCCCGAAGCCTGGAACTCGACGTGGTCGCGGAGGGCGTCGAATCCACCGAGCAGTTCGATTTTCTTTCGTCGTTGGGCTGCCACACCTATCAGGGCTATCTGATCGATCGCCCGATCCCGATTTCGGAATTCCGCTGCCGGGCGAGGGGCGCATGCGATCCTCGGATGCCCGACGGCGACGCGGCGGCATGAGCAACCGGGAAACTGCTACGCTCCGCCGTTTTGACGACGCGACGGCGTGGACGAATTCCGTGCATGGAAGAAGTCCGGGCACGCAACGACCCCCATGGATCTCCTGCATATCCTGATTCTCGCCCTGGTCCAGGGCGCAGCGGAACTGCTGCCGGTATCGAGTTCCGCCCACGTGATCGTCGCCGAAAAGCTCATGGGGCTGGACCCCACCGCACCGGCGATGACCATGCTGCTGGTCAT
Source organism: Pseudomonadota bacterium (assembly GCA_021842465.1). Taxonomy (GTDB): domain Bacteria; phylum Pseudomonadota; class Gammaproteobacteria; order Burkholderiales; family Burkholderiaceae_F; genus GJ-E10. The sequence continues at coordinate 4,555 of JAKBZN010000021.1, forward strand.
GCTCCACACCGGCACGATGTTCGCGGTCATCGTGTACTTCTGGCGGTCGTGGCGCAGGACCTACTTCTCGTCGATGGCGGAGTTCCAGCGCCAAGCCTGGTACATCGTGATCGCCACCGCGGCCACCGGCGTCGTCGGACTGACCCTGCAGGAAGCGATCAAGCGCGGATTCGCCCACAACGCACCGGACTTCGAGATCGAACAGCTGTTCGGCAATGCCCGGCTGATGGCCGCCGCGCTCCTGGCCGCGGCCGTGCTCATCATCGGCTCGGCACGCCTGCCGCAATCGGGGTCCGGCGCACTGACGGCGCGACGCGCGCTGTGGATTGGTGCGGTGCAGGGACTGTGCCTGCCCTTCCGCGGGTTCTCGCGTTCCGGCGCCACCATCTCGACCGGCCTTGCGCTGCGGATCGACCGGCGGCAGGCCGAGGAATTCAGTTTCGCACTGGCGGTCGCACTCACACCCGCCGTGCTCGTGAAGGAACTGCACCGTCTGTTCAAGACCGGCGCCGCCGGCGCGATCCAGCACCCGAACGGATGGCTGCACGCGCTCGCGCCCGACTTCGCCGGCATGGCATTCTCGTTTCTCGCCGGACTCGCCGCGCTGCGCTGGCTCTCGGGCTGGCTGGAGCGCGGGCATTGGCACTACTTCGGCATCTACTGCGTGTTCGCCGCCGGCGTCGTGCTCTGGGTCGGCTGAACGGCATCCACGCGACAACCATCCGGATGGCGCATCGATCGCGCGTATCCGCGAACAATGAACCAACCTGCGGCCGGTAACGGTCGCGTCACGGAATCGTCACAACCGGGCTGCAATCTGCGCGGAAGCCACGCTTGCACGGCTGCCGGGAGTCCCGTGGCGATCGCATCGCCGCTTTTCATCGCATCGCACCATTGCGGACACCCGGAAAATCTCCCCGTTTCCGTAACAACCGGTGGCGCGCATGAGTTCTTCCCAATGTCCCGATGCATATCCTTCGACACCCGTCGAAACTTCGCGCATCGATGCGATCCGCGCCGCGTGCCGGGGAACCGATCTGCGCTTTGCCTTTCAACCGATCTTCACCATGGACGGCGGAGCGCTCTTCGGGTACGAAGCGCTCCTGCGGCCCACCGGGTTATGGTCCGGTCCGCTGCACCTGATCGAGGATGCCCGAAAGTCGGGCCTGAGCATTTCACTGGAACTGGCCTGCTGCGAAGCGGCGATCCGGGAGTTCGTGCGCCAGGGCCTTCCGGGAAAACTGTTTCTCAACCTCGGCGCCCCCACCATGGCCGCCATTGGCGCCACGCGCAACCCCCTGCTGGCCGCTGCGATCGCCAATGACCTCCTTCCCAGCCGCATCGTCGTCGAACTGACCGAACGCGAACCGATCCTGGACTTCGATCGCGTCTTCGAAACCACCCGCTCCTTGCGATCCTGCGGCCTCGGGATCGCGCTCGACGATTACGGATCCGGCTACTCGGGCATGCACCTCTGGCTCGAGATCCAGCCCGACATCATCAAGATCGACCGCTATTTCGTGTCGAACCTGCACGCGTCGCCCGCGAAGTGCGAAGCCGTCCGCAGCATGGTGCATCTGGCGGGAAAGCTCGGAACCCGACTGCTCGCCGAAGGCATCGAAACCCGGGCGGAACTGGCGGTTCTGCGTGACCTTGGCGTGCCGCTCGCTCAGGGATATCTGTTGGGACTCCCCGCGATCGAACCGTCCCGAGGAATCCCGCCGGACGTCGCCGCGGTACTGCGCTCGCATCAGGTTGCGGTGATTCCCGAACCATCGCGCGTGCACGCTCCGGGCGAAACCATCGGGAAGTTGCTGATTCCGGTACCGCATACCGACAGCAGCGCAACCAACCACGACGTCGATCGCATCTTCAAGGCGTCGCCGCAGATGCATGCGATCGCCGTCGTCGACGGCAGCGTCCCGATCGGCCTGATCAACCGGCAGCAATTCATCGATCGCCTGGGAAAGCCGTTCCACCGCGAAATCTACGGCAGGCAGCCTTGCACCACGTTCATGAACGCCAACCCGCTGGTGATCGAGGCCGACACGCCGCTGGAATCATTGATGCAGGTCCTGTCGGGTGACGACCAGCGCTATCTCTCCGACGGATTCATCATCGTCCTGAACGGGTCCTACCTCGGACTCGGGAGCGGCGAAGGCCTGGTGCGCGCGATGTCCGCGCTGCGCGTCGAAGCCGCCCGCCATGCCAACCCCCTCACCTTCCTGCCCGGGAACATTCCCATCACCAAGCACATCGCGCGACTGCTGCAGAGCGGCGCGCCGTTTGCGGCCGCCTACGTGGACCTCGATCACTTCAAGCCGTACAACGATCAGTACGGCTACTGGCAAGGCGACGAGATGATCAAGCTTGCGGCGCAGATCATCCTGTCCGAAATCGATCCCATGATCGACTTCGTCGGTCATGTGGGCGGCGACGACTTCGTCATCCTCCTGCAGAGCCCGGACCACCGGGCGCGGTGCGAAACGATCGTCGCGAAATTTCGCGCTGCCGCCCGCGACCTCTACAACGAAGAGGACCGGCTTCGCGAGGGGCTCTACGCCGAAGACCGCCATGGCAACCGCAGCTTTTTCCGGCTCACCGCCATGTCGATCGGAATCGTCGAGATCGCGCCAGGGACGGTCGCCACACCGGAGATGGTCGCTTCGCGCGCTGCGGCGGCGAAACGCATGGCCAAAAAAACGGGAGACTGCGTGCAGGAGATCGCGGCTACCGCGGGGCGTCCATGACGCCGAGCAGGAATGCGACGGCGACAACGGCGACGCCGAGCGCGAATTCCAACGCGATGCTCAGGCGCAAGCCCCGCTCCGCTTCCCATTGCGCCTGCGGATCACGGCTGTCGAGGGCCGGCGTGTATCGGCCGCGATTAAGCAGTGCGGCCAATCCCATGCCTGCGACGAGCGCGACCTTGCCGATCAGCACGTGGGCATAGTCAGCCCGGATCAGCGCCGCGACGCCGCCAATCCGGAACCAGGCATTGAGCAGGCCGGTGGCGACGACGGTCGCCACCAGCGCCTGTCCGTAGACGGAAAACCGCCGCAGCAACTCCGCGAGCACGTGCGGCCGCAAGCGCGCAACAAACGAATACAGAACCGGCAATGCCCCAAGCCACGCTCCCGCGACCAGCAGGTGCAAAGCCGCGGCAAGCCGTTGCCCGATACCGGGCAACCCGGACGCCGCCGCGGCATGACCGACCATTGCGACGCTGGCGAGCGCCGCCGCCACCAGCACGTAGCTGCTGCGCTCCCGCCAGACCGGATCGCGTTCCGCGGGTAGCCACGCCAGAATCGTCGCGCCCAGAACGATCGCCAGACGGGCCGACCAGATCTGGCCGAACGACGTCTGACTCATCACGAAGCCGATCTGGCGAAGGTTGACCACCGCCGCGGGATCTCCCACGACCACCGCCGTCTCCACGGCCGGCCACAACACGCCCGCCACCAACGCGACGAGCGCAGCACCGCGAAACGCCTTGCGCTCGTTCCACGCGGGACGCACCCCCAGCACGCGTTCCAGGGAAAGCGCCCCGAACCAGAACATCAGCGCGGCGGCGTGAACGGCTCCGCAGAGGGCAAGTAGAAAGCTCACGGCGACGCCGTAAACGAATAACCGCCGTGGGTTCGGTGGCCATCGACGCCAACCGCAGCCCAATGAACCTGGTAGCGGCCGGCGGCCAATTTCCGTTGCAGACGCAGAACCAGCGTGCGCGGATCGGCGCTGGCCACCGTCGCCACCGGCTCCACCACGGGTTCCCCGGTCCCGGCTTCCAAACGGATCGTCGAGAGCACGGGCTCCAACGCCTCCGAAAAGTGCAAGCGGATCTCCCGCACCGCGCGCGCCCGGCCACCGGGCGCGGGTTGCGCCGCGCGCAGATGGGGATGTGCTGCGGCGATGCCGCAGGCCAGCAGCGCCACCAGAAAGACGGACCAACGCTTGCGAGAAAGACTCATACGCGGAAAGTGTAATACTTGAGAGTTGTCGGCTTTCCCTTTTTCTTTGAGGCGATTTCATTATGTCGGTTCCCCAACAACCGCAGTGGACCCTGGAACGCATCGAGGCGCTGTTCGCGCTTCCTTTCAACGATCTGCTGTTTCGCGCGCAGCAGGTCCACCGCGAGCACTTCGATCCCAACACGGTGCAACTCTCCACCCTGCTTTCGATCAAGACGGGAGGATGCAGCGAGGACTGCGCCTATTGTTCGCAATCGAGCCGCAACGAAACCGGCCTGCCGGCGGAAAAGCTCATGCCGGTGGCCGAAGTGGTCGACGCGGCCCGTTCGGCGAGACAGGCCGGCGCGACACGTTTCTGCATGGGCGCGGCATGGCGCAGCCCGCAGGAGCGGCACATCGATGCCCTTGCGCAGATGGTGCGGGAAGTCAAGGAACTGGGCATGGAAACCTGCATGACGCTGGGCATGCTCGACGACGCCCAAGCGCAGGCGCTCAAGGAGGCCGGACTCGACTACTACAACCACAATCTCGACACCGATCCGGAGTACTACGGGTCGATCATCACGACCCGCACCTATGACGATCGACTGCGCACGCTACGCAGCGTGCGCGACGCCGGCATCAAGATCTGCTGCGGCGGCATCCTCGGCATGGGCGAGTCGCGCCGCCACCGTGCGGGCTTGATCGAGCAGCTCGCCAATCTCGACCCCTACCCGGAATCGGTGCCCATCAACCAACTCGTCCCGATCGCCGGCACGCCGCTCGCCGATTCCGCGCCGCTCGATCCGCTCGAATTCGTACGCACCATCGCCGTGGCGCGCATCACCATGCCGCGCGCGCACATCCGTCTCTCGGCCGGCCGGGAACAGATGGGCGATGCGACCCAGGCGCTGGCCTACCTTGCGGGCGCCAATTCGATCTTCTATGGCGAGCGCCTGCTGACCACCCACAATGCCGCCGAGAACAAGGACCGCGACCTGCTTCAACGCCTGGGCATCCGCGCGGAATCGCTGCACAACTGAGAATTCCGTACGGGAAACCGGCGCAACCCCATGAATCCACACGGGTTATAACGGAATCAGGTGCAAATGCAAATTAGAATCGCTCCCGCTCGCAAGAGCCTACGAACCGGAGGCGATCCGGTCGGCAGGCATGAGATCGCGAAGCCGGACGCGATGCATGCCGCATCCAACAATTTCCGGCAGGGAGTCACCGCATGCACCACGTCATTCACTACAGCCAGATGGAAGCCTTCCTGCACGATCCGGCGACCGCGCCGCTGATGCCCTACATGATCCCGTTCCTGATCCTTACCGTCGTGTTCCTTGTCGCGACCGCGATGGGCGCGAAGGAAAGCAACTAGGCAGCCATTCCGGGCCGGGGCGCGGTGCGGCCCGGCCCGTTTTCTTCTCGGAAAAAAAAAACAGGCCGCACGAAGGCGGCCGAATTTTGGTTTTGGTTTTCCTTGGTGTAGTTATCATTTCGGCCGGTTTTCGGCCCTTCCCCCCGTCTCCCTCCTCGCAAATCCGGTCCAGCGGGCCGATACGGCGACATCCGCTTCACGCAAGGCCCGCAGCATATTGGGGTCGTGACGCCGGAACAAGTTGCAGCGCGATCGATTCGTTGCTTTCCCACAACGGAAATCAACTTTCGACAAAATCATCCGGTGCGCGGCCCGTTGCCAGGCGATTTGCCGTCAGCGCACGCGGACCGCGGCGCCCGTCGCCACGACCAGCAACACCGCTACCGACCCCATCGCCCAGGAAAAATGGCCGCCGTCGAGCAGGCGTCCGATCGCGAGCGGAATGGTCGCCACGCCGATATCGAGGCCCGAATACACGAATCCATACACGCGGCCGAAGGCATCGGCGCCGAAACGCGACGCCGCCGCGTGGCGGACCAGCAAATCCCGGCTCGGCCCCGCGACGCCGGTGCCGAATCCCAGGATTGCCATCGCCGGCAGCAGCGCCGCCACCGCCAAGGCCTTCATCGCCAACTGCGCCGGCACCACGGCCGCCAGCAGCAACGCCACCGCGATGATGCGGTCGCTGCGCGCAACGTGGCTCGCGAGAAACCCCCCGGCAAGCATGCCCGCGGCACTGCCGAGGAGGTACGCGGTCAGCGCCGCGCTGCCCAGTGCGATCGTGATCGGATACAGGTGGGCGAGGATCGTGGGCGCAAAGTTCTGCAGGATTCCCGCCGCCCCGGTGGAAAAGTAGAAAAAGGCGAAACAGGTCCAGACCGTCGCCGATTGCAAAAAGCCGAACCGGCTCGAGGGCGACGCCGCCGTCGCCGGGGCATGCGCTCCGCCACCGTGCGAGGAATGCGCCGGGGAAACTGCGAGGTGCCCGCGCTGCGTCCACAGGAAGACACCGACGAGGGCCGCCGCGGCAGCCGCCGCGAATCCCGCGGCATGCCAGCCCGCGGCTGCGCCCACCCCGGCCATGAAGGACGCCCCCGCCGCCCAGCCCAGGTTGCCGACCAGCCCGTGCATCGCGAACGCGTGACCCAGACGGCCCGCCGACACCCGCCGATTGAGAATCGTGAAATCGGCCGGATGGAAGATCGAATTGCCGGCCCCGGCCAGCGCCGCCGAGACCACGAGCCCGGCGTAGGAATGCGCGAACCCCAGCGCGACTCCCGAAGTGGCAAGCAAGGCGATCGCGCCCAGCAACATGCGCAGCGCGCCGACGCGATCGACGGCAAAGCCCGCCAAGGCCTGTCCGGTGCCGCTCACCGCGAAAAACACCGTGGTCAGGAACGCCACGTCCGTAAACCGCAGGCCCAGGTCATGCATGATCCAGGGGAACAACGGCGGCAGCAGCAGATGGAAGAAGTGCGAGGTGCCGTGGGCCAGGCTTACGAGTCCAACGGTGCCCGCATCCCCACGCCAGGTGCGCGGAAGCGTAGCGTCGTGCATGGTGCGATAATAGACGGCTTTCCCACCGGAACTTCCCATGCGCCGATCGCGTTACTTTTCCCGCGCCCGCCACCACGCGGACGCGGAAACCCTGTCCAAGCTCGCGCGCCGCATGTCCGAGTCCGGCAGCCGGATCGAGGATCGGATCTGGGAACGCCGTCTGGTCGAACTGATCAATGACCGGCTCGCCCGCGGCTTCGACGAGGTGATCGATGCCGCGCTGGACGACCTGGCCGCCAACCATGCGGGCGCGTACGACGATCTGGCCGATCTCGCCGAGTCCTGCGCCGAGAGCGGCGCACTCGAAATCGAGGGCCAGCGCTATGACGGGCTGTTGATCGCGCTCCCCGTGCTTGCCTGGTCGCGCTACAAGCTGCCGTCCGGCACGCTCCCGTCGGCGGTCGTCGACAACGCGGCGGTGCAGATCGGTGCGCACCTCGCCGCCCGGGGGGCGCGCTGCGCGGTCGCCGACACGCTCTACTCCATCGATCAGTTGCCGGAATCCCTCGGCGAGGTGCGCGACGTCGCGGAGTCGCTGTTCGACGCCGCGACACGCGGCCAGCCGCTCAAGGTCGACCAGAAGTCGCTGCGCGAACCCATCCTCATGCTCGCCGACTCGCGCTACCTGCTTGCCGCCATCCTCGTTCCCGAGGGCACGCCCGTGTACCACTGGCAGGAAACCGGCGTCGACCCCGACTCGAAATCCGCGGCCGAACAGGCCTTCGCCGAGCAACTGACCAGCGTTCTGGCGCCGGTGATGACCGGATGCCGCTACCGGGTGCTGGCGCCCAATGCATTCCACGCGGCGCTGCGTTTCGGCGACCGGGAACTGCGGGCGTTTTCCCTGGACGCCGCGGTGTCGTATCTCAAGCTCACCTATGAACTGCTGCCCACCTCCCTGCAGGCGACCCTCGCACCCTACGAAAACAAGCGCGATCGGCCGGCAACCGAGCTGCGGATCGGCATCTCGCGCGCCGACGACGACGATGCGGTGATCGAGGGCGTGGTCTGGCCGCTGCTGGGCGACGACGAAGAGCAGGCGACCGAAGAGGTGGAAGCGGCAATCAAGCGGATGGGCATCCACAAGATCATCACCCACGCGCACCGGTTCCCGCTCGAATACTGCGACGATTGCGGCGCGCCGATGTTCCCCAATCCATCAGGCCACTCCGTGCATACGGAACCGATGGAGGACGAGGGCGACCGGCCGGCGAGTCCGTTGCACTGAAAGGCCGCAGATGAAGATCGGCCGCAACGACCCCTGCCCCTGCGGGAGCGGAACGAAGTACAAGCGGTGCTGCATGGCCCGCGACCAGGCGCGGGAGGCGGAGGAACGCGAACACGCGGGCGCGACGGAGCGCGCGATCCGCTGGCTGGCCGAAACCCACCGGGACGCGATGGTCGCCGCCTACGAAGCCCTGCGGATCTCTCTGGCCGGGGAAGCGCGGCGCGCGGCGCTCGACGCCCTGGACGGGGAAACCGAGTCCCTGCTGCGAATCAACCTGATGGAATGGCTGCTCGCCGAGGGCAGCCTCGAGGTGGACGGGGCGCCGCGGCGCATCTCGGATCTGCTGCTCGGCACGCAGGAACTGGCATGGACGCCGGGTCAGCGCTCCTGGCTGCAGCGTCTTTCGGAACACCCGCTGCGCCTATATGAGGTGCTCGACATCGTTCCCGGGCGCCAGATCACGCTGCGCGACGCGATCCTTCCCGACGCCGCGCCCGTCGTGATCGGCGACACGTCGGTCAGCGAATGGGTTCCTGCCGGAGCAACCAACGGCCCGACGTACGTCGCCTGCCGTGTGCTGCCGGGCCGCGAGGGCAACGAACTGTCGGGCGCGGCATTTCCCTTCCCGCGACTCACCGGCCCCGCGGTGGCCGCGATGCTGCGCACGGCCGTGGCCGACCCCGGCAAATCCGCCGCCGACATCGGACGAGCGATCATGGCCGCGTGGGTCGAACACCTGTTCACGGAACAAGCCTAGGAGGCGCCGCAGACGCGTCGCGGGGCCGCTGCGCGGCCGGGAAATCCACCCGGCGGCGCCGCTCGAACAGGCACACGGCGGCCGCCGCGGCGACATTGAGCGACTCCACCGAGCCGCTGGTCGGGATGCACACGCGCCGGGCGCACACCGCAAGCGACTCCGCGGTGATCCCCGCCCCCTCGCCGCCCAGGATCCAGCCTACCGGACGGCCCGCAGGCAGATCGGTTTCCCAGAGCGGCGCGGCATCGTGCGCAACGGCCGCGATCCACTCGCCCTGGAGCATGGCGGGCAGTTCCCGTGCCGCGACGTGCTCGCGAATGACGATCCGGAAGTGCGCGCCCATGCCCGAACGCAACACCTTCGGCGCCCAGAGGCCGGCGGTATTTCCCGACGCCAGCACGTGGCGGATCCCCGCCGCCGCCGCTGTGCGCAACAGCGTTCCGGCATTGCCCGGATCCTGGACCCCATCCAGATACAGGAGATCTTCCTGGGCGGCATACAGGGGCTCCGGACGCGGCACCGGCACCAGCAGCGTCAGGCCAACACCGCGCTCCACGGGCGCGATCCGGTCATACAACGCCGGGGCGACTTCGTAGCACGGCAGACTGCCGCCCGACGCCCCCTGCCACGCGCCGAGCAGGTCCTGCACCAGCGACGCCACCGCGCCCTGCATCGCACCGCGCCGCACCAGGAGCGCATCGACGGGAAACCGGGCGTCCCTCGCCGCCTGTGCCAAATGAAGGCCTTCCGCCAAGGTCTGGCCGAACTCGCGCGCAGCCCGCGGCGCCGTCGCGATTCGCAACCAGCGCCGGTAGGACGGGTTGGACTCGGAAGTGATCGCGATCACAGCAGGAACCGGTCCGGGCCGCGGGCGGCGAGCGCCGCCGCCTCGCGCACCGGCGCAAAGGAGCGGCGATGGGCCCGGCACGGTCCGCGCTCGCGCAACTCCGCCAGGTGCCGCGGCGTGGGATACCCGAAATGGTCGGCGAATCCATACCCCGGATATTGCGCATCGAGTGCCCGCAACAACCCATCGCGATGGGTCTTCGCAAGAATCGACGCGCAACTGATTGCGGGCTCGCTGGCGTCCCCGCCGACAATCGCCCTCGCACCGATCGCCAGCCGCGGCAACGTGTTGCCGTCGATCAACGCAAACTCGGCTGCGGGCGACAGCGCCTCGACGGCGCGTCGCATCGCCAGCAGGGTTGCCTGCAGGATGTTGTGCGCATCGATCTCCTCCACGCTCGCGACCCCCACGCTCCAGGCCAACGCGCGCTCGCGCACTGCCTCTGCCAGGCGCTCGCGCTGCCGCGCCGACAGGCGCTTCGAATCCCGCGCCCCTTCGATCGGCCGGTCGGGATGCAGGATCACCGCCGCGGCCACGACCGGGCCGGCAAGCGGCCCGCGGCCCGCCTCATCGACGCCGGCAACGTACCGCACGGTCTCGATCATTTCCCGCTCCGCCGTGCCGTATGGATCGTCTGCAGGATCGCTTCCGTCGCCAGGACCGGCGTATCGCGCCGCAGCGACTCGTGCATCGCGCAATAGCGCTCGTGCAGGCGCCGCCGCCCTCCCTCGTCGTCCAGCACGTCGAGCAGCGCGCAGGCGATCGCCGGCGCCGTCGCCCGCTCCTGTATCAGTTCTGGAACGATGGCCTCGCCGGCCAGGATGTTGGGCAAGCCCACCCACGGCAGGTAGCCGCCGATCCGCCGCATGATCCACGCCGACGACGCCGGCATGCGGTATGCGATCACCATGGGACGCTTGTAGAGCGCCGCTTCCAGCGTTGCCGTGCCGCTGGCGACCAGCACGCCGTCGCAGGCCTCGAGACAATCGTGGGAGCGGCCGTCGAACCAGTGCAGGCGCTCCCGCACCTCCGGGCGCGACCCGATCTGCGATTCCACCATCGCCCGCAGGCTGCGATCGGCCACCGGCAGCAGAAACCGGGCGGCGGGATGCGCGCGCGCGATCTCCTGCGCCGCATCCAGGAACACCGGGCCGATGTACTCGACTTCGGCGCGTCGGCTCCCCGGCAGCAACGCGACGAGCGGCGATCCCGCCCCGGACGCGCCGGCCAGCCCCAGCCGCGCGCGGGCGGCATCGGCATCCGGATCCATCGGAATCGCGCTCGCCAGGGGATGACCGACATAGCTCGCTGGAACCCCCGCCCGATGGTAGATCTCCTGCTCGAACGGAAACACCAGCAGCACGCGGTCGGCGGCCTTGCGGATCCGCTCGATGCGGCCACCGCGCCATGCCCAGATCGACGGGCTCACGTAGTGCACCGTGGGGATTCCCGCAGCGCGCACCTTCGTCTCGAGCGCCAGGTTGAAATCCGGCGAATCGACCCCGACCAGCGCCGCGCAGCGACTCGCGACCAGCCGATCGAACACCTCCCTGCGCAGCCGCAACAGGCGGGGCAATTCGCGCAGCACCTCGACGTAGCCGCGCACGGAAAGCGCGCGCACGTGGTGCCAGGCTTCGCAGCCCGCCGCGATCATGCGATCGCCCGCGATGCCCGCTGCGACATAAGGCGGATCGTGCCGCCGCAGCGCCGCCACCACCGGCGCCGCGAGCAGATCCCCGGAGGCCTCTCCGGCCACGAACGCGATGCGCTCAGCCATGCGAAAAATTCGATGCGATGTCCGCCCGGTCCCTGCTAGCGAACGATCCCCCGCCCCGGAACCGCCAGAAACTCCGTGAAAACCCGCAACACGCCTGCGCAATCCGCCGCAAGTTCCGCAATCCGCGACTCCAGCGTCGCGCGCGCCTCGGCCAGCGGCAGATTTTCCCGATACACCGTGCGATACGCGCGCCGCAGTTCGGCAATCGCGTCCGACGAAAACCCGCGCCGGCGCAGCCCCTCGACGTGAACCCCATGGGCCTGCGCCGGATTCCCGCTGCACATCACATAGGGCGGAAGATCCTGCAGCAGGATCGTGCCCCCGCCGCACATGGTGTGCACCCCCACCCGCACGAATTGGTGGACCGCCGACATGCCGCCGATGATCGCGTGGTCCGCCACCTGCACGTGGCCGGCCAGCTGCACCGCGTTGGCGAGAATCGTATTGCTGCCCACGACGCAGTCGTGCGCAACGTGGACGTAACCCATGATCCAGTTGTTCGACCCGATCCGGGTCACACCGCCCCCCTGCACCGTCCCGGTGTTGATCAGGCAGTGCTCGCGGAACAGGTTGCCGTCGCCGATGACGAGTTGCGTGTCCTCGCCGGCGTATTTCTTGTCCTGCGGTTCGGTGCCGATCGAGCTGAAGGGAAAGATGCGGTTGTCGGCGCCGAGCATGGTGTTCCCGGCCAGCACGGCGTGCGCACCGATCGAGGTCCGGGGCCCCACGCGCACCTTCGCGCCGATCACCGCATACGGCCCGACCTCGACGCCTTCCGCCAGTTCGGCGCCGTCCTCGACGATCGCCGTGGCATGTACGTTCGCCATCGATCAGGCTCCCGGACCACCGCACAAGCCACCCGAGGACTCCGCCGCGGCCGCGCCGCTGCCGCCGTCGACACCGGGCGCCTCGATCTGCCGGTATGCGCACATCAGCTCCGCCTCGCACGCGACCTGCCCGTCGACCAGCGTGCGGCCGATGAACTTGGCGATCCCCCGCATTTCGCGCTCCATCGACACTTCGAGCCGCATCTGATCGCCGGGCATGATCGGCCGCTTGAAGCGCGCCTTGTCGATGCCGGCGAAGTAGTACAGCCCGTCCGAGTGTGCCTTCTGGCCGTGGGTCACGAACGCCAGAATCGCCGCCGCCTGTGCCATCGATTCGAGGATCAGGACCCCGGGCATGACCGGATAGTGGGGGAAATGCCCGGTGAACACCGGCTCGTTGGCCGACACGTTCTTGAGCGCGACGATGCGCTTGCCGGGTTCGACCTCCAGCACCCGATCGACCAGAATGATCGGAAAGCGGTGGGGCAACAGGGACAGGATTTCGCGAATGTCCATCATGATGTCTTCTCGTCTTGATCGCCCGACCCAGGGGCGTTGGCAGGGTTCGATTGATGCAGGGCTTCGAGCCGGCGGATGCGATCGCGCAGTTCGACCAGATGCCGCAACAGCGCCGCGTTGCGCTCCCAGTCGCGATTGCGCATTATCGGAAACACACCGGTGTAGAAGTCCGGCTCGCGCAGGCTGCGCGAAACCAGGGTGCCGGCGGCGACGATGGTGCCGTCGACGATCTGCAGATGACCATGGATCATCGCCGCGCCGCCGATCTGGCAATTGCGACCGATGACGGCGCTGCCGGCGATCCCGACACAGCCTGCGATCGCCGTATGCGCCCCGATCCGGCAATTGTGTCCGATCTGCACCTGGTTGTCGATTTTCACGCCATCCTCGACGATCGTGTCGCCCGCCGACCCGCGGTCGATCGTCGTGTTCGCGCCGATCTCCACGTCATCGCCGATGCGCACGATCCCGGTCTGCGGAATCTTCACCCAGGTGCCGCGCAAGGGCGCGAATCCGAACCCGTCGGCACCGATCACCGCGCCCGAATGGATGATTGTCCGGCGGCCGATCCGGCAGCCGGCGTAGACCTGCACCCCGCCGTACAGCCGGCTGTCCGCGCCGACCTGGACGCCGGGCCCCAGCACGCAGCCGGGGCCGATCCAGGCGCCGGCCTCGACCACCACCCCCGCCCCGACGACGGTGTGGGAGTCGATCCGGGCCTCGGGATCGATCCGGGCATCCGGCGCAACGGACGCGCTTGCGGCGCAGCCCGGAACCAGCGACTCCGCCGGAGCAAGCGCCTGCGCCGCGAAGGCATACCACGCATAGGGCGCATCACAAACGATCAGCGCGCCGCGCCCCCGCCCCTCCGGAAACAACGCCGTGCGGTCCGCCCCGGACAGCACGATCGCGCCGGCGCCGCTCTGTGCCGCCATGGCGCGGTAGCGCGGATTGGAGAGAAATGCGAGATCGTGAGGCCCTGCCGCATCGAGCGCGGCGGTGCCGGACAGGCGCACGTCCGCCCCGCCCTGCGGCGCGGCCGCAAGCGCCCCCTGGCTTCGCCGTTGCACCTCGGCAATCAGGTCCGCGACCGAAAACGTCCCGCCAGGCGCCTCCGCCATCGGCTCAGTGGGCGTTCTGATCCAGGGCCTTGAGCACCTGGTCGGTGATGTCGATCCGCGGGTTGACGTACACCGCATCCTGCAGGATTACGTCGTATTTCTGCTGCTGAGCGATCTGGCGCACGATCCGCTGGGCGTTGCCGAGCAACGTCTGCAGTTCCTCGTTCTTGCGCTGATTGAGGTCGTCCTGGAATTCGCGACGCTTACGCTGGAACTCGATGTCCATCTCCTGGAGCGCGCGCTGGCGCTGCGCCCGCTGGGCGTCGGTCAGCACCGGGCCGTCCTTCTCGAGCTGATCCGCCGCCGCCTTGAGCTTGGCGCTCATGGCCTGGAGTTCCTTGTCGCGGGGCGCGAATTCCTGGGAAAGCCGTTCCTCCGCCGCCTTGGCCGCAGCGGACTCGCGCATGACGCGCTCGGTGCTGACATAGCCGATCTTGACCGCCGGATCGGCAATGACCGCCGGCGCGGCCGACGCCAAAAGGACGGCCAGCATTCCCGCTGCCAGCCATTTCGTATGTTGCATCGATGTCCCTTCGGAGTGTGGATGGCGGAATTTTGCCACAGCGCCGATCCGTCAGAACCCCGGTCAGAATCCCGTCCCGATCTGGAACTGGAAGCGCTGGGTCATGTCGTACGGCTGCATATGGAACGGGAAGGCATAGCTCAGTTTGAGCGGTCCCATCGGCGAAATCCAGGCAATCCCGATACCGGTCGCGTAACGCATCTGGGACAGCGTCACGTTCTGGCCCGGCCCCCAGACGTCGCCGCCGTCGAGGAACATCAGCGCCCGCAGCGAGCGGTCGGCGCCGGGCAGCGGCGCCTGCAACTCCATCGACCCGGTGAGCATCTTGTTGCCGCCGATCGGATTGCCGTTGGGATCCCGCGGCCCCAGCGTTCCCCACAGATAGCCGCGGACGCTGCCGATACCGCCGGCATAGAAGTTCTTGAACAGCGGGAACTCCTTGCCGTTGTAAGCATTGCCGTATCCGCTCTGACCGTCGAACGCGAGCGTGATGTCGTCCGGCAGCGGAAGATAGTCCTGGATCTGGTAGGTGGCCTTGTAGTACTGCAGGTTGAGCAGCGGCGTACCAGCCTCGACCGACAGGTTCTGGTAGGTCCCGTCTGTCGGGATCATTGCGCTGTCGCGATGATCCCGCGCCCAGCCGAGCGTGGCGATCATGCCGAGTGCCGCGTTGCCGTAGCGGTTGACGTAGTCGATGTAGCTGAACGGACTCGCCGACGTCAGCGTGACGTCGTCCTCTTCGAGACCCGCACCCAGGAACACCGTGTCGAACTCGGTGAACGGGATGCCGAATCGCTCCGAGAACCCCTTCGATCCGATGTCCACCGTCGCCAGGTTCAGCTTCGAAAAGTTCGAGTTCTGGATGTAGATCGAATCCGTGCGGCTGACCCCGTCCTGGGTGAAATACGGATCGGTGTGGGTCAGCATGTACGTCCGCGACACGAAGCTGGTGTCGATCTGCAAACTGAGCGAATGGCCGGTGCCGAAGATGTCCTGCTGCGTGTAGGAACCGGAAAGCACCAGGTGCTCCGCGCTGCTGTACCCGGCGCCGGCGGAGATCGAGCCCATCGGCTTCTCGTTGACGTTGTAGTTGACGTCGATCTGGTCGTGCGTCGCCGGCACCGGCGGCGTGTCGACGGTCACCTTGTCGAAGTAGCCGAGGCGGTCGATCCGGTCCCGCGATAGACGAACTTTGTCCGAGTCGTACCACGCCGACTCGAACTGCCGGATTTCGCGCCGGATCACCTCGTCGCGCGTATGCGTGTTGCCGCTGATGTTGACGTGGCGGACGTAGGCCCGACGCCCCGGATCGATGAGGAAGGTGAATGCCACCAGCCGCTTGGCCTTGTTCGCCTCGGGAATCGGCGTGGCGGTGGAAAACGCGTAGCCCAGTTCGCTCAGCCGGTCGGTCATGCGCTTGGCGATCGCCGTCATCTTCCCGCCGTTGTAGACGTCCCCCGGCTTGACGTCGATCATCTTGCGGAACTCGGAATCGAGCCCCAGCGTTTCCCCGGCCAGCCCGACCTTCGACAGACGATAGCGCTCGCCTTCGGAAACGTTGATGGTGATGTAGATGTTCTTCTTGTCCGGGCTGATCGTGACCTGGGTCGACTCGATGCTGAAATCGAGATAGCCCCGCGCAAGATAGAACGACCGCAACGTCTCTTCGTCGGCCTGCAGCTTCTGGCGCGCGTATTTATCGTGATTCGAATACCAGGTGAACCACGTCGGCGTCGAGAGCTTCATCTGCTTGTGCAGCTCTGCCGACGAAAACGCATGGTTGCCGGTGAACTGGATCGCCTGGATGCGCGCCATCGACCCTTCGTTGATCTGGATCCGGACGTTGACGCGGTTGCGCTCCACCGGCGTCACGGTCGTCGCGATCTGAACGCCGTACAGACCCTTGGTGAGGTACTGCATCTTGAGTTCCTGCACCGCGCGGTCGAGCAGCGACCGATCGTAGACCCGCCCCGCCGTGAAGCCCACTTCCTTGAGCGACTTCTTCACCGCATCCTTGTCGAACTCCTTCATCCCGCTGAGTTCGACCTTCGCGATCGCCGGGCGCTCTTCCAGGTCGACGATCAGGACGTTGCCTTCCGCCTCGAGACGGATGTCCTTGAACAATCCGGTGTGGTAGAGCGCATGGATCGCCGCGATGCCCTTCGCCGGCGTATAGCGGTCGCCGACATGGATCGGCAGATAGCTGAACACCGTTCCGGTCTCGGTACGCTGCACGCCCTCGACACGGATGTCCCGCACGACGAAATCCTGCGATTCCTGTGCCAGCGCCGCGCCGCCGACCGCCGCCAGGGCCACCAGCACGGCGGCACGCAGGACCCCCGCATGCAAACGCGCAGCCCGCGGGCGGCGCGCACCGCCCGATGTTTCTACATTCCGACGCATGGAAAAAGGATTCGCGAAGCCAGTTTCGATTCTTGTGTGCCCGCGCGCTTCAGGAAAGCAAACGCATCACATCGTTGTATAGGGCAAGCAAGGTCAGCAGGACCAAGATGCCGACGCCCGCACGCTGCGCCATCTCCATCGCGCGCGCCGACGGCGGTTTCCCCCTCACCACCTCGATCGCATAGTACAGCAAGTGCCCTCCATCCAGAATCGGAATCGGCAGCAGGTTGAGCACGCCCAGGCTGATCGAAACCAGGGCGAGAAATCCCATGTATGCCTCGATTCCGATGCGCGCCGTCTTGCCGGCGGCGTCGGCGATGCTCACCGGACCGGAAAGATTCCGCCAGGAAGCCTTGCCGACGATCATCCGGCCCACCATGCGCAGGGAAAACACCGAGGTCTCCCAGGTCTGGTCGCCGGCCCGGGCCAAGGCCGCGACGGGCCCGTACCGCACCCGCCGCCATTGCGAAAAATCGATGCCGACCCGTCCGATTGGCTTGGCGCCCGGAATCGCGATCGCTTCCGGCACGATGACCAGCGTGCGATGCACGCCATCGTGCAGGATTTCCCAGGTCTGTCGCTTCCCGGCTGCGGGCCGGACCGCAAGGCCGACTTCCGAGGCCGTCCGAATGGACGCGCCGTCGATGGTCAGGATCCGGTCGCCCACGGCGATTCCCGCCCGCTCCGCCGGATCGCCGGGCAACAGGCCCCGCACCACCGGCGCCCCGGCGCCGCGCACGATGCCCAGCCGATCGAACCACCCCGCGTCGACGTCGCCCGCGCCCTGGCTCGAAAGATTCAATGTCGCCACCCGCTCGGCGCCGTCGATCCCCCGTACCCGCAACCGGACCACGCCGTCGGAGACCGCGTCATCCAGCACATCCCAGCGCAATTCGTTCCAGGAACGAACGGCCCGGTCGTTGCACGCCAGCACGAGATCGCCGTCGTGCAACCCCGCCTCGGCCGCCGGGGTGCCGGCCGGCGCCGGGCCCAGGATCGGCAGCGGCTCCCAGGTGCCCGCCATGTGGAGGATCCAGTACAAGAGCACCGCGAACAGCAGATTCGCCGACGGCCCGGCGACCACGATCGCCGCCCGCTTGCCGACAGGCTGGCGGGAAAACGCCCGCGGCAATTCGGCGGGAGCGATCGGCAGGCAGTCCGGATCGCGCTCGTCGAGCATCTTCACGTATCCGCCGAACGGAACCTGCGAGATCACCCACTCGGTGCGGTCGGGACCGGAAACGCGCCGCAGCAGCGGCTTGCCGAAGCCGACCGAGAACCGCAGCACCTTCACGCCGACGAGGCGCGCCACGGAATAGTGGCCCAACTCGTGGACCACGATGAGGAGGCCCAGCGCGACGACGAACGCCGCGATGGTGATCAGGAAATCCATGCGCCTCCGCGCACCGCCTTCTCGGCAACGCCGCGCGCCCAGCCATCGATCTCCAGCACCTCCTCGACCGAGGCCGGTGCCGGTGCCTGCAGGGCATCCAGCGTGCATTCGATCGTGGCGGCGATGCCGACGAACGACAACCGGCGCTCCAGAAACGCGTTCACCGCGACCTCATTGGCGGCGTTGAGCGTGATGCTCGCCGCGGGTCCGGCGGACAAGGCGCGATAGGCCAGCCCCAGGCAGGGAAAGCGTTCGAGATCCGGCGCCTCGAACTGCAGCGCGCCAAGGCGCAGGAAATCGAGCCGCGGCGAGCCGCTTTCGATTCGCTCGGGATATCCCAGGCAGTACGCGATGGGGGTGCGCATGTCGGGCGTTCCCAATTGTGCAAGCACGGACCCGTCGCCGAATTCCACCATCGAGTGGATCACGCTCTGCGGGTGGACGACGACGTCGATGCGATCGCGCCCGAACCCGAAGAGCCAGCTCGCCTCGATGACCTCGAGGCCCTTGTTCATCAGCGTTGCCGAATCGACCGAGATCTTGCGACCCATGCTCCAGTTCGGATGCGCGCAGGCTTCCTCCGGACTGATTCCGGAAAAATCGCGCCGTTGCCGGAACGGCCCTCCGGACGCGGTAAGGATGAGGCGGCGGACGTCGGCCGAACCATTTGCCGCCGCGGCTCCGGCGAGGCATTGGTGGATCGCATTGTGTTCGCTGTCGACGGGCAGCAGGGTCGCCCCGCCCGCCCGCACCGCATCGAGGAGGAGCGCACCGGCGCAGACCACCGATTCCTTGTTCGCCAGCAGCAGCCGTTTCCCGGCCCGCGCGGCGGCGATCGAGGGAAGCAGGCCGGCCGCCCCGACGATCGCGGCGACGACGATCTGCGCATCTTCGCACTGCGCCGCCTCGACCAGGGCACCGGGGCCGCTGCGGACCTCCACCGTACCCTCGGCCACGCCGGCCGCGCGCAGCGCGTCCCGCAACGCGCCTTCGCGCGCCGCATCGCCGATGACCGCCAACCGGGGGCGGAAGCGCACACACAGCCGCGCCAGTTCGTCGACGCGCGATTGCGCGGTGAGCGCGGTCACGCGGAACCGGTCGGGATGGCGGGCGATCACATCGAGCGTGCTCGCGCCGATCGATCCGGTCGCGCCGAGAATGCTTACCCCTTGGGAAGGTACGTGTTGCATAGGAAATCGGGTCCTGTCAGGAAACGGGCATCAGCCACCACTGGGCGAAGACGGCGACGGCAACCGCCGGCAGCGTCGCATCGATCCGGTCCCAGACCCCGCCGTGGCCCGGCAGGATCGTACCGCTGTCCTTGACTCCCGCTTGCCGCTTGACCAGGCTCTCGAACAGATCGCCGACGACGCTCAACGCTACGAATACGACCAGGAGGGCGGTCCCGCCGACCGGTGCGGCCCGCAACAGCGCCACCGGCCACAGATCGGCGCCGGGTGACGACACCCGCAAGACCCAGGCGCACAACGCGACCGCAACCACGGCACCGCCCACGCCTTCCCAGGTCTTCCCGGGACTGATCCGCGAAGCGAGCTTATGCCGGCCGATTGACCGGCCGGTGAAATACGCGGCGGCATCCGCCAGCCACACCAGCGCGAGCACCGAGAGCGTCCAGCCGGCTCCCTGGTGCAACAACCGCGCCACGCACAGCCATGCGGCGCCGCCCAGTGCGAATGCCGCGACGATCGACGCCGCGGCCGGGATCCGCATCGCGCGGTCGGCAGGCCGCCGCTGCGCCGCGACCAGCAGTCCGGCAATTGCGAACCAGAGCGCCACCGCACTCCCCGCGACCGCCGCGAGCGCCGCCGGCGCCGGCTGGAACCCCAGGCGGTCCAGCGACCAGGCCACGGTGGCTGCGATCGCCGCCACGACCGCGGCAATCGGCGTTCCCACGCGCGCCAGCCGCAACCACTCGAAGAGCGCGACCCCGAGAAACACCGCCGCGGCCGCCACCAGCCAGCGAACGCCGAGAACGCCCAACAGCATCACGCCCGCGAGCAGCACCGCCGCCGTGTAGATGCGGGTTTTCAGCATCGCGGCCCGCCCGGGTCCCGCACCTGCTCGCTCGTCCGTCCGAATCGCCGCTCGCGCCCCGCATACCAGGATAGCGCCCGGGAAAACGCCTCGGCACCGAAATCGGGCCACAGCGCCTCGGTGAAATAGATCTCGGCGTAGGCCAGTTGCCAAAGAAGAAAGTTGCTGATGCGCTGCTCGCCGCTGGTGCGGATGAGCAGATCCGGGTCGGGCGCGAAGGACAGCGCCAGATGTTGCGCAAACGCCGTCTCGTCCGGCAGGATTCCCGTATCGCGGTACGCCTGCGCAAGCTTGGATGCCGCCTGCACGATGTCCCATCGACCGCTGTAGCTTGCGCAGATCGTCAGGTGCAGCCGGGTTCCCGCGTCTCCCGCAACCGCCGTCCGCTCCTGGGCGCTCCGGATCAGTTCACGCAGTTTCGGCTCGAACGTGTCGATCTGGCCCACGACGTGCAGCCGCACGCCGTTGCGGATCAAGCCGTCGATCTCCTTCTGCAGGGAACTCATGAAGAGGCGCATCAGAACCGAAACCTCTTCCGCGGGCCGGGCCCAGTTCTCCGAACTGAATGCGAAGAGGGTCAGGTATTCCACCCCGTGCGCGATCGACGCCTCGATGACCGCGCGCACCGACTCCACGCCGCGAGAGTGCCCCGCGACGCGGGGCAGAAACCGCGCCTTGGCCCAGCGCCCGTTGCCATCCATGATGATGGCAACATGGCGCGGAACCGCCGGGCGCGCAGAAACGGAGTGCCGATCGGCAGCCATCGGACCAACCAACGGCGCGGCCATCAGACCGTCATGATCTCTTTTTCTTTTTCCGCGACGAGCCGGTCCACATCGGCGACGAAGCGATCGGTCAGCTTCTGGATGTCATCCTGCGCGCGCCGTTCCTCGTCCTCGGAAATTTCCTTCTTCTTGAGCAGTTCCTTGAGGTGCTGATTGGCATCGCGCCGCAGATTGCGGACCGCCACCCGGGCATCCTCCCCCTCGCCCTTGACCACCTTCGCCAGATCGCGGCGTCGCTCTTCGGTCAGTGCCGGCATCGGAACGCGCAACAGGTCGCCCTGCGCGGCAGGGTTCAAGCCGAGGTCCGACTCGCGGATCGCCTTCTCGATCGCCGAGAGCATCTTTTTCTCCCACGGCTGCACGCTGAGGGTGCGCGCGTCGAGCAGGCCGACGTTGGCCACCTGCGTGATCGGAACCATCGATCCGTAGTAGTCGACCTGCACGTGGTCGAGAATGCCCGTGTGTGCACGTCCGGTCCGCACCTTTGCCAGGTCGGTCTTCAATGCCTCGATCGACTTGAGCATGCGGCTCTCGGTCGTCGTTCGAATTTCCGCGATGGTCATGGAGTCTTCCCCGCTGCTGGTTATGCGTGTACCAAAGTACCTTCGTCCTCGCCGTTCACCGCGCGCATCAGCGCGCCCGGCCGCGAGATGTTGAACACCCGGATCGGCAGGCGCTGGTCGCGGCACAACGCGAACGCCGTCGCATCCATGATGCGCAAGTCGCGCGTCAAGGCGTCGTCGAAGGTGATGCTCGCGTAGCGCACGGCGCCGGGATCCTTGCGCGGGTCGGCCGAATACACGCCATCGACCTTCGTCGCCTTGAAGACGACCTCGGCGCCGACCTCGGCGCCGCGCAGCGCCGCCGCGGTATCGGTGGTGAAGAACGGATTGCCGGTTCCCGCGGCGAAGATCACGATCTTGCCCTCGTCGAGGTAGCGCATCGCCTTGGGGCGAATGTACGGCTCGACCACCTGCTCGACGTGGAGCGCCGACTGCACCCGGGCCTCCAGCCCGGCATGGCGCATGGCATCCTGCAGCGCCATCGCGTTCATGATCGTGGCCATCATCCCCATGTAGTCCGCGGTGGCGCGATCCATCCCCGCGGCGCCCAGCGCGACGCCGCGGAAGATGTTGCCGCCGCCGATGACGATGGCGACCTGCACGCCCATGCGCTGCACGTCGCCGATGTCGCGGACCATGGTTTCGATGGTATTGCGGTTGATGCCGAATGCGTCCTCGCCCATCAGGGCTTCACCCGACAACTTGAGCAAGATCCTCCGGTACATGGCCATGGTGCCGCGCCCTTCCCTTATTCGCCGCGCGCCGCGGCGGCCTGCGCCGCCACTTCCGCCGCGAAATCGGTCTGCTTCTTCTCGATGCCTTCGCCGACGACGAACACGGTGAAGCCGTGGACCGTCGCGGCGCGGTTCTTCAGCAACTGCTCGATGCTGAGCTTTTCGTCCTTGACGAAGGTCTGCCCGAGCAGCGTGACCTCCTTGAGGAACTTCTGCACCGCGCCATCGACCATCTTCGCCTGGATTTCCGCGGGCTTGCCCGATTCCGCCGCCTTCTGCTGGGCGATCGAGCGCTCGCGCGCGATGTCCTCGGCATCCACCTCGTCGGAGCGAAGCGCCTTGGGACGGGCCGCGGCGATATGCATCGCCAGGTCCTTGCCCAGCGCGGCGAGATCCGCGCCGTCCTTGCCGCCGCCCACGTCGACCAGCACGCCGATGCGCGCGCCGCCGTGGATGTACTGCGCCGCGCGGCCCTGCGCGCGCAGACGCACGAAACGCCGCACCGACAGGTTTTCCCCGATCTTGCCGACCAGCGCCGCGCGCGTGGTTTCGACCGTCCCCGCGCCCAAGGCCAGGGCCGACAGCGCCGCGACGTCCGCCGGATCGTTGGCCAGGACCAGGCCCGCCAGGTCGCGCGCGAACGCCAGGAAGTCGTCGTTCTTGGCAACGAAGTCGGTTTCGCAATTGACCTCGACCATCGCGGCATTCTTGCCATCCGCATCGGTGGCGATGGCGACCACGCCTTCCGCGGTGGTGCGTGCCGCCGCCTTGGCCGCCTTGCTGCCGAGTTTGACCCGCAGGATCTCCTCGGCCTTGCCCAGATCGCCGTCGGCTTCGGTGAGCGCTTTCTTGCACTCCATCATCGGCGCGTCGGTCTTCTCGCGCAGTTCCTTGACCATGCTTGCGGTGATTTCCGCCATTTCTTTCTCTCCAATACGCGAAAGGGGCATCCCTGCCCCTTTCGCCATCCATCAAAAACCGGGGACTTACGCCTCTTCCGAAGCGGCGCCTTCCTCCACTTCCACGAACTCGTCGCCGCTCGCCGCGGCAACCACGTTCTGCAACCCGAGCGCCTTGCCCTCGAGAATCGCGTCCGCGACGCCGCGCGCGTACAGGCGGACCGCCCGGCTGGAATCATCGTTGCCCGGAATGACGTAGGTGACGCCCGCCGGGGAGTGGTTGGTGTCGACAACGCCGACCACCGGAATGCCCAGCTTCTCGGCCTCGGTGACGGCGATCTTGTGATAGCCGACGTCGATCACGAACAGCGCATCGGGCAGCGTGTTCATGTCCTTGATGCCGCCGATCGAACGGTTGAGCTTGTCGATCTCGCGGGTGAAGGTCAGCGCCTCCTTCTTCGACATGCGCTCGAGGCCGCCGTCGGCGACGATCTGCTCCATGTCCTTGAGCCGCTTGATCGAGGTCTTGATCGTCTTGAAGTTCGTCAGGAAGCCGCCCAGCCAGCGCTGGTCGACATACGGCATGCCGGCGCGGGTGGCCTCTTCGACCATGATCTCGCGCGCCTGGCGCTTGGTACCGACGAAGAGCACCGTACCGCGGTTCGACGCGGTCTGGCGCAGGAATTTGGTCGCCTCGCCGAACTGTTCCACCGTCCGCTCGAGGTTGATGATGTGGATCTTGTTGCGATGGCCGTAGATGTACGGGGCCATCTTGGGGTTCCAGAAACGGGTCTGGTGTCCGAAATGGACACCCGCTTCCAGCATTTGACGCATGGTGACGGACATGATCGACTTCTCCAAGGTTGGGTCTGACGCAGCTGCCATATAACGAAAAGCACCTTGGCGGCAGCGCGCGCGTTTATGAAACTTGCGAACTTTCTTCCGAACCCGGGATGCCCGAGGGGCGAATTTCCCCGGGAAAACCGGTAGAGCTTTGTATTATATCGGTTCTTGGAAACGACACCCTCTCCATGCCGCCAACCATCAAATCCCCTGCCGAAATCGAGGCCATGCGCGTCGCCTGCCGCCTGGCGTCCGAAGTCCTCGATTTCATCGCCCCCCACGTCGTCCCCGGCGTGACCACCGAACATCTGGACAAGCTCTGCCACGACTACATGGTCGACGAGCAGGGCTGCGTTCCCGCGCCCCTGCACTACGCGCCCAAGGGCTACGCCCCCTACCCCAAGTCGATCTGCACCTCGGTCAACCACCAGGTCTGTCACGGCATCCCCGGGCCGCGCGTGCTCAAGAACGGCGACATCGTCAATCTCGATATCACCGTGATCAAGGACGGCTGGCACGGCGACACCAGCCGCATGTTCTGCGTCGGCGAACCCTCGATCGCGGCGCGGCGGCTCTGCGAGGTGACCTACGAGTGCATGTGGCGGGGGATTCTCGCCGCGCGCCCCGGCGGCCACCTGGGCGACATCGGCGCGGCCATCCAGACCCATGCCGAGCGCAACGGCTACTCGGTGGTGCGCGAATTCTGCGGCCACGGCATCGGCCGGCGGTTCCACGAGGATCCGCAGGTCCTGCACTACGGCCGCCCCGGCACCCTCGACAGGATTTTCCCCGGAATGACGTTCACCATCGAGCCGATGATCAACGCCGGCCGGCGCGAGATCCGGGAACTCGGCGACGGCTGGACCATCGTCACCAAGGACCACAGCCTTTCCGCGCAATGGGAGCATACGGTCCTCATCACCGAAACCGGAGTCGAAGTCCTGACCCTGTCGGCCCAGGCTCCGCCGCCCCCCGCGTTCGCCCAGGAGGCGATCGCCGCCCGCGCCTCGGCCATCGACGCCGCGCCATGACCGCCAGCGCCGCGGCGACAACGAGCGCGCAACTGCGCGAACGCTGGCGGCGCGGACACCACGCCATCCTGGCCGGGATCGAGCGCGGAGGCCCGGTGCAGCCGGCGCTCCGCGGCCTGGCCCGCGTGACCGACGGCATCGTCCGCGCGGCCGCCGCGCAAACCGGGGTCTCGCGGTTTGCCGCGGTGGCGGCGATCGGCGGCTACGGCCGCGGCGAGCTCTTCCCGTACTCCGACGTCGATCTGCTGATCGTGCCGGCGCAGCCCCCCGCGGAAGCGGAGCAGAACCGCATCGCCGCGCTCGTGCAACTGCTCTGGGATACCGGTCTTGCCGTCGGCCACGCCGTGCGCTCCCCGGAAGAGTGCGTGCAGGAAGCCCAGCGCGACGTCACCGTCTTGACCGCGCTGCTCGAAGGGCGGCAGATCTGCGGGCCGAAACCGCCCTTCCAGGCGGTCGAGGCGGCGCTGCATTCCGCGACCGACCCCCGGGCCTTCCTGCGCGCCAAGCTGCTCGAACAGCGGCAGCGCCATGCCAAGTTCGAAGACACGCCGTATTCCCTCGAGCCCAACTGCAAGGAAAGCCCCGGGGGCTTGCGCGACTTGCAGATGCTGCTCTGGGTCACCCGTGCCGCCGACCTGGGCTCGACGTGGGAGGAACTGACCCGCAACGGCCTGATCACCGTCGCGGAATGCACGGGCATCCGCAACGCCGAGCGGCTCCTGAAACAGGTCCGGGCCCATCTGCACGCGGTCGCCGGGCGGCGCGAAGACCGGCTGGTGTTCGACCTGCAGCATGCGCTCGCCGTCCGGATGGGAATCGCCGGAACCTCGGCGCGCCGCGCCAGCGAAGTGCTCATGCAGCGGGTCTACCGCGCCGCCAAGACCGTCACCCAGATCAACACCCTGGTTCTGCTCAGCATCGAGCAGCGGATGAACCCGGGGGCGGATACCCCGCCCCAGATTCTCGATGAGGCCTTCTGCACCCGCGCCGACCTGCTCGACCTGCGCGACGACGGCGTATTCGAACGCGACCCCGCGGAGATCCTGCGCGCGTTCCTCGTACTCGAACGCCACCCCGAATGCCGGTCGATGACCCCGCGCATGCTGCGCGCGATCTGGAACGCGCGCGGCCGCATCGATGGCGCGTTCCGCCGCATCCCGGCGAACCGCGCACGTTTTCTCGCCATCCTGCAGGAACCCCAGGGGGTGCTGCACACGCTGCGCCGGATGAACGACTGGTCGGTGCTGGGACGGTACCTGCCGCCATTCCGCCGCATCGTCGGCCAGATGCAGCACGACCTCTTCCACGTCTATACCGTCGACCAGCACATCCTCATGGTCGTGCGCAACCTGCGCCGATTCGCCAGCAGCGACTACGCCCATGAGCACCCCGAGTGCAGCCAGCTCGTCGCCGATTTCGAGCGTCCCTGGCTGCTCACCATTGCCGCTCTGTTCCACGACATCGCCAAGGGCCGCGGCGGCGACCACAGCACCCTTGGCGCACGCGAGGCGCGACGCTTCTGCCTCGATCACGGCCTGTCGCAGGAAGACACCGCCCTGGTGGCATTCCTCGTCCAGCACCACCTCACCATGTCGCAGGTCGCGCAGAAGCAGGATCTGGCCGACCCCGCGGTGGTCGCGGAATTCGCGCAAACGGTCGGCACCGATCGGCGTCTCGTCGCGCTCTACCTGCTCACCGTGGCCGACATCCGCGGCACCAGCCCGAAGGTGTGGAATGCCTGGAAAGCCCGCCTGCTGGAAACGCTCTTTCGCCTGACCCGCCGCAGCCTCGGCGGACAGGCGCTCGGCCCTGAAGCCGAACTCGAAGGACGCAAGCGCGAAGCCCGGCGCATCCTTGGGCTCTACGGCATTTCGGCGGCCGCGCACGAACCACTCTGGCGCGAACTCGACGTCGTCTATTTCCTGCGCAACGCGGCGCCCGACATCGCGTGGCACACCCGCTGCCTTCTCGTCCACGTGCATACCGACCGAACCATCGTCCGCACGCGCCTCGCGCCGGCGGGAGAGGGAATCGAGGTGCTGTTGTATGCGCGTGACCGCAAGGACCTGTTCCTGCGCGTATGCGGCTATTTCGAGAGCCGACGCATCAGCATCCTGGACGCCAAGATCCACACGACGCGACACGGCTACGCGCTCGACACCTTCGTCGTCGTCGACCAGTCGCAGTCCAGCCACTTCCGCGCGCTGCTCGCAAGCGTCGAGCAGGAATTGGCAACGCGACTCACGGGCAGCGCCGAGCCCCCGCCACCCAACCCCGGCCGCCTGTCGCGCCAGTCCCGCCATTTTCCGGTATCGCCGGCGGTCTACCTGGAAGCGGAGGAACGCCCAAACCAGTACCGGCTCTCGCTCGTCGCCACCGACCGCGTCGGCCTGCTCTACGCGGTTGCGCAGGTGCTTGCCCGTCACCATGCGGACGTGCTGACGGCGAAGATCCTCACCCTGGGCGAGCGCGTCGAGGACGTCTTCCGGATCGAAAGCCCGACACTGGAGAATCCCCGGGCGCAACTCCAGCTCGAAAGCGAACTGCTGGAGGCGCTAGCCCCCTGATCGACGGCGAACGCCGAATCCCAGCGCACCGGACCGGCCTCTTTGGCGGCTTGGCCTCCCAAGAGGGGGAGTCTCCTAAGAAGGTACAGAAAAAATACCGAATTCCGGAAACCGGGGCGCGTCGGCGATTTCCATAATCGATCGTCCTCTGCCTCGCACCGGGACGGCCGCCGGCCAGGCGGCAACCGGCCCACGGCAGGGGCGCTTGCCAACCTTTGCCGCGGGGTCCATTTGCCCACCCAATCCGCCGCGCCCGCAGCGCCGCACACCGCACTCCTCGGCAACGGAAGGCCATCCGCCGCGGTCCTGCTGGGAATGCTCGCGGTCCTGGCTCCGGCTGCGGGGACGACCGCCATCCTCGCCACCACACTGGGCTCCGGTCCGGCCCTGACCATCGGGAAGGCCGGGGTCGCGCTCTCGGCCAACGCCATGGTGATGGCCGTCGTGCTGCTGCTCTGGGACCGCTGGCGGACCGCCGGACACGCGCGGCGCCTGCAGCAGGCCCTGCAGACGATCGGCGAAATCCACGCCGAAGCGCCGCCCTACCCGCGGCAAACGATTGCGCCGGCCGAGGCATTCCGCGACGTCTCCCGGGAGCTGGGAATCAGCGTGGCGACCCAGGCGGCCTTGGCGCACATCGACAAGACGATTCTCGGCCCGCTCGATGTCGACGAGATCGCCCGCAGCGCCATCCGCTGCCTGCGCTGGATCGGCGGCGTGGATCTGGTCGTACTGGTGTTCAACGAGATGCCGTCGGCCCGGGATGCCCTGGTCTACACCAGCACCTCCGATCGCCCGGAGCAGGTCGAACGCGCCCGCATCGCTGCCTCCCCCGAATGGCTCCTCGAATCCCAGACGCAGTCGTTCTCGAACTGGACGGGAAAGCCCCAACTTCCCGGAACCGCCGCCGGCTGGTACCTGGAGCACCATCCGGATGCCGTGCGCTCCTATTTCCCGATTCCCGGCAGTCGCCGGATCCGCGGCGCGGTGATCCTCGGCCGGGCGCAGGACCTCGAATTGCGCGAAGGGGAAATGGACCTGGTCAGCGACCTGATCGGGCGCCTGCGGATCGCCTGCGCGACGGTGGAACGGAATCGCCGGCTCAAGGAACTGGCGCATGCCGACGCGCTCACCGGCTTGCCCAACCGGCATGCCCTGCTCGCCACCCTCGCGAGGACCCTGGCCGAGGCACCCCAACGCAAGACCCACGTCGCCGTCCTGTTTCTCGACCTGGATCGGTTCAAGCCGGTCAACGACACCTATGGCCACGCCCTCGGAGACCAGCTGCTCCGCAGCGCCGCCGAACGGATCCGGCGCAGCGTGCGCGAGAGCGACACCGTCGCGCGCCAGGGAGGCGACGAGTTCGTCGTCGTATTGGGCGACCTCGAATCACCCCGCGATGCCGGAGGAATCGGCCGACAGATCGTCGCCGCGCTGTCGCGGCGCTTCGAGATCGACGGGAAGGAAATTTTTGTCGGCGCCAGCGTCGGGATCGCCGTCTTTCCCGAACATGGCACCCAGCCCTCGGACCTGGTGCGCAAGGCCGACACGGCGATGTACTGGGCCAAGGCGGAAGGACGGAGCCGCCTCGCGTACTTCGACGAGCGGATGAGCGAAGAGTCCCGGCGCCGATCGTCGCTCGACAGCGAGTTGCGACGCGCGCTCGACCGGGGCGAGTTCGTGCTGCACTTCCAACCGCTGATCGAATTGCGCAGCGGACGGGTCCGCGCGGTGGAAGCCCTGCTGCGATGGCAACACCCGGAACGCGGTCTGCTGGCCCCCGACACCTTCGTTCCGTTCGCCGAGGAGAGCGGCCTGATCGATGCGATCGGGACCTGGGTGCTCCACGAAAGCTGTCACCAGTATCGGCGCTGGCGGCAGACCGGGGTGCCGATTCCCCGGGTCGCGATCAACGTCTCGATCACCCAGATGCGCCGATCGCACTTCGTGAACACGGTGCGCAGCGCAATGTCGGCCGCGGCGATGGCCCCGGGTTCGCTGGAAATCGAAGCGACCGAATCCGTACTGCTGCAGGGCGACACGGCGGCCTACGAATCGATGCGTTCGCTGGCCGCCGCCGGCGTGCTCTTCACCATCGACGATTTCGGCACCGGCTACTCGTCGTTCAGCAACCTGACCAGCGTGCCGGCGCAGGTGCTCAAGCTCGATCGCAGCTTCCTCGCCGGCGCCGCGCCCGACAACGATCGCGCGACGATCGTCACCGCGATGGTGCAGATGGCGCACGCACTGAAAAAGGAGGTCGTCGCCGAGGGTGTCGAGAACGAAACCCAGCTCGCGCTGCTGCGACACCTCGACTGCGACGTGGTGCAGGGATATCTGCTATGCCGGCCGCTGCCCGCCGCGGCGATCGCGGACTTCGTACGCCGCCGCAACGTCGGGGAATCCGACGCGCCCGAAGCCGCGCAGCCCGTTCCCGTCGTCCCGCCACCCATGTTCCCCCCCACCGTACCGGGTTCCCCCGACAGCGACAGCGACGATGACGACGACGATTGGAGTCTGACCGTCCCGATGGTCTGACGCTTCGCACCTGGGACGGCGGCGGGCGCCTCCCGGCGCCGCCGCCTGACTCCGCCCGGCTAGCGCAGTCCGAGCAGCGGGAAAATGTAGTACCAGGTCACCAGGCCCGCGACGACGTTGAACACCACCGCGGCGATCAACATATCCCGCCAGAACCGGAACCAGTCGATCTTCCCCGCAATGGCGCGGCCGCCCGCCCGACCACCCGGCATCGTTCCCGCCGCCCGCCGGGATTGCCCGGCGGCCGCGCCTTCCATCATCCGCTCCATGTTTCGCTCCTCCGCCGTCGCCATTCACTTTTCCAGCCGTTCGATCCAGCGGTCGATCACGCCGATCCGCTGCAACACGAAAAACAACACGATTCCGATCACGAACCCGATGCTCAATGCGTGGGCAATTGCCATTTCCGTCTCCTTTCCGGTTCCCTGTCGACGAACACCAAAAACATAATGCATACAATTCTCGATCATTGTTGCATTATTGTATTGCATACATTACCATCACAAAAGCCAAAACGGAAGCGAATTGTTTCCGAAGACCCGATCAAAAACCGGAACCCTCGTCGGTTCGACAGGAAAAAGGAGTGCGCCATGACGATGGAACAAGCAGCAGAACAGACACCGCCCCCGGTCGCCCCGCCGGACTGGGCTTCGCAACATCGGGTCGCGGCGGGGATCGCCGCGGTTCTGGCCGGTATGGCGGTAGGAGCGCTGGGAGACTGGATCTCGGGGGTGCGCCTCGAAATCTTTCAGGGGATGTCGACCTTCACCCCGGCGTGGATGGGAGACGTGTTCGTCGTGAACTTCGTCGTCGGTCTGGTGGTCGCCGCGATCTTCGGGCGCCACGCCAAGTGGCTGGCGATCGTGCCGCCCCTGCTCCTGCGGTCGATCAGCTATCTCCACCTGTATTTGACGATGCCGCACCCGGACTTCTTCCTCAACCTGCACCTGTTCTACTGGGGGCCGACGCTGATCCTTGCGGTGGAGTGCGCGAATCTCGGCGCGATCCTCGGCGAGGTCCGGAAAGGGGTCTATCGCCGCAAGCCCTACAATCCCGCCGACTTGTCGCCCCGACCGGACGCCCCCCTTTCATGACCGACGCCGCCCCCCACTGGCTGCCCGCCCGACTCTCGACCGACAAGCCGGCATACCTGGCGATCGCCGACGCGATCGCCGACGACATCCGTCAAGGCCGGCTCCGTCCCGAGGACCGCCTGCCGCCGCAGCGGCAACTGGCCGAAGCGATCGGGCTGAACTTCTCGACGGTCAGCCGCGCATACACCGAGGCACAACGGCGCGGACTGATCGAGTCCCGGGTCGGCCACGGCAGTTTCATTCGCGCCGACGCCAGCCCCCGCACCCCGGCCGGCCGCGGCAATGCGACCATCGACATGTCGATGAACCTGCCGCCGGAGCCGGACGATCCCGTCTTGCTGGCAAAGATGGGGGCAGCCTTCGAACGGATCGCGACCGACGTCCGTCCGCTGTTGCGCTACCAGCCGTTCGGCGGGCACGACTACGACCGGGACGCGGCGGCGCAATGGCTGGCTCGGCGCGGAATCCGGGCGCCGCTCGAACGGATCCTGATCTGCGCCGGCACCCATAGCGCGCTCGACGCGCTGTTCGCGATGCTTACCCCGGGAACCGACGGCATCCTTTGCGACCCGCTGACGTACACCGGTGTGCGCGCAATCGCGGCGGTCCGTGGCATCCCGCTCATTCCGCTGGCGGCCGACGCCGACGGCATTACCCCGGACTCGCTGGACCGCGCCTGCCGGACGCATCGGCCCGCGGCGCTCTACTGCAACCCGACGCTGCAGAACCCGACCACGATCACGCAATCGGCGGCCCGCCGGCGCGCTGTCGTCGACGTGGCGGAGCGGCATCGACTCCCGATCATCGAGGACGACATCTACGGAATGCTGCCGCCGGACCCGCCGCCGTCCTACGCCGAACTGGCACCCGATCGCACCTATTCGATCTCGGGCCTCTCGAAAACACTGGGAGCCGGCTTGCGCCTGGCCTACCTCGTCCTACCGGACGAACGGGCCGCCACCCGCGCGACGGCCGTGCTGCGGGCAACGACGGTCATGGCCTCGCCGATCACCACCGCGGTCGCAACCGACTGGATCCAGAGCGGCGTCGCAGCCGAGCTGGTCGCGTTCCTCCGCGCGGAATCGCAAGCGCGCCAGGAAATCGCCGCGACGGCCCTCGCCGGCGCCGACGTGCTCGCGGCACCGCACGGGTTTCACCTCTGGCTCACCCTTCCCCACGGCTTCAGCCGCGTCAACTTCGCCTCGAACCTGCGCAACAGTGGAATCGGCATCGCAACCAGCGACGCGTTCTGCGTCGGTGCGACGCCCCCGGAAGCAGTGCGCCTCTGCATCGGCGGCACCGCCAGCCGCGACCAGATTCGGCACGCATTCGAAATCGTCGCCGCGACCCTGTCGCAAGCGGCGGCGATGGTTTCGACGATCGTCTAATCCTGCTTCCGCCCGCCTGGATCAGCAGACCGATCTGCAACGGCTGCCATGGCCGCATAGCGCTACGTCTGGCGCCCATCCAAAATGGGAGGATTGCCCGGGCACGGACGGAACCGGCCCGCGTCCCTTCACGAAAACCAGCGAAGGAACGCCGCCGCGGTCAGGGCGGTTGCCCCGAACCCGAATGTGGCGATCGGGAAGAAAAGCGAAGGACCCTGCGGTCCCCCGCTTTTCCGGAACCCGATGAATGCGACGACCAGACCGAGAACGGCACAGACGATTTTCACCCACAAGGCGATGACGGCGACCCCGTGGATATCGGGGAGCTGGCCGTAGAACGAAAGCGTGGCGATGCCAAACATGACACCGCTGGCCCCTTGCACCGCCCAGACGATCGTCAAAATCAAAAAGACCGTCCGTTGGGTGATTTCCCTGTTCAACCCCTGCAAGATTCCGTAGGCCGACAATCCGAGCACGGCCGCGGCACCGAAATTATGAACGACCTGATTCAGCGCATAGGCGAGCTGATGAAACACGCGACGCCTCACCTCACGCGGACAGTCACCTGCGCCTGCACGCCCGTCAGGACATGGCTGACGGTCGCCTCCTTCACGGCGATGACATGCTTACCCGGTGCCAAATCCGGCAAATCGAGCGTGCAAGGACAACCACTTACCTGATGGTCGATGATCGGATTGTCATCGTCGATATAGACATGGAGGTGATTTCCCTCCGGACTAAGCATCACGTTATACACAAGCTTGTTTCCCGAACCGCTAGGGAGTACGGCGCCGTCCTTCGGCGCGATGATGGTAATCGAACCGGCCGCAAGAGCCGTACCGGTGAACAAGACTGCAGCAACAAAGAGGGCATTGCCAAGAATAGAGCGACCAACGGCATTCATAGGAGTCTCCTGGGACTACGTGGATATGAAAAACCGATTCGATCCTCGCCAACCATCGTCGACAACATTTCGATAACGCCAGCATCGGCGCGACTGCTGACTGCAAAATGTTCGATCAATATCCAAACGGCGTCAAGCGAACCGCGTGATGGAATCTTCGTTCCGTCCAAACAGGACCTCGCGCAACCAATCCCTGATTCCACGTCAGGATCACACTTCAGGAGCCATCCCCTTCCAATAATCCGTGGTCCGAAAAAATCAGGCAGGTCACCGCGATCCTTGTATGGGACAGATGATGCAGCCACTCGCGCAGCACGAGCAGCGCCGCACCAAATTCGCCTGAGGTCGGCAACCCATCCTGCGTCGCCGGCCGCCCGAGGGCGATTGCCAACCAGCGATTGAACAGCTGCTCAACCGCATCGGTAGCCAGCGTGACCCATGGCTCGCCCACCAGTCCGAGTACCTCGACCATCGCACGGACGTTGGGGTCAGCGGTGACGCAGCGGGTGCCGGGCGCGAGCAGCGATCGCAGCGGCATGACACGCACTTCCACTTCCATGATGGCAGCCTCGATCGCCGCTTCGCTAGGACGCGGCGCATCGAAGTACCTGCGCGCGAGTGCGCTCAGGCCCAACGGCAGAGAGATCAACCGGGCTGGCTCGGCACCACCTCCCAACGCGACGGCCGACTCCACTTCGCCGAACTCCAGCGCGCTGATGTCGCCCCCCAGCGCTTGCCGTGCGCACA
Source organism: Pseudomonadota bacterium (assembly GCA_021842465.1). Taxonomy (GTDB): domain Bacteria; phylum Pseudomonadota; class Gammaproteobacteria; order Burkholderiales; family Burkholderiaceae_F; genus GJ-E10. The sequence continues at coordinate 38,989 of JAKBZN010000021.1, forward strand.
GCCAGGTTTGGCGGGCCCTGTTCCGTGCTTCAGCGCTCATAGGCCACCCCGCTCGCCAGTTCCTCGATCAGAAAGTCAATGAACACCCGCACCTTGCTCGGCAGATATTGCGGGCTCAGGTACACCGCGTACAGGTGCAGATCGAGACTCGCATAGGACTCAAGGATCGGCACCAGGGTGCCTGCGCGCAGCGCCTGCTCGACGATGAACCGCGGCTGCAGGATGACCCCGCCGCCGGCGATCGCCAGTTCGCGCAGCAGGTCGCCGTTGCTCGAATGAACGGCGGGATGCACGCGGACGGTCTCGCGTGCGCCGTCGGGGCCGGTGAAGGGCCACTCGTCGCCCGCCCACAGGTAGCTGAAGCTGAGGGTCTCATGCTCGGCCAGCTCCGTCGGCTTGCGCGGCAACCCCCGGCTGCGCAAATAGGCCGGCGCGGCGCAAATCACGACGTCGAGCGGCACGATGCGGCGCGCGACGATGCCGGGGGCGAGCCGGGTGGCGATGCGCAGCGCGACGTCGATGCCATCATGCGCCAAGTCGACCACGCGATCGGACAGGTCGATGTCCAGGTGCAACTGCGGATGCTTGCGCCGAAACCGCGCCAGCACGGGCGCCAGATGCGAGATGCCGTAGGACAACGGCGCCGACACCCGCAGCAGACCCGCCGGGCTTTGGGTGCCGCGCGCGGCGGCGGCTTCGGCCTCCGCGACCTGCTCGAGGATCACGCGCGCGCGCTCGTAGAACTCCTCTCCGGCGTCGGTCAGCGACATGCGGCGCGTGGTCCGGTTGAGCAAGCGCGCGCCGAGATGGGCCTCCAGCGCGGCAACCTGCCGGGTCACCACCGCGCCCGACATGTTCAGGGCCCGCGCAGCGCGGGCGAAGCCGCCGGCGTCGACGGTCCGGACGAACACCCTCGTGGCCGCGAGCACATCCATGGTGCGACCAGTTTATTGCATATTTAGCAATAGTGAAGTGTCTTCTTTGGTATTTTTTTGCGCCTCATAGGGGCATAAAGTCTGCCCCATGGTCCAGCACCTGGTCGCGAGATCGCGGGGAGCTGGAGGATCCAGACAGGCATTCAGGAGATTCATCATGAACATCACCATCATCGGAACCGGCAATATGGGTACTGCGTTCGCGCAGCAGCTGCATGCCGCCGGCCATACCCTGAACATCGTCGGACGCGACGGCACGAAGGCCCGGAGCCTTGCCGATCGCTTCGCGGCTGGCACCGATCCAGCGCGCGCCGCATCGAGCGACCTGATCGTGCTGGCGACGCCCCATGACGACGCCATCCGGGCGCTGGGGGACGCGGCATTGCCCGCCGGTGCGGTGGTGGTCGACATCACCAACCCGCTGACCGGCGACTACATGGCACTCACGGTAGGCCACACGAGCTCGGCGGCCGAACAAATCTCGGCGGCGTTCCCGCGGCTGCGCGTGGTCAAGGCATTCAACACCGTGTTCGCCCAGCGCCTGGCTGCCGGCGCGCAAGCCGGCAACGGGCAGATCGTGCCGGTATTCGTCGCCGCTGATGACGCACAGGCCAAGGCGCATGTGTCCGAGATGGCGCGTTCGATGGGCTTCGACGTCATCGACGCGGGCCCCCTGCGCAACGCGCGCTATCTGGAGCCGTTGGCCGGACTCAACATCTACCTGGGATACGGCGGGGGGCTGGGAACGGCGATCGCGCCAACCTGGCTGCGTCAGTCCTGAATCCATTCACCGTCAACCTTCCCGGAGCACACCATGATCCGCTCGTCCACGGCCCCTTACGGTATCGCGCTGCTGCGCGTCAGCCTGGGCATCCTGTTTCTCGCCCACGTCGCGCTGAAAGTCTTCGTCTTCACCATCCCCGGCTTCGTCGGCTACTTTGCCTCCCTCGGGCTGCCGGCCGTCCTCGCATATGCAACCATCGCGCTGGAATTCCTGGGAGGCATCGCGCTGGTGCTGGGCATCCACGCGCCCTGGATAGCGATCCCGCTGGCGCTCGAAATGCTCGGCACCATCGTCATGGTGCACGGCGCCAATGGATGGCTATTCACCAACAAGGGAGGCGGCTGGGAATATCCGGCCTTCTGGACGGTCGCGCTGGTGGCGCTGAGCCTGCTCGGCGATGGAGCCTTCGCGCTCCGTCCCACCGGCGCGCGCACAGCCTGAATTCCGGTGCGCGGCAGCGGGGGCGCAGAGCCATCGCTTTCCCGCCGAATAGGCCGTCGTGCGCAGCCAAGCTTTGTTCAGCCGAGGAAGACCTTGAGATTTCCAACCTTTTTCGTATCGCACGGCGGGGGGCCCTGAATGCAGGATGCTTGGCATATGGGGCCTACGACCGCCTGGCCGCGGCGCTGCGCCCCCTGCCGGAGGGCCATGGTGCGCGACCGCAGGGTGTACTGATGGTGTCGGCCCAGTGCGAGGAAGATATCTTTCGCCACTGGCGTCCGGTTAAAACCCGAACAAATTCAACTGAGTAGCGGGGTCGAGCATTTCCGAGCTCTCCTGCCGTAGCGTAAGGGCTTGTTTCAGCGCGATTTTTTCGAAAGCGGTCACCGACAAAAT
>JAKBZN010000022.1 GCA_021842465.1 Pseudomonadota bacterium
GTACGATGGATCGAAGAACGCAAAGCAAACCCGGCGGTTCCCGCCGCATCCACCGAAGAAATCACCGGCGAACCGGCTGCGCGCGAGCAGTGGCGCATGCCGCCGCTCGCCACGCTGCCGCCGCTGCGGCTCACGCTGCTCCATCGCGTGTGGATGGGTGTGCTGCGCGGGTACCTGGTAATCGCGGCGGGAATGCTGCTGGTCAAGATCGTCCGGATGGCGGCGGGAGCGGCCTGAGCCGCTGCCCGCGCCGGGCGTGGATGGCTCGCGCAGCCGGCGCCCCCGATCCGTCCTGCCGACGGCATCCCCCCCGATGCCACGACGACAATCCATTGCCATTCCCATTGCCATATCCTCATGCCAACCATTCCGCGCCTGCGGCGCTGGGCACTTGCCGCCCTGTTTCTGCCATTGACCGCCCTCGCCGACGGCGGCACGGCAACCGTGCCCAGCACGACGGACGTGTCGACCATTCCCAACGCACCCCCCCCATCGAACGGGTCGACCCCAGCCGGCGCGCCAACCGCATCGGAAACGCCGGGTGCCGCCGCCCAGCAGGACTGGAACCTGCACGGACAATTCACGGACGTCACCCAGTTTCACCCTCGCTTCGCTTCCCCATACCAGGGAACCAATAGCCTCCCCCCGGGAGGCAGCGCCAAGACGACGAACGACATCACGCTCTATGCCGGCCTGCGCCTTTGGCATGGCGCCGCGGTGTACGCCAACCCCGAGATCGATCAGGGCTTCGGCTTGGGCAACACGCTGGGCGTTGCCGGCTTCCCCAGCGGCGAGGCATACAAGGTCGGAGCAAGCAACCCGTACTACCAGTTGCAGCGCCTGTTCCTGCGGCAGGTGATCGCCATCGGTTCCCATGGGACCACCAGCGCGGTGTCGGACGATCTGAACCAGCTCGCCGGAACCCAGGCTGATGACAATGTGACGATCACCATCGGCAAATTGTCGGTCGTCGACATTTTCGACAACAATCGATATGCCCACGACCCACGCAACGACTTTCTGAACTGGTCGATCATCGACAGCGGCGCATTCGACTACGCCGCCAATGCCTGGGGATACACCGACGGCGGCGCCGTCGAGTGGAACCAGGGCCGCTGGACCTTGCGCGGCGGATTTTTCGCCCTGTCGAGCCAACCCAACGGAACCAAGATCGATACCACGTTCCATCAGTTCGAGTGGGTCTCCGAACTCGAGGAGCGGCATCAGATCGCCGGGCATCCCGGCAAGATCCGCTTCCTGGTCTACGACAACCGGGGACGCTTCGGCGCCTACGACGCCGCGCTGGCATACGCGGAGTTGACCGGGACCACGCCCAGCACCGCCACCGTGCGCCGCTTCGCCTCGAAGCCCGGCGGCGCCATCAATGCCGAACAGGAGATCACGTCCGATCTCGGTGCCTTCCTGCGCCTGAGCGCGAGCAACGGCCAGCAGGAGGCGTACGACTTCACGGAGATCGACAAATCGCTCGCGACCGGGCTGTCCTTGCAGGGGACCCGCTGGAACCGAGCCAATGACACGGCAGGATTCGCGCTCGTGGTCAATGGCCTGTCGCATGCGGCGCAGCAATACTTCGCAGCGGGCGGGCTGGGCATCGTCATCGGCGACGGCAGACTGAACTACGGCACGGAACGGATCGCCGAGACGTATTACGCCTATCACGCATGCGAGCACATCACCGTCACCGGCGATTACCAACTGGTGGTCAATCCGGCCTACAACCGCGATCGCGGACCGGTGTCGATTTTCGGCTTGCGCTTGCACGCAGAGTACTGATCCGCCGTACCACGACTCGAAATGCGCGGTGTCGGAACACGAACGGTCGCAGCGCGGCGGCAAATGCCTGCTATGGTTCCGGTCCTGTCTGATCCATACCACCGGACACGATGACGACGACCTCCCGCCGCGCGCTCTGGGAAGGGGCCGCGGCCGGCTATCTGGGCGGAATCGCCTGGCTTGCCCAGATCACGGCGTTTCCCTACTTTCTGTTCCCGGAACTCGGCGCGCTCGCGCACGACATCCTGACGCGTCCGCGCGGCACCTGGGCGCGCGCGCCACTGCTGCTCATCATCACCCCGCTGCTCACGGCGGCCGTCGGCACCTACGTTGCCCGCCACTGGGCATACGGCCCGGTAGCCGTGCTGCTGATCGTGGGGGTGGCCATCCTGGTGATTCGTGCGCTGCACTCCCCGATCGCGCCAGCGATCTCGGCGGGCCTGCTGCCGCTCGTCCTCGGAGAAAAAAGCTGGTGGTATCCCCCTGCGATCCTGCTCGGCACCGGGCTGCTCGCGGCGGTCGCCTTCGCGCGCCTGCGTTGGTTCTCGCCGCCGCCGGCGCCGGAATCGGCGGCCAACACCCTTGACGACATCCTGGAGCGACCGCCCCGGGATTGGTCGTGGGTCGCGTTCTACCTGGTATTCCTCACGGTCGGCGCGACGGTATCCGAACTGCTGGACTGGCATTTCCTCCTCTATCCACCGCTCGCGGTGATCGGTTTCGAGATGTTCGCGCACACCCGGGTCTGCCCCTGGGCCAACCGCCCGCTGGCGCTGCCGGTCGCCTGTGCATCGACGGCCGCGATCGGTCTCGCGATCGTGCTGCATTTCGGCGCCGGGCCGCTCGCCGCCGCGGGCGCGACGCTCTGCGGCATCGCCGTGCTGCGCCTGCTCAATCTGCACGCCCCTCCCGCCGTGGCGGTCGGCCTGCTGCCGTTCGTCATCGAGCGCCCGGATTTTCGGTTTCCGATCGCCGTTGCCGCGGGAACGAGCCTGCTCGTTGCGGCATTCCTGTTGTGGCGCGGGCTTTCCTCCCCGGGCGCAGCCCGCCGGGAGTCCTGACGGGGGGCGCGGCGGTCACGATCCCGATCATCGGCGAGGGGTATAGTTGTCCGGACATCCGAACCGGAACCCGTGGAATGTTGCGACGCCTTCTCCTTCCCGCGATGCTCAGCGCCGCGCTTGCCGGCTGCGCCAGCTACCACCCGGCACCCATCGACCCCGCGCAGAACGCCGCCAAGCTCTCCGCCCGTTCCCTGCGCGATCCGCACCTCCTTGCATTTGTCCGCGCGATGCGATCGGGCGCCGGGGCTACCGCCGGGGCGACCGCGCCGGCCCGATGGGATCTGTCGACGCTGACCCTGGCGGCGCTGTACTACCACCCGAACCTCGATCTTGCGCGCTCGAGTCTCGCGCAGGCGCGGGGGGCGGTCCGCACCGCGCGACAACGCCCGAACCCGACCCTCGTCTTTCAGGACCTTTCGTACAACCAGACGGTGCGTACGCCATCGCCCTGGACCATCGGTCCATCGATCGAGTTCGTGATCGAGACGGCCGGCAAACGCGCGGCGCGGACGGCGCAGGCGCGCCACCTTGCGGCGGCGGCGCGGGAGGATCTCGCGACCGCTTCGTGGCAGGTCCGGTCCGGCGTCCGCAACGCCCTGATCGACCTCTGGGCGGCGCGCCAAAGCCTCGCCCAGTCCCGGAACGATCTTGGCGTCGAAGAGCAGCTCGTCGCAGCCACCGCGCAACGGTTTGCGACCGGCGCCGCCGCCGGCTTCGACCTGGCGCAGGCGCGCATCCATCGCGACGAAGCGCGCCTGACCGCGCTCAACGCGCAAAACCGCGAGGCGCAGGCACGCAATGCCCTCGCGGGTGCGATCGGCATTCCCGTCGAGGCGCTCCACGGGATCACCATTTCGTTCGCCGACATCGCAGCCCCGCAACAGCCCGCCGCCGACGTTGCCACCGGCATCCTGCGCAAGGCGGCGTTGACCGGGCGCAGCGACGTGCAGTCGGCACTCGCCGATTATGCGGCGGCGGAAGCGGCGCTGCAGCTTGCGATCGCCAATCAGTACCCGGACATCGCCCTGGCGCCGGGATACGACTACAGCCAGGGCGACAACCAGTACCTCCTGATGCCCACGGTGCCGTTGCCGATCTTTCACCAGAATCAGGGGCAGATCGCGGAGGCACTGGCACAACGTGCGCAGGCGGCGGCCCAGTTCACGGCCCTCCAGGACACCGTCCTGCATGCGATCGACCAGGCAGTGACGGAGTATCGCGCGAGCGTCCGGTCGCTCGCCTCCGCCCAGGCGATCCGTGCCGAAGAAGTGCACGAGTTTCGCCGAATGCAGTCGGCATTCGATACCGGCGATGCCGACCGGCCGAGCCTGATCGCCGCGCAACTGACGCTTGCGACCGCCACACAGGCGCAGATCGACGCGCTGGTGCGGCAGCGTCGCGCCCTGGGCTCCCTGGAGGACGCCCTGCAGCACCCGTTCTTCGCCACGGCGGCGCCCTTGCCCCTCCTCACGACCGATCCCCGCCTGTCGTCGAGCCTGTCCGCGGAATGATGGCGGCATCGCCATGGCCACGCCGCCGCCCCGCACCGAACTCGTCCACGCATACCTGTTCTCGTCGGACGGCATCGGTCGCCGCGTCGATGCCGACGCGGCGCTGGCCTGGTTGAACGCCACGCCGCGATCGAGCACCGAATTCCTCTGGCTGCATTTCAGCAGTCCCCACGGCATCAGCAAGAACTGGCTGCGCCACATCGATCTCGCCGACACGTTCCGGGAGGTCCTGCAGGAAGAGCGGCGCTCAAGCCGCGTCTCGCACGTCCGACTCGGCCTCTTCGCCGTGCTCAACGAAGTCGACTATGAACCCGCCCGCCGCACGCAGACCTCGTCGTCCACCCTGTGGCTGAGCCTGCGCGAGCGCTGGTTACTCAGCGCCTGGAACGGTCCGATGCAGTCGGTCCAGCAACTCGCCGAAGATATCGAAGCGACCCAGCGGTTCCGCACCCCACTGGCGCTGGTAGTGGAACTGATGAACCATCAGTCCATCCGGCTCGCGGACATCCTGCGCGACATCTCCGAGTCGGCCAACCGGGTGGAGAAGATGCTCGATCGCGACCGCCTGCCGCGCCGCGCCTCGCTGGGCGGATTTCGCCGCGACCTCATGCGCCTGCAGCGGCTGCTCGCCCCCGATCCCGACTCTCTCGTGCAGGTCCTGAACCGGCCACCGCGCTGGGCAAGCGAGGAAGATCTTGATACGCTGCATCTGGCCACCGAAAACTTCCTCGTCGTCCTGCGCGACCTGGAAAGCCTGCAGGGACGCATCACCCTGCTGGTGGAGGAAATCGCCGCGCGCGTGGCCGAGCGGACCAACCGCAGCGTCTTCGTCCTGACCGCGGTGACCGTGATCGCGCTGCCGGCGACCGTCATCGGCACGGTGTTCGGCATGAACGTGGGCGGGATGCCGATGCGGGGCGAGGCATACGGCTTCAGCGTCGTCCTGGCGATCTCCGGGTTGTTGACGGTGGTCGCGTCCTGGTGGATTGCGCGACTGCTGCGGGATTGAGCGCGACCGGAAGGATTGATCGGCACAACGAGCCCAAGGGACGTTGCAAATGGCGCAAACCTCGGTGATCGACGACGCGGCACTCCAAGGCGTGATCGATGCGCTGGCGGCACAGGGCTACGCGGTGATCGCGCCGGTCGTGCGCGACGACGCGATCGGCCTCGAACCGATCTCCGGAATCGGCGATCTTCCCCGCGGGTGGTCGGACGTGCAGGCACCAGGGCGCTACCGCCTGGAACAAGGACATTGCGATCCGGGCGCGCGCTTCGGGACCACGGTCGGCCCCCAATCCTGGAAGCGTTTCCTGCATCCGCCCCGTCAGGTCCTCTGGACCGCCCGGCGGCAAGCCGACGGCGGCTTTGCCGTCTCGTCCGGAGCTTCGGATACAACGGAGGGCCATGCCGAAACCGCACCGCGGCGACAGGCGTTTCTCGGCGTGCGTGCCTGCGAATTGCACGCCATCGCCATCCAGGACCGGGTGTTTCGGAGCGGCCCGTTCGCCGACCCCGGATATGCGGCACGGCGCGCGGCAACCTTCGTCATCGCGGTGGAATGCGGGCAGGCGGCGGAGACCTGCTTCTGCGCCGCGATGCAAACCGGGCCCGCGGCATCTTCCGGATTCGACCTCGCGTTGACCGAATTTCCCGAACGCGGAGAGTTCCTGGCCACCGCCGGAAGCGAGCGCGGCGCGGCACTGCTCGCGAGCGTCCCGCGGCGACCGGCGACCGACGAGGACATCGCCGCAGCGCGGGCTACGGTCGCGCGGGCCGCGGCGATGCAAACGCGGACCATCGACACCACCCGGATCCGCGAACGCCTGCAAGCCCAACCCCAGCACCCGTTGTGGGAATCGGTCGGCGAGCGATGCCTGACCTGCGGCAACTGCACCATGGTCTGTCCGACCTGCTTTTGCACCGCGGTCTCGGACGCCAGCGACCTCTCCGGCGAGACCGCATGGCGCGTGCGCGAATGGGATTCCTGTTTTACGCTGTCGTTTTCCCACCTGCACGGTGGATCGGTGCGGCGCACCAACGCGGCACGCTACCGACAGTGGATGACACACAAGCTCGCGAACTGGGTCGATCAGTTCGGCACCAGCGGCTGCGTCGGCTGCGGGCGCTGCATCACTTGGTGTCCGGTGGGCATCGACATCACCGAAGTCGCGGGCGCGTTCACGGTCGCGGAGGACGCATGAAGGACATCGCGCAGATCCTGCACGACCATCCGTTCCTCGCCGGACTCGCGCCCGCCCACGAAGCGCTCCTCGCCGGCTGCGCCCGCAACCGGCACTTCGCGGCCGACCGCTATCTCTTCCGGGAAGGCGACCCCGCCGATGAATTCTTTCTGATCCGCCACGGCAAGGTGGCGCTGGAGATCGCCGCCCCCGGCCATGCGCCGCGGGTCATCGCGACGCTGCACGAAGGCGACATCGTCGGCGCCTCATGGCTGTTGCCGCCATATCGCTGGACGTTCGACGCGCGCGCCGCGGGAGATCTGCGGGCGATCGGTCTCGATGCCGCGTGCCTGCGCGGCAAGTGCGAAGACGATCACGACCTGGGGTACGACATGATGAAGCGGTTTCTGCCGGTGCTGGTGCAACGCCTCCATGGCGCGCGCCTGCAGATGCTCGACATCTATGGGCGGCGGGATGACTGACGCCGGCACGTTCGCCGAGGCGGATGTCGGTCGCCTTCCCGGAAAGGCGACCGACCCGTTCCTCCCGACGTGCTATCGGGTTGCCGCCGTACGCCGCGAACTGGCGGACACGGTGACGCTGGATCTGCTCCCCGAGTCGGGCGCGGCGCGCCCGGACTTCGCGCCCGGGCAGTTCAACATGCTCTACGCCTTCGGCATAGGCGAAATCCCGATCAGCGTCAGCGGCCCTCCCGATCGTGGTTCCGCCTTCAGCCACACGGTGCGCAGCGTGGGGGCGGTGAGCGCGGCGCTCGCGAAGCTCGCACCCGGTGCCGTAATCGGGCTGCGGGGGCCGTACGGGCGCGGCTGGCCGCTCGAAGCGGCCGAAGACGGCGACGTCGTGCTGATCGCGGGCGGGCTGGGGCTGGCGCCGCTGCGCCCCGCCCTTTACGCCATTCTTGCCCGCCGCGGACGCTATGGGCGCGTCGCCCTGCTCTGCGGCAGCCGCACGCCGTCCGACCAGCTCTTTCGCGACGAACTCGAGCGCTGGAGCGAACGAGCCGACCTGCAGGTGCTCCGGACCGTGGACCATGCCGATGCATCGTGGCACGGCACCGTCGGGGTGGTTCCCGCCCTGGTGACGCGGACGACGTTCGACCCCGCGAACACGACGGCGATGGTCTGCGGGCCGGAGATCATGATGCGGTTTTCGGCCGCCGCGCTCGTGCAGGCCGGCGTTGCGGCTTCGCACGTCCACCTCTCGCTGGAACGCAACATGCACTGCGCGATCGGCTTGTGCGGCCACTGCCAGTTCGGTCCCGACTTCGTCTGCAAGGACGGGCCGGTGACGACGTACGAACGCGTCGCGCAAGCGCTCGTGGTGCGGGAACTGTGAACGGCGGCGAATCATGAGCGCCCGCCCCCGCCTCGCCGTCTGGAAATTCGCATCCTGCGACGGCTGCCAGTTGTCGCTGCTCGAATGCGAGGACGAACTGCTCGCGTTGGCACACGCGGTGGAAATCGCCAACTTCGCCGAGGCCTCGAGCGCGGTCCTGCCGGGTCCCTACGACGTGTCGCTGGTCGAGGGATCGATCACCACCGCGCACGATGCCCAGCGCATCCTCGCGGTTCGGGCCCAGTCGCGGGTGCTCGTCGCGATCGGCGCCTGTGCGACCGCGGGCGGCATCCAGGCGCTGCGCAATTTCGGCGACGTCGATGCCTTCGCCGCGGCGGTCTATCCGTCACCGCGATTCCTGGCAACGCTGGCGACCGCGACGCCGATCTCGGCCCACGTTGCGGTCGATCTGGAGTTGCGCGGCTGTCCGGTCGACAAGCGGCAACTGCTCGAAGTCGTCGCCGCCCTGCTGGCGGGCCGGCGCCCGGCGATTGCCGGCTACAGCGTTTGCATCGAATGCAAGCGGCGCGGCAACGTATGCGTGGCCGTGCAGGGCACGCCCTGCCTCGGACCGGCGACCCATGCCGGCTGCGGCGCGATCTGTCCGGCATTCCGCCGCGGCTGCTACGGCTGCTTCGGGCCGATGGAAACCCCCAACCTTCCGGCGCTGACCGCGCATTGGCGACAAGGAGGCATGCCGCCGCGCGCAATCCAGCAGGCCTTGCGGATGTTCACGCCCGCGGCACCCGAATTCGCGGCGGAAAGCGAACGCCATGGCGACTAGCGAAGAGGCCGCCGGCACCACCCGATCGATCCGCGTCGAGGCGATCACCCGGGTCGAAGGCGAAGGGGCGCTCGACCTGGAGGTCGATGGCGGGCGCCTGGTCGCCGCACGGCTGCGAATCTACGAGCCGCCGCGCTTCTTTGAAGCGCTCTTGCGCGGACGCAGCTACCGCGATGCGCCCGACGTCACCGCGCGGATCTGCGGCATCTGTCCGGTCGCCTACCAGATGAGTTCTGCGCACGCCATCGAAGACGCCTTCGGGCTGCGGGTCGCGGGGCCGCTGCGCGCGCTGCGCCGGCTGCTGTATTGCGGCGAATGGATCGAAAGCCATGCGCTGCACATCGTTCTGCTGCACGCGCCGGATTTCCTCGGGCTTCCCGACGGCATCGCGATGGCCCGCGACCATGGCGATGCGCTGCGCGACGGGCTGGCCCTGAAGAAGGCCGGCAACGAAATCCTGCGCGTGCTGGGCGGACGCGAAATCCACCCGGTGAGCGTGCGCGCGGGAGGCTTCCATCGCCTGCCCCGCCGGGCCGAGCGCGCGGCGCTCGCGGAGACGATCGCCGCGGCGCGGGACCGCGCCTGGCGCCTGGCGCGCTGGACCGCGACCCTGCCGTTTCCCGAGGTCGAACGCCCATACGAGTTCGTCGCGATGCGACATCCCGAGGAGTATCCGTTCAATGAGGGACGGCTGGTCTCGAGCGGCGGCCTGGACATCGACATCGCGGATTTCGACTCCGTCTTCGAGGAAATCCAGGTTCCGCACTCGACCGCGCTGCACGCCCGGCGGCGCGGGGGCGGCGCCTATCTGGTCGGACCCCTCGCGCGCTACGCGCTCAATTTCGATCGCCTGCCCGCTCCGATCCAGGATCTCGCGCGGGAATGCGGACTCGGGGCCGTCTGTCGCAACCCGTTCCGCAGCATCGTCGTGCGCGCGATCGAGACCGTCTATGCCTGCGAGGAAGCGTTGCGGATCCTCGCCGCGCTGCCCGACGACCTCGAATCCGGCGCCGCCTTCCTGCCGGTCGAACCGCGCGCTGCCGTCGGAACCGGCTGCACCGAGGCCCCGCGCGGATTCTGCTGGCACCGCTATGAATTTGCCCAGGATGGCAGCATCCTCGCCGCGCGCATCGTTCCGCCGACCTCGCAGAACCAAGCGACGATCGAAGCGGACCTCCGCGCCGTCGCCGAACCGCTGCTCGACCGCGACGACGAGACGATCCGGATCCAATGCGAACGCAGCATCCGCAACCACGATCCGTGCATCTCCTGCTCCACGCATTTCCTGCGCCTGGCGGTGCACCGATCGTGACCCGAACCCTCATCGCCGGCATCGGCAACCCGGATCGCGGCGACGACGGCGTCGGCCCCGCGGTCATCGCCGCCCTGGGCGATCGGCTCCCGGACGGAACGCGCGCGATCCCGCTCCGCGGCGACCTGTTGCCGCTGCTCGACGCGTGGGCACGGACGGACCGCATCGTGCTCGTCGACGCCTGCGACGAATGCGGCGCGCCGGGGCGAATCCACCGGCTGCACAACCCGGTGGCGGAGGAACTGCCGCCCGAGGCCCCGACCTCGAGCCACGCGCTGGGCGTGGCCGAAACCCTGGCCCTGGCGCGGGCGCTGGCCGAGCCCGCCGCCGCCGGCCCGGACGTCGTCGTCTATGCGGTCGAAGGCGCATGCTTTGATTTCGGCGCTCCGCTGTCGCCGCAGGTGGCCGCGGCGATCGCACCGTTGGCCGAGCAGATCGCGGCCGATGTCGCGACAGATGTCGCGGCACCGGGTCCCCGTTGAACGCAAGCGCGGGTCGCCTTACCCGGTGTGTTCGGGGTGTTCCGTCTGCGCCGCGGCCATCGCGGCGATGACTTCCTCGTCGCCGAGCTGGTGAAAATCGACGTAGTGCGCGCCGATCGCGTAAAACGCCTCGGGCTGCACGAGACAGACCACGCGATCCACTTCGTCGCGAAGCGCCGCGATGACCTCCGGGGGGGCAACCGGCACCGCAAGCACGAGTTGCGCGGGCTTGCGCCGGCGCACGGACGTCAACGCCGCCCGCATCGTCGTGCCGGTTGCGATGCCGTCATCGACCACGATCGCGCTTCGCCCCATCGCCGACAGCGGCGCGCGGTGCGCGAGGTACAGCCGGCGGCGGCGCTCGATTTCCAGCAGCTGGCGCTTCGCTTCGGCATCGATGTACGAACGATCGACGCCGGTTTCCCGCTGCACCTCAGCATCGATGACCACTTCCGGATGTTTGCCGTCCACCACCGCGGCGACCGCAAGCTCCGGCTGCCAGGGCACACCGATCTTCCGCACCAGCAGCAGGTCCATGGGGGCATGCAGGCTGCGCGCAACCTCCGCCGCAACCGGAACGCCGCCCCGGGGCAGGGCGAACACCACCGGTGCGGGCAGCGGGATCGTCGCCAGTTCGCGAGCAAGGATCCGCCCGGCTTCCGCGCGGTCGGCAAAGCGCGCGCTCATGGCATGCGCCCGTTTTTCGTCGGATGGGTCGGATGGGCCGGACGGCGCAGATGATCGAGGAACCATTGCCCGGCGAGGTCGGCCACGGCCTCGAGCGCGCCCGGCTCTTCGAACAGATGGGTCGCCTTGGGCACGATCGCCAGGCGTTTCTCGCAAGTCAGCATCTCGGCGGCTTCGCGGTTCCCGCGCAGGACGTCGCGGTCGCGCTCGCCGACGATGAGCAGGGTCGGCGCGCGCACCTGGGCGAGACGATCGGCCGCAAGATCCGGTCTCCCGCCGCGCGAAACCAGCGCCGCCACGCGGTCCGGCCGCTCCGCCGCGGCCCATAGCGCGGCGGCCGCGCCGGTACTCGCACCGAACAGGCCGATCGGCAGATCCGAGATCCCGTCGCGGGCGGCGATCCATGCCAGCGTCTCGAGCAGGCGGGAGGCCAGCAACGGAATGTCGAACACGTTGCCGACGGCGCCACCCTCGCGCTCGGTCAGCAGATCGAATAGCAAGGTTCCGAGTCCCACCTCCTGGAGTGCCTGCGCCACGACCGCGTTACGCGGGCTGAGTCGGCTGCTGCCGCTGCCATGGGCGAAGACCACCAGCCCCCGGTCCGCCGTACGGGTGGCCAGGATCCCCGGAAGGTGTTTCGGGCCGATCCGTACGTCTTCGTCTGCTTGGCGCATGCCGAATCCCCCGCGTGCCCAGGGAGCCACTATGCGCCTTCGCATGGCCTTGTGGAGCCGACCGGATTACGCCGCATCAAAAACCCGCGCGATTGATCGTCGTCGTCCCGCGGGAATCCGGCCGGTACGCACGCATCCTGACCTCCCGCAAAGCCCGACGCCGCGTCCCGGGGTAGGGTGGCCGAAGGTGCTGCAATGCGGAAATTCCGGTTGCCCGGCAGCACCGGCCCCGAGGCGAACAGCGATGCCACGAAGCTCCCCCATCGGCGAGATCCGACTCGCATACAAGCTGCTGGTGAACGATCGCACGAAATTCGCCGCACTGCTGCTGGGAATCACGTTTGCCGTCTTCCTGACCGTGATGATGATGTCGATGTTCTCCGGCATCCTGCATCGCTCTTCGGCGACGGTCATCAACATCGGCGCCAAGATGTGGGTGATGGATCCGGCGGTGACGACCCCCGCCAACAGCATTCCGATGCCGGACTACGTTCTGGACTCGGTGCGCAGCATTGCCGGCGTGCGCTACGCCGTTCCGCTGTACTCGGGCATGGGCGTGGTGAAACTCCCCGACGGCACCTTCCAGGCCGCGAGCATCGTCGGACTCGACGATACGAGCCTGCTCGGACACCCGACCCTGCTCCAGGGGAAGATCGAGGATATCTACGCCGAGAACGGCTTCATCGTCGTCCGCGACGCCGACTACGGCAAGCTCGGAAACCCGATCATCGGCTCGGAGTTCGAGATCAACAACCATCGTGCGGAGATCGTGGGCATCGCCAAGGTGGCGATCAGCACCCTGTTCGGGATTCCGACGCTCTACACCACCTACAACCGCGCGATCCAGTATCTGCCGCAAACGCAGTTCACGACCAGCTATGTCCTCGTCGACCCGAAGACGCCGGCGGACATCCCGCGCATCAAGGAGGAAGTGCGGCGTCTGGGCTATCTCGCCCTCACCGACCGGGAGTTCATCGACCGGACCTCGCACTGGTACGAGTTCCATACCGGCCTGGGCATGAACATTCTCATCATGACCTTCGTCAGCTTCGTGGTCGGCCTCTCGATTTCGGGCCAGACGTTCTATACGTTCATCATCGAGAATCTCGAGCGCTTCGGCGCCCTGAAGGCGATCGGCGCCAAAGGCAGCGAACTCGTGCTCATGATCCTCTTCCAGTCGATGTTCACCGGGCTCACCGGGTACGGACTCGGGGTGGGGCTGTGTTCGGCAATGATCACGCTCGCCAAGGCCCGGATGCCCGACTATGCGGCGATGATGAACTTCCCGGCACTGGCGGCGGCGTTCGTCATGGTCCTGGTGATCGCCGCGGTGTCCAGCACCATCGGCGTGCGACGCGTGCTGCGCATCGAACCCTTCGACATCTTCCGGAGCTGAACGGTGACGGACGAACGCATCGGGACCGACGTCGCGACGTCCGCGGCGCGCGACGCGATCGTCGCCGAAGGCGTCAGCAAATGGTTCGGCAGCGGCGAAGCCCGGACCCACGCGCTGCGCAACGTCAGCTTTTCGGCGCGCTTCGGCGAGATGCTCTACATCGTCGGGCCATCGGGCAGCGGCAAGACGACGCTGCTGTCGGTGATTTCCGGCATCCTTCGCCCCGACGAAGGACGCGTCCTCGTGAAGGGCCAGGCGATCTGGGACATGACCGCCGACCGGATCGCCGAATTCCGCCTGCAGACGATCGGCTTCGTGTTTCAGGACTACCACCTCTTTCCCCGCCTGACGACGGTCGAGAACGTCGCGATCCCGCTGATCCTGAAACGGCGCGACTGGAACGAATCGATGGCGGAAGCGATGCGCTATCTCCGGATCGTCGGCCTGGCCGATCGTGCCGAGCTTCCGCCGATGAAGCTCTCGGGCGGCGAACAGCAGCGGGTGGCCATCGCGCGCGCCATCGTGAGCCAGCCCGACCTGCTGATCCTCGACGAGCCCACGGCATCGCTCGACGGCGACACGGGGCGGGCGATCGTGGATTTCGTGCGCAAGGAAATCCTCAACCGGACGCGCAGCATCGTGATCGTGACCCACGATGCCCGCATCTACGAATACGCGAACCGCATCCTGCGCATGGAGGATGGCCAACTCAAAGGTGTTCAAGATGGCGATTCGATTGTCGGGGACTAGGCTGATATTCGTGCTGGCCGGGGCCGGCGTCGTCGCAGGAATCGTCGGTGCCGCAATCTCGAGCCACCGCGAGCCGACCCAAGCGCCGGTCTTCAACCCGGCAGAGAACCCCTACGCCCATGGGATCTACGCCAACGGAATCGTCGAGAGCGATCAGGCGCAGGCATCGAACGTCAACGTTTATCCGGAAGTGAACGGGACGGTGACCGGGGTCTTCGTGAGCGCGGGCCAAGCCATCAAGCGCGGCGAACCGATCGCCCAGATCGACGACAGCGCACAGCGCGCGACGGTGGCGCAACTCGGATCGCAGGCGCAAGCCGCCAAGGCCGTGCTCGAAGAACTCAAAGCGCAACCCCGCCCCGAAACCCTGCGCGTGGCGCAAGCGCAGCAGGTGGCCGCCGCCGCCGCCGCCCGGCAGGCACGCGACAGCTACGACAAGCAGCGGCGCGCCTACGACATCGACCCGCGCGCGGTCAGCCGCGATGCCCTGGACACCGCGCGTGACGCGTGGCGGGTCGCCGATGCGAATCGGAAGACCGCCCTGCGCAACCTCCAGCTGGTGCGCGCCGGGGCCTGGATCTACGACATCCGGAGCGAGGAGGCGACCTACCGATCGCTGCGCAACGCCGCCGCCGCCGCGCGGGCCGTGCTGGACATGTATCGCCTGCAGGCCCCGACCGACGGCCGCGTGCTGGCGGTCAACGTCACGCCCGGAACGTACGTCTCCAGCCAGGGTGTCTACGACCCGTACACGCAAGCGAGCAACAATCCGATGGTCATCCTCGCCACGCCGGCCCAGGCGATGGACGTACGCTGCTACGTCGACGAAATCCTGATCCCGCGACTGCCGCCGACGTCGCGCATCAAGGCGATGATGTTCATCCGCGGTACGAACCGGCGCGTGCCGCTCGAGTTCGTTCGGATCGAGCCGTACGTGCGACCCAAGATCTCGCTGTCGGACGCACGCCAGGAGCGCGTGGACGTGCGCGTGCTGCCGCTGATCTTTCGCTTTCGGACGCAGGACGCGCCGCAGGTCTATCCGGGGCAGTTGGTCGATGTCTACATCGGAGACTGATCCCGGCCCGAATCGGCGGCCGCGCGGGGCGATCCGCCTCCCGCGGAATTGGTGCGCGGTCGGCGCCACCACGATCCGCTGGACGCTGTGCGCCGCCATGCTCGGCGGCTGCGCGCTCGGCCCCGACTTCCACCGACCCGCACCGCCCTCCGGGGCGGGCGTGCTGCACGCCGCCCCGCCGGCGGCAATGGCGGCCGATGGCCGAACGCAGCGATTCGACCCGCGAACGGACGTGGCGCCCGACTGGTGGGAGCCGTTTCATTGTGCGGCGCTGGACGCCTTGGTGCAGGAGGGTCTCGCGAACAGCCCCAGCCTCAAGGCGGCGCGGGCGACGCTGCGGGAGGCCCAGGACAACCTGCGCGCAGGGTACGGCGTGTTCTTCCCGCAGATCGGCGCCAGTCTCGGCGCCACCCGCGAAAGCTCGGTGTTCTTCCTCGGGCCCAATCCCATCCGTCCAGGTCCGTTCAACCTCGCCACGCTGCAGGCCAACGTCACCTATACGCCGGACCTCTTCGGCGCCGAGCGGCGCACGGTCGAAGCCTTGGGGGCCCAGGTCGACGCTCAGCACTATGCGCTGGTCGCGGCCAGGCTCACCCTGGCGGGCAACATCGTCAACACCGCGATCGCGCGCGCGGGCTATGCGGCGCAGCGCGATGCGCAGCGTCGCATCATCCGGGAACAGCGCGAACAGCGCCACATCGCGCTGGTACAGGTCCGGGCGGGGACCGCGCCCTATTCATCGGTGCTCGCGATCGAAAGCCAGCTGGCGACCAGCCGAGCCACGCTGGCGGCATTGGATCAACGCCTCGACCAGACCCGACATCTGCTCGCCCAGCTCGTCGGCAAGGCGCCGGCGGCATTCGCCGCGCCGCCCATCACGCTCGGCGATCTCGCGCTCCCGGAAACGCTACCGGATTCGCTACCCTCGTCCGTGGCCCGTCACCGCCCCGACATCCTCATCGCCGAGGCGCAGTTGCATGCCGCCAGCGCGGGAATCGGGATCGCGACCGCCAACCTGTTTCCCGATCTCACCCTGGGTGGCGCCATCGGGCGGGACACCACCGCGATCTCGAGCATCCTGCACAACGGGTACCGATTCTGGTCCGCCCAGGCCAGCCTTGCCGGTTCCCTGTTCTCCGGCGGCACGCAGTGGTACCAGCGCAAGGCCGCCATCGACGCCTACGATGCCGCATTGGCGACCTACGACCAGACGGTGCTGGCGGGTCTGTCGCAGGTCGCCGACACGATGCGCGCGCTCGACCATGATGCGCAGGCGCTGCGCGCCCAGGCAGACGCCCGCGCGACGGCCTCGGAAGCCCTGCGCCTGGTGCAGGCAAACTTCACCGGAGGAACAGCGTCGTATCTCGATCTCCTGACCGCGGATGCCCTGCTCCAACAAGCCGACCTCGCCTACCTGGGCGCGGTTGCGCAACGCCTGCAGGACACCGTGGCGTTCTATGCCGCCTTGGGCGGCGGCTGGTGGCACCGCACCGTTCCAGCCGCTGCGGCGCGGCAAAAGCAGCCGGGCCGACCCCCGAGGGAATCGCGGCTCGGGAACGCCTCGGAAAGCCGCACCCGCGCATCGACGGGCCCGATGCCCGACGCACGTCTTTTGCGATAATTTCGCTCATTGGAGCGACTGCGG
Organism: Pseudomonadota bacterium; assembly: GCA_021842465.1. Classification (GTDB taxonomy): domain Bacteria; phylum Pseudomonadota; class Gammaproteobacteria; order Burkholderiales; family Burkholderiaceae_F; genus GJ-E10. Next base: position 16,714 of record JAKBZN010000022.1, read on the forward strand.
GAACACCGCAGTAGTCCGCACAACCCGGAAAAATCCGCCCATTGTCCGGAAGGCGACAGACTTGATCGAACACGCACAACCCGAGCTTGCGTGGCGAAATCGCGACGACACCCTCCGGATCCTGATCGACCACATCCCGGCCGCGGTTGCGATTCTGGACCGGGACATGCGCTACGTGGAGGCAACCCGGCGCTGGCTCGAAGACTACAAGCTCATCCGCCAGGACATCCTGGGAAAAAGCCACTACGAAATCTTTCCCGAGATTCCGGCGCGATGGAAGGAAATCCATCGCCGCGCCCTCGAGGGAGAAACCCTGAGCGCACAGGAGGAACGCTTCGACCGGGCGAACGGCTCGGTGCAGTGGCTCCAGTGGCAGGTCCGCCCGTGGTATACCGCCGCGGAGCGGATCGGCGGCATCATCATCCTGACCGAGGACGTCTCCCGGCGCAAGGAAGCCGAGCTCGCGCTCGCGAACGAGCGCGAAATTTTCCGCACGCTCGCCAACATCGCCACGGATTATTTCTGGGAACTCGACGAACGATTCCGCTTTCGCGCAATCTCGCCGAACATCGCCGTCCGATCCAAGGTGGAATATCAGAACTACATCGGCAAGACCCGTTGGGAACTTCCCTTCCTCGGGATTTCCGAGGAACAGTGGCAGGCACACCGGGCGACGCTGAAATCACATCGGCCGTTTCGCGACCTGGAGGGCGGACTGTCCAACACGGACGGGGAAATCCGATGGTTCCTGATGAGCGGCGATCCGATCTTCTCCCGCGACGGCGCGTTCGCGGGATATCGCGGCGTCACCCAGGACATCACCGAACGCAAGGCGGTGGAGCGATCCCTGAAGAAGATCGCGGAGGAATTCGAGGATCTCTACAACAACGCGCCCTTGGGCTATCACTCGCTCGACCGGACTGGCACGTTCGTGCGCATCAACGACACGGAATTGTCCTGGCTCGGCTACACGCGGGAAGAAGTACTCGGCAGGAAAAAGTGGTCGGACATCGTGGCCCCCGAGGACGCCAAGCAATTCCCGCTGGCATTCGCGGAATTCAAGAAAACCGGCCACGTCCACAACCGCGCCTACCAGGTTGTCCGCAAAGACGGGACCACGTTCCCGGCTCTATTGACGGCGGCGGCGGTGTACGACGCGGCGGGCAACTATCTCGCCAGCCGCGGCATGCTGGTCGACATCACCGAGCGCGCCATGACGCGCGAGCGCCTGCTCGAATCGGAGGCCCGATACCGATCCCTCTTCGAGAACATGAACGCCGGCTTCGTCCTGTTCGAAGTGGTTACGGATCCGCAGGGGAAGCCGGTCGACCTGATTATTCTTGCGGCCAACCGGAATTTCGAGACCACCACGGGTGTGAAGGTGGAAGATGCCGTCGGCAAACGCCTGACCGAAGCGGTGCCCGGCATCGAACACGACGATGCGGACTGGATCGGCACCTACGGTGGCGTGGCCATCAGCGGAGTGCCCCGGCAATTCGAGCAGCGATCCGAGTTGCTCGGCGTCGTCTACGCCGTCTCGGCCTACCGGCCTGCTCTAGGGCAGTGCAGCGTGACGTTCCAGGACATCACCGAGCGCAAGAACGCCGAATCGGAACTGCGGATCGCGGCAACCGCTTTCGAGGTGCAGGAGGGGATCCTGGTGACCGACGTCCAAAGCCGGATCCTCAAGGTCAATGCGGCATTGACGCGCATCACCGGCTACTCGACCGAGGAGTGCATCGGGCAGACTCCCCGGCTCTTCAGTTCCGGTCGACAGGATCAGCGCTTCTACCAGGAGATGTGGGAGCGCCTGCACGCCAACGGGCGATGGGAAGGCGAGATCTGGAATCGCCGCAAAAACGGCGAGACCTATCCCGCGCGCCTGTCGATCACCGCGGTCCGCGATTCGGAAGGACGGGTCACGAATTACGTCGCCAACCTTGCCGACATCACGAGCAGCCTTGCCGCGGCCGAGGAAATCCGGGATCTCGCGTTTTACGACACGCTCACGCGCCTACCCAACCGACGCCTGTTCCTGGACCGCCTGCACCAGGCCATGGCGTCGGGCGCACGCAGCGGACAGAAGGGAGCACTGCTCCTGCTCGACCTCGACAACTTCAAGACCATCAATGACACCCTGGGGCACGACATGGGGGACCTGCTGCTCCGGCAAGTGGCCGAGCGGATCTCCCATACCCTGCGCGACGGCGATACGGTTGCCCGCCTCGGGGGCGACGAATTCGTCGTCCTGGTGGTGAACCTCGGCGAAGCCCCCCTGGACGTGGCGGAGAAGGCCAAGGAGGTCGGCAACAAGCTGCTTGCGCTGTTGAACGAGACGTTCCAGCTCGGCGACGCACGGCATCACAATACCCCGAGCATCGGCGTGACGATCTTCTCGGGGAAGGAGACGGCCGAGGAACTGATGAAACAGGCCGACATCGCGATGTATCACGCCAAGCGCGCCGGCAAGAACACCATCCGATTCTTCGACCAGCAGATGCAGGATGCGGTCAATGCCCATGCGGCACGGGAGCGGGACCTCCGCACCGCCATCGATCAGCAGCAGTTCGCGTTGTATTACCAGGTTCAAGTGGATCCGGCCGGCAAGGCGATCGGCGCGGAGGCCCTGATCCGCTGGCACCATCCGGTCGAAGGACTGGTTTCTCCGACCGCGTTCATCCCGATCGCCGAGGAGTCCAATCTCATCGTGGGGATCGGCGACTGGGTCATCGACACGGCCTGCGCCCGACTCGCGGCGTGGAGCCGCCTGCCCGCGACCCGCGACCTGGTGCTGTCGATCAACGTCAGCTCCCGGCAGGTTCACCACCCGGATTTCGTCGCCAAGCTCGAAGCGGCGATCGCCCGCCATGGAATCCGCGCCGGGCATCTCAAGCTCGAGATCACCGAAAGCATGCTCCTGGAAGACACCGAATCGACGGTCGCGGTCATGGAGCGCCTGCGTGCGCTCGGCCTGCGGCTGACGCTGGACGACTTCGGGACCGGCTACTCCTCGCTGTCCTATCTGAAGCGGCTGCCGATCGACCGGATCAAGATCGACCAGTCGTTCGTCCGGGACATGGTCACCGATCCGCATGACCTCGCCATCATCCGCACCATCATTGCCATGGCATACAACCTGCGGATCGGCACCATCGCCGAAGGCGTCGAGACCGAGGACCAGTTGCGGCTGCTCTTGCTTTCGGGCTGCAATGCCTTCCAGGGCTACCGGTTCGGCAGGCCGATGCCGGCGGCGGACTTCGAACGCGCGCTGCCGCAGGAATGAGGCCGGCGAATTCCGGCGTAACGGAAACCAACGCCTCGACGATTCCCGGGGCGATTCATTCCCATTCGATGATCAACGGCACTGGTAACCAGTTGAATCGCATCGAGATCCGACCGTGCGCAGGATGCAGTCGAGGACCAGATCCAGCTCCTTGCTGACGTCCTCTGCGAGAAAGCGCAGGACGAAATATCCGCTCTGTTGTAGCAATCGATCCTTGCTTCGATCTCGCCGGTACGCGATCGGATCGGCAAGATGCTGTGGTCCGTCCAACTCCACCGCCACCCGCGCTTCCTCGCACAGGAGATCGACCTCCAGGCTCGCCGTCGCATCGAACGCAATCGGCAACAAGGCGTTGAGCCGAAATCGCCCTTTCGTTTCCGGCAGCGTTTCCAGTCGCCGGTACAAGAATGCTTCAACAGAACTACGTGCCCGTTCAATTCCTTCCGCGTCCGACGGAATCGTGCGGGCGGCGTGAACGAACAAGCCAGCCAAAGGAAGATCGACCCCGTCGCGGATGAGCCTGCGGACGCTGCGCGAATAATCGCGCTTCCACATCGGGTCCGATGGCAGCGGCACCTCGGCAGGCCAGCCCGGCGTGGCGCTCGCCGGAAGGTGGATCGTATAGCCGATTCCCTCGTAACCACGGCAGCGCCGATCGAACATCCGGGCCAGCACGGGCACGTGGAGGTCCGCGTAATCGTAGATGACAACCTCGCGCTTTGCGTCATGAGGCCGGTGCAGGCGGCCAGCATACTGAGCGATGGTGCCACGCCAGGACACCGGCAGCGTCAGGAACAACGTATCGAGTCGCGGATCGTCATAGCCCTCCCCGACGTACTTTCCCGTAGCAAGCATGACGCGCGGTTCCTCCGGGGCAATGGCTGCGAGTCGGTCTGCCATCGCCTGCTTTTGCTTCTTCCCCATTCCCGCACGCAACGCCACCACGTTCGGCAAGCCTGGGATAAGCATTTGCTCGAGACGCTCCAAGTGGTCGTTCCGCTCGGTAAGCACGAGCGGTGAGCGACCAGCTCGCACCGCCTCGACGACATCGGCGCAGATGCGGCGGTTTCGCTGCTCATCGTCGATCAGGTCTTGATAAAGCGATTGGAATTCGACGCGCCGATCCGCCCCCGCCTCCCGGATTGGCCGAAACGCCGTCGGCTGCACCATGACGAAATGTTCAAAGGGTCGCTTTGCCGCTTGCTGCTTCGCGTCCACGCGGTGGCGCACCGGCCCGCACTGCATGAAGATGATCGGTTGATGCCCATCCTTGCGGACCACCGTAGCCGACAGCCCCAGGAAATAGCGCGCCTTGACCTGACGGGCCACTTCCTCAAAGCCCGGTGCCGACAGGCGTTCGACCCATTGATCCAGGAGCTGCCGACGATGCACGAGCACGAGTACGTTGACACCGCGCCGCGCGATCAGCCAAGCCGCGACCACCGTCTTTCCGAACGCGGTCGTCGCAGCCAACACGCCCATGTCGTGCGCCAGCAGTGCCTGGACCGCGGACTTCTGTTCGGGCCGAAGTTCGCCGCTGAAGTCAATTCGCAACGGTTGCCCGCCATGGCGCTCATCGCGGGTCGCTACTCGAATGCCCAAGTCCTGGAGTGTCGCGCGGACGTCATCGAGGCAGCCGCGTGGCAAGCCGATGTGATGCGGATGATCTTCGGCGCAGGCAATGACCCGCGGTTTTCCATAGGTGGACAAGCGCATCGCCTGGGCCTTGTAGAATTCCGGATTCTGGAAGGCGGCCAGGCGAAGGAGGCGATTTCGCAGTGCCGGAGGCAATCCTTCCTTGGCAATGTAGATTTGATTGCCGAGTACCAACTCCAATGTTTGCGGCAACTCGCCCACGATCGGCGCGTCTCGGGTCCGGCGAGACGGCGGCGCCGTCCACGGTGCGATGTCGTCCTCTTCATCGGACGGCAAGCGAACGCCGAGCACGCGACCGCGCCTCTCCGCCTCCTGGACCAGGCCTTCGGCTTGTGCCCGCCCTACCCTTTGCTGGCCGGCCAGAAACGCCCATTGGTCTGGCCACGGTTTCAGGTTGTCGTCGACAAATACACTGTTTGCCTGATCGCGCGGAACTTTTTGCAACGGCAAGGCGATCAGGTTTCCGAATCCGCCTTGGGGCAAGAAGTCCTGGTTCGGGAACAGCCGGTCATAGGAATCCAAGCCGACGTCCGGTCGGCGCTCCATGGTCTCCGTCAGCAGGGAGGAACCAAGCCGCCTGGCCAGGGCCGCCGGTATGGCCTCCTCGAAGAACAGCCAGACATGCCCGCCCCGCCCGGAACGCGACCGCTCGAGTGCAGCAGGCAGATGCATGCGACGACAGGTTTGGAGAAATGCCACCGAGTCTGCACCCCACTCGGCCTTATCGAAGTCGATTGCCAGAAAGGCGCAGGTTTCGTCCTGGAACAGCGGATAGCCCCCGGCGACGAAGGGCTCGCCGTCAAGGTCGCATCCGGAGAGGTGCCAACGGATGACGTCATCGGTGAGCGGAAGGAATCGGCGGTGAGGACAGTCCGCGCACTTGATACGCGGCTTCTCGCAGACGCCGCGTACCCATTCGTTGGCGCAGGCGGGGGCGTAACCCGACTTGCCGGTCCTCTTGCTTTCGAATCGCCGCGCGTATACGTCGTCGCGAACGCGGAACAGCGAACGAAAGAGCGCAATCTTGGCCGCCGGCAATGATGTTCGGTCGACCATGCTGACCTTCATCGTTCACTTGCTTCCCGGCGTTGGCGATTCGCGAGCGCCTCGTCGCGCGGCAGCGTGTGATCGGGAAATACCAGATTGAGATCGACCGACAAGCGCGGCATCTCGCGCACGAACAGATTGATCGCCGTGCCACCCTTCAAAGCGAAGGTGTCGTCCACGAGCACCAGCGGCGCCACCTGCGTCAGCAGGCGCGCCGTATCGAGATAGGTCTGGTTCATGGCTTGAGCACCAGCAGTCCGTCGGCCGACCGCGACACCCAGGGTCGGTTGCTGCCCTTCGGCAGCGTGCCCGGATCGAGCTTCTCCGCCCAGGGCAGCGAGGCCTCCCGCCCGAGTTGCAGGCACAGCCGCACGGTCTTGACGTTCGTGCAGTGCTGCAACAGTTCGCGCAGCACGTCAGCACGGAGGTTGTAGGCGCTTTCGACGATTTCGCGAGCTTCCTGCAACGCCTGGCGCACGCCGACTTCGCTCAACAGTTCCAGCAATGCACGCTCCGGCGCCGACACCTGCGGCGCCCCGTTGCGCTTCTCGAAAGGGCCGACGTGGAGAAGAGTGTCCGGCTTCTCGTCGAACAGGCGCTTGCGGTGGTACTCGGCCGGAAATCGTTGGGTGAACCATTCCGGCAGGCGGGCTGCCTTCCAGCCGTACAGGTGCAGAACGGGGTGCTGCGAGACGTACTGGCGCACGCCGTACCAGTCCAGTGCCGACTTGCCGCCGACGTGCATCCCCTCGAATCCGCGCTGCAACTGCAGCAGACTGGGATACAGAGCCAGGGCGTCGTTTGGGCGGCCGTATACGCCACGGGCTAGGCGCATCAGCCACCCCGCCCGGACGTAGTGGACCGCCAGGTCGGCGGAGATGCCCAACGCTGCCAGATCCTGCGAGGTCAGCGGCGCTCCCGGTGACAACCGGGTGTAGAGCGCATTTAGCTTGCTTGTAGAAGTCGTAGTCATGCTACGACTTCTACATCTTTTTCAAGCGGAAGGCAATTTAAAATTGTGCGTCCAGTCGTAGCTAGACTACGACTATTATATTTTTTCTAAATTCACTCCCACTCGATGATCAACGAGACCTCCAAGCCATTGATCTCACTTCCTTAAATTCGTCAACTGGATTTTGGTGCGCTTATCGAATTTCGTCAACTTTGCGGAGCAGAAAGCAGGCTTCCGGTTGGCAAAATGTCAGAAATGGTGATACGATTCTGATTCGAGGTCCCCATGAGCACACTCCCAACTTCCATCCTGTCCCACGCTACATCCCTGCCAGAGGGAGGTGTGCTGTCGCCCAAGGAATTCCTGCATTTGGGAAACCGCGCTGCCATCGACCAAGCACTTTCCCGACTCACCAGGGAAGGCAAGCTGTTGCGTGTGGCACGCGGCACCTATGTCACGCCGGTCTCAAGCCGCTTCGGAACTCGGGCCCCCTCCCCGGAAAAAGTGGTGCATGCGCTGGCTGCACATAGCGGCGAAGTGGTTACGCCCCACGGCGCCAACTCTGCCAATGCGCTAGGCCTGACCCAGCAGATCCCGGTTCGCGAGGTCTATCTGACTTCGGGTCGCACACGCAAGCTCAAGCTGGGGCGCTCCGAAATCACGGTCAAGCACGCTCCGCGCTGGATGCTCGCTCTGGGCTCTGGTCAGGCCGGCGCTGCGGTGCGGGCTTTGGCATGGATGGGGCCGAGTCACGTGCGCGAGTCGTTGGTAGCGCTGCGGCGCACGCTGCCCCCTTCCGAATGGCGGACGTTGACCTCCGCGCGCGCTGCTCTTCCCTCCTGGATGGCGCGCGCCATCGGCGAAGAAGCGCTTCGTGGCTGAATACTATTTCGCACTCAGCACTGAAGATCAAAGCGAAGTCCTCGAACAGGCCCGCGCGAAGACCGGTAGGCCAACGCACTTACTTGAAAAGGATGTGTGGGTCGTCTGGACGCTTGGCGCTCTTTTCGAGTCGGCGCTTGCGACCGACCTCACCTTCAAGGGAGGAACCTCGCTTTCCAAGGCCTACAAGATCATCGACCGGTTCTCCGAGGACCTTGACCTCACTTACGACATCCGCAAGCTGATAGGCGATCTCACCGGCGGCGCAGAATTCCTGCCGAAGAGTCGCAGCCAAGCCGGCAAGTGGACCAAAGCTGTTCGCGACCGCCTGCCTGAGTGGATCGCATGCGAAGTGCAGCCGATACTTCAAAAAGCCATGGAGCTTGCGAAGTTGAATGCCACATTGGAAATCGCGGGCACCGAGCACGACAAGTTGCTGCTCCATTACCCGGCGGCCAAGCAGGGAACTGGCTACATGGGCCCCGTTGTCACGTTGGAGTTCGGCGCCCGGGCGACCGGAGAGCCGCACCAGGTCGTACCCGTCGCGTGCGACATGCACAGTCTGGTCGGCGGTGTGACGTTTCCAACCGCATCACCTTTGGTCATGAGTGTCGCTCGGACTTTCTGGGAGAAGGCCACTGCAACGCACGTTTACTGCGCGCAGGGACGAATTCGTGGCGAGCGCTACGCGCGGCATTGGCACGATCTGGCCGCGATCATGCGTAGCCCTTACTTCCGAACAGCGATCGATGACCGCGCTGTTGCTCGTGCCGTCGCCGAGCACAAGTCGCACTTCTTCATCGAGAAGGATGTCGACGGAGAGACGATCGACTACATCATGGCGGTGGAAGGTCGTTTGCAGATCGTGCCCGATGGTGGCGCCCGCGAAGCCCTCGCAATGGACTACGCCAAAATGATCGAAGACCAGGTCATGATCGGCGATGCTCTGCCCTTTGATGAACTCATGAAGGTCTGCGCCGACCTGGCTCAACAGGCGAATGGCGCGGCCAAGCCACCTGCGGATGAACAAGCCACATGATCGGATCGAGGACCCGTCACTCGCTCGTCCAGTTTCTTGCACTTCAGGGTCCCGAAATCGCCATTGTGATGTTCAGCAAGTACGGCGTTCAGCATCTATCGCTCTCGTCAGACCAACTGCTGTATGGGCTGCTGAACATCGTGCGCGCCCTCGACGATCGCACCCTGATGCAGGTGCTGGCTGAGATCGTGGCCGATAGACAGAAAAAGACGCAGAATCACTCCCACTCGATCGTCGCCGGCGGCTTTCCGCTGATGTCGTACACGACCCGATTGATGCCGCGCACTTCGTTGATGATGCGGTTGGATACCTTGCCGAGCAGTTCGTGGGGCAGCGGCGCCCAGTGTGCGGTCATGAAGTCCTGCGTCTGCACCGCGCGCAATGCGACCACCCATTCGTAGGTCCGCCCGTCGCCCATCACCCCGACGCTCTTCACCGGCAGGAACACGGCGAACGCCTGGCTGGTCCTGTCGTACCAGCCGCTCGCGCGCAGCTCCTCGATGAAGATCGCGTCGGCGCGACGCAGGAGATCCGCATAGTCGCGCCGGACTTCGCCCAGGATGCGCACGCCCAGCCCCGGCCCGGGAAACGGATGGCGGTACACCATCTCGCGCGGCAGGCCGAGCGCGATGCCCAGCGCGCGCACTTCGTCCTTGAATAGCTCGCGCAGCGGTTCGAGCAGCTTGAGGTGCAGCGTGTCGGGCAGGCCGCCGACGTTGTGGTGCGACTTGATCGTCACCGCCTTCTTGGATTTCGCGCCGGCCGATTCGATCACGTCGGGATAGATCGTGCCCTGCGCCAGCCACTTGACGTTCGGCAGCCGGGCCGCTTCCTCCTGGAAGAGCTCGACGAACTCGCGCCCGATGATCTTGCGCTTGGCCTCGGGGTCGGAGACCCCGGCGAGCTTGCCGAGGAAGCGCCCGGAGGCGTCGACCACGACGAGGTGCAGCCCCAGGTGGCGCTCGAACATGTCGACGACCTGCTGCGCCTCATCGAGCCGCAGCAAGCCGTTGTCGACGAACACGCAGGTCAGCTGCCGGCCGATCGCGCGATGGATCAGCAGGGCCGCCACCGACGAATCGACACCGCCGGACAGCCCCAATACGACTTCCTCCGTTCCCACCTGTTCGCGGATGCGCGCCACCGCCTCATCGACGTAATCGGGCATGTTCCAGTCGCCGCGACAGCCGCAGATGTCTCGCACGAAACGCGTGAGCAGCTCCTGCCCCTGGCGGGTATGGGTGACCTCGGGATGGAACTGCACGCCGTAGAAGCGCCGCGATTCGTCGGCCATGCCGGCGATCGGGCAACTGTCGGTCTCGGCCATCACCGCAAAGCCCGCGGGCAGTTCCGCGACCTTGTCGCCATGGCTCATCCAGACGTCGAGCAAGGCTTCGCCCTTGGCGCCGCTGGCATCCTGCAAACCTTCCAGCAGGCGGGTGTGCCCGCGGGCGCGCACCTGCGCGAAGCCGAATTCCCGCTTCGCGCCGGACTCCACGCGCCCGCCCAACTGCTGCGCCATCGTCTGCATGCCATAGCAGATCCCCAGCACGGGCACGCCGAGCCGGAATACGACGTCGGGCGCGCGATCGGTGGATTCCTCGTAGGCCGACTGATGGCTGCCCGAGAGGATGACCCCGCACGGCGCGAAGGCCCGGATCGCCTCCTCCGGCATGTCGCAGGGGTGGATTTCGCAATACACCCGCGCTTCGCGCACGCGCCGGGCGATGAGTTGGGTCACCTGGGAGCCGAAGTCCAGGATCAGGATGCGGTCGTGTTGCATAGGAAACACCAAGCGGCGGACAGCCGGGCCTGCCGCGAGGAGTGGGATTCCGACGAGCGGGCGGGCCCGGCTGCCCGCCGCACGCTATTCGACCCGATAGTTGGGCGCTTCCTTGGTGATCCGCACGTCATGGACGTGCGACTCCCGCATGCCGGCGTTCGTGATCTGCACGAACTCGGCGTGGGTGCGCATCTCCTCGATCGTCCGGCACCCGCAATAGCCCATGCTGGAACGCACGCCGCCGGCCATCTGGAAAATGATGGCCACGACGCTGCCCTTGAACGGCACCATGCCTTCGATGCCTTCGGGGACGAGCTTGTCGACGTTGGCCTCGTTGTCCTGGAAGTAGCGGTCGGCAGCGCCGCGCTTCATCGCGCCCAGGCTGCCCATGCCGCGATAGGCCTTGTACGAGCGTCCCTCGTACAGGATGAGTTCGCCCGGGGCCTCTTCGGTTCCAGCAAAGGCGCTGCCCATCATCACGGTGGACGCGCCCGCCGCCAGCGCCTTGGCAACGTCGCCGGAATAGCGCACACCGCCGTCCGCGATGAGCGGCACGCCGGTTCCTTCGAGGGCTCGCGCAACGTCGAGGATCGCGGTGATCTGCGGCACGCCCACACCGGCGATGATGCGCGTGGTGCAGATCGAGCCCGGGCCGATGCCGACCTTGACCCCGTCCGCGCCGTGTTCGACCAGCGCGCGCGCGGCTTCGCCGGTGGCGATGTTGCCGCCGATCACCTCGACCTGCGGGAAGTTGCGCTTGACCCAGCGCACGCGCTCGAGCACGCCCTGGCTGTGGCCGTGGGCGGTGTCGACCACGATCGCGTCGACCCCCGCGCGCACCAGCGCCTCGACACGCCCTTCTTCCGCCTCGCTGGTGCCGACCGCCGCGCCGACGCGCAACTTGCCCAGTTCATCCTTGGCGGCATACGGGTGTTCGGTGGTGCGGGTGATGTCCTTGACGGTGATGAGACCGCGCAGCGCGAAATCGTCGTCGATGACCACCACGCGCTCCAGGCGGTGGCGATGCAGAAGCGCCTTGGCCTCTTCGAGGGTGGCGCCCTCGCGCACGGTGACCAGCCGCTCGCGCGGGGTCATGATCTGTTCGACCGGGATTTCCGTGCGCGTTTCGAAGCGCAGGTCACGGTTGGTGACGATGCCCACCACCCGCCCCGCCGCGTCGATCACCGGAAGACCGGAAATCTTGTGTTCGCGCGTGAGCGCCATGACCTCGCCCACCCGCATGGTGGGCGGAATCGTGATCGGATCGCGCAGGATTCCGGCTTCGTGCCGCTTGACCTTCGCGACCTCCGCCGCCTGCTGCTCGGCCGACAGGTTCTTGTGGATGATTCCGATCCCCCCTTCCTGCGCCAGGGCGATCGCCAGGCGTGCCTCGGTCACGGTGTCCATCGCGGCCGACACCAGCGGAAGATTCAGGGGAATGCGGCGGGTCAGCCGCGTGGAAAGATCGGTCTCCCGGGGAAGCACGGCCGAATATGCCGGCACCAGAAGCACGTCGTCGAAAGTCAGCGCCTTGTCGCGGAACCGCATGCTCATCCTCATGACGCAAAAGCGAATTATACCGGCAGCGGACCCCGTGCGAACGCCCGGGAATCGCCGCCCGCCCCTGCCCTCGCCCCGCCCGCATCCGACCGGATGACCCGCGGCTGCGCGCCACCCTGCCGTTCCCTGCATACAATGCCGGAATCACCGATTCCCCGGGAGATTCCGGCATGGGACCCACCCGAATTCCGCAATGCGGCATCGCTACCGTTACCGCCTTTGCCGTAGTCGCCGCGATCGCGATCGCTCCCCGGTGCGCCGAGGCCCAATGGGCATGGCGCGATGCCAGCGGCCACGTCACCTATTCCGATACCCCGCCACCGGCCGACATTCCCCCGCGCCAGATCTTCCAGCAGCCGAACCCGGCCACCATGCCCGCCGCGGCGCCGCCGGGAAGGAGCACCAAGGAAACGCAGGAGCGCGACGCCAATGCGGAGAAGCGTTTCGACAAGTGGTTCAAGAAACGGCAGGAAGCGGAGCAACGGCAGGAAGCCGAACAGGCCCGACGGGATGCCGAATGCAACCGCCTGCGCGGGCGACTGGCCTCGCTCCAGATGCTGGGAATGCAGGTCCTGCAGCAAGATCCGAACGGCGGTGCCCCGACCTTCCTCTCCGACCAGCAGCGCACCGCGCAAGCGCAGCAACTGCAGGATCAGATCAGCAGCAACTGCAATTAACGCCGCGCGCCGGCACGCAGCCGCCGAGCCTCTTTGGGGTCGATTTGCAGCGATCGATAGATCTCGATCCGGTCGCCGTCGCGGACGAGATCGTCGGGCATGGCCGCACGGTTGAACACGCCCACGTCCCAAGGGCCTTCCGCCCCCCCGGGTAGCTCGGGGCAGGCTACGGCGATCCCCGATTGCGCGATCGCGTCCCGGATCCGTGCGCCCGCCGCCACCGTCACCGGCAGCGCCCACTGGCGATCCGGCAGCGCGTAGACCACCAACGCCTGCAACCGCAACCCGCCCTCAGGCGCCGGTTCCATAAATCTGGTCGGCGCGCTCGGCGAACGCGTCGATGAGGGAATTCGCGACGTGCTCGAACACCGGCGCCACCACCCGCCCGAGCAGGCCCGCGGCGAACCGGTAGTGCAGATCGAGCGTCACCTTGCAGCCCTCCTCCCGCAGCGGCTGGAAACTCCAGCGCCCATGCAGGTCGCGGAACGGCCCGTCGACCAGCGTGAGATCGATCGTTTCGCATCCGTGGTGAATGTTTCGGGTCGTGAAGGAACTGCGGACGCCCATGTAGGCGATGTCGACCCGGGCCACGAGCGCTTCCCCGTCGGCCAGCGCGTCGACCGGCGGCTGGACGTGGCTCGCCGCGCACCACGGCAGGAACTTGGGGTACTGTGCCACGTCACGCACCAGGGCGAACATCTGTGGACAACGGTAAGGAACGATGACGGAACGGTGAACGCGATGCATGGGGCGCCATTGTTACACTATTTCGATAATGTCCATCACCCAGAACCGCAAGGCCCGCCACGACTACCAGATCGAAGAGCGCTTCGAGGCCGGACTCGTGCTCGAAGGCTGGGAAGTCAAGAGCATCCGCGCCGGCCGCGCGCAGATGAACGAAGCCTACGTCATCATCCGCGGCGAAGAGCTTTTCCTGCTCAATGCGCACATCGGCATCCTGCCCACCACCTCGACGCACATCCACGCCGACCCCACGCGCACGCGCAAGCTGCTGTTGCGCGCCGAGGAGATCCGCAAACTGATCGGCAAGGTCGAGCGTGCCGGCTACACCCTGGTTCCGCTCGACCTGCACTTCTCCCGTGGGCGGGTGAAACTCGCCCTGGGGCTCGCCAAAGGCAAGCGACAGTTCGAGAAGCGGGCGGCGGAACAGGACCGGGACTGGAAGCGCGAACAGGCGCGGCTGCTCAAGACCCGCTCGCGATGAGCGGACCGGCGTAACCCCGGTTTCCGCGAGCGCGAACCGGATGCCCGTCGGCGAACCCGGCGGCGCCGGGGAACCGCTACTCCGCTTCTTCGATCCACGCCATCTGGATCGCCTCGAGAATTTTCTCGTTGGACCGGTCCGGATGGTCGGCGAAGCCGTCGAGTTCGCATACCCACCGATGCAGATCGGTGAAACGGATGGCCCGGGGATCGACGTGCGGATGCTCTTCCAGCAAGGCCTGGGCGATCGCGATCGAATCCGTCCAATGCAGCATTGCGGGACTCATTGCTTCCCCTCCTTCACCTGGTTGATCGAATACCGGGGAATCTCCACCACGAGGTCCTGATCGGCGACGATCGCCTGACACGACAGGCGCGAGAGCGGCGTCAGCCCCCACGCCTTGTCGAGCAGGTCGTCCTCGTCCTCCTCGGACGGCGCAAGCGAGGAAAACCCTTCGCGCACGATGATATGACAGGTCGTGCAGGCGCAGGAGAGTTCGCAGGCATGCTCGATCGGCACACCGGCTTCGAGCAGCGCGCGGCAGATGCTTTGCCCGCGCCGGGCGGTGACCGTCGCCCCCTCGGGGCAGACATCCTCGTGCGGAAGAACGCGAATCGTCGGCATGGCTACTTGTTCCCCGTCAAGACCTCGTCGACCTTGGCGCCGGCCAGGGCCGCGCGGATCGAGCGGTTCATCCGCAGCATCGCGAAGTTCTCGGTCGCCGCCGAAAGTTGCGCGCCGGCCCCGGCGATCGCATCGGCATGGCCGGCCTGCTCCGCCGCGGCGAGTTGCTCGACCGCCGCCTCGATTTCCGCCCGCTCGCCGGCATCGAGGAGATCCCCGTCCGCGCGCAGCGCCGCGCGAGTCGCCTCGATCATCCGCCGCGCCTCGACCTGCTGCTCGCGCAGCATGCGCGCATCGCGATCCCGCTCCGCCGCCCCGAACGAGTCGGCAAGCATGCGCGCGACGTCCTCGTCGCCCAGGCCATACGACGGCTTGACCGTGACCGAGGCCTCGACGCCGCTCACGGCCTCGGTGGCGCTCACCGAGAGCAACCCGTCGGCATCGACCTGGAAGCGCACGCGCACGCGCGCCGCCCCCGCGGCCATCGGCGGCAGTCCGCGCAACTCGAATCGCGCCAGCGACCGGCAGTGATCGACCAGATCCCGTTCGCCCTGCACCACGTGCAGCGCCAGCGCCCGCTGCCCGTCCTGGAACGTGGTGAAGTCCTGGGCACGCGCGGTGGGAATCGTCGAGTTCCGCGGGATGATGCGCTCGACCAGCCCCCCCATCGTCTCGATGCCGAGCGACAGCGGGATCACGTCGAGCAGCAGCCAGTCGTCGCCGGGCGGTCGATTGCCGACCAGCAGATTGGCCTGCATCGCCGCGCCCAGGGCCACGACCTGGTCGGGGTCGATGCGGTCCAGCGGCGGCTGTCCGAACAACTCCTCGACCGCCTTGCGCAGATGCGGCATGCGGGTGGCGCCGCCGACGAGGACGACGCCCTGCACGTCCGCCACCGGGACCCCGGCATCACGCAGCGTGCGCCGCGCCGCATCCACGGTCTTCTGGACCAGGTGCTGGGTGATTCCGAAAAACGTCTCCCGCCCGATGTTCAGGTTGACCCACCGGTGGTCGGAGAGCCGCGCCTGGATGGTGGCGCGATCGCGCGTCGAAAGCTGCTCCTTCGCCGCACGTGCGCGCGCCGTCAGCAGCCGGATGTCCTCGGGAGCCAGCAGCGAAAGATTGGCCTGCTCGAGTATCCAGCAATACAAGCGATGGTCGAAATCGTCGCCGCCCAGCGCGCTGTCGCCGCCGGTCGCCAGCACCTCGAACACCCCCTTGCTGAGCCGCAGGACCGACACGTCGAACGTGCCGCCGCCCAGGTCGTAAACGACGAAAACGCCTTCGGCACCGCTGTCGAGTCCATAGGCGACCGCCGCCGCGGTGGGCTCGTTGAGCAGCCGCAACACCGGGATTCCGGCAATCCGCGCCGCGTCGCGCGTCGCCTGCCGCTGGGCGTCGTCGAAGTACGCGGGAACCGTGATGACCGCGCCGGTCAGCGCTCCGCCCAGCGAACGTTCGGCGCGATCGCGCAGCACGTTCAGGATGTCGGCCGACACTTCCACCGGACTCTTGACCCCAGCCGCGGTGCGCAACTGCAGCATGCCCGGCGCATCGACGAAATCGTAGGGCAGGTTCTCGATGTGGGCGATGTCGGGGCGGCCGCGGCCCATCAGGCGCTTGGCCGAGGAAATGACGTTGCGCGGGTCACTCGCCTGATTCTGCTGCGCCTCGGCGCCGACCACCGGCGGCGCGTCGCCGCGATACCAGACGACCGACGGCAGCAAGGCATGGCCTTGTTCATCCGGCAACACCACCGGCGCGCCGCTGCGCACGGTCGCGACCAGGGAATTCGTCGTTCCGAGGTCGATTCCCACGGCCAGACGGTGCTGGTGCGGCGCGGCGGATTGCCCCGGTTCGGCGATTTGCAAAAGAGCCATGATCAATCCGCGGTATCCGCGGCCATTTTTTCGATGAATTTTTCGACGAACAGCAACGCCCGAACACTGTCGGCAGCGGCGGCATAGTCCCCCCGCTCGTCGATCTCGCCGGTGATGCGGGTCAGCAGCTCCGCGTGCGTGGCATCCACTTCCCGGCGGAGCGCGCGCCGGGCCTCAGGATCCTCGGCCTCCTCCCAGGCTTCGCGCCAGCGCATCTGCAACGCGAGAAATTCCGCGGGGATGCGCCGCGACGACTCGACGCCGTCGGAAAGCGCACCGTGCATCCGGCACAGATATGCCGCACGCGCGCTGTCGGACTTCAGGATCCGGTAGGCCTCGTTGGCATGGCTTGCCATCTGCATCGCCACGCGCTGCTGCGCCGCACCCGCAGCCGCGTGCCGGTCGGGGTGCACCTGAACGAGCACCTCCCGATAGGCCGCGGCAAGACGCTGCGGATCGAGCGCAAAACGGGGCGCGAGGCCGAAGAGGGCAAAATATTCCGGAAGCTGGGACACGACGGAGACATCGCCCGAACCCCGCGGAGCGCGGGATCCGGAACGCATTTCAGACCCGGAACGACTCGCCGCAACCGCAGCGGTCCTTCTCGTTGGGATTGTTGAACCGGAAGCCCTCGTTCAAGCCCTCGCGGACATAGTCCAGTTCGGTGCCGTCGAGGTACGCGAGACTGCGCGGATCGACCAGAACCCGGACGCCGTTGGTTTCAAACTGAACGTCCTGGGGATCGGCCGCGTCGGCGAACTCGAGTTTGTAGGCCATGCCGGAACAACCGGTGGTCTGCACCGCGAGCCGCACGCCGACGCCCTTGCCGCGTCGCTCGATATACGCCGCAACGTGGCGGGCGGCGCGCTCCGTGAGAGTGACTGCCATCGGCCTGCCCCTTTACGCCGCCGCCGAAAGCGCGGATGCCGCGGATTCCTCGGTGCCGCCGCGCTTGCTACGGTAATCTTCGATCGCCGCCTTGATCGCGTCTTCGGCAAGGATCGAACAATGGATTTTCACCGGCGGCAGGGCGAGTTCCTCGGCGATCGCGGTGTTGCGGATCTCCATCGCCTGATCGAGCGTCTTGCCCTTGACCCACTCGGTGACCAGCGAACTCGAGGCGATCGCCGAGCCGCAACCGTAGGTCTTGAAGCGGGCATCTTCAATCACGCCATCCTCGTTGACGCGAATCTGCAGCTTCATCACGTCGCCGCAGGCCGGCGCCCCCACCATCCCGGTCCCCACCGCCTGATCGTCCTTGTCGAAGGAACCGACGTTGCGCGGATTCTCGTAATGATCGATGACTTTCTCGCTGTACGACATTTCCTATGCCTCCCGCCCGATGATTGGCGTCTTGACGAATGCACTGGCCCGGCCCTTTTCCCCTCCCCCGCCCGTCCGGAACGGGGGAACGGGGTCCGGATCACGGGCCTCACCCATTACCCGGAATCCCTCAGTGTGCCGCCCACTGCACCGTATTGAGATCGATTCCATCCTGATGCATCTCCCACAACGGCGACATCGCCCGAAGCTTAGCAACCTTATCCGCAACCAGCCGCACCGCGTAGTCGATTTCCTCGATCGTCGTGAAGCGACCGACCGTGAACCGGATCGAACTGTGCGCCAGTTCGTCGCTGCGCCCCAGCGCCCGCAACACGTAGGACGGCTCCAGGCTCGCCGACGTGCAGGCCGACCCCGACGACACCGCCAGGTCCTTGACCGCCATGATCAGCGATTCACCTTCCACAAAATTGAAGCTGACGTTGAGGTTATGGGCCACCCGCCGCTCGGCATCGCCGTTGAGGTAGACCTCCTGGATCCCCTGCAGGCCCGTCCACAGGCGGTCGCGCAGCACGCGCATCCGCTCGATTTCCGTGCCCATCTCCTCGCCCGCGATGCGAAACGCCTCGCCCATCCCGACGATCTGATGCGTCGCCAGCGTGCCCGAGCGCAATCCGCGCTCGTGCCCGCCGCCATGCATCTGCGCCTCCAGCCGCGCCCGCGGCTTGCGCCGGACGTAGAGCGCCCCGATCCCCTTGGGCCCATAGGTCTTGTGCGCGGAAAACGACATCAGGTCGACCGGCAGCGCACCGAGATCGATTGCCAGCTTTCCGGTCGCCTGCGCCGCATCGACGTGGAGCATCACGCCGCGCTCGCGGCAGATCCGTCCAATCGCCTCGATGTCCTGGATCACGCCGATTTCATTGTTGACGAACATGACCGACGCCAGGATGGTGTCGGCCCGCAGGCTCGCCGCGAACGCATCGAGGTCGATCAGCCCGTCACCGCCGACGTCGAGATAGGTGACCTCGAAGCCCTCGCGCTCCAGTTCGCGCATCGAATCGAGCGTCGCCTTGTGTTCGGTCTTCACCGTGACGAGATGCCGACCCTTGTCGCGATAGAAGTGCGCGGCGCCCTTGAGCGCGAGATTGATGGACTCGGTCGCACCCGAAGTCCAGATGATCTCGCGCGGATCGGCGTTGACCAGTTCGGCCACCTGCCCGCGCGCGGTCTCCACCGCGCGTTCGGCCTCCCATCCGAAGGCATGGCTGCGCGACGCCGGATTGCCGAAGTGCTCGCGCAGGTAGGGCAGCATACGGTCGACGACCCGGGGATCGATGGGGGTCGTGGCGGAATAATCGAGATAGATGGGAAGTTTCATCGCAAGTCGAAAGAATCCGGAAAGAGGGTTACACCGTGGTGCTTTCGTCCGCCGTCGCCCGTGCGCCGCCGGTCGCCCAGCGATTGCCGACCGGCATCGGCGCAACCGACGCCGGGCGCGGTGCGGCATGGGCGTTCTGGTGCTGCTGCGCGACCAGATCGGCCAGCGAGACCGAATCCAGGTAGTCGATCATCTGCCGGTTCAGGTTGGTCCACAACTCATGCGTCATGCAACGCTGGTCGTTGTCGCAGTTGCCGCGGCCGCCGCACAACGTGGCATCGAGCGGCTCGTCCACCGCGAAAATGATGTCCGCGACGGAGATGTCTCCGGCCGACTTGCCCAGCCGATAACCGCCACCCGGCCCCCGGGTGCTCTCGACCAGGCTGTGACGCCGCAATTTCGCGAACAACTGTTCGAGATAGGACAGCGAGATCGATTGACGCTGGCTGATTCCCGCCAGCGTCACAGGCCCTTTGTGATGGCGCATGCCCAGATCGATCATCGCCGTGACCGCAAAGCGCCCTTTGGTTGTCAGTCGCATGGTTTCTCTCCGCAACGGATAGACTGGAAAATGCTTCCTGAGACGTATTTCGTTCCGTCGGGCCACCCTGCAATTCCCGACAAAATCTATCGAGAATAATAGGGATCCCAAGCAAATAAGTCAACTTTCCACCATCGCAAACCGCACAATCGCCAAAAAACAACGCCGCCCCGAAGGACGGCGTTGTCGGTTCCGCATGCCCGGCTCAGGCTGCGGCGTACATCGTCGCCCGGCGGCGAACGACTTCGATCAGGCCTTGGCACGCGTCCTCGACATAGTCGAGGACGGTATTGAATCCCTCGCTGCCGCCGTAGTAGGGATCCGGCACCGTGGCCGCATCATGCTCTCCGGCGAACCGCATCAGCAGGTGCAGCTTGTGCTTCTGCCCGCGCGGGCACTGCTGTTGCAGCAAGGAAAGGTTTTCCCAGTCCATCGCGAGGATCAGGTCGAAATTGTGATAGTCGTCCTGGCTCACCTGCCGCGCCCGCAGGTCGCTGATGTCGACGCCGCGCCGCTTGGCCGCCTGCTGGGCACGGGCGTCCGGCGCCTCGCCCACATGGTAGGCATGGGTTCCCGCGGACTCGACGTGGACGCTCCCGTCCAGCCCCGCCTCCGCCACCATCTTGCGGAACACGCCGTGCGCCGTGGGCGACCGGCAGATATTGCCCATACACACGAAAAGGACCCTCGTCGTATGGGTCGCCGCCTTGGCTCCCGACTGGGTCGTGATCGAGTCTTGTTCCCGTACGGCAGTTCCGCCACCCACGTTTTCCGTTCTCATCGTTCGCATCTTCGTTCCAACAATGTCGTCAGCTGTAAAAGACTTTTCTGCAAAAAGAAAGTTCACGTCCCGGAGATCGCCTCTTCGCGATCGGGGCCGTCGGCGGAAACGAACGCCCGCTCCCGCAACCGCGCAAGGCGGTCGCGCACCCGCGCCGCATCCTCGAAGCGCAGGTCGCGCGCAAAATCGCGCATCTGCTTCTCCAGGCGCTTGATTTCGCGCCCCAGATCCCGTTCGGTCATGGCGCCGTAGGCCGGCTCCGGCTCGCCCACGAGCAGCGCCTCCGCATCCGCGGCGACGGAATCGAGGATTCCGTCGATCAATTCGCGCACCTCCTTGCGCACGCCCCGCGGCACGATGCCGTTGCGCGCGTTGAATTCGCTCTGCCGCGAACGCCGCCGTTCCGTTTCCTCCATGGCCCGACGCATCGAATCGGTAACCACATCGGCGTATAGGATTGCCGTACCCTCGAGATTGCGCGCCGCCCGCCCGATCGTCTGGATGAGGGAGCGCTCCGAACGCAGGAACCCCTCCTTGTCGGCATCGAGGATCGCCACCAGGCCGACCTCGGGCAGATCCAGTCCTTCCCGCAGGAGATTGATGCCCACGAGCACGTCGAAGACGCCCGCACGCAGATCGCGGATGATTTCCACCCGCTCGACGGTGTCGACGTCCGAGTGGAGGTAGCGCACCCGCACGCCGTGCTCGCCCAGAAACCCGGTGAGGTCCTCGGCCATGCGCTTGGTGAGCGTGGTGATCAACACCCGCTGCCCCCGCGCGACGCGCAGCGCAATCTCGGACAGCACGTCGTCGACCTGCGTGCGCGCCGGACGCACCTCCAGGCGCGGATCGACCAGCCCGGTCGGCCGGACCACCTGCTCGACCACTTGCGAAGAACGAGCCAGTTCGTATTCCCCGGGAGTCGCCGACACGAAAACGCACCGACGCATCTTGCCCTCGAACTCATCGAAACGCAACGGCCGATTGTCCAGCGCCGACGGCAGGCGGAACCCGTATTCGACCAGGGTCTGCTTGCGCGCGCGGTCGCCGCGGTACATCCCCCCCAACTGCGGCACCGTGACGTGCGACTCGTCGATGAACAGCAGCGCGTCCGGCGGCAGATAATCGACCAGCGTCGGCGGCGGCTCGCCCGGCGCGGCGCCGGACAGGTGCCGCGTGTAGTTCTCGATGCCCTTGCAGAACCCCAGCTCCGACAACATCTCGAGGTCGAACCGCGTACGCTGCTCGAGGCGCTGCGCCTCCACCACCTTGCCGGCGCCATACAACTCGTCCGTGCGCTGCGCGAGTTCCTCGCGGATCGTCTCGATGGCGCGCAACACGGTCTCGCGCGGCGTGACGTAGTGCGAAGAGGGATACACCGTGAACCGCGGCACCTGCTGCCGCACGCGGCCGGTCAAGGGATCGAACAGCTCGATGCGTTCGACCTCATCGTCGAGCAGGTCGATCCGCACCGCCAGTTCGGCGTGTTCCGAAGGGAACACGTCGATGGTGTCGCCGCGCACGCGAAACGTGCCGCGCACGAACTCCGCGTCGTTGCGCACATACTGCATCGCCACCAGCCGCGCGATCGCTTCGCGCCGGCCCAGTCGGTCGCCGGTGCGCAGCACCAGAATCATCGCGTGGTATTCGCTCGGGTCGCCGATGCCGTAGATCGACGACACGGTGCCGACGATCACCACGTCGCGCCGCTCGAGCAGCGACTTCGTCGCCGACAAGCGCATCTGCTCGATGTGCTCGTTGATCGCGCTGTCCTTTTCGATGTACAGGTCGCGCGCCGGCACGTACGCCTCGGGCTGGTAGTAGTCGTAGTACGATACGAAGTATTCGACCGCGTTGTCGGGAAAGAACTCCCGCATCTCGGCGTATAGTTGCGCCGCCAGCGTCTTGTTCGGCGCCAGCACCAGCGCCGGCACACCAGTTTGGGCAATGACGTTGGCCATCGTGTACGTCTTGCCGGAGCCGGTCACGCCGAGCAGGGTCTGACAGGTCAGGCCGTCGGCCAGGCCTTCCATCAGGCGCGCGATCGCCGCCGGCTGATCTCCCGCGGGAGGATACGGCCGGTGCAGGCGAAATGGCGAGTTGGATTCCGGCGCTTGCACGAATACCTGTCCTGAGATACCTGTCTTGAGAATCGTTGCCGTTTTACGCGGCACCAACGGGAAATCG
Organism: Pseudomonadota bacterium; assembly: GCA_021842465.1. Lineage (GTDB taxonomy): Bacteria > Pseudomonadota > Gammaproteobacteria > Burkholderiales > Burkholderiaceae_F > GJ-E10. Next base: position 39,493 of record JAKBZN010000022.1, read on the forward strand.
TAGCATTCGTGTAATGAATTGCCTAGCCCCCCGCCATGGGATCTTTCGTTACAACTCGTTATAAATCAAAGCATTACCGCGCATTTTTCGGAGATACCGCGAAAATGCAGGATTTCCCCGCCCGGCGGCCGATCGCGCCCCCCGCCCCCTTGTGTACACTCGCGCGGTTGCGCGGGGTGCCCGAAACCCGCTGCCCGAATGCGTGGAAATGACCGCACCGCTTTTTTCGTCTGTCAAGCTTGCCCCCCCCGACCCCATCCTGGGATTGAATGAGGCGTTTGCCGCCGATCCCCGCCCGGACAAGATCAATCTCGGCGTCGGCGTCTACTTCGGCGAAGACGGCAAAATTCCCGTACTCGATTCGGTTCGGCAGGCCGAGGCCAACCGGCTGGCGAACCCCGTCGCCCGCGGCTACCAGCCGATCGACGGCCCGACGGCCTACAACCGCGCGGTTCAGGATCTGCTTTTCGGCGCGGGGTCGGAGCTCGCGGCCGGCGGCCACCTGGTGACCGCCCAATCGCTGGGCGGCACCGGCGCCCTGTCGCTCGGCGCCGCGCTGCTTCGGCGCATCGTCCCGGACGCCCCGGTGCTGATCAGCGACCCCAGTTGGGAAAACCACCGCGCGCTGTTCGAGGCGGCGGGATTCCCGGTGGCGGCATATCCCTACTACGATGCCGCGACCCACGGACTCGATTTCGACGGCATGCGGGCGGCGCTGCGCGCCGCGCCCCCCCGCACCATCGTCGTTCTGCACGCCTGTTGCCACAACCCGACCGGCGTCGACCTCGCACCGGAGCAATGGAGCGAGGTCATCGCCATCCTGCGCGAGCGCTCCTGCATCCCGTTCCTGGACCTCGCCTACCAAGGCTTCGCCGACGGCATCGAACCCGACAGCGCGGTGGTGCGCCGCTTCGCCGCGAGCGGTCTGCCCTGCTTCATCGCCAGTTCGTTCTCGAAGTCGTTTTCGCTCTACGGCGAGCGGGTGGGCGCGCTCACCATCGTTACCGCCGGCGCCGACGAGTCGCGCCGCGTGCTGAGCCAACTCAAACGCGTGATCCGCACCAACTACTCCAACCCGCCGACCCATGGCGCGGCCCTGGTTTCCGCGATCCTCGGCAATGCCGAATTGCGCGCCCGCTGGGAAGCCGAACTCGGCGGAATGCGGGAACGCATCAAGGCAATGCGCGAATCGCTCGTGACCCTGCTGGGAAAACAGCTGCCCGGAGTCGACTTCTCCTTCGTGCGCACGCAACGCGGCATGTTTTCGTATTCCGGTCTGACGGCCGCCCAGGTCGCGCGGCTGCGCGAAGAGTTCGCCATCTACGCCGTATCGACAGGCCGGATCTGCATCGCCGCGCTGAATCGGAAGAACGTCGAAACCGTCGCCGATGCGATCGCCGCGGTTTCGAAAAGATAAAAATTCCCGCTATAATCGTGGGTTCTGATTTCGGTGATCCCCGATAGCTCAGTCGGTAGAGCGACGGACTGTTAATCCGCAGGTCCCTGGTTCGAGTCCAGGTCGGGGAGCCAAGAAAATCAA